>ONLW01000043.1 GCA_900318835.1 uncultured Bacteroidales bacterium
TGCCCAGTTCCGCAAACTGTTCTTCCAAGGACCCAACGACACGGCTCACTTAAATGCGAAGGGCCATCGTCTGTTCATGCGCAAGGGCGAGAGCTTCCTACTCGGTCTGTAAACAGCAGGGAATAACAAGTTTTTCATCATAAGCCATTTTTCATCATGCAACAACTACGTGTCACCCTCTTCTTACTTCTGTTTCCGCTGCTGCTCTCTGCGGCCAATAACAAAGAATATCTCTGGCCTCGGGGCAAGATGCCCGATGCACAGTCCCAACAGATTGCAGCCACCCGCGAGATGGTTCAGGCCAAGGAGTTCAAGGCTGACAAGCATCGATTGCCCTATCTGGAATGGTTTGACGCCCCTGCCAAGGACAAGCGGGTGGGTGCCTGCATGATTCTCATCAGTGGCGGCGGGTACTATAATCTCTCCGATGCACGATACATCAAGCAATGGCGTGAGAAGTTGACCGACGAGGGCGTGCAATGTGTTAGCCTCGTCTATCGCACTCCTCGCTCAGAGGGCATACCTTATTATACTGCTGCCTGGGAGGACGGACAACGTGCTGTGAGACTGGTGCGCAGCGAGGCAAAGAAACGAGGTTACGACCCAGAGAGGATAGGCATTATCTCCATGTCAGCAGGCTCGCACATGGGATTGCTGTTGGCAACGAGTTCTCTGACACCTGCTTATCGTCCTGTCGACAAGCTCGACACCGTGTCGTGCCACATCAACTGGGCCATTCTCAATGCGCCAGCCTATGTCACCAGCGACGGAGCACGTGGCACCAAGGCCTCACGACAGGGATATGGCACTGACGTTCGGTTGGACAGCATCTTCAGGTTTGATGCCAAGACGTGTCCCATGAGTCTGCATCAGGGTGGCCTCGACCCCTATACGCCCAACGGCTCCACGCTCATCTACCGCCAGCTGCGCAGGATGCGCATCCCGGCAGAGCTCCATCTCTACCCAGACTTTGGACACCGTGCCCTGGGCCTCGACCGTGCCATCGAGTTCATGCGGCAGATGGGATTTCTCGGCAAGCTGGATAAGGAAGTGCCACTCATGGAGCGCTATGCACACGACACCCACGGGGACTACAAAAAGGAGATGCTGTGGCCGAAGGGCAAGATGCCCGATGCTCAGGCCAACCAGTGCGAGCCCTACATAGAATGTTTTTTCCCCAAGACACGTAAGACCAATGCCATACAAATCATCTACTCGGGAGGGGCCTACAACGGCAACAGCCCCGACGGCTTCGAGGTAGAGCCAGCGCGGCGATACCTCAACGAGAAAGGCATGACCGTGGTCACGATGAAATACCGCACACCGCGCCCTCCCAAGGGAAGCGGACTCGACAAGCACACCACTGCCTGGGAAGACCTGCAGCGGGCTATCCGCATGGTGCGCAATGAGGCTGCCAGCTATGGTATTGACCCACAGCGCATCGGCATCATGGGCTCATCGGCCGGCGGGCATCTCACGCTTCTCGGCGTGACCTCTTCGCTCCACCAGAGCTATCTGCCGATAGACAGCATTGACAATCTGCCCTGCAATGTGCAGTGGGGTGTGGCCATCTATCCGGCTTATGTTCTCTCTGACGGCGTCAACGGGGGCAACAAGGAAGGTGGCAACAAGGACCGGGACATCATCAACCCCGAGTTCTCCTTCGACCTCAAGACGGCTCCGACGCTCTTCGTGCATGGCGATGCCGACGGTTATGCCGCGATGGGCTCGGTGAAGTGCTGGGAGAAGATGCGTGCCATGGGCGTACAGAGTGAGCTGCACACGCTCGCCCTCCGTAAGCACTGCTTCCAACGGGAGGCCTCGGCGGGAACAGGCAGCTACACCTATCTGGACCGCATTTGGGAATTTCTGACAAGAAAGAAGTTCAACAAATAATCTCTATCAAAGTTGGTGGTGGGGCAGTCGACGCTGTTGTGGCCGTCGGCGGGAATCATCAATCACCTTGCTGGCATTCAGCATCGGACCGCATCTCTTTGTCGGCCACGATGGGACATTGAGGATTAATTCACAAAAAGAGCAGCGGACACTCCCATGGCAGGGGTGTCCGCTGATTTTGTTTTAACCTGACTTGCAGCCTCTGCGTGGTCTGTAAGTGGTCTGAAGAAAAAATGATAATTTGAGAGAGGTTAACAAGCGCAGCAGAAGGCTTCAACCAAAGCATAACTTATCCGACAAAAGTACTCCCGCCAAAGTTTGCATTCTAGAGAATGAAGAAGGCAGAAAACAGGCGTTTGATCGTCGGAAAAGGACTTTGAGGGTGAGAAAACGCCTGTTTCA
>ONLW01000040.1 GCA_900318835.1 uncultured Bacteroidales bacterium
GCCTTCGCCACCAACGACAAAAAGGAGGGCATGGAGGCCTTTCTGGCCCGTCGGAAGCCGGAATTTCACGATTTTTAACCATCGTGTGGGGAAAACGCCGAAGAGTATGACCCCTTTTGCACAAAGACTTTTTATCAGAAGAATCGGCTGATTGCCGATAATTCATCTAAAAAATTTGTGTAAAGCGCTGAAAAAACCTTATAATATTTACAGAATGGTAACAAATCAAAACGAAATGGAAACAAAACGCAAAAGAATGGCGGTATTCTCCCATCGTTTTTGTGGATATCACCCAAGAAATCCCGGCGTTACCGCGGAAAAACGCCCTTTGGCAGGATTTGAAAAAGGCCGCGCCATCGTGTATAATGCACCGGTAGGCCCGGCCTGGGTGGTATTGCCCGGGTGAGGAAGGTTTGGAAGACAAGGAGCTGCCCTGTCCGGGGTCTCGGCCCGTGCCCCTGAGATCTCCTGTGACGGCGCTCCCAGAAGGAGAACACCATGAAGAAGATTTTAATCGCGGCTCTGCTGTGCGTTTCCATGATCGCCGCGATGGTGCCGGCGGCCTCCGCCGCGGGCAGCAACAGCAATTATACCGCCTGCATGACCGCAATCCGGGAGCAGCAGGCCGTCCAGGCCCAGGCCCATCTTACCGCCGAGACCCTGCGGAAGAAGGGTTACTCTGACAGCAGCGTCTATGTCCAGGCGGCCAAGAGCACCTGGCAGGAGGCCCAGGCGGCCATCCAGGGCTACTGGAAACTCGCCCGGTACACCGACGAGGACATCCGCTCGCTCAAAGAGACCATCGTGTTGGGGCTCAAGGGCATGGCCGCTTACTATGAGCATGCCGCCCGACTCGGTCAGCGCAATGCCGACATCACGCGCTTCATGGCAGAGGCACTGGCCGGCATCACCAATCCAGAGGCCGACGGCGACAGCCTGCTGCAGCTGCTCCTCGCTACGGGTAAATATGGCGTCGACGTCATGGCGCTTCTTGACAAGGCCAACACTGGCGCCTATGGTAAGCCCGAGGTCACCAAGGTGAACATCGGCGTGGGCAAGCGCCCAGGCATCCTCATCAGTGGTCACGACCTCCATGACATCGCTGACCTGCTCGAGCAGACTGAGGGCACAGGCATCGATGTCTACACCCACGGTGAGATGCTGCCGGCTCACTACTATCCTGAGCTGAAGAAATACAAGCACCTCGTGGGCAACTACGGTAACGCCTGGTGGAAGCAGAAAGAAGAGTTCGCCCATTTCAACGGCCCCATCATTTTCACCACCAACTGCATCGTGCCGCCATCGTCAAAGGCCAATTACAAGGACCGCGTGTTCACGGCCAACTCCACCGGTTTCCCCGGTTGGAAGCATATCGCTACGCGCCCCGACGGCCACAAGGACTTCTCCGAGGTCATCGAGATGGCCCGCCACTGTCAGGCTCCCGACGAGATTGAGCACGGCGAGATTGTCGGTGGATTTGCCCACGACCAGGTGTTTGCCCTTGCCGACAAAGTGGTGGAAGCTGTCAAGAGCGGCGCCATTCGTAAGTTCGTTGTCATGAGCGGTTGCGACGGCCGCATGAAGAGCCGTAACTACTATGCCGACTTCGCCAGTGCCCTGCCTAAGGATGTGGTCATCCTCACCTCGGGTTGCGCCAAATACAAATACAACAAACTGCCGCTCGGCGACATCAACGGCATTCCCCGTGTACTCGACGCCGGACAGTGCAACGATAGCTATTCATGGGCTGTGGTGGCGCTCAAACTGAAGGAGATCTTCGGTGCTGCCGACATCAACGACCTGCCCATCGTCTTCAACATTGCATGGTATGAGCAGAAAGCTGTCATCGTGTTGCTGGCTCTGCTGAGCCTTGGTGTGAAGAACATCCATATCGGTCCCACGCTGCCTGCCTTCGTTTCTCCCGGTGTATTGAAGGTGCTGCAGGATAGCTTCGGCTTGGGTACCATCACCACTGTCGATGAGGATTTGAAGACAATGATTGGATAACTTATATAAAATAACAAATGATAGGAGAGTAGCAGATGAAATACGTCAATAATACGGTGCGGCGGCAAGACCGGCTGATGGATGAGGCGCGGGCCTTGGAGCTGCTGCGTGAGAGTGAATATGGAGTGCTGTCGATGCAGGATGTCGACGGATCGGGGTATGGCGTTCCACTCAACTACGTGTGGGATGGCGACCACTCCATCTACATCCACTGTGCACCCGAGGGGCATAAGCTGAGGGCGCTGGAGCAGCATCCGCGAGTATCGTTCTGCATCATTGGGCGGGTTCATCTGCTGCCCCGCAACTTCACCACCGAGTACGAGAGCGTCATTCTACATGGCGAGGCCCACATCCATCTCTCACCAGAGGAGATGATGCGGGCCCTCCACCTCCTTGTCGACAAGCTCTCGCCTGAGTTCAAGGCTATCGGTTATAAATACAGTGAGAAGTCGTTTCACCGCGTCAACATTATTCGCGTCGACTTCACCGAATTCAGCGGCAAGTGCAAGCATGTGGCTGAATGACAGCTTATCATTCAATATAAATGGTGTTGCCCGTCTGCCGATAACTGAAAGGATGGTCAATACGAATGACGTCGAGGATGTGGGCTACTCCCTCACTCATCTTGAACTTACCCGTACAACGGTAATTGATGAGCTGTTGGTTGGTAACGACAATATGAATATTGTAGTAGTCGTTTAATCGCTCCATAAAGTCGGGGAATGGCACATCCTCCACATCGATGATGCCGTTTTTCCAGTCGAGGTAATGGCTTTGTGTAATCCGCTCAATGCTTGACTCGCCATCCGTCTTGACAAAGCGCTGCCCGGGTTTTAACACAGCCTCGGTTTGCTTTGATGCATTGTCATACAGCGTTACGCCTCCCTCGAAAAGCTGCACTTCGAAGTGCCCGCTTTTCTTATAAGCAGTGACATTGAAGTGAGTGCCGGTGACGCGCACGTCATCGTTGGCTGTATGAACGATGAAGGGTAGCTCGTGGTTCTTCTCCACTTCAAAATAAGCCTCACCTTTTAAATAAACCTTAATTCCGCAACTAAATGCCTAATTTGCTGTTAATATATTTTATAAGTCTCTGAGGAACAATAAGTTCCCCAGAGTTTTGCCATTTGCAGAATTTTCACTACCTTTATGGTGTGAAAACAAACGGAGCAAAATTCTACATGGCATGGCAAATTTAGATAAAATTCCCGAATTATAAGCCAGTCGAGATAAAAAACTTAATAGATTTCCTCCCCCATGCGCTGATAGCAAGGAAAATCAAGGCCAGCATACGCTCAATCCTATTTTACGTGCTCTAAGTCACAATTATTTATTATCTTTGAGGTCTTAATGTTTAACCCTCTAAAAGTTAG
>ONLW01000038.1 GCA_900318835.1 uncultured Bacteroidales bacterium
GATTCCGATTTCAATTTTTCCGTCAGTTCCATCCAGTATGCCCCCAACGGGGTGCTGTGCATCACGCTGTCCTCGGGTGAGAATCAGGGCGGCAGCCGGAAGAGAAGCCCTCTTTTAGCCTGCTGCACTCTGCATTCGACTTCTCTTTTCTATCGTTGAAGTGATACTTTATGTACTTTTTTTGTATTTTTGTAATTTGAAAATATAAGGGGTTACTTTTGGAAAACTATGAATAATAGTATGTTGAAGACGGTTCAAGTCGACTTGAGCCCAGAGGAATATGCATCCGAGACCGCCGTGCGGCGCGTTGTGGCGCGTGAACTGGGTACCCGTGAGGAGGAACTTGAGCCTTTCCGCATTATCCGCCGCAGCATCGACTGTCGCCGTCGCCAGGTGGTGTACCACTGCACCGTGGAAGTGGAAAGTGGAAAGAGAAAAGAAGAAAGTGAAGCTACACAGTCCGCGTCTACCAATCTTTCCACTTTCCACTTTCCACTTTCCAGCCGTAAGGTCCTCATCGTCGGCGCCGGCCCCGCGGGCCTCTTCGCCGCCCTGCGAGCCTTGCAGTTGGGTCTGAAACCCATCATTATTGAGCGTGGAAAACCCGTGGAGGAACGTAAGAAAGATATCGTCAACCTTGTGCGCACCAAGGAGGTGAACCCTGACAGCAACTGGTGTTTCGGAGAGGGCGGCGCGGGGACCTATAGCGACGGCAAGCTCTACACGCGCTCCACCAAGCGCGGCGATGTTGGGGAGGTGCTACGCCTCTTCGTTGAGCATGGTGCTGACCCCGACATTATGGTCGATGTCCACGCCCATATCGGCACCGACCGTCTGCCCGCCATTATTGCACGCATGCGCGAAACCATCATCAGTTGTGGAGGCGAATACCATTTCAATACCCGTGTTACCGACCTCATCGTCCGCGACGGCCGCGTGCGCGGCGTGCTCACCGTCGGCGGCGACTTCATCGCCGCCGACGCCGTCATCCTCGCTACCGGACATTCGGCCCGTGACATTTATGACCTTTTTGTCCGTCGCGGATGGCTCCTCGAGGCCAAACCCTTCGCCCTCGGTGTCCGTGTGGAGCATCCGCAGGAACTCATCAACGAGATTCAGTACCATGGCAAAGGCTATTCCCCCCTGCTCCCTCCGGCCACCTACAGCCTCGTTACCCAAACGGGTGGTCATGGTGTCTTCAGCTTCTGCATGTGTCCGGGAGGTGTTATCGTTCCCGCCGCCACGGCCTCTGGACAGCAGGTGGTCAACGGCATGAGCAATGCTGCCCGCAATTCGGGCTTTGCCAACAGTGGCATCGCTGTCACCGTGGGTTTGGAGGATGTTGCCAGTATAATTAGTAATACTAGAGCTGCTAGTTATACCAGCCCCACCTGTCTCCTCGACTTTCAGAAAGCTGTGGAGCGCCGCGCCTTTGAGGCCGCCGGCAACACCATCGACGCCCCTTCGCAACGGCTTGTCGACTTCCTTCGCCGCCGCCCCTCTTCGCGCCTCAACAAAAGCAACTATATGGGGCACTGCGTTTCCGCCCCTCTCCATGAAGTGTTGCCCGACTTCGTTGTCGACTGTTTGATACATGCTTTCAAGGACTTCGATCGCAAGATGCGTGGCTTCATCACAGAGGAGGCCTCGCTGTTGGCTGTCGAAAGTCGCACATCGTCGCCCGTCCGCATCCCCCGCGACAAAGAAACCCTACAGCATCCCCAGTTGCTAGGATTATATCCCTGTGGCGAAGGTGCTGGATACGCTGGCGGCATCGTCAGTTCGGCACTGGATGGTATGCGGTGTGTGGAGATGATTAGCCTTCAAAGGTAAAGGAAATCATCATGGTGCGAGTGTTGAGGTTGTCGAAAGCGCGGATGTGCATGTCGGGATCCTCGACTTTGAGATTGGGAAAACCGAAGATCATTTTGAGGTCGATGGCAAATTTCACATATCTTAGGAAGACATCAAATCCAAGCCCCATGCTGTAGCGGAAATCGTGAGGCACTAGTCGTATGATGCTTTCGTCAGTTTTGTTTTTATTCTCGCGCAACGAGGCGAAGTCGAAACCATAGGAGATGCCAGCGGTGATGTAGGGACGAAAGTTGTTGTAACGCATGGCGCGGAACTTCAACTCGATGGGAAAGTCGCCATAGACCGATTCAACATTGCGTGAGGGTTCGGCGAGACGATGGGTGGCAAGATAGCTTTCTTCCCAAGAATATGAGACGTCGCGCGTGATGATTGTCACACCTGGCAAGCAACGCAGGTTGAACCATTTGCCTAGGCGCAGGTCGCCAATGACAGCGATGTGGAACCCTGGGGCGTAGTAGGATGTAGTGCCTTGCAGATCGCGCCGGAGCAGTTCGTCAGAGGTGTATTCAAGGTCGAACTTCGACATGGTGAGACCCACCTGAATGCCCCAGTGCAGCAGACGGGAGTCGAATTTACCGAGGTTCCCCACCTGACAATAGGCTTTCATAGGGCATATAAGTCCCATAAACATTACGAGTCCTATTAGCCCTATGCGTTTCATTGCTATTCTGTGATTTCTCCGCGGAGAGACTGGCTGAGGCGTATTTTGACGTGTTCCTTGTCGTTAGGGTATTCTCCCAAGAGGCACATCAGTTTGGCAATGGCAGCCTCGAGGGTGATGTCGCCACAACCGATGACGCCGATGCGGTCCATGTCGCAGCTGGCGGCATATTGGCGCATTTTGACCGAGCCGGCTTTGCATTGGGTGACGTTGATGACGATAATGCCGCGGCGGATAGCGTCGTCGAGAGCCGAGATGAACCAGTCGTCGGTGGGGGCGTTGCCTGAGCCGTAGGTCTCAATAACCACGCCTTGCAACTCGGGGGTGTGGAGCACGGCGTTGACCACCTCAGAACCGATGCCGGGGAAGAGTTTCAGTATCGCTACACGAGTGTCGAATTTCTTGCGCACCTGTAGTGGTTCGCTGGGCATGGGTTGGAAAAGATGCTCCTTGAAACTGATGTTGATGCCAGCCTTGGCCAAAGAGGGATAGTTGTAGCTCTCGAAGGCGTCAAAGTTCTCGGCGTTGATTTTTGTGCTGCGGTTGCCGCGGTAGAGGTGGCTCTCAAAGAAAATGCAGACTTCGGGGATGGTAACCAGACGAGTAGAGGCAATCTCGAGGGCGCAGATGATGTTCTCGCGACCGTCGCTGCGCAGCATGCCCAGTGGCAACTGGCTGCCGGTGAAGATAATGGGTTTGCTCAGGTTCTTGAACATAAAACTCAAGGCCGAAGCAGTATAGGCCATGGTGTCGGTGCCATGTAGTACTACAAAGCCGTCGTAGTGCTGATATTCGCGCTCAATGATTTCAGCGATATTCACCCACATGGCGGGGGTCATGCAGCTGGAGTCAATAATGCTGGGCAGCGTGATGGAATCAATGCCGTACTGGCAACTTTTCAGCTGTGGCACTGCATCATAGATACGGTCGAGGGCGAATGGATGGAGAGAGCCATTCTCATCCTGCACCATGCCGATGGTGCCACCGGTGTATACAATAAGAACTTTGTTCTGTTTCATGCTGTGATAACGAGTAGAATGATGTTTTATTGCGCGTGGAAATAAAAAAAGCCTCCTCTAGAGGAGGCTTTCCGTTGTCCTACCAGGATTCGAACCTAGACAAGCAGAACCAAAATCTGATGTGCTACCATTACACCATAGGACAATCTCTGTTTTGTTCAAAAACGAGTGCAAAAGTACGACTTTTTTGCGACGTGGCAAAATTTATTTTATATCTCGTTGATTTAGTTTTTCTTTTGCCACGGGAGGTTGATTGTCGGTAGCTCCACAGACTTGAATGCAGAGAAGAAAGCGTTGGCTGCAGGCTTCTCTTTTCCGTAGATGTCGGCGATGAGGTCTTTGTATTTGTCCATCAGTGGGCCGCGGCGCAATTTGAGGGTTGGGGAGAGCAGACCGTTATTGGGCGTCCACTCGTCGGTCACCAGGCGGAATTGTTTGATCTGCTCATGAGGGGCAAGGTTCTTGTTGAATACGTCGAGCACTTTGCGTATCTTGTCGTGGGTCTGTGGAAGGTTGATGAGTTCGGCATTGTCGCGGTAGTGCAGCTTGTACTTCAACGCCCAGTAGTGCAGCGTATTGAAGTTAGGACTGATAATGGCTGCCACCTGCTTTTCGTTCTCGCCGATGACCATCACCTGCTCGATGTATTCACTTTCGCGCAACATGTTCTCAATGAGCTGCGGTGCCACGTATTTGCCGGCCGAGAGCTTGAAGATGTCTTTCTTGCGGTCGGTAATCTTCAGATATTTGCCACCCACCAGCTCGCCGATGTCACCAGTGTGGAACCATCCGTCCTTGTCGATGACCTGGGCTGTGTATTCGGGGTCTTTATAGTAGCCCAGCATGACATGCGGTCCGCGGGTGAGAATCTCGTTATCCTCGCCGAACGACACCTCAACGCCGCTGAGGATGGGACCTACAGTGCCGATTTTTACCATGCCGTGGGCCGGGTCGTTGACGGCAATGACGGGGGAGGTCTCGCTCAGTCCGTAGCCTTCGTAGATGTTAATG
>ONLW01000035.1 GCA_900318835.1 uncultured Bacteroidales bacterium
AGATACAAATTCAAATCCGTTCTCTCAAAAAACTTCTGTAAATAATTAATTCACAATAATTTCAAAGAACTTTTACTGATTTTTAGTGGACAGCAATGAGTTCAACAGCCGTTTGTCGTTAATCCAGAAACAGGTGCTAAATGTTGGCACATCTTCTTTCGATATATACAATTTGTCCTTATCTGTACGTCTTAACTTGCCGTCGAAAACAGAGAACAACGAACCACGGAAAATTGGTATGTTGGAATTAAGCATTAACTCGGCAAAACGGTTGACCGACATGTTCGGAGCATCAACCCTATCTATCTTTATTCGTCGTGCTACGTTTACGTCCTCAGTATGTGGGTTGGGGCGTCGCTGGTTCGGGTAATAGTCGATGTCCCATATATCCCAAATCGTGTATGGGCAAGTTTCGGCAGTCTCATGACGACCGCGTGCATCAAGAAGTCGCACAGAACGCCGATTGTCGACATCTACACCGCCGACACACACAAAGCCATCGGCCATTCTAGTCCTTGAAACTATAATAACTTGTGCCATTACAGATGTTTTACTGGGTATCCAAATTGTTTGTGTAGTTTCTCGGCCACAATCGACCGGTGGCAGGCGTAGGGAGATGTCTCGACGCAGAAGAACACTACCTTGTCTGCCCCCATTCCTTTGAGTTTTTCTACCAGTGTATCGAAGTCGTAATCCACGATATGCTTCTTATAACCATTGATGAACACATCTCCTAATCGAGTGCGGTTTTTTTTCTGTATTCCAACTAGTTTGTCGGCCTCTTTTTGCTTGTCACGGATTTCCTTGGTAGGAGCCAAGACCTTAAGGTAATCGTATTGGATTCCCATCTCTGCAAGCCTGTTTTGTAGCCGCTGGCTGTTCACGAAAGCATACTCGCTCCCACGGACACCCCGACGTTGTCTAATATCACAGAAAGTGTCAATGTTGTTAGCGATAAGCTTATTGAAAAACTGCTGCTCGGTGGAGCCATAAACCCCGATGGTGTATATTTCCATTACTCGTAGGTTTTCCGTGAAACAAAGGTCTCCTCTCCGAAGAGAGTCATGGTGCCAGCCCCTTTGGTAAGGATGGCCATTACCATCTCCTGCGACTGACTTTTGCCGACACCCACGATGTGATTCATGGAGATGCCGTGTTTGAGGAGTTCCTGTCCGATGAGTTTGCTGCGGTGGCATTTCTCCGGCTCCGACTCGCTGCACATCACAGCAACGTTAAGACCTTTCTCCGCTGCTGTCAGCAACCGAGCAAACCCCTTTTTGAAAAATGGCATCTCTCGCACTTTGGCATAGTCGATATGGCCATCGGTATAACAGACTGGGTCGGAAGGAAGACCGCCGATAGTGTCACCCATATACACGTAGACGAAACCTCTCTTCTGCAGCAACGCCTGTAGCGCCTCCTGGTTGAAGGAAGGATTCCATTTAGAGTAAGGTTTGGTACGCACATCGATAAGGTACTGGATACCAAACGACCTCAACTCCTCCTCGAACTCCTCGATGGTCTTATTCCCGTGTCCTATCGAATATAATGTAGACATATTTTATTTCTTTGAAGCTGGGCAGCCCTCTCGGGCTGCCCAGCTTGGGGTGGAGAATATTACATCTCCGAGAGTTTCTTATAGCCCTCGTAGCGCAGTTTGGCGTTGCGCTCGGTGGCGACGAAGAGTTCTTCGGCCTCCTGGGGGAAGGTCTTCATCAGCGAGTTGTAGCGGACCTCGCCCATAATGAAGTCGCGGAACTTGCTCCAGTCGGGCTCCTTGGAGTCGAGGTGGAAGCCGTTCTTGCCTTCCTCTTCCTCGGCGGGGTTGAAGTGCCAGAGGTGCCAGTAGCCGCACTCGACGGCTTTCTTCTCCTCGTTCTGCGTGCGGCCCATACCGATCTTGATACCATGGTTGATGCAGGGTGCGTAGCAGATGATGAGCGACGGGCCGTGGTAGGCCTCGGCCTCCTTGATGACATTGAAGTACTGGGCCTGGCTGGCGCCCATAGCCACCTGGGCCACATAGACGTAGCCGTAGCTCTTGGCAATCATGCCGAGGTCTTTCTTGCGGATCTTCTTGCCGCTGGTGGCGAACTTGGCGACGGCACCTGCGGGAGTGGCCTTCGAGCTCTGTCCGCCGGTGTTGGAGTACACCTCGGTGTCGACGACGACGACGTTGACATCCTCACCGCTGGCCAGGACGTGGTCGAGGCCGCCGAATCCGATATCATAGCCCCAACCGTCGCCGCCGAAGATCCATTGGCTCTTCTTGACGAGGCTGTGGCGGAGCTCGAGGAGCTGCTTGCAAATGTCGCAGCCGCATTTCTCCATCAGCGGGATGAGCTTGTCGGCAATCTCCTTAGTCTTGAGGGTGCACTCGCGGTTGGCGATCCACTCGGTGAAGAGGGCCTTGATTTCGGCGCTGCAGCAGTCGCAGGCGAGGCCTTCCTTCATAATGCGCTCCACGCGGTCGCGCATCTGGCGGGTGGCGGTGGCCATGCCGAGGCCGAACTCGGCGTTGTCCTCGAAGAGCGAGTTGGCCCAGGCGGGACCGAAGCCGCTGCGGTAGTTGCGGCAGTAGGGGGTGGCAGGAGCCGAGCCGCCGTAGATGGAGGAGCACCCCGTGGCGTTGGCCACCATCATCTGCTCGCCGAAGAGCTGGGTGATGCACTTCAGGTACGGGGTCTCGCCGCAGCCGGCGCAGGCGCCGCTGAACTCGAACAGAGGCTGTGCGAACTGGCTGTTCTTGACGTTGGCTTTCTTGTCGATGAGGTTGTCCTTGTAGGTGACGCACTTCTGGGCGTAGTCCCAGTTGGCGGCCTCGTGGAGCTGGCTCTCGAAGGGTTTCATCACGAGGGCTTTCTCCTTGGCGGGGCAGACGTCGGCGCAGTTGCCGCATCCGGTGCAGTCCATAGCGCTGACCTGCATGCGGAAGTGCATACCGGCGAGCTCCTTGGGCATCTTCACGTCGATGGTCTTCATCGAGGCTGGGGCGTTCTTCATCTCCTCGTCGGTCATCACGCAGGGACGGATGGCGGCGTGGGGGCACACCAGCGAGCACTGGTTGCACTGGATGCAGTTGGCAGCATTCCATTCGGGGATGACGGTGGCGACGCCGCGCTTCTCGTAGGCGGTGGTGCCGGCTGGGAAGGTGCCGTCCTCATAGCCGACGAATGCGCTGACGGGCAGGTCGTTGCCGGTCTGAGCCACCATCGGGCGCATCACCTTGGCGATGAACTCGGGGTCGCCCTCGTGTTTCTCGACGGCGAAGTCGGTGCTGCAGGGCAGGTTGGCCCACTCGGCGGGGATGTCGATCTTCACGATCTCGCCGCCGCGGTCGACGGCCTGGTAGTTCTTGTTCACCACGTCCTCACCCTTGCGGCCGTAGCTCTTGACGATGAATTTCTTCATCTGCTCGACGGCGAGGTCGTAAGGAATCACCTCAGATATCTTGAAGAAGGCACTCTGGAGAATGGTGTTGGTGCGGTTGCCGAGGCCGATTTCGGCGGCAATCTTGGTGGCGTCGATGATGTACATCGTGATGTGGTGCAGCGCCAGGTACTTCTTCACGAAGTCGGGCAGCTGGGCCTTGGTCTCCTCGACGGTCCAGGGGCTGTTGTAGAGGAAGGTGCCGTTGTCCTTCAGGCCGCGCAGGCAGTCATACTTGCGCAGGTAGCTGGGCACGTGGACGGCCACGAAGTCGGGAGTGCCGACCAGGTAGGGTGCGGGCAGGGGGTTGTCGCCGAAGCGCAGGTGCGAGCAGGTGTAGCCGCCCGATTTCTTCGAGTCGTAGTCGAAGTAGGCCTGGCTGTACTTGTTGGTGTTGTCGCCGATAATCTTGATGCTGTTCTTGTTGGCACCCACCGTACCGTCGGCACCGAGGCCGTAGAAGCGGGCCTCGAAGGTGCCCTTGGGCAGGATGGAGATTTCGGGCAGGATGGGCAGCGAGCGGAAGGTCACGTCGTCGACGATACCAATCGTAAACTGGTTCTTCTTCTCGCCTTCGGCGTTATTGAAGACGCTGATGATCTGGGCGGGAGTGGTGTCCTTGCTGGAGAGGCCATAGCGGCCGCCGAGGATGGTGGGCTTGTAGGGGCAGTCCTTGAAGGCTTCGACGATGTCGAGATACAGCGGGTCGCCGTTGGCACCGGGCTCCTTGGTGCGGTCGAGGACGGTGATGGTCTTCACGTGCTCCATCAGTCTCTTGGGCATGGCCTGCATCAGGTACTTCACGCTGAAGGGACGATAGAGGTGGACGGTCACGCAGCCGGTCTTCTTGCCCTGGGCGTTGAGGTAGTCGACAACGGTCTTGATGGTCTCGGTCACCGAACCCATAGCCACGATGACGTTCTCGGCATCCTTGGCACCGTAGTAGGTGAAGGGGGCGTAGTTGCGGCCGGTCAGCTTGCTGATCTCAGCCATATACTCGGCCACGATGTCGGGCAGGGCGTCGTAGTACTTGTTCTGCAGCTCGCGGGTCTGGAAATAGACGTCGCTGTTCTGGGCGGTACCGCGGGTCACGTTGTGCTCGGGGTTGAGGGCGTTCTTGCGGAAAGCGGCCAACGCCTTCTGGTCGACGAGCGGACGCAGGTCTTCCATATCCCAAGCCTCGATTTTCTGGATCTCGTGGCTGGTGCGGAAGCCGTCGAAGAAGTTGAGGAACGGCACGCGGCCCTTCAAGGCGGCGAGGTGGGCCACAGGGGCGAGGTCCATCACCTCCTGCACCGAGCTCTCGGCCAGCAGGGCGAAGCCGGTCTGGCGGGCGCTCATCACGTCGGCGTGGTCGCCGAAGATCGAGAGGGCCTGGGCGGCGAGGGCGCGGGCGCTCACGTGGAACACGCCGGGCAGCAGTTCGCCGGCAATCTTGTACATGTTGGGGATCATCAGCAGCAGACCCTGCGAAGCGGTGTAGGTGGTGGTCAGAGCACCGGCCTGCAACGAGCCGTGCACGGCGCCGGCGGCGCCGGCCTCGCTCTGCATCTCCACGACCTTCACGGTCTCGCCGAAGAGGTTCTTACGACCGCCGGCGGCCCACTCGTCGATATACTCGGCCATGGGGCTGGAGGGGGTGATGGGGTAGATAGCTGCTACCTCGCTGAACATGTAGGCCACATGCGCCGCCGCGCAGTTGCCGTCACAAGTCATGAATTTTTTTTCTTTTGCCATAATTGCTTAAACGTTTAAGGATTAATTATTGGATTAATTTTGAACACAAATCGTGAAAATATCAAAAAATATATTAATAGTAGTTTCCCATTTTTTATGGTTATATTTGGGATGCATCATGTTTTACTCTTGTTCTTTCTTTAGCCTTTTCTACCGAATCTTGTATGCGTTTTTTTTCATGTTCTATACTATCCTGGATAAGAGACTGTCTCTTTGAATATTCGTTCCATTTATCAGTTTCTTGCAATAGGACAGGGAATGATTGTTTTTGACTATAAACCATTATAAATTTTTTTCCATATGTTGTTTCTGTCACAAGACCTGTATACACTCTTCTGCCGTAGGAATCAATTTCATAATTTTCTCGTTGCCACTCGTGATTTACTTCAATTAGAGAAATGCAGGTGGAATTAAAATCCCAAATATAAACATGTCCATAGTGATTATTTGACTCATTATCATCATTGATTTTGATATATTGTTTTGAAAAATTTGAAAGGGAACAATTTGAGCATTCCTCACCATATTTACTCACAAACATTTCTTTCAAATCATAAAATTTATGACTGTCCTCGTACCTTGGAAAAACATATGCTATTATCAATGATATTGTGTCATCTATACAGTAAACATTTGCCTCTGTGGTTAATTTTGTTGTATTAATAGTAAGGTTTGTCTTAAATATGTATTTACTATACGAGTCAAGATTTTCAACTTTTGATGAAGCAGGAATTATTTTGCCAATATACTGATTTATTGAAGAGCCCAAGACTAATCCTTTAAATGAAACTGTTACAGTAGTATCTATTAAAGTCCGAGAACCATTTACCACCATACTGGTGTCTCTCTTATTTGGAATAACATCTGAAGTAGAAAAACTGGTGGAGCATTCTGTGTTTTCTTCTTGTTTTGACACATTGTGACAACTCACGAACAATAGAAATAAAACTATGAGTGCAATATTATTTTTCATATTAATCATAATCATAGATTATTTTGAGCCCTTTGTTTATTGTCCACATCTTATTCTTTCTGCGTATCCATATTTCCGTTTAAAAGAAATTCCGCATGTTTAAGTGCATCGCGAACAATCTTGATGTTTTCCTCAATACTTGTTATACGATTCTCTTTGGAAAAAATCTTCCCAATCGTTTCTCCAACATAATCAGCGATAATCTCTTCCTTAATATACTTAAGCGTTTTCTCATCTACAGACATCTGATGTCCACGGAACTCCCTAATGTATACATAAAACGTTTTTAGATTAGTTTCGTCAGTTAGAATATCGTTTGTTTCTTTGTCTGTCTTTATACCTCGTGTTGATATTTTATCATACACCTTTCTAACAGCACTTTTAAGCAAGTCCCAACTGAGGCCACCGATAATCATATTGGCAATCCAATAAAGAATATCGGAAACATCGTCTAAACAGTATTTGATATTATCATCTATATTCGATTCTGCTTCTTTTCTATATTGGTAACCATACCTGACAGCATTCTTGACTTCTTCAGAATACTCAAGACCTTCTTGGTATTCTTCATAATCTTCAGTGGCCATATTTTCTCTATCTTTGTACATTGCAATGTTTTTTTATTTCAGCAGCTTCCTATTTCCCACTTCTTCCAGCACGGTCATTTGCTGGATGGCTATCTTGTTCAGTTTATGTATACGGTTGCGTTGGGGAATGCCCTCGTTGATAAAGACCGCATTCAGGTTCTCCATATTGGAGAGGCAAATAAGCTGGTTGATGGTGGCGTAGTCGCGCATGTTGCCTTTCTTGCCGGGATTGGCCTCGCGCCATTCCTTGGCGGTCATCCCGAAGAGCGCTACATTGAGGACATCCGCCTCCTCGGCATAGATAAGCGAGCTATGGTAGGCATCCACCTCGTCGGGCACAAGATTCGCTCGCACAGCATCGGTGTGTATATGGTAGTTGATTTTCGACAGTTCCCGCTTCGCCGACCAGCCAATTGCCTTCTGCTCCTCCTCTTTCAGCCGCTGAAACTCCTTGACGATAAAAATCTTGAACTCTGGACTAATCCACATGGCAAACTCGAAGGCAATATCTTTGTGAGCGTATGTTCCGCCGTAGCGTCCTGCTTTAGCTTGAAGACTGATGGCATTGGTTCGTGTAACGAACTCCTTGACACTTATTTTGAAACTGTTCAAACCCGCCTGATTTCTAATTGTGGCGAATTCGCCATAATTAAAATCGGGGTTATAGACCTTCTCCCAGATGCCGATATACTCAAGCGTGTTGCGATTGCGCAGCCAGTCAGTGACAAAGAAGTCGCCATCCTTGGCCTGCAGCATATCGGTGAGGCAAATATAATCCTCCTCGCCACGCTTGATGACAGTAATGGGAGTGTCTTGTACTATAAGTGTCTGCTTTGCCATTATCTATTCGTGTTTTTTGCAATCAACATGCTTTTCTGATAATAGGGTCGAATTCGACCCCTTTAAAGTTGGGGTTGTTAAGCATCTCCCACATCCCAAGGTACTCGATGGTGTTTTTCAGCCGCATCCAATTCTTCACCACATCCTTTGGCTCCAGGGTGTTTTTTTGTCTCGCAATATCCGTGATACAGATATAATCCGCCTCACCCATCCTCATTGTCCTGATGGTAGTATCTTTGACGTTTATTTCCTGTACCTTTGTCATAATCCCAATAGTTGTATTGTGTTTATTTTTTTCAATATCAAACTATTGCGCTATATGGAATATAGCGCGCGAGGGTACAAATATAGGAAACTTTGCCGATATGGCAAAAATAATTTTCCACCAAAAGGAGAAAAGTCGTATCTTTGCACTCGAAACAGAGATTGATTATGACAGACATACGAGAGATATTAAACCAGACCGACCGCTTTGCGGCGGGGGTCGGCTGCCAAGTGACAGAAGTAGATGAACACCACGCTGTTGCGGAGATGACGGTGGGGAAGGAGCATCTGAACGCCGGAGGCGTGTGCCAGGGAGGGGCTTTGTTCACGCTAGCTGACCTCTCGATGGCGGCGCTGATGAATCATCAAGGAAACCTCACCTTCGGCATCAGCAGCAATGTGATGTTCCTCTCCAGTGCCGTGGAGGACGACCGCCTGCGGGCAGAGGCCGTCAGCATCAACGACCACCGCAGGATTTCCTCCGTCGAGGTGCGGGTCACCAATCAGGACGGCCGTCTCATCTGCCACCTCACCGGCATGGGCTACCGCAAAGACGTTCCGCTGGCAAAATAGATGTGGGAATGAAACAGATTGAAGTGGTAGCAGCCATTATCCGAAAGGAGGACCGCATCTTCGCCACGCAGCGGGGATACGGTGAGTGGAAAGACTGGTGGGAGTTCCCAGGTGGCAAGATGGAGCCCGGCGAGACGCCCGAGGAGGCGCTGCGTCGCGAGATTTGCGAGGAACTGTCGACGGAAATCTCAGTCGACGAATTCTTCTGCACCGTGGAGTATGACTATCCGAAGTTCCATCTCACCATGCATTGTTACCTCTGTTCGCTATTGACAGAAGCGCTGCATTTAAATGAACATGAAGCCGCCCGCTGGCTCTCTCCCGACGCCCTCGACATCGTCCGCTGGCTTCCTGCCGACAAATCGATAATAGAAGCACTCTAACAATCAGACAACCAAGCATTCAAATTATCTCTATGAAGCATATTCAATACCCCACCCAAGGCACCTGCTCGCTGCTCATCGACGTGACGGCTGATGACAACGACATCATCCAGCAGGTCTCGTTCCTCGGCGGCTGCAACGGAAACCTACAGGGCATCTGCCGCCTCGTCACCGGCCAGAAAATCGACGACGTGATCACCAAACTGCGCGGCATCCACTGCGGCGACAAACCCACCTCCTGCCCCGACCAACTCTGTCGCGCGCTAGAACAGCTGAAAAATAATAACTGACTTATGGCGCTACTGAAATTTCATGTTCAACGAGAAAATAATCGCACGTCGGAGGAACGGCGCGAGGCGTTGGAGTTTGGCAAGATGGGGGAGCAGATGACGGCGAAGTACCTGACGGATAAAGGATACATCATCCTAGAGCACAATTACCGTCGGGGACATCTGGAAATTGACCTCATCGCACTGGACGGCGATGAGCTAGTCATCGTTGAGGTGAAGAGTCGTGCATACGACACAGTACTGCAGCCCGAGGATGCGGTGGGCCATAAGAAGCGGCAGGCGCTTATCCGATTGGCCAACGAGTATGTAAAAAGCCATAACCGCAGGGAGAATGTGCGCTTCGACATCGTTACGGTCGTTTCAAAAGAAGGTGGTACCGAAATCAAACACCTCAAGAACGCCTACAACGTGATGAGTTTCTAATTGTAATGATATCACCACTATCGAGGTGAACGAACACGGTGCTGAGTTGGTGAGCCTCAAGAAGGACAGGCGCGAGTATCTGTGGACGGGCGATGCGCAATATTGGAACCGTCATGTACCGATACTCTCTCCCCACCGTGGGGAAGCCCAACAACAACGAGCTACATGCTGGTGAGAAGACCTACCCGATGAAGCAGCACGGCTGCACCCGCGACGCTTTGATGTTCGAGGGCGACCAGGTGGCAGAAGCTGTCCTATGCGACAAGGAGGGCTCCCCCGTGCTCGGTGTCAGTTGTCCGCAAGCGGAGGCTTACGGCATCGTGTACTTCGGAGATGATGTATACTTTTATGAACCGGCTCTGTTTGTTTAACTTAAAAAGTATTAAATAGCCAGTAGCATACACCTGCTTAACTCTTTCATTTATAAGAGTTGGGTAAGGGAGGAGTAAGAGGAGAGTAAGAGTAGAGTAAGAGATGGTGGCTTCTCTGTTCTGATTATAAACTGGTTACAGACACATTCCTTCCATGATTATGTTAAATAGGAATAGCTGTTTTTTAACATTTCCTGCGCTCGGAAACAGCCAACGAAACATCCCGGCTGAAACAATGTCAGTCGGGGTGATTTCCCATATAATTTGGGTGGCTGGGTGTCGAAAGACCAGTTCACCCTTATAGTGTGGTTAGAGAGAAAAAGTTACAGGATTTTTTGTCGCAACAAATATTTTTCGTCACTAGTGTCTCTTAAAATTTTTAACAATTAAAATTTAATTCCAGTTGGCCATCATCCATTCCATCTTCACTAATTCCTTTGAGGAGTTCCAGCAGGT
>ONLW01000041.1 GCA_900318835.1 uncultured Bacteroidales bacterium
CCATCCAAGATATATAGATGGTTGCCAAGCCTCTGTGTCCCTTATATAAAAACATTATAAAGCCTTTAGATAGAGCTCGTTATCCCGAACTGAGGTAAGGTATGTTTCAAATACTATCGTTTAATTGTTAGGTTCAGCCCTTCGTGCAACGTTATCGACTATTGCACTACTATGGCATCTGCTGACTTCTCACAGCAAGCTTTACTCCATGACTTTCGTAAAGGCAACTAATCGTCATGTCCGTGAGACCTCCTCGGATAAGGGCTTATTCTTTCCATCTTATACCCACTTCATTTACACCAACCATTCCGAATAGCTATAGGACTTTGATTTGTTTAGCAATCTCATCCATGGTCAAATGCCTTATATGAAGTTTCTGTACGTTAGGTCAGATGTTTGCCGCCAGCTTCTTTCAGATTCCGTCTCACGATGGACACCCTTGCCTTCGGCTGGACGCTTCCCGCTATAAGGGCACGTTAGGGACTTTCACCCGTTAGCTGATGCTCATGCTGAGCGTACTAAAAAACGCACCAAACCTAATGGATGGTGCGTCATTTTGAAAAACTACTAATTTATTACTATTTTTTTTAGTTCTTTAGCAAATGGCAGATGGCAAATATCTCCATCAGTTAGGTGGTCAATAGGATTTGTCCATTCACCTACATTAGTTCTTTGTTTTACATCTGTTGCTGGTTCTAGAACCTTAATAGTCATGTAATTACCAGCAAGTTTGTTGATCTTTTCTATTAATTCTTCACACTTTACACAAGGGCATTTCTTTCCTTTAATATAAATTGTTATAAAGCCTTCCTCTTTAATGTCGTTAAGGTCCTTAAGGACACTATATATAATTCTCATTTCTGCATGCCATACCGTTGTTATCTGTAAACTTTTTAAAGGTTTGGCAGTTATTGAATTAAAATCTTTTTTGAGATTATTATTAACCCATTCACTAATTTCATCATCTTTTCCTTCAAATAATGTAGCAGCATTTGATCCTTTGCCACCAGCATTTTCTGAACAATAAAAGATAGCATTCCCCGAAGGCAAAACGCATATCGCAACTTGGATTTCACTATTACTACTTTGTTTTGAGTAATCATCGATAAAATTTTTTAATTTACTCTCTATAGATTCACAGAGTTTGTAAAACATAGTTTTTATGATTTTCTTTCCTTACTCTATCTTAGGCTTTTCAGGAACCGCCTTGTTATTGTTCTCGTTTTGTAAGATTGCGATGCAAAGATACGGCGGTTTTTGGAGGGGAACAAACGATTTACATGAGGGGCAGGATGGCTTACATGAACGGTGAGAGAGATGAAGAAAATTTGGCCTTTATGTAAGCCGGAAGGCTGTTCATGTAAGTCATTAGGTGGAGCGTTTCTTTGCTTTTATTTTTGTATGTAGTGCCGACAGATTTGAAATCTGTCTGTACGCCAAACAGTTGTTTTACAAAAAATGAAATGCAAATGAAACAAGATGAACTTTTGGATTTTGGTGAAGACAGTAGGCAAAGTCCGTATGTAGCGAGGGATGGCTTCTTCGTGAAGACCGATGAGAAGTGGGAGAAGGTGAGGTATGATGAGATTCTGTGGGTGAGAGCCTTCGAGAATGGGAGTGTCATGTTCCTGACTGATGAGAGAAGCCTGATGGTGAACCATCGACTGTGGAGGATTGAAGAGATGTTGCAGGAGCACAAGAACTTCGTGCGTATCAACAGGTCAGAGATTGTTAATCTGGATGCTGTTGACGGCTTTGAAGGTAACTGCTACTACATCGGGAAGAATCCGCTCTATGCCACTGGCGATTACCGTCAGCGTATGGAAGGAGTCTTCGTCAAGGCAAAGCAGCAATGACGTAAAGATACGAAAAAACCGCCCGGGAGTCTTCTCATGAGGACGCTCGGACGGCTTGGTCGTGCTTGCTATGGTCACGGGATGTGAGGGTTACTCCCACATCACGCTGTGACTTTGCCCTTACCGTCTGACCAGTCTGTGCTGTCAGACGGTATTGTGCCCAGCAAGAATTGGTGTCATTGGTTCAAAGAACGCAGTTTCTTTCTGTAAATGGAAAGGAGGGCGGCCTGCCGTGCGCCGTGGCGTGCGGGCCGCCCTCCTGTAATTGTTCCTCACGAAGTTCAGGCACCTTGTGTGTACGCTATTTCGGCGCTTACTGAACTTCGTATGTCTTTGTGTTATCTACGAGAGCAGTGACCGAAACAGCGGAGCCGCTTTTATAGATAAACCCATCGCTGCCGAAAGCCGCCCTGCCGCTGTAAACTTTAATTAAATCATATCGGTCGACCAAAGCCTGCCATGTTTCTCCGGCGTAGTATTCGCAGGTGAGTCTATCACCGGTGTACGGACCTACGAGTTCGTTAATATGAAGTACCTCTGGTACACAGCTTCACTCGCCAGTTTCTCATCGGTCTCCTTGACACGAATCTGTACTGTTCCTGCTGCGAGAGAAGCAATAGAGCCGGCAGTGGTCACGTCAGTCCAAGTCGTTCCACCGTCTGTGGAGTATTCCATAGAGGTTGTGATATTTGCGTTCGAGAGCGTGCTCTTTCCGTTTGAGGGACTGAACGTGCAATCTGCCTGCGCGATGTTGGGCGTGACGGCTGGGGCTTTGGCGCTGCCCTCCTCGGCCTGTCCGCCGGTGAGTGTTTCGCCGGTGGTCCAGTCCTGTACGGTGACGCTCTGCACCTCAATTCTGTTCTTACCCACTACGAGGTTGAAGGTGTAGCTGTTGCCTGCCTCCAGTTCGGGGATGCCCTTCACGATGAGGGTGCTGCCTTCGCCGTCGGTCAGCTGGATGAAGCGGGCGCCGCTGTCAACCCAGCCAGGCACGACGAGGGCGGTGTAGGTAGAGCCTTGACCACCGTTGCCCTGTGCGTATGGGGTGATTTGGGTGCTGCTGCCCGTGGGGTTGCCGTTTTCAATGCCGCTGGCTTCGCTGTAGATGCTTACGTTGCTGACGGTCTTCTCGTCGTCATCGTACTGGCTGCCGAAGCCGCTGATGCGGACAATGACGCGGGCCATCTTGCGCTCCAGTTGCATCTGGATGTCGCTGCCGCTCTCGGGACGGGAAATCACCTGCTGGCGCGTCATGTAGTCGGCGAGGGCGATTTTCTCCACGCTGCTCTGGTCGGTGGGCAGGGTGAAGGCGGTCATCGACGTGCCGGTGGTTGTAGGATAGTAGGCCGAGAAGGTGAGCGTTGGCTGTGTCCAGAGGAGGAACTTGTTGGGCACTGCCTCAGTCCAAGTCTGGTTCTCGGTTGACGTACACTGGAAGAGGACGGCCTCCTGGTCGTTGGTGCTGACGCTGATTTGGTCGCCTTGGTTGAACTGGCGCTGCGTGTCGTCGGTGGCGATGGCGTTGCTGCGGGTGGTCTGCAGCGAGCCTACGGAGACGTTGATGCCCACGGCGTTGGCGGGACGGGTGACGGTGAAGTCATCGTCGCTCTGGCAGCTGGCGAGGGCGCCCATGAGGGCGAGGGCTGCCATGAAAAGATATTTTGTTGCTTTCATATTATCTTTTTATTGTTTTTATTGTTAATGATAAGGGGCTGCGATGGTATCGCAGCTTACTGGGCATTTTTTACTCGGTGGCGAGGTTGTCGCCGGGCTGGTCTTCCCATGAGCTGGCGCTGAAGGCGCGGGCGGGAGCGGTCACGGTGTCATAGCCTACGGTGAGGGGCAGCGTGTAGTGCTTGCCCTGCTCCAGGGTGATGGCCTGGGTGTTGGTCCAAGAGAACGAGCGTGAGCCAATCTTGAACGATACGGTCAGGGCGCCGGCGGCAATCGTCTGCGGCACTACGATGGCCTCGTAGGTGGCATGGCTGTGCATGTCGGCATCGGTGGCAGCGGTAAAGGCGCACTGGTTAGCGAGAATGTCGGCAGGGGTCGAAGCGGTGACGGTCACAGTGCCGTAGTTCTCGTTGGCAGTCTCCATGGCCTTGAACTGGTAGCCGGCATTGCTGCCCTTGATGGTGAACTCGGTAATGTCGGAGGCATTGTTCAGCTTCGGGTCAACATTGTAGAACTCGTTGGCCAGGTCGAGCGTCACGTCGAGCTTCGCCAGTGCGTGGTAGAAGTTGATGACCAGTTTGCCGTTCTGCATCAGCGTCTCCTCGATAGATGGGTTGGCGATGGTCTTAGTCGGCATGGTCAGCAGGTCCTGCTGCTTCAGCTTGGTTGTAGGCAGCGGTCACGGTGATGGCCTGCGTGTTGTTCTGCCAGAGCATGCGGGCATAGGGCATCCACTCAGTGCCGTCAAACTGTACGGTATTGAAATAGCTGTAGGTGGCCGATGTGGGGTTGACAATCTTCACCTGGAACTGCTGGCCGTTCTGGTTCACGTCGCTGCCAGTGATGCTGGCGCGGGTGGTTACGGCCGTGGGGTCAACGAGGTTGGTGGTGAAGCGCATCACGCCGTCCTCGGGAAACTGCGAGACGAAGCTCTGCTCGTCGTCGCTGGAGCATGCCGTCAGCGCCATGGCTGCTGCGGCTGCGAAGAAAATGTTCTTGAATCTCATAATACTTTAATTTGATTTGATTATAAATAATGAAATATAAATAATGAAAGAAAATGTTACTGCAATGCCTGACCACCGCTGATGGTAGAGCCTTCGGTCCAGTCGTTGATGCTCACCTCGCCGAGCTCAATCTTGTTGCGGCCAACGATGAGGTTGACGATGGTATATTTGCCGGCCTCGAGGGGGATGTCCTCAGCGTGGGTATAGACGTAGGCTTGGCCACCGATGGTGAGCGTGACGGTGCGGAAGCCCGTCTGCGGAATCATCAGGCCGCTGAAACTGCGGGCATAGCCCTCGGCAGCGTCCTTGGCAGTGAGGGCGACAGCGTCCTGCTCACCGGCAGCGTAGGTCTTAGCCAGATAGTCGATGGTGCAGGTCTTGGCAGCCGTAGCCTCGCAGGAAGTCACCTCGGGGGCAGCGTCCCACTGGTTACGGAAGTTCATGTTGACGTAGAGCTTCGCCATGGCGTGGTCGAAGGTCAGCGAGACGGGGTTCTGCGTGGCAGTGAGTCCGCTCGTTTGGCGGGCCACGAGCAGGTCGCTCTGCTCATAGTCGGTGTTATCCACAGTGTAGGGGTCGGCGGTGAAGTCGGTCACCGTGCGTGCCGGATAGATACCGAGGAAGTAGTGGGGCGTCACCATGTCGGCCCAGAGCATGGGCGTGGCGGGTGTCCACTTGCCGTCGGCACCGAGGGTGTTCACTACGCCGTTGACCACCTTGTCGGCAGCAACGGCTGTGGCCGAGCCCGTCCAGGCGTAGATGCTAACACCATCGCCAGCATCGAACACAGTGGTATTGCCCGTCGTCGTGGCGCGGGTCATCTGGCCGATGCTCGCCTCGATGGTGATGTTCTTGGCGGCTTGCTGCTGGGCAGAAGTCGCATCATCGCTGCTGCACGCTGCGGTCAATAGACCGAGGGCAGCCAGGGGGATGAATCTGAGTTTTTTCATCTTGTTGTTGATTTTATTGTGATACATTGTTTATTATTTATTGGTGGGATTCAGGATTTCACCGCTAATGGTCCAGCCCTCCTGCCAGTCGCTGATGGTCATGGCCTCGAAGCGCATGTAGGGAGCGAGGGCGGCATACTGGAAGTCGAGCGTGTAGTAACGGCCCAGTTCCATGCGGGGACAGTCGGCGGTAGAGACGAGCACATTACCGTCGGCCTCGGTGGTGGTGATGCGCAGCAGCGAACGACTCTGGCTGGCGGCGGTGGGCATCAG
>ONLW01000033.1 GCA_900318835.1 uncultured Bacteroidales bacterium
CGGATTCAAGAGCTACGAGGTGCAGGCCGTCATCGCCGCCGTCGCCGAGGTGGTCGGCGAGGAGATGCTCGAGGGCAACCGCGTGACGCTGGCCGACGCGCACGGCGACAAGCTGGTGAGCTTCTACCCCAAAGTCAGCGGCTCGGTGAGCGACGCCGACATCCTGCGCGAGACCACCGAGGCGCACGCCAAAGACCCCTCGCGGCCCATCCGCACCGTGGCCGTGGACGACGACCTGACCGCCGACCGCCTCACCTGGACCCTCGGCGCCACGATGGGCGTCAAGTTCAGCCGTCGCTTCGCCCGCGACAACCAGTCGCAGAAGGTCCGGGTGGAGGAATGAAACCGATTGAAGAACAATAAACTGTAGACTATGAGCAGACAAATCAAGATAGGGAACCTGACGCTGGGTGGCGGTGCGCCGATAAGGGTGCAGAGCATGACGAATACCGACACGATGGACACGCAGGCCACCGTGGAGCAGGCACTCCGCATGGTCGAGGCCGGCTGCGAGCTGGTGCGCATCACGGCGCCGGACGTCCGCGCCGCCGAGAACCTCGGCCGCATCAAGGAGGAGCTGCTGCGCCGCGGCTGCGAGGTGCCGCTGGTGGCCGACATACACTTCAACCCCAAGGCCGCAGAGGTGGCCGCCACGCTGGTGGAGAAGGTGCGCGTCAATCCCGGTAACTATACCGATAGGAATACCGGCAAGCTGGAGTTCACCGAGCAGGAGTATCAGGACGAGCTGAAAAGGATAGGGGAGAGGATGTCCTCACTGATAGAGATATGCAAGGCTCATCACACCGCCATGCGTATCGGCACTAACCACGGTTCCCTCAGCGAGCGTATCATGAGTCGCTATGGCAACAGCCCCGAGGGAATGGCCCAGAGCGCCATTGAGTTCGCCCAAGTGTGCCGTGAACAGGACTACCACGACCTCGTTTTCTCGATGAAAGCCTCGAACGTGAAGGTGATGGTGGAGAGCACCCGCCTTTTTGTCAGCAAGATGCACGCCCTCGGCATGGATTACCCGATTCATTTGGGCGTCACCGAAGCGGGCGACGGCATGCAGGGACGGCTCAAGAGCGCCGCCGGCATCGGGGCGCTGCTGCTCGACGGCATCGGCGACACGGTGCGCGTCTCGCTCACCGAAGATCCCGAGCGCGAGATGCCCATCGCCTACGACATCCTGCAGGCCGTCGGCGCCCGCATCACGCAGCCGGAGTACATCGCCTGCCCCAGCTGCGGCCGCACGCAGTACGACATCCAGCGCGCCCTGCAGGAAATCAAGGCCAAGACCGCCCATCTGGTAGGTGTAAAGATAGGCGTGATGGGCTGTATCGTCAACGGCCCCGGCGAGATGGCCGACGCCGACTACGGCTATGTGGGTTCCGGCCATGGCAAAATCACCCTCTACAAAGGCAAAACGGTCGTTAAGCGCGACATCGACCAGAAGGATGCCGTCGACGAGCTGGTACGTTTCATCGAAAGTGACCGTAATTCCTAATTCCTAATTTCTAATTCCTAATTTAAAAATATGAAGTGGAGTTACATTCTTTACCTTCCGGCGGTGGTGTCCATTGCGTGGGCGCTGATTATAGCGCTGACCAAGAAGCACCTCACGCATGCGCAGATACTCTTCTGCCTTTCGCTGATGGTCGATGCATTCTGCATCACCGTGAGCGGTGTCTATTTCCGCGGGCAATCCGGCAGCCTCTACATCTATGACTACCTGCTGGAGGTGACAGCCATGATGAGTGCCCCGATGTTCTACATCAGCATCTGTTCGCTCACCGAACCCCGTGGCGCCACGCTTAAGCAACGGCATGTCTTCCTCGTTCCGATACTTTTCACTGTCGGTCTCACCATCGGCGCCTTCGGCATGCACCCCAGCCGCTATCAGGATATGTGTCTGGCGGTGTTCGAAAACGGACGCATCCCCTGGCGTCCGGGCGACTGTGCCTACAACTTCATGATTTTCTGGAACCAGTTTGTGTTTCCCGTTGTCACCATCGTTACGGGCACCATTCTTATTCTCCTCGCCTGGCACAAGGTGAGCATCTACAAAAAGCGCTTCGACAGCTATTATGCCCAGCGGCTCAAACAGCCGTGTCTCGACATTCGCGGGATCCTCGTCCTTTCCTGCCTGTTTATGCCTTTCGGCCTGTTGACCATCTACCTCATCGCGTTCAGGCCCCATTATTATAAGTACTGGCTCATCCTCAGTGCCGTCATCCTTACTGTTATCCAATATCTTACCGGCCGTTTCGCCTATCATTACAACTACGATGCCCGATTCCTGGCCGAATATATTCGCAATCAAAACCAAGAACAATGACACCCGTATCAACAGGACTTACCATATTGGGCCTCGTGGCCTTTTTCTGGCCTATGGCCACGCTGCTCTGCAAGCGCAATGTGCTCAACGCCCAGTGGCTTATGATGCTCGCCATGAGCATGACGGCCATCACCTTCATTCTCCTTGGATGCCTTTTCAACACTTTCCTTGCCGGCGAGTACCTCCTCCTCATACTCTTCCTCGACGTCATCATCATCACCCCTCCGATTATCTATATTGCCATCACTGTCCTTACCCAGCAGAAATCTTCCAAGCTCACCATCAGGCTCCTTTTCCTTCCCTCGCTCTTGACCATCGGTTTGATGATCCTCTCCGTGGTCATCGGGGGGCCGGACATGTACCGCCTTTGGGCCGCCCGCGGACTTGAGGGCCTCTCGGGAGTATTTTTCCCCAACTCCTGGCGCTACAACCTCATTGTCTTCGCCAACTTCTATGTCTACTGGACGGTCTTCACCGTCGAAGCTCTTTTTATCTTCATCGGCGGCATCCGCAAGTATTACCATTTCAAGCGTTTCAACTCGGAATACTACACCTCCGACCGCTTCCACAACCTCAACCTGAAGAAACTCTTTGTCGCCGCCAATCTCGGCCTTTTCTTTCTGGCCCTGAGCCAGTTTACCAATTGCTTCCAACCTGGGAAAGAATTCCTTTTCTACTTCACCTACTGTCTCCCGGTGGCGATACTCCTCTTCTATGTCGGACGATCGGTCTACATGATTAACAATGGTGCCGAACGCCTGCCCAGCCTCGCCCGCAGCCGCAGGGACCCTGTCGCCATCGCCCGCCTGCTTGAAGAATACATCGAGAAGGACAAACCCTACATTAACCCCAACCTCTCTGTCTTCCTCCTTGCCGAGCAGCTCCACACCTCGGAGGACGACATCATCGATGCCATCCACTATTCGCAGGGCCAAACCTTTGGCGAATATGTCGACTCGCTCCGCATCCAGTATGCCGTCACCATCATCCTTGCCGAACATTCCGACCTGAAGGATCCCGAGGTACTCGTCCGCATCGCCCATCGGTCTGGATACTTCACCGTCGAGGCCTTCGAAAAGGCATGGGACACCGTCACCCACGCCCCCATCGGTCAATCAACGATACTCAACTGACCAACAAGGCATTAACTGCCTATTATCTCCCTACCAACTCCTACCGTAGTAGGACTTGATAGGGAGTTGGCAGGGTGTTGGTAGGGGTGTCGGAGCAGGTGGGTATCGAGGCAGTGTGGGGGTGGGAGTGGTTGTTGATTAACATAAATTTTTTAACATTCCACACAATAAAATACAATTTTTTATGTTATACCTATACTAAAGAATAAAAACGGATTTAAAATTTTTCATGATATGAATCTGGGAATAAAGCTTTTAGTTGCTGAGGACGACCCCAACTTGGGTACTATCCTCAAAGCCTATTTGACACAAAAGGGTTACACCGTAGTATGGGCCAAGGACGGCGAGGAGGCTTTGAAGTCGTTTGAATCTGAAGATGTGGATGCCTGCATCTTGGATGTGATGATGCCGTTGAAAGACGGTTTTGCTGTGGCCAAGGAAATCCGAAAAGTGGATAAGAAAATCCCCCTCATCTTCTTGACTGCCAAGAATATGGAAGAAGACAAACTGAAAGGTTTTGAGGTGGGTGCCGACGACTACATCACCAAACCCTTCTCGATGGAAGAGCTTTTGGCCCGTCTCAACGCCACGATGCGCCGCTCGTTCAACGAGGACCGTCCCGACAAGAATGTCTTCAAGATTGGCAACTTCACGTTCGACTATGTGCATCAGACGCTTACCATCGGTGATGATGTGCAGCGCCTGACGGCCAAGGAGTGCGACCTGTTGCGCATCTTCGCGGTGAATTTCAACCAGTTGGTGGATCGCAACACCACTTTGCAGAAAATCTGGAAGGACGACAGCTACTTCGCTGCCCGCAGCATGGATGTCTATATCACCAAGTTGAGAAAATACCTGAAGGCTGACCCCACTGTGGAAATTGTCAACGTCCACGGTGTGGGATTCAAACTGTCGCATAAAGAGCAGTGAAGCTGACGTTTTTGGGCACAGGAACCTCGCAGGGGGTGCCGGTGATTGCATGCCACTGCGACGTGTGCAGGTCGGTCGACAAGCGCGACCGTCGCCTGCGCACTTCCGCTTTGTTGACTGTGGATGGAAAAAACATCCTTCTCGACATCGGGCCCGATTTCCGTCAGCAGATGCTCCGCCATGATGTCAATCATCTTGACGCCATCCTCATCACCCACGCCCACCGTGACCACGTGGGCGGCTTGGACGACATCCGGTCATTCAACTACGTGCAGCACAGGAATATGGACATCTATCTCAACGGCGAGGCCAAGCTGGCCTTGCTGCGTGATTATGCCTATATCTTTGCGCATCACGAGTTCCCCGGCTTGCCCGAAGCCGACCTCCACGAGGTGAAAGCTCCATTTGAAGCCGCTGGTTTCGAGGTGGTGCCTGTCAAGGCAATGCACAAAGACCTGCCCATTCTGGGATACAGGGTGGGGGAGATGGCCTACATCACCGACGCCAACCACATCGCCCCTGAAGAACTGGAGAAGATAGCTGGTGTGAAGGTTTTGGTAATCAATGCGCTTCGCAAGGAGAAGCATTTCTCGCATTTCTCGCTTCCCGAAGCTTTGGAAATAATTGAAAAGGTGAACCCCGGCTGCGCCTATTTGACGCATATCAGTCACGAGATGGGACTGCATGCCGAGGTGGAAAGAATGCTCCCTGAAGGAGTTTTTCTGGCATACGATAACTTGGAGGTGGAGATATGATTTCGGTCTGTATACCTATATATAACTATGTTGCCTATCCGCTGGTCCGTAGTTTGTCCACTGAGATAGATCAACTTGGTGCGCAGGACAGATTCGAGATTGTTTGCATCGACGACCACTCGTCGGACGAATTTCGGAGTCGGAACAAGGGCATCGAAGACCTCGCGGCCTGCCATTTCCTGAATGACAATATCGGCCGTGCACAAATTCGTAACCTCTTCTTGGAGAAGACGAAAGGGGAGTGGCTGCTCTTCCTCGACAACGATTCCGTTGTCCCTGAGCGTTTCTTGCTGAATTACGAGGAGGCAATCTGTGGCAAGGTTGGTGTCATTGTCGGAGGTCGCGTCTATGACCCTCACTGCGACGACCAGCAGCACCATCTACGCTACCTCTATGGCTCCCGGATAGAATCCCGCAGCGTTGAGAAACGCAGGAATAATCCCTACAAGTCGTTCATGACCAACAATTTCATGGTTCGCCGCACAGTGCTGGAGAAGATTCATTTCGACCCGCGCCTGGCCAACTATGGTCACGAGGACACCCTCTTCGGCTACCGACTCGAAGAGCACAACATCCCTATCCTCCACATCGACAATCCCGTGGTCAACGGCTATGTGGAAACCAACAAAGAATTTCTGCAAAAGACCAATGAAGGCATCGAAAGCTTGGTCTTCATCTATGGATTCATGCAGGACGACATGCGGTTTTGCCAGTCGGTGAGGTTGTTGGACACCTACGCCAAGCTTCGCCGTTTGGGACTTCTCAGGGTCGTCTACAACTTTTTTGAGAGATGCAGGGAATCAATGGAGTTCCACTTTGAGAATGGCAAGGGTGTCTCTCTTCACCAGTTCAGCTTCTACAAGCTGGGGCTTTTCATCGAGAAAATAAAACTGAATGGAATAATGGAATTGGGTACGCATGCGCCTCGCCTGCTTTAAAGAAACATTGCGTATGCATGCGCCTCGCCTGCTTTAATTAAAGAAACAATACAATTATGAAAAGAAACATTCTCCTTTCTGCTTTGGCCTTCCTCGTTGCCGGTTGCTGGGGAAGCCGATATGTGTCGGCGGACAAGGATTTGGAGTCCATCTACATGGGCAAGTCGTATTATGAGATTGTCGACGAGTTCGGCCGTCCCGATGCCACTATGCAGGACAATGAAGGTGGTACCCGCATTGTATACTATCACACGACGCTTGCGGGCACCTCGGCTGCATCGCTCTATAAGGATTACACGATGCGTAACCGCAGGACAAAAGAGGAGGGAAAACCCGTGGGCGGGATGGTCTTCTCGTTCAATATAAGGTTGAAGTGCTACTCGGTAGAGTCTGATTTCCAGCGCATGAAAGTGAAAGCTCCGGGAGTTGTCAAATCCAAGGACTACCCCAAAGAAGGTTTGGCGAAACCCCGGGTGCCCCGGACGCTCGACTTCCCGTATGTCGGACGCCGTTCGCCCTACGCACAGGTTGTCAGCATTGAGAGGATAGAGGTAGAGGCCAACCAGACCAGAGTCTACTTCTCCTATAGCGCCCGCACCCCCAATCACCGTCCGCTCTACGATAAGGGCCTCTCTATCAACAGCGATGTCTTCATCCGCGACTGCGCCACCGGCAAGATGATCAAACTAATCAAACCCGAAGGCATCACACTCTATCCCGAATATACCGCTTTTGCCCACAACCGTGGCGGCTACGATGAACTGAATTATTCGCTCATCTTCGAGGCTCTCCCGCTCGAAACGCTGACCATCGACATTGTGGAACCCGGTCCCGAAGGGTTCAACTTCTATGGTGTCGACGTTCGCACGCCCATGACCTTTCATGAAAGAAAAATCGCTAACCCCTATTCCGAGAATTGAATAAAAAAAGAATAATATATGAAGAAAACAGTATGCACTATGGCGGTCGCCGCACTTTGCCTGACCGCTTGCCAGTCGAATAAGAGTGACCAGAAGGTCATCGAGAAACAGCAGATTACGGTGGCCGACGGCCGTTTCACCCCCGAGGTGATGTGGAATCTCGGCCAGCTGGCAGGCTACGACGTCAGCCCTGACGGTTCGCAGATTGTTTATGGTATGAAAGCCATCAGCATGGAAGAGAACAAGGGCAATGTGGAGCTCTACCTGATGCCCGCCGAGGGCGGCGAGGCTACTCGTCTCACTACCACCGCCGCTTCAGAGTTCAACCCCGTGTGGTACAACGACGAAACCATCATGTTCTGCCGTGGAAATCAGATTCTTTCCATGAATATCAAGAGTCAGAAGGAGACCGTGGTAGCCGAGTGTGAACGCGGCTTCGAAGGCTTCAAGGTGGCTCCCGACGGCAACTCGCTGGTCTATATCAGCACTATCCCTGTGGAGCGTCCCGAACATCTGGGTAAACTCTTTGCCGGTCTTGACAAGACTACGGGCCGCATCAACGAGGACCTCATGTATCGCCACTGGGATAACTGGGTGGATGAGATTCCCCACATCTATTATGTGTCTCTGACCAACGGCAAGGCCGACATGGACAAGGTTGTTGACATTCTCGATGGTGAGCCTTACGAGAGCCCCATGCGTCCGTGGGGTGGCACCGAGCAGTACAACTACAGCCCCGACAGCAAGACCATTGCCTACACTTGCCGTAAGAAAACCGGTTACGATTACGCTCACTCCACCAACAGCGACATCTTCATTTATGACATCGCCACCCGCGAGACCCGCAATATCAGCGAGGGCATCATGGGTTACGACCAGAACCCCGTCTTCTCCCATGATGGCAAGATGATTGCCTGGGAGAGCATGGAACGTGACGGCTACGAGAGCGACAAGCTTCGCCTCATGGTCATGGACCTCGCCAGCGGTGAGAAGACCGACCTCACGGCAGAGTTCGACTATGGTGTGAGCAACATTCGCTGGACCAACGATGACAAAGAGTTGGTGGCCGTTGTCATGTACCGTGGCACCCTCGAACTCTTTGCTTTCAATCGTGAGACCAAGGTCATCCGTCAGGTCACCGCCGGTATGCATGACATCAATGGATTCGAGATGAATGGCGAGAATATTTTCGCCAACCAGGTTTCAATCCAGTATCCCGCCACCATCTACGCTTACAATCTTTCTGATGATAAGGGTGAGGGCAAGAAACTCTCCACCTTCAACGACGACATCCTCTCGCAGGTCCGCATGGGCAAGACCGAGCCCTACTGGATCAAGACCGTCGACGGCAAAGAGATGCTTACCTGGCTCATCTATCCCTATGATTACGACAGCACTAAGACCTATCCTGCGCTGCTCTTCTGTGAGGGTGGTCCGCAGAATATCGTCAGCCAGTTCTGGAGCACCCGCTGGAATTTCGAGGTGATGTCCGGTGCCGGTTACTTCGTCATCGCCCCCAACCGCCGAGGATGCCCCGGTTTCGGCATGGAGTGGCTCGAAGAGATCAGCGGCGACTATGGTGGACTCTGCATGCAGGATTATATGAGCGCCACCGACTACTTCGCCAACAACTTCAAGCAGATCGACCGTGAGCGTATCGGTGCCTGCGGTGCCTCCTTCGGTGGCTATAGCATCTACTGGCTTGCCGGCCACAATCACGACGTCAAGGGCTACAACGACGGTATGCGCTTCAAGGCTTTCCTAGCCCACAATGGTATGTTCAACTTCGAGCAGCAGTACCTCGAGACCGAAGAAATGTGGTTCGACAACTGGGACCTCGGTGGCCCCTACTGGGATTGGAACAACCCGCAAATCAAGAAATCCTATGCCAACTCGCCGCACCTCTTTGTCGATAAATGGAACACCCCTATCTGCGTCATCCATTCCGAGTTCGACTTCCGTATTGTCGCCAGCGAAGGTATGGCTGCCTACAATGCCGCTCAGATGCGCCATATTCCCAGCCGTTACCTCTATTTCCCCGACGAGACCCACTGGGTGCTCAAGCCCCAGAACAGCCTCCTTTGGCATCGCAACTTCATCGACTGGTTTGACCAATGGTTGAAAAAATGAACAAAGTTAAAGTAGGAATCGCTCAGATGTCGTGTGTGGCCGACAAGGCTGCCAACATCGAGCGCTATACCCAGAAAGTGCGTCAGCTTGCCGCTGACGGCGCACAGATTATCTGCCTTCAGGAACTCTTCGCCTCACTCTATTTCTGCGACGAAGAACGCTATGAGAACTTTAAGTTGGCAGAGCCTATTCCTAAGGGACCCACAACGCAACATTTCATGGCGTTGGCCAAGGACCTGGGGGTGGTCATCGTATGCTCCATGTTCGAGAAACGTGCCGAAGGTCTCTACCATAACACCACGGCAGTTATAGATGCCGACGGCTCCTACCTCGGCAAATACCGCAAGATGCATATTCCCGATGATCCGGGGTATTACGAGAAGTTCTACTTCACCCCCGGTGACCTCGGCTACAAGGTATTCAAGACCAAGTTCGCCACCCTTGGCGTCCTCATCTGCTGGGACCAGTGGTACCCCGAAGCCAGCCGCATCACCGCCCTCAAGGGTGCGCAGATTCTCTTTTATCCCACGGCCATCGGTTGGGATGTGCGCCAAAACGAGCACGACAACCGCGAGCAGTACGAGGCCTGGCAGACCATCCAGCGCAGCCATGCCGTCGCCAACGGAGTGCCAGTGGTGAGCGTCAACCGTACGGGTAGGGAAGGGGGCATGCAGTTCTGGGGCGGTAGCTTCATCACCAACGCCTTTGGCCGCGTGCTCTATCAGGCGCCCCATCTCGAAGAGGCCCTCCACATCGAGGAACTTGACCTCGACGAGACCGACCATTACCGCCGTCATTGGCCCTACCTCCGCGACCGTCGCATCGATTCCTATGGCGATATAACCAAAAGATATATAGATTAATGACACCTAAAGAACAAGGTTATTTTATGCCTGCTGAGTGGGCCCGCCACGAGGCCACTTGGCTTACTTATCCCAAGAATCCCGACTCTTGGCCGGGGAAGATAGAGACCATCTATCCTTCCTACCATCTCTTCCTCAAGACCTTGGCCGAGAGTGAGCAGGTGCATATCAACGTCGACGACCAGACGATGGCCGACCATGTCGGTACCGAGCTGCAAACCATCGGTGCCAACATGCAGAACATCTTCCTGCACATCATCCCAAGCAACGATGCCTGGTGTCGCGACCATGGCCCTGCTTTTTTGCTCAATAAGGATAGCAAATCGCGAGCCATTGTCAACTGGAACCACAACGCTTGGGGAGGCAAATACCCTTATGAACTCGACACCGAGGTGCCCGTCCGCATCCACGATCTGATGCCCGACATGCCCATGTTCTCCCCGAACATCGTGATGGAAGGCGGCAGCATCGATGTCAACGGCTGCGGCGACCTCCTCACCACCACCTCGTGCCTCCTCAACCCCAACCGCAATCCTCACCTCAATCAGGACCAGATAGAGGGTTACCTGTGCGACTACTATGGTGTGGACAACATCATCTGGCTGGGTGACGGCATTGTGGGCGACGACACCGACGGCCACGTCGACGACCTCTCCCGTTTCGTGGCACCCGACACCATCCTTACTGTCGTGGAGCATGACTCATGGGATGAGAACTATGAGCCATTGCAGCGTAACTTGCAGATGCTCAACCGCTGCCGCCTCGCCAACGGCAAGCAGCCTACCATTGTTGAGATGCCCATGCCCGACGTCGTCTTCTACGACAACCAGCGTCTTCCGGCCTCCTATGCCAACTTCTACATTGCCAACGACAAGGTCATCTTCCCCACCTACCGTTGCTTGGCCGACAACGAGGCTGCCTACATTCTCGAGGCTCTCTTCCCTGACCGCGAGATTATCGGCATTGACTCTACTGACATCATCTGGGGCCTCGGCTCCTTCCACTGCCTCAGCCAACAAATGCCAGCTACAGAGGTGAAAGGTGAGAGGTGAAAGGTATTTGTTTTTGAAAAAATGAAATATAAAATGTTTAAAAAAATAACTTTATTCCTAGCAATTCTTTCACCTTTCACCTTTCGCCTTTCACCTTGTCTCGCCCAGCGGCCTTTCCTCCCCGACACCGTCACTCCCGGTCAGATTCGCGTCGACCAGGTGATGACTCTCATTGACGGCAACTACACTGAGAGCCCCGACATGGAAAAACTCTCTACCGAGGCTATCAACGCCATGCTCAAAGCCCTCGATCCTCACAGCGTCTACATCCCCGCAAAGGATGTGGAGCGTGCCAACGAAGGGCTCCAAGGCAACTTCGAAGGTGTCGGCATTTCGTTCCAGATCGTCCAGGACACCATCGTCGTGCAGTCGGTTATCGACGGTGGCCCCTCCGAGAAGGTGGGTCTCATGGTAGGCGACAAACTTGTCCGCATCGACGGCCAGCCTGCTACTGGTGACAGCATCAACAACCAGTTTGTTTTCAACAACCTGCGCGGAAAGAAAGGTACCATCGTGCACCTCGACATCCTTCGTCAGGGAACACTCTACAATTTCGAAATCACTCGCGACAAGGTGCCCATTTACTCAGTCGACACTTGGTTCATGGCCGACTCCACCATTGGCTATATCCGTCTCACGCGCTTTGCCCGCACTTCCGTCGAGGAGTTTCGCAAAGCACTCAAGTCCTTAGAGAAACAAGGCATGGAGTCGCTCATCCTCGACCTCCGTGGCAACTCCGGTGGGTTCCTCGACATTGCCTGCAACCTCGCCAACGAGTTCCTCGACCGAGGCCAGCTTATTGTCTATCAGGAGGGCCGTCGCACACCACGCCAGAACTTTGTTGCCAATTCCCACGGCCGTTTCCGTGCCAAGCGCGACCGTCAGGACAACATCACCGCCAACCGTCTCGTTGTCCTCATTGACGAGGGGTCCGCCTCGGCCTCCGAGATCGTCTCCGGTGCCGTGCAGGACTGGGACCGCGGCACCCTTATCGGTCGTCGTTCCTTCGGCAAAGGACTGGTGCAGCGCATGTTCCCCCTCGACGACGGCGGACAGGTACGCCTCACCACGGCACGCTACTACACCCCTTCGGGTCGCTGCATACAGCGCCCCTACGACAACGGCTCTGACGCCTACCGCGACGACCTCTCTCAGCGCTACAAGCATGGTGAGCTCGTCAACGCCGACTCCATCCATTTCGCCGACTCGCTGAAGTATAAGACCGCCCATGGCCGCACCGTCTATGGCGGTGGTGGTATCATGCCCGATCTCTTCGTCCCCATGGACACTATGCGTCTCTCCGACTACTACATCTCCATCCGTGGCAAAGGCCTGCTTAACAGTTTCCCGCTCAATTGGGCCGACGGACACCGCAAAGACCCGCGTGTCAAAACCTTCGAACTCTTCCTCGAAAACTACGACTCTTTCGGTCTCGACAGTCTCCTTGCCGCTGCAGCCATCGAGAAAGGCGTGGCTCGCGATGTTGAGAAAGAGGCACTGGAGCCCGAGCGCACCGCCCATAGCGACAACTACCTCCGCCTCATGCTCAAGGCACAGGTGGCCAAAGACCTCTTCGGTATCGAGTACTACTACAAGATTATGAAGGAGATCGACGACCCGTATCTCGTTGCTGTCGAGTACCTTCGCAAGAAATAACAATATCGGTCCACATCTGTAGAGACGCAGCTTGCTGCGTCTCTTCTTTTTTTGTCTCCTTCAGCATGCCGATATACACGGTGTTGCTTGCATTGCCCTCATAGTCAACCGCGAAGCCGTAGAGATGGACCTCCTTCCCCTGCCAGCGTTCGGG
>ONLW01000031.1 GCA_900318835.1 uncultured Bacteroidales bacterium
ATAGGATTAGCACTTCTTTCACTAACCCTGCCAACAAACACCCAAGGCGTAAAGAGGTCTTTACACCGGAGACAACGCAGAAAGGCCATCTTTATTGTGCGAACAAGGAAAAAGTTGTCGAACTTCACGCAGCACCAACCAGACAACCGCCATGTCTTCGGCGTTAATGAAGACTACGAACTAAAAAACAATAAAGAAATGAATAAATCTTTCAATAAAATCAGCACAAAACTAATGATAATGGTAATGGTCGGCGTCACTGTTCTTGCCACCGCTTGTGAAAAAGAAAATGCCACCTCTACCGGGAGAACCACCACAGAAATTAAAAAGAAGCCGACAGTGGCAACGCTTGCCAAAGTCCTAGGCATTAAACCAGAAGCAATTGTTAGGGTTGAGCACAAGGATGGTCTTTACCACAGCCTTGATTACACAAAACCCGATGGTACCAAAATTCATACTTGGTGGTGTTCAGAACCCGTAACTGCCTCTTGTGTTACCGTGGTTTATGTCAGAGCAGGGGTTAAATCGGCAAAAACAGAAGAGAACACCTTCGCACACAATGGTTTTATTGCAACCCGTACCGATCAAAACAATCGTCCTCAGTCTGTTGTATTAATGTTCGATAGGGAAAGTCTCGGTGCTGTATCTTGGATTAAAGACAACACCGTTGTCTTCCAAGAGAAACACCCCATTATTAACCTGAATTTGATGGAAGGTTTTGACGAGAACCAAACCTTATCTGTGAAGAAAGGATCCTACAAATTAGAAAACTTGGATGGTATCTCCTATTTCGAAGTCCCCGTCTCCGACCTTATTTTCGAAGAAGGAATTTCTATTGAGAAATGAAACGGATTCTATTTGTAATGTTACTCGGTGTGTGTATGGCCACAGGCTGTACACACACCGTTAATTCCGATGTCGCCACACACAATGTGCCTTTGGCAAAATATATGGATATAGACCAACTGGAACTGCTTTGCAAAAGCGATACTCTCCACAACAAGGCGCTGATTTTTTCCCACCCGTACTGCGGCGGATGTATACATCGATTCAAGGAATGGATTTCCCCAGCCATAAAAGAAGCGGACACAGCATTGTGGAGATTCTATTATCTGATAGTGGTTGACAGTACCGATACGCTGCGGTATAACGAATTTATGTCAGACTGCCGCAGGATGGGAATCGATACAAACAAAGCCTATATATGGCGACTTGACTGGACCAAAGAAGACTATAATAAAGTTTTCTCGCTATTTCATTCCACCCATTCGCTGGAGAACAGTGCCGAGGGTATCCCTTGGACCATTTTGCTAGACAGAAGAAACTACATCTCCAACCAGAAGATGTTTTTTGAAGACAAGCGCGATAGCATCTGGTACGGGCCAAGGGATCTAGACACATGCTCAGTGCACCTCGAGGATTTTTCGGTCGATGACCCGGAATGGTACATTATGGTGTCACACGGGAAATAGTCAATAGCAAACAATCTCATTTTCCCCGCCCCATGACATTGGAGCGGGGATTTTTTCACAATTCTAGGTATTGAACTCATGCAAACCGCCTGTCATTGCCCACCCATCTCCCTACCATCACCTACCGTGGTAGGAAATGGATAGGAGTTGGGTAGGAGATGGTAAAGAGTTGGGTAAGAGTTGACCCTTATTTAACACTGATTTCTAGTCTGTTGCAAATTGACTCTTTTAGGGGTCTGGAGAAAAAAATAATCCCGCCGTATCAGTGGCGGGATTTTGTGAGGACGACCATGGTTACAGCCGTCAGTATCAGTATGATACCCAATAATAATCGGGGAGAGAAGGGCTCTGAGAAAACGAAGACACCGATGAGGACGGCGGTCATGGGTTCGAGAGCTCCGAGGATGGCTGTGGGGGTGGAGCCAAGGTATTTGGCGGCGTAGACCATCATCACCAAAGCCATGATGGCGGGGACTATGGCCAGCCAGCCCACCCAGAACCAGGCCGTGGGCGAGGGCGGCAGGGCGAGACCCTGGCCACTGAGGAGCGCGTAGACGACATTACCTAACGCACAGTAGAACAATACATAGAAATTAATCTTGAAGGATGACATCTGCAACGGGCTCTTGTCCACCACGATGATGTAGAGCGCGTAGGTGAGTGCCGAAATAAGCACCAGCACGATGCCAAGGAGAGAGAAAGTGCCGCCATCGTCGTTGAACGACAGCAGGGCTACGCCCGCCAACGAGAGGGCGATGGAGAGGACTGTGGTCCAGGTGATCCGTTCACGAAAGAAAAGCGTCATGATGGCGGCCGTCATGACGGGATAGGTGAAGAGGATAGTGGAAGCGATGCCCGAGGGCATGAGCGAGAAAGAGGTGTAGAGAGTGGTGGAGGAGAGGATGAAGAGGATACCGAGGGCACTGAGGGTGAGGAACTCGCGACGGTTGACGCGGAGGTCCTCCTTTTTCAGCGCGCAGCGACCCAGCATGACGAGAGCCATGATGACCCAGGCGAGGCCGAAGCGATAAAAGAGTACCGAGGGGATATTCATCCCCTCGGCGTAGAGGTAACGGGCCAGTGGATTGGTACCGTAGCACACGGCCGCGCCTATGGCGCAGACGATGCCGATAAACTTCTTATTCATCAATCGGGCTGGTCGTCGTAGAAAGCGTTCTTGGTCATCGAGCCGTCGGCACGCATGGAGAATGACGAGGCCTCGCGGGCGCTGGAATGGCGGCCTTCGTAGAGGTCAGTCTCGGCCATGTCGCGGGCGGACATGCTCTGCACGATGTCGGCACCGTTGGCGTTGTTGCGCAGGAGGTCGTGGATGCGACGGATGCGGTCGGCGGCGGTCTTCACGTCATTCTCGTTCTCGAAGGCGCTGTGGCCGGGAGCGGGGGCGGAAAAAACCGGGGTGGGAGTCGCAGCAAGGGTGGGAGCCGCGGCAGGCTGCTTCTCTACAACGGTCAAGGTATCGAGGAGGTGAATCTCGTCGACCATGGTGTCGTGAGATGCGGCAGGCTGCTTCTCTACTGACGTTTCAGACGTGGTTACAGCGGCCACGGGTTCATCTTCTTCGAGGACAAAGACATGCTTCTCGGTCTTTGCTTCAGCCGCCGGAACCACCGGAATTTCAACAACATCCACGGGCTCAGCGGGCTTGCTGATGAGGACGGGTTCGTCGAGGGCGATGGGTTCGGGAGCGGGTTTCTCAACTATTTCGGCCTTCGGGGCATCTACCTTGAGTTCGATGACCTTGGGACCTTCGGGGACGAGAGCGGACTTCTCAAAGCCGGTGGCGATGAGGATAACCTTAAGTTCGTCGCCCAGGTCGTCGTCGACACCGGCACCCCAGATGAAGTCGGCATCGTTGCCAGTCTTATCGAGGATATAGTCGGTGATTTCTGCCTGCTCGTCCATGGTGAGCTCATGCTCGGAGGAGTAGGAGAAATAGAGGAGGACGTTCTTGGCTCCGGTGATGTCGTTGTCGTTGAGGAGCACCGAGGTGGTGGCGGCGGTGATGGCGTCGAGGGCACGGTTCTCGCCGTGACCGGAGCCGGCGCCCATGAGGGCGGTGCCACTGTGTTCCATGACGGTGTTGACATCTTGGAAGTCGATGTTAATATAGGCGTTGTTTGTGATGATTTCGGCAATACTCTTGGCAGCGGTGAGCAGCACATCGTCGGCCATGGCGAAGGCTTTGGACATGCCGAGGTTGCCGTAGGTGCGAAGTTTATCGTTATTGATAACGATAATGGAATCGACATGCTTGCTAAGCTCGCGGATACCGGCCTCGGCCTGTTCCTTACGACGTTTTCCCTCGAAGCTGAAGGGGAGGGTCACAATGGCCACAACGAGGATTTTCTTATTCTCATCGTTGTCGAGGTCGATGTTTTTGGCGATCTCGGCAATGACGGGAGCCGCACCAGTGCCGGTGCCACCGCCCATACCAGCGGTAACGAAGAGCATCTGGGTATTGTGGGAGATGGCATCACGGATGTCGTCGGCCTTGTCCTGAGCGGCCTGACGGGCACGTTCGGGCTTGTTGCCAGCACCGAGCCCCAACTCACCAAGGGAAATCTTGTTGGGTACGGGCGAGGAGTTGAGGGCCTTCATGTCGGTATTGCAGACGATGAAGTCAACGCCTTTGATGCCCTGACGGAACATGTGGTTGACTGCATTGCCGCCACCGCCGCCAACACCTATGACTTTGATGTAAGAAGACTGGCCTTTGGGCGAGTCAAAAGTGAAAATTGCATCTTCTTCCATGTGCTTGTATATTTCTATCTTACTGAATAAGAATTCCTTATTAAAATCTTCCGTATTACTTTGGCAGTATAAAATTACTACTTTTCCACCTAATAAATCCCCTATCTACCAATTAGTTATCAACAAAGTAATTCACATCAGTCATCAATGCCCTCGTCGAAGAGTTTCTTGAAGAAGCCGCCAATGGTCTTCTCGAAGTTCTCGGAGCCCTTGTCTTTCTTGGATTTCTTCTCCTTTTTGCCGGGTTTTTCAGGGGCCGGCTCCTCGGCCTTGGGAGATGGTTCTTCTGCCGGTTCCATATCCATGGAGGCGAAAATGTCAATTTTGCCGTTGCTCTGGCCTGTGGCTTTCGCTTTCTCTTCCACAACATCTTCGTGTTCAGCCTCAGACTGCTCGATGCCATAAAGAACGAGGCCAATACCGGTAGCATACATGGGATGGGCCAGGTCAGTATAGGAGACGCTGTCGGTCGAGAGATGCTCATTGGGCACACCAATGCGGGTATCGGTGGTGGTGATGAGTTCACAAAGTTCCTTGATGTTCTTGAGTTGAGCACCCCCTCCGGTGAGAGTGATACCGGCAATGAGCTTTTTGTGGAAGCCCGAGAGTTTGATGGAATAATCCACTTGCTCGAGAATCATACGGGTGCGGGCGTTGATGATGCCGGCAAGGGTCTTCACGTAAATCTCGCGGGGAGCCTGACTGCGGATGCCAGGGATGGAAATGACATCGTTCTCGCTGACAGCCTGTACGAGGCAAGAGCCGAACTTTACCTTGAGGCTCTCAGCCTGTTTCTTGAGGATGTTGCAGCCTTCGCGAATGTCGTTGGTGATAGCATTACCTGCCAAGGGAAGCACTTCGGTATGGCGAATAATCCCGTCGTGGAAGATGGCGATGTCGGTGGTACCACCTCCAATGTCGACCATGGCCACACCCGCATCGCGGTCACTGTCGTCAAGGACGGCCTTGGCCGAAGCCACGGGTTCTAGGACCACACCCTTGATGTGGAGGCCAGCATCCTGGACGGCATACTTGATATACTGGAGATTCTGCACATTGGCAGTGACCATGTGGAAGTCAGCCTCAAGGGTCTTTCCCACCACACCTACGGGAGAGATTTCGCGGCTAAGGGATTCACGATCGACGATATACTGCTGGGGGAAGATGTGAATAATTTCCTCGCCGGGCTCAAGCATGGTGTTGTACTGCTCGTTGATGAGGCGGTCGACATCCTCCTGTTCGATGAGGCGGTGATCGGCAGGAATCATGACGCTACCATGGCTGGGGCGCGACTTAATGTGCTGACCGGCAATGCCCACCCACACCTCGTCGATGTCGACGTCGGCCTGGTCGGCAGCCTCACTAACGGCACGGCGGATGGACTCTGCCGTGTCGGTAACGCTCTTCACCACACCATGCTCAACACCCTTGGAGTCGGTCTTGCCGAAGCCGAGGATCTTCACTTTACCGTTCTCAGCACGCATGCCCACAAAACAGGCAATCTTGGTGGTGCCAATGTCTAGACCTACAATAATTTCATTTTCCATAATGTATATATTTTTATTGTTTGATTGCTTGAATGTTTGATTGCTTGAGTGCTATTTTTTTGTGCAAACTACTTGTCCTTTGAATTTAAGGCTTATCTTGGAGTAGGTATCCCACCCTGCGCGAGGCATACCTTTGCGGTAAAAGGAGAGGAGGTTAGAGAACTTCTTGTCGAGATCATCGACAGTACCAAGTTCGATGATATGGTCTCCCACCTTGGGAACCATCATCATATCGCCATCGCGCTCGATAAAAATCTGGTCGATGAGGTCGCGGTATTCTTTTTCTTCGTCGAGGAAGCATGCCAGATGCCAGATGGCGGTAGCCTGGGCATTGAGACTGTCGAGACGCAAGGGCTCGGTGAATGAGCCACCAGCCACAAGGACATCACAGAATCCCAAGGCCGAGGGCGGGAAGAGCGCACCGTCGCGGTCGACATAGAACTCGCGGGTGCCGTAGTAGAGGCGGGCGACAGGACGACGCTGCTCGGCACGTACCACCACCTTCCCCCCCACACTGACCGAGGCCGAGACATTCGTTAGGAATGGTACACGACGTGCTGCAAAAGCCACACGCTTGCAGTCAACATTCTTCACACTCAAATGCAACAGATTGGGCATGCGGCGAAGAACGGTATCCACTACCGTCTGGTCACTAACCAGCCGTGGAGTGTCGCCACAACGGACAGCCACCTCGATGCCTCGCACCTGCGAACGCGAGCGAGCCACGTTGGCAACAACCACCAACACGGCAAGCACCACGGCGCTCGACAAGATGAGTATGATCTTAGTTGAACGTTTCATAGCATATTCTCTCTCAAAACGGTTTCTAATCGGGGCACCAGGCGGTCGATGTCACCAGCACCAAGGGTAAGCACCACATCGGGACACAAGGCGGGAACGAGTTCAAGAACCTGATCGGGAGTGCAGAGGTATTTGGACATAGACTCCATCTTGCGGAGCACCATAGAGGAGGTGACACCAAGAATGGGTTTCTCGCGAGCCGGATAGATGGGCATCATGATAACCTCGTCGAGTGTCTGGAGCACACGGGCAAAACCATCAGCGAAGTCACGGGTGCGACTGTAGAGGTGAGGCTGGAAGATTCCCACCACACGCTTGCCTGGATAAAGGAATCGGACAGCCTCAATGGTGGAGGCTATCTCGTTGGGATGATGGGCGTAGTCATCGATATAGATGAGGCCTTTCTCGCGGATACGATAATCAAAACGACGACACACACCGGCGAAGGTTTTCAAACCATGACGCAGTTGGAACTGGTCGATACCACAACTGAGGGCAACGGCAGATGCCACCACGGCATTCTCGACATTGACCAATGGGGCGCCATCGAGTTCAAGGTCGTAGAGCACACCCTCAGGAGTGCGGAGGTCGAAGAAAAGATTGCCATTATAGTTACGGATATTGATAGCGTAGTAATCGGCATCAATGCCGCGGACGGTATAAGTGGAAAGCGGAGCATGGAAAGAAGAAGAATCTCCTCCCGCCGCTGCCTCGCTCTCCTTTTCTTCGTGGTAATGATGTTCATGACCGTATTCGACGAATTCATCACCACTTTGGGTACGAAAGATACCTTCTTTAAGGAAGAGGCGTCCGTCGGGAGCGGTCTGATTGGCAAACTGAAGATAGGCCTCCATCATATTCTCATGGGTACCGTAGATGTCGAGATGATCGGGGTCAGTGGCAGTGATGACTGCCATGTAGGGATGCAGCTGAAGGAAAGAGCGGTCGTATTCATCAGCTTCGACAACCACATAGTCGCTGTCGTTATTGACGAGGAGATTGCTGTCGAAATTCTTGCTGATGCCACCAAGGAAGGCACTGCAACCACAGGAAGCATTGCTCAAAAGGTGGGCAATCATAGTGGTAGTGGTGGTCTTACCGTGGCTACCGGCCACAGCGATGCACTTCTTTCCACGAGTCAATTCGCCCAGCATCTGCGATCGTTTCTCCATCTTAACGCCACGGGCAACAAGAGCTTGGAATTCAAGAGTATCTGCGGGAACCGCGGGGGTATAAACTACGAGGTCGACCTCAGCAGGAATAAAGGCGGGGTTGTCCTCATAGTGGATGGCGATGCCTTCTGCCTCGAGTTCAGCCGTAAGGGGACTGGGAGTGCGGTCATAACCACTGACGGCGTCACCCCGCCGGTGGAAGAAACGCGCCAAAGCACTCATGCCAATGCCTCCTATGCCCAGAAAATAGTAATTCATCACATTAGAGATTTTTAAGGTTTTCGAGCTGTTGGAGCTCATCGGGAAGTTTGGCGGCCGCCTTTTTGGCGGGACCATAGACAAGGTTATCAATCTGGTCAACAATTTTATTGGCCGCATTTCGCACCGCCATCTTGGCGATAGCGGCACACATGGCATCCTGACGCTCGGGAGCATCAAAGATATCCTTCACCGCAGCGAGCCCTTGACTATTACAATCGGCATCCTTCACCATCACAGCAGCGCCACGGTCGACAAGCGCCAGAGCATTTTTAGTTTGATGGTCCTCGGCCACATTAGGCGAGGGTATGAGCACTACAGGCTTGCCCACTAGGCAGAGTTCACTGATGGCAATAGCACCGGCACGCGAGACCACAATGTCGGCAGCGGCATAGGCCATATCCATGCGGGAAATGAACTGGTGCACCTTCACCCACTGGCCCACCTGGGCACGGTTGACGGCAGCTACAGCTTGGTCGTACATCCAACGGCCCGTCTGCCAGAGGAGCTGGATTTTGTTCTCGCGGAAGAAATGAAGGTGGTTAATAATCATCTCGTTGATACTGCGGGCACCAAGGCTACCGCCCACGGAGAGAAGCACTCGACCTTCGGGCTCAAGGCCAAAATAGGCGCGACCTTCGATAGAACTGACATTCATCTGCTCTATGTCGGCACGCACAGGATTACCCGTAAAGACTATCTTCTCCTTGGGAAAGAAGCGTTCCATTCCCTCGTAGGCCACACATATTTTCTCGGCCTTGCGGGCGAGAATCTTGTTTGTCAAACCAGCGTAGGAGTTCTGTTCCTGCAGGAGCGTTTTGTAACCCATGACGGCAGCTGTCTTCAGCGTGGGCTCACTGGCGAAGCCCCCCACTCCCACCACAATGTCGGGGTTAAAGTCGAGGATAACGTTCTTCACCATATTGCGGCTCTTCATGATGCGGAAAGGAAGTTGAAGGTTCTTCACAATATTCTCGGGTGTAAGCTTGCGTTGCAGACCCGCAATGGGCAAACCCACAATCTGGTAGCCTGCTGCAGGCACCTTCTCCATCTCCATACGACCTTCGGCACCTACAAAAAGAATCTCGGCATCAATCCAACGCGCCTTTACGGCATTGGCTATGGCTACGGCGGGGAATATATGTCCGCCACTTCCTCCTCCACTGATAATTATCTTCATATCTTATATTTGTTTATCGTCGTTAGTATCGTCTGTTATTATTGCACCTTCTCCGGGTTGTACAGATTCCACGGATGCAAACTCCTGTTGTTCTTTTTTCTCTTCATAAACATCGGCAGCCACCGACTGGATGACACCCAAACCGCAACCGAGGAAAATATAAGCCGTACCGCCATAAGAGACAAAAGGCAGGGTCTGACCTGTGACAGGCAAGACTCCCACAGCCACACACATGTTGGCCAACGCCTGTAAGTATATCATAGTACCAAATCCCGCCACTGCTAGTGCCCCGAAACGACCTTTACACCGCCAAGCCAACCGTATGCAACGGAAGTAGAAGAAACTGTAGAGAACAAGGACCAAAATGGCCGTCAGCATACCCAGTTCCTCAATGATAATGGCATAGATAAAGTCATTATGAGCTTGAGTCATAAGACGCGCATGGACGGTATTGCCCGGTCCTTTCCCGAATAAACCGCCACGGGCTACAGCCATGCGAGCCATATTCTCCTGCGAAAGCTCATCAGGATTGGGCTTAAGCCAAGAATGTATACGGTGTCCCCATGTGGTGGAGCGCTCAAGAAGCTGCTCTGTCTTTGCAGCACCCGCCTGGGTACTCTTGTCATAACGCACGTATGTCACTGCCAGACCCACACCTACAACAAGCATACCAGCCAGCATCAGACGCCACCACCACTTACGATTGACGCCCCCAAAAATCATCATCAGATAACACGAAAGAAATATTAGAGCAGCTGTAGAGAAGTTCTCCGGAAGCACTAGTGCTACTACTAGGACAATATAAATGAGCAACGAAAGGAATGTCCCCAAATCGTCGGTATTCTCTTTCTTAAGAGCCAGTTGACGTGCCACAAAGAGTACCAACATCACTTTAGCCACCTCGGATGGCTGGAACTGGCCCACCACAGGCAGGTGGAACCAGCGGCCACCCATCATGAGCACCACTGCCAGCAACACCACTGATATCCAAAAACCCATTAATGCAAAACGAGAGAAAAAGCGATAGTTGATATGCGAGGCCAACGCCACCACTACCCATGTGGCGATAACGATGAAAAGATGCTTCAGGAACAACCCCGTAGGCCATCCACTGCTTTGGGAATAGGCAAAAAGGCCAATGGAACTGTAGACCTCCACCAGCGAGATAATACTGAGTAGCAGAAACACCACCCAGATCGTCCGATCGCCTCTGAAAATCTTCGATACTTTCATTTCTTACAATTCATTTACTTCTTGGCGGAAGGCATCACCGCAATCCTCGACAGGTTGTCCGTTGTCGCATGCCGGTGAATAAAGCACCTTGACATCGTCAGCCTCGTAGTGATAAGCCTTCTGCAACGCATCAGCCATCGAGGGGCAAGCCTCAATGGTAGGAATAACTCCCGAAAAGGACTTACGCATGCACTCACTGTCGCCACCCACAATAAGAAGCATTCTCACTTTGCGCAATGCAGGGGGCACCAAGCGACTGTAGTCGGCATCGGACTTAGGTGCATCGGCAATCCATATCAAGCCACCCTTAGTACTCTCAAGGGTGTACCAAGTAGCGTTGATATTACGTGCAGCAGCATCGTTGATATATTCGCGGCCCCGGACACGGGCGACGAATTCCATGCGGTAGCGGGTCTCCTCCATACGGTTAAAGCAAGATTGCAACGATGCGTTGCGCATTGCTTTGAGACGTTGGGTGTCGATACCGGCCAACCCGGTGTGGATTCTGTCGCGGCCTTGTACGGCCAGAGTTTCAATAGTCATTATTTTGATTGTTTGTGTGCTTGATGTGTTATTACTTGAGTTTTTTTCACCGCAATTTGAGTGTGGAGAGAGTAAAGATTGCAAGAAGGATAGCAACAATGATGAAGCGTATGACTACCTTTTCCTCGGCGACCCCTTTTTTCTGGTAGTGGTGATGGAGAGGCGTCATGAGAAATGGCCGTTTCTCGACGGGTACAACCTCGCTGGGAGGCAGTTTATGTTTATGTCGATAATGCTTACAATAAGATGTTTGGATGATAACTGAAAGATTCTCGACCACATAGATACCACAAAGCACCGGCAGAAGGAGTTCTTTCTTGATAAGCACAGCAAAAACCGCAATGATGCTGCCGATGGCCAATGAACCTGTATCACCCATGAATATCTCGGCCGGGTGTCCGTTGAACCAAAGGAATCCCAATGTGGCGCCCACGAAAGCGGTGCTAAAGACTGCCAACTCACCAATATTGGAAAGATACATAATATTAAGGTAGCCAGCCATCACCACATTACCACTCACCCATGCCAACAGGGCCAACGCACCACCGTTGACTGCTGCCACACCGGTAGCAATGCCATCGATACCATCGGTGAGATTCGAAGCGTTGCTAATGGCAGTGACTATAAATATAATGATAAGCACATAGACCACCCACACTATATCACCGGCCCAGTCGCCCATCCAGGTAACAAGCCAGGCATAGTCAAATTCATTGTTCTTCACAAAAGGAATGGTGGTAGTGGTAGAACCCGACATCGAGGGATGGTGGATAATGAGCAGTCCCACCACAAGACCAAGTATCACCTGTCCGAGAACCTTATACTTACCCGGAAGGCCTGCTTTGCCGCGGGTCTTTTTCAAATAGTCGTCGAGGAATCCTATCATACCCATCCACACCGTGGTCCCAAGCATGATGAGTACATAGATATTGTCCAACTTCGCAAAAAGTAATGTAGGAATGATGATAGCTGCCAGAATGAGTAATCCACCCATCGTAGGGGTCTGGCTCTTACGGGCAGCGCCCTCAAGTCCCAATTCTGTGCGTACCTCGTCCATCATGCCCAGTTTGTTTTTCATCCAACGGATGAAAGGTTTTCCCAAAAAGAGCATGATAAATAGAGCCGTCACAATACTCGCTCCCGAACGGAAAGAGATGTACTCAAATACTCCCGCTCCCGGAAGTTGCAGACTCTCATGCAACCAATGAAACAGATAATATAACATAGTTCAAACTCTTAATTCTTATCATTCAACTCTTTCTCAACCTCTTCGACGTCATCGAAATGACTGCGCACACCATTCACCTCCTGATATTTCTCATGTCCCTTGCCGGCAATGAGTATAATGTCCCCCTCACGAGCCATCATGCAGGCCGTGCGGATGGCCTGGCGACGGTCGGTGATACGCACTGTGTGACTCAACTGCTCTGGCGTGAGGCCTGCCTCCATATCATCAAGGATGCGCTCGGGCTTCTCCGTGCGGGGATTGTCGCTCGTGAGCACCAGCTTGTCACTGCCATTGCAAGCTATCTGTGCCATCTCGGGACGCTTGGTCTTATCGCGGTCACCGCCGCAGCCCACCACAGTAATCAACTGCTGTGTGGGACGACGAATCGCATCTATAGTCTCTATCACATTCTGCAATGCATCGGGCGTATGGGCATAGTCAACAATGGCGGTGACACCACGTCCATTGACATACTGGAACCGTCCGGGAGCAGGCTCCAAAGTCGACAACAACCGCGCCACCTCATCTGCATCGGCACCACTCAACACAGCAGCACCATAGATAGCCAGCAGATTATAGGCATTAAAGCGACCCACCAGACGACACCATAACTCCTTTCCATTGATGCTCAAGTGCATTCCCTCGAAACCCTCTTCTATAATCTTGCAATGGAAGTCGGCCAACTGGTTCAAGCCATAGGTGCTCACCTTGGCCCGTGTGTTCTGCACCATCACACGGCCGTTCTTGTCGTCAATGTTCACCAATGCCCACGCCGTCGAAGGAAGTCCATCAAAGAAACCCTTCTTGGCCGCGATATAATTGGCCATCGTTTTATGGAAATCCAAATGGTCGTGAGTGATATTGCTGAAAATACCCCCAGCAAACTCCACGCCTGCAATGCGTTGCTGAACCACAGCATGCGAGCTCACCTCCATAAAACAATACTCACAGCCACCATCCACCATCTTTCTCAACAATTGGTTCAGTTCCAGCGCATCGGGGGTAGTGTGGCCCGTGGGCAGTTCCTCCTCGTCAATCTTGTTGACAATGGTAGAGACCAATCCCACATGGTGTCCCATCTTGCGGAACATCCTGTGAAGCAGGGTCACCGTAGTAGTCTTGCCGTTAGTACCCGTAATACCGATAAGCTTCAGGCTATGCGACGGATAGCCATAGAAGTTGGCAGCCATCTCACCGAGAGCCTTACTACTGTCCTTCACCACCACAAATGTCACCTTCTCACTTCCCTCTTTCCACTTTCCGTTCTCCACCCTCTCGCACACCACAGCCACTGCACCCGCTTCCAACGCTTTGCCTATAAAATCGTGGCCGTCGACCTTCGTTCCTGGTTGCGCCACAAAAAGGGTACCGATAGAGACCTTGCGCGAGTCAAACTGGAGATCTTTCACCTCCAGTTCAGCGCTACCGCGAACCTCACAGTCAACACCTTTGATTATATCTTTCAGTTTCATATCTATTATTGTCCTGTGGCAGGGTCTTCAAACCCTGCTCATTTCAAAATTATTTCCACTTTGCTTCCCCTCTTCGCCGCCGTGCCGCCCCTGGGCATCTGCGACGCCACCTTTCCGTAGCCCGTAACCTTCGCTCTGTAACCCATCGACTGCAGTAACGCCACGGCATCCTTGGCAGTCATACCGTAACAGTTAGGCACCTTGCCCTCGGTCGGCTTGTAGGCCACATAGCTACCGGGAATGGAATCGTTGGCTGCACGATAGCAGACCCACTTGCTTGAGGGATCGGACGAGCAGTAACGCTGCCCCAGCAGTTTATATACACGCATAATCTCCTCCTGGTTACCCTTCTCCAAGACAGGCATCTGGAGCATCTTTGAGCTGTCGACTTCCAGTGTCGGCCAAGCACTCTTCACAGCACCCGAACTCAACCGTTTGTCCACTGCCACCACACAGTCACTGATATCCTTGAACACCAAAGCCGCCTGGCGACCGTAGGCCGGACTGTTCTCGATGACTACCAGGCAGGTATAACGCGGATTCTCCGCAGGGAAGAACCCCGCAAAGGAACCATTATAGCGGCTCTTGTTGGCATAACTGTGCACTGCTGTACCCGTCTTGCCAGCAATGCCATAGGTATTGTTCTTGATGTTATTTCCTGTACCGTTTTCAACCACACCCTCCAAAAGGGTCTTCATCATCGCAGCGGTCTCTTTCGAACAAATCTGCGGATTGAGCACCACGGGCTTCACCTCGCGGACCTTGTCTCCATCCACAATACCGCGACAGAACAGCGGCTTCACCATGCGGCCACCGGCACCCAATGCATTGTAGAACGTAATCAAACGCATGGCCGACACCGTCGTGGAATACCCGTAGCAGAAATTCAAAAAGTCACGGTTCGACGCATTGACGTTATTCACCCTCGTGCTATACTCTGGCGCATTTACATCCAGATGCAACTTGTCGTAAGGAAACAACTTCTTCACCAAATCCACTAGTTTGTCGCGACGCTTGTTGTAGTACATCCACCCCAGGTCGCACATACCCACATTCGACGACTCCTCCATCACCTCCTTTACACTCAGGGAATCCTTCTTGCGGTGCGAATCCTTAATTTCCCCGTTCTTGCCTCCGAAATCCTTGTAGACAGCCTTCACCTTCATAGCAGTGTCGATGGTAATCTCCCTGTCGCTCATCATGGCTGTGAGAATGATGGTCTTGAAGGTCGAACCCGGCTCATAGACATGCGAGACCGCCACATTTTCATCGCGCTTCTCCACATAGTCGTGCAACGAAGTGTCGATAGCAAGATTGGCGCAAGCAAGCACATAACCAGTCTCCATCTCCATCAGCACCGCACAACCCGACGTGCCGCCATACGTCCGCAAAGCCTTCTTCAACGAATTTTCCGCAATATCCTGATAGCGGGTATCGATGGTCGAAATGATACTCAAACCGTCCACCTTGTTCTGCACCACGATGGTGTCCACCTCGTCATTGTCGGTACGCTGTGGCACCTCCTTGCGTTCCCTAGGCTCGTCGGGTAGCCAGATACCCTTCGTTAGACGGCGACAGTTGAAAATGCCATCCTGTCCACGGAGGATTGAATCGTAAGCGCCCTCAAGGCCTGTATATGTACCCTGATTCAAGGCATTGTCGAAACCGATAGTATTGCCCGCCATATTGCCATAGATGTGAGCCCTCGTCTGACGCACTACACTCCGACCATCGACCTGTTTCACCACACCCACACGCCAGCCCGGCAAACGTCCGATGGCCTGCCACGTCGAATAGGGAATCTTGCGTTCCACCAGGAAACAACGGCGTGGTTTCTTCTTGGCACGTTCGGTGGAGATGCGGTCGCGATAGTAGCGTTTGTCGTGACTCGACGACACCTCCGCCAACATCTGGCAGACGGTATCCAGATATTTCGTGAAACATGAATCAGGTATTCCGCTCTCCTCGGGCACACCCTTCGAAGTCATTTTCGGCTGTCCTTTATCCATCACCACCGTATCCAGCAAGTCGAGGTAGAAGTCGCACTCCGTCACCGTGGTAGCCAGAATCTTGCCGTCGCTTGAATAGATGTTACCCCTGCGGGCAGGGTCGGTACGCAGACCCGCCTCGCGCTTCAGTCCACGGGCACGCCATTCATCTCCGTGCACCCACTGTATATTGATCATGCTCGCCACAATAGCGATGCCCCCCACCAACGTCAGTAGCAGGTAGAACACCGTCATTCCGCGGGTCGTCCTTGTGTCCTTCTTATTTTCCTTTTCTTTTTTCATCTTTCCACTTCATACGGTGGGCCGCTTGTGATGCCCACCCCACTCTCGCTCAACTCTTCGGCTATTTGCGAGATCTTCACACTCTTCTGGTATTGTTTCTGCATTTGTATGCGGTCTTCACGCAGGTCGTTGATGCGCTCCAAGACAGCCATCTTCTCACGGCTCAGACTCTCCACCTTGTAGCGGTTGGACACCAGCAGCAGAAGGAAAAACATGCACAGCAGCAACAACGGTATCTGCTTCACCACTAGTTTGTCGCCCAAAATGTCACCTCCCAGCACCTTTGCCACACCCTTCGCCATCTTGTCCGACCGACCGTTCTTTCCCGGCTGTTTCTCTCCCTCAACGTTCTCGAGCTCAACCATCATCACGTCATTCTCCTTCTCTTCCATCCCCACAGCCTGTTCCTCGGCCGTTTCCAATCGCTTTTCTACCACCTTATTCCTAAACCTGTTTCCCATATTATATATAATAAGTATATCTTTATTTCAATCATTGGTTGCTCTGCGGCACGGCCTTTATGTCGTGCTCCACTTCCACCTTCTCCCCCACCCTCAGCCGGGCACTACGGGCGCGGTTATTCACCGCCAGTTCAGCCTCGCTGGCCTGCACGGCCCCACGGCTCACCATCTTCATCGGTGACAGCACATTACCGTAGAAATCCTTCTCCATCTCACCCTCGAAATTGCCACTCTTCATGAAATTCTTCACCAGACGATCCTCCAACGAGTGGTAACTGATGACCACCAGCCTACCGCCCGGTACCAGCACCTCGCAAGCCTGCTGAAGCATAGCCCTCAAGGCCTCGAGTTCACCGTTCACCTCAATGCGCAGTGCCTGAAACAGCATCGCCAGATACTTGTTCTCCATCCCTCTCGGCAAATGTCTCTGCACCGCAGCCTTCAGCTCACCTGTCGTTCTGATTGGAGCGTCGGCGCCCTGTCGGCATTTCACTATCGCCCTCGCCATCTGCTTGGCATTCGGCAGTTCACCATAGAGCTTCAACAATCTCCCCAATTCATTCTCATCAAGATTGTTCACCAAATCCGCCGCCGTCACCTCGCCACGCTGGTCCATCCGCAGGTCGAGAGCTCCGTCGAAGCGGGTGGAGAAGCCACGCTCCGCCACGTCGAACTGGTGGCTGCTCACCCCCAGATCGGCCAAAATGCCATCCACCTTCCGCACCCCATGGAGCCGCAGGAAGTTCTTCAGATACCTGAAATTCTCGTTGATGAACGTCAACCTTCCATCTTCCAACTTTTCACTTTCCGCTTTCGCATCCTCGTCCTGGTCGAACGCCAGCAAACGTCCCTCGGCCCTGAGAGCCGAAAGGATGGCACGGGAATGACCGCCACCCCCGAAGGTCACATCGACATACGTTCCCTCCGGACGGATAGCGAGACCCTCGATGGCCTCGTCCAACATTACTGGCCTATGATACTCATACTCTTGCATCGGATTCGACTGGCTCTTTTTTCCCCTCCGCGGGGACACGGCCAAGCAGTTCCTCTGCCCTTGAGGCATAGTCACCACCCGACTGATTCATCTTGTCGTAGGCCTCATGGTCCCAGATCTCGATGAACTTGCCAGTCGACTGCAGAACAATCTCTTTCGCCTTGGCTATCACGTGCTTCTGCTCGGCAGGAACCAGCAGGCGGTCGTTCGAATCGAGCTCGATGACATTGCCTTCGGTCAGCTTGCGCAGCAAGTCGCGATCTTCGCGGCGATAAGGATTCAGCATCTCTTGGAGTTTCTCCACTTCCTCCCTGAAACTGGCGTAAGTCCACAGCTCCAAACACTCGGCATAGACACTCTCGCGGATAACGAAACGACCATCAAGTTGCTCAGTGGGAACTCCCACCTCCAATTGGCGCTTTAGCGCAATTGGGAACTTGAAGCGACCGTTCGAGTCCACCTTACAGTATTCTTTTCCAAGTATTAAGGACATTTTACCTACTATATTTCAGGTTGTAAAATTACAAAGAAATTTCCAATTTCTACCAAAAAAATCCTTTTTTTGTTTTTTTTAACCAATTTTTGTTGTTCATAACCTATAACGAACAACTTCCAAAAAAGTTTCACCCCAATACAACTTTTTTTCAAAACCCATAATTTTACTATTATAAGCACCTCCTACAAAGAAAAAAGCCCCCCCCTAGGGATGGCGTGTAGTGCTGTTGAAAACTTTTTTACCCCATCCACCCCATCCCATCACCTTGCCATCACCTTGCCATCACCTACCATGGTAAGGGATGGGTAGGAGATGGGTAGGAGATGGGTAAGAGTTGATATGTATAACAGCCTATTTTCATGTATTCTACAAATTCCATTTCTAGGGTATAATTTTTTTCATTACATTTGCAATTGGATTTTCTGCAACAAAAACCTCCATGAAACTAACTATCAATACCTTAAGAACACTTACCGCCTTTTTGGCGCTTTTTGTCATGCCCGCCGCTGCCCAAACCACAGACACCTGCCAGAACAACACCTCTGCAGGCCGCGACTTCTGGGTTGCCTTTCTGGTTAACGGTGGCGACCAACGTCCGCAAAACACCAGACTCACCGTTTTTGGCGACACAGCCTGTACAGTCACCTTTAGCAATCCCCTCACCTCATGGTCGCAGACCGTCAACCTCACAGCCCACGGTAGAGTCACTGTCGACTTGCCCGGAGACGCCATCCCCGAAAATTATTCCACGACGGAATCTAAAGGCTTCCACATCACATCCACCTCTGACATACAGGCCGTTGCATGGTTCACACAATTGGCAGCAATAGATGCGACTGGCCTCCTCTCGACACAGTCGCTCGGCACTCATTACCTAGTGCTCGACTATCCCGCCGACCCGGGACGAAGTGCCGTCACCGGTGCCACTGCCATCATCGTGGCCACACAACCTGCCACCACCATACAATACACACCGCCTTGTCCATTTCATGATTCTCCCAGTTCCGTCGTCGGCACTCCTGTCACTCATGTCTTCAATTCGGCGGGAGAGACGCTTTTGCTGATGGCCAACGAAGCCAACGCCACTCTTAGCGGCATGGAGATAACCTCCGACAAGCCTATTGCCGTCTTTCAAGGCAACCAGATGACCGGCGTGCCCCACAACTCCCCCAGCGGCGATTTCCTGTATGAGCAATCATTGCCCGTCCTCCAATGGGGAAAAACATTCGGGCTTGTTCCAACTTATGGGCGCACTGTGGGCGACCGCATCCGTGTGGTGGCCGACAGTGCCTGCACCATCATACTCAGCACCGGTTCTTCCTTCACGATAGCCGACCACGGGGTCAATGAATTCGACCTCCCTGCCAACAGTCCCTGTATCCTCACTGCCGACAAACCCGTCAGCGTGGGATTATGCTCAAAAGGGTCCGACTGGAATGCCGAACCAGGCGACGGATCTTTGCTTGTCGTCCCGGCGATAGAAAAAGGAATCCGCCATGCCGACTTCACCACCCTCACCACACAACGCATCCAGACCTGGTATCTGACCGTCATTACAACCCGGCCGTCAACCATGACGCTCGACGGGAACAGCATTGCATCACAGTTCTCTCCTATCGGATCCACTGGCCACAGCTATGCCCGAATCAATGTCTCCAGCGGCACGCACTCGCTTGACAACAGTCAAGGAATCTTCTCGGCCTGGACCTACGGTGTGGGCAATGTAGAACGCTATAGTTATAGCCTCGGACAGTCTCTTTATTCATCCATTGTCGAGCCTATCGTCCCACCGGAAATCCAACGCGACACAATGTATCTATTCGACACCATCTGCCAGGGGCATGCCTATAACGGCAACGGTTTTAGTATCGGTGTGGACGAGACGCAGGTTGCCACAACCCTCTCGCAGATGGATTCCACCGTGGTGGACGACACCACCATCCACTACCGCAGCACCTATGTCTTCCATCTAACTGCCACCAACGGCTGCGATTCCACACTGACGCTCCATGTGCATGGCGGCGATGGCATCTGCCCGAATCTCACCTCCGCAGGCCGCGACTTCTGGATGATGTTCCTATACAACTACAACATTGGTGGCACCTACCCTCAAAACCGTCGCCTATATTTTGCCAGTACAGAGGGTGCTACTGTGAACGTCCACAACAACGTGTGGGGCGATGATTCATTCTCTCTGACAGGTCCTGACTTTAGCGCCATACACTCTTATGGAGACAACCAACTACAGGTTGGCACTGTATTCGAAGGGGGATATCACATCACCAGTTCTGCCAACATCTGGCTCTATGCCCGCAATTTTATGCAGAACACACTGGATGCGACAGTGGTGTTCCCCACCGAGGCCTTGGGAACACGCTATATCGTGCAAGACTATCCCTCTACCGACAATCATGGCGGAGAAATAGGATTTGTCGCCACCGAAGACAGTACGGTGCTCTCTATGACAGTACCCTGCGGAATACAAGGAACTTCAATTACTTCCGGCACCACATTGTCCATCACCCTCAATCAAGGCCAGGCATACATGCTATTAGCAGCACAGGGAGGCTCTTTAAGCGGGATGGAAGTAACCTCCAACGGAAAGCCTTTCGCGATGTTTCATGGAGACTGGAACAATGCCGTACCCCAATACGCCAATGCCCGCGACCACTGCTACGAACAAGCGTTACCAGTAGACAAATGGGGAACAGAATTCATCTTTGGCAGCATTCCTCCACAAAGCCCCATCAACCACATCCGCATTACTGCTTCCGAGGACAACACCCTTATCATCCGGGCAGGAGCCTCAAATATCGGTCCACTGCAAAGGGGACAGACGTGGCAGGGTTCAATGTCTAACGGCGAGATATGGCACCTTACATCAACCAAGCCCATACAGATAATCCTTTACATGGGTAGCTTTGATTATACGGGCGCAGGCGACCCCTCGTCTGTCACCATTCCTCCGCTCAGCCACGCCATTTGCGATAGCCGTTTCAACTGCGATCGCACTGATTACATCAAGACCGAGACCCATTACCTGAGCATTGTGTGCCACGAAGACCACGATTCGGGACTAACCCTCGATGGACAGCCCATCGGGACACGAGGAACAGTCACTTCTGTTGGAAACTACCGCTACCGCACAGTGCAGGTGCCTTACACTACTGCCAACCAAGGTTTCCACCGTCTGCAAAACAATTTGGGGCCTTTTGTTGCCTATGCATACGGATATAGTTCCACCACGAGAGAGAGCTACGCGTTTCCCCTCGGTTTTTCCTTCGACTCAGTCATTGTTGGTCTTCAACCGCCCCAGACACACCGAGACACTGTCGCTTTCTCCGATAGCATCTGCCAGGGGCATGCCTATAACAGCAACGGTTTTAGTATCGGTGTGGACGAGACGCAGGTTGCCACAACCCTCTCGCAGATGGATTCCACCGTGGTGGACGACACCACCATCCACTACCGCA
>ONLW01000030.1 GCA_900318835.1 uncultured Bacteroidales bacterium
GTCGTCGAACTTCACCTCGACGCCGCTCAGTATGGGTCCCACGGTGCCTATCTTCACCTGGTGGTGCGCCGGGTCGTTGACGGCGATGACGGGCGAGGTCTCGCTCAGGCCGTAGCCTTCGTAGATATTGATGCCGGCGGCGGCGAAGATGCGCACCATCTCCGGCTGTATCGACGAGCCGCCGGTGATGACGGTCAGACGCTTGCCGCCGAATTTCTCGCGCCACTTGCTGTACACCAGGCGGTCCAGTATCTTCTGCCCCACCAGGTACATGGGCGAGAACTTGCGCAGGCCCGAGTAGTCGTAGTGGCTGCCGTGCTTGAAGGCGCGGTCGTAGATTTTTTTGCGGATGCCGGAAAAGTCCTTGCCGGCGGCATAGAGTTTATCGTAAACCATTTCCAGCACACGCGGCACAGCGCAGAAGCCGTCTCCTTTAATCTCCAGCATGTTCTGCTGAATGGTGCCGAGACTTTCGGCGTAGTAGATGCTGATGCCGAGATACTGCCAGTGGTAGTTGAGCGAGCGCTCGTAGATGTGGTTCAGCGGGAGGAACGAGAGCACTCGATGGCTGGAGTTCAATATCTGTACCTGTGCGTGCGCGAGGAAGTTGGAGCAGAGGTTGCGGTGACTCAGCATCACACCCTTGGGCAGGCCAGTGGTGCCGCTGGTGTAGATCATGGTCATCCACTCGTCGGGCTTGATTTCACGCTTGCGGCGCTCGATTTCGGGCATCCACTTGTCGCGGTTGGCGATGCCGAGCTTGAGGATCTCCAGCGTGCGGTGCTCGCCCTCGATGTTGGCCAGCGTATACACCTGGGGCTGGGTCTCAAGTTGTTCCAGTGCCGGACGCAGACGTCCCAGCAGCACCTTGGTGCTCACGAAGACGGCTGCCGCCTCACTATGGCGCAGGATATGGACATAACTCTCTGTGTTGAGCGTGGGATAGATAGGCACGTGAATCATGCCGCTCATGGCCAGGGCCATGTCGATGAAGTTCCACTCGGGGCAGTTGCCACTCATGGTCACCACGCGGTCGCCCTGTTTCAGACCCATCTCACACAGTCCGTATGCCAGATAATGGGCGAATTTATAATAGTCGTGCGATGAGTATTTCACCCATTCGCCATTCACTTTCCCCGCCAGGATATCGTCTTTCGGATATTGCTCTACAAGGTGGTCCAGCAGGTCGAAAGTGCGTGTGATTTCTACCATAATAGTATCGTTTTAAAATGCAAAAATACACATTTTTTCCGATATGGCAAAAAAATGTTAAAAAAATTCACATTTCCTGTGCCTGCGGTAGCTATAACCAGTTCTTGCGGAGGAACTCCAGCAGGTCGGCGCTGATGGCTTCGTTTTGGGCGCGGGGATAGCGTTTGGTGGTGAAGATTTCGCAGTAGTTGCGCGTGCCGTTCTCTTTGACCATCTGCTGGTTGAAGGGGTCGTTGTCGCGCACGGCATGGGTCTTTGCTATTTCCTCGTCGGTGGGATCGTGGTACACCTCGCTGTGCAGCACGGCATCGCAACCCAGGCGCTCGCTGAGGCGTCCTTCTTCGGCGGGGTGGCCCATGGCCAGCGCGATGACGGGTACCACCCCCTTGGGGCACTGCAGCAATTCGGCAATCTTCTCCGTGTTGTAGTTGACGGTGCCCAGATGGCAGAATCCCAGCCCTTTGGCCTCGGCGGCGAGGCAGAGGTTCTGTGCGAAGAGGCTCGCGTCGATAAGGGCCGAGACGAACCACAGGAAGTTGCCGTAGGGCTCGTCGCAGCTGTTCACGCGGCAGTAGTGGTGGTAGCGGTTCACGTCGGTGCAGATGGTGAGGAAGAGCGGCGCCGACGAACACTGCCCAAAGTGCAACCCACAGAGTTCCGTGCGCAGCGGCTCCTCCTGCGTGGCTATCACGCTGTAGAGCTGCATATTGCCCGTATTCGAGGCCCGCAGGCCGCAGTTGACAATTTCCTCCAGTAGTTCCGCACTGACCTTCTCGTCAGTGAATTTCCTAATCGACCGATGCCTTAGCATCATTTCTATTGCATTCTGTTCCATTGTTTTTCGTATAAGATTCTAAAATGCAAAAATACAATTTTCCCCTGATATACGAAAAAAAATCTTTTCTCATGGTTTATTCAAAAGGTCAACGGTAAAGGGGTACATTTGCAATGCAATGACACTAATTCTCCACGGTCGCCACCAGGCGCACCGAGCAGCCGTAATATGTGTCGAGGCTTACGAGTGTGGGGGTGTTTAATCCGATTTTGTCCAGAATGTAGGCTTTGCCGTCGGTGTCGAAGGTGGCGGTCCAGTAGCCTCCAAATGTCCCCATGGAATAGACATACTTATTTCGTCTTTGCCCTGCGGCAGGGAGGAAGACGGCACCGTAGCGGGCCATGACAGCCCATTCGTCGCCGGTGTAGACGTTGTCGCTGCAGATAGTGGCTTGCGGACAGAAGGTGGGCACGCCGTAGGGCTGCACCCAGTCGTCGGGCAGGAAGATGCAGCCATTGAAGCCAGCCACCGTGCCGTTGCCCCACTTCTGCCCGTCGGCACGGGCGATGAGGTATTCCCACTGCCCCTTGGTGAGGGTGCTCCAAGTGATGTTGTTGTAGATGTTGTTGTAGATGATGTTGGCGCCCCAGTCCAGGGTGCGGTTGGTGCTCCACCAGGTGTTGCTGTTGTAGTAGCCGGCTCCATTGTCATACGACCAGGGCTGGTAGTAGGTCTGCCCGTTGTCGTAGCCGCTGGTGGCCCAGCCGAAGAGGTCGATGTAGCCATTGTAGCTCTCCCCGATGGATTGGTTGTATATGCCGCGATACTGGTACTGGTAGTCGGCGAAGGTCCAGCGGTTGTCAGCCGAGGCGGTGGCCTGGTAGCGCAGGTTGCCCTTGGAGAAACGCACCTGCTTGGTGCTTGAGACGGAGAAGAGGCCGTGGTCCACCTCGGTCACCTTCCCGTCGCTTGTGGCGGAGGTGTTGATGGTGACGGTGGCGCTCTTCATCTTGTTGCGCGACAGGGTGAGGGTGGCGCTCGGGGTGTAGTCGTAGCGGTACTCGTAGTTGACGTTGACGATGCCATAATACTCGTCGGCGTCGATGTTGCTGCCGGTGTGGTGGGCTATCCAGTTGCTGTTGGCATGGACGAGGATGTTCACCGTGGCGTCGCTGAGGGGCAGGACGGGCACCTGGACGGTCTGCGAGCTGCCGTTGGGGATGACCACCTTGTTGCCGTTCGGTTGCTTGAAGTTGACCTTCACCCAGCCGATGCCGTTACTCGAGACGGCGCCAGGGGTGATGCTGAAGTCGGTGAGGTCTAAATAATGGCCTGCGCCGTAGCTACCATAGACTACGCCACTGAGGCGGTTGGTGGCGCTGCTGAGCATCACCTCGTCGAGCTGCAGGGGTGTTCCCGTGTTGTTAGTGATGGTGAGGCTGATGGCGGCGGTGAGGTGCTTGAACTGGATGTGACGGTCGGCGGTGTTGCCGTAGGCCGCCATGGGCAGCGGCATTATCAGGCTCGAACCACTGACGGTGCACTCATACTGCGAGGGGAGGGTTACCTTGAAACGGGGTGGTGTCTGTTCATCGATTGTGCAACCGTAGAAGGCATAGATTTTGTCGCCGGTGATTTCGGGGGTGCCGCCCTCGCCGGGCACGATGTAGGCCTTGTTGTTTGCAACCTGAACGGTGTAGTTGTTGTCGTTGATGTTCACTGTCTCGCCGCCTTGCCAGAGCACGGTGGTGCCGTTGGCGACGGTCTTGGTGCCGTCGGAGGCGGGTTCCTCGGCGGTGAGCAGGAAGGCACCCTCGGGGATGCCCGCCAGCTCGTCGGCGTTCTCTTTCGTGCAGCCGCCCATCAGGGCCACGGCTGCGACAAGGATGGCTGTTGCTATTCTTTTCTGCATTTTCATCGTTCTTTGGATTTAGAAGGTTCCCCAGGAGCCGTCGTCCTCGCGGCTTTCGATTGTGTTGCTCTCTTGGTTATACTGGTTGACCAAGAAAAATTTTGCCAGGCCGCTCTCGGCGAAACCCCGCTCCATCTTGAAGGAGACCACCGTCAACTGCGGCGCCTCGTAGGGTCTTTTGTCTTTTGTCAATCTATTCATCGAGTTTAATTGTTGTCAGTTTTTGTTCGGAATCTGGTACAAACTTTTTTGGGGTTGGTGATTATTAGTGAGTTATAATTAGTAGCACTTTCCATAAGTGCCCGCAAAAATACAACAAATATTTGGTTTCCCTGAGAATTTTTTTCAACAATAGGCAGCAAAAAACTATAATTGTACGACAATAATTAATAGGGTTATGCCGACAGGGTTCCCATATAGCAGCTGTCACTGGCTTCGAACTTGTGCAGGCTGTTGAAGTCCGAGCCCACGGCGAAGCCGTACAGATGCAGCTCTTTTCCCAGCATCGCTGCGGGCAAGGTCGTCTGCACCCTCTTGTCAATCCGCTTCACGGGAGCTGACAGCACGCTCATGTTCTTCGCCGGGCAGTACACGCCGAGGTAGACATAATCGTCGCCCGCGGTGCCCTCTCTGTCAACGGTGCTGAATGTCACGCTGACAACGCTGTCTGTCAACTGCAGCTCCCCGAACACCACTCCAGGCAGTTCGCCCCTGCTGACAGCCACCCTGTCCAGCGGGATACTGACAGAATTCACGTCGTTGGCCTCGACCAGGGGCCAGTTGCTCTTGACAAAGAGACCCGTCTCTGTTGACGACTCCTTGTCGGCCAGCTGGCGGAAGCCTTTTTTAATCATCGGCAGCAGGCCGGAGGCCAGGAGGCTGATGGTCTTGAATTTCGCCCTATGTAGCTGTTGCGCGGGTGTCCGCGGATTCTTTATCGAGCGTGAGTAACCACGCAGGACATCTTTCCCTTTCCATTTATAGGCCACAACGGTTCCCACTTTCCCGCTGTTCGACCCCATGATTCCATCCTTGTTCTTACTCATATTCTTTATATTTTTTGTGTTATTACGATGTATCTACTATATGTTTTCTCTGTACTTTATACAGAGAAGGTACAGAGAGGGTACAGAGTATGTACAGAGCATATACAGAGATGATATTGCTTTAGTGCTGGAAGTGAGTGCGTTGGAGATGCTCTTTTTGTAGCGCCCTTTTCTGTTCCCGAATGCAAAGATACAAAAAAAATTATCAGAAGCAATAATAAAATAAACAACCTCTCGTTAATTATGCGTAAAACAAACAAAACCCCACAAAAACACAGACGCTTATTGAGGAAAACAATACTTGTTGAATAACCTTATTTATTAACCTAAAAAATAAACCGTTATGAAAGTATTGTCTCGAGGCATCGTAATGCTTTTCGTTTTCCAAATGTCGCTCCTTTCCGGGACTGCCCACTCTCAAGTGCGGGACAGCAGTGCATGGGACAATCGCAAGGTTCACTATGGTGTTCACTTGGGTTTCACTTTAAACACTGTCGACCTCTACAGCGCCAATGGCGGCACTGCGCACGCCTTGGAGGAGGGCAACCACACAATCGTTACGCACGGCTTCCGCTTAGCCACGATTGGTGAGGTTTCGTTGGGACGCGGTTTTAGCCTGCGTGCCATGCCGGGAGTGACGCTCTTCAGCAGCCGCTGGGAGCCGACAGGCATGATGCTCCCTGCTTCTCTTGAGTCAAACAATTACAAGATTGAAAGTGTCTGTGGAGAGCTGCCTGTCGAGGTCAGGGCCGCTGCCCGGTTGGGCAAGTGGGAGCCGTACCTCACCGCAGGACTCAACTACAGGTTTGATTTTGCTTCATTGCGTGGCGACAACGACAATGACATTATCCAACCGCTGAACGCCCACGACTTGAGCGTCACATTTGGCTGGGGGGTGGATTGGTACACTCGCTATATCAGGATCGGCTTTGATTTCAAGGCCCGCTACGGAGTACTTCCTCCCGGCACCGGCGGCAGCGACCCATTCTATTTCCTCAACAAATCGTCTTTCTGCATTGGCCTCAATTTCGAGGCTTAGCATCCGCAAGGAGATTGTGCAAGAGGGGCCCGCACGAAGCGCGGGCCCCTCTTTTTTTGTGTTCTCAAAAACGTTTACAGCGAAAGACCGCCGTCGACGCAGATGACCTGTCCGGTGATGTAAGTGGAGAGGTCGGAGGCGAGGTAGAGCGACGTCTTGGCCACGTCGGTCTCGGTGCCGCCGCGGTGCAGGGGGATGTCGTCCATCCAGCCCTTGCGCACATCTTCGGGGAGCTGCTGGGTCATCACGGTCTCGATGAAACCGGGGGCGATGGCGTTGCAGCGGATGCCGCGGGAACCCAACTCCTTGGCGAGGCTCTTGGTGAAGCCCAGGATGCCGCTCTTGGAGGCCGAGTAGTTGCACTGGCCGGCATTGCCGTTGACTCCGACGACGGAGCTGGTGTTGATGATGCTGCCGCTGCGCTGCTTGAGCATCATGGGGGCGAAGGCCTTGCAGAAGTTGAAGACCGAGCGCAGGTTGACTTCGAGGACGAGGTCCCAGTCCTTGGGCTGCATGCGGAGCAGGAGGTTGTCGCGCGTGATGCCGGCGTTGTTGACGAGGACATCAAGGCGGCCAAACTCTTTCTGCACGGTCTCGGCGACCTGGACGGTGGCGTCGTAGTCGGCGGCGTTCGAGGCGATGAACATCGAGCGGGGGCTGTGTTTCTGCAGCTCGGCGAGGGTCTCGCGGCTGGCGTCATTCTCCTGGATGTCGGTGAAGATGACGGTGGCACCTTCTTCGGCGAAAAGGGTGGCGGTGCGTTTTCCGATGCCACGTGAGCCACCGGTCACGAGGGCGATTTTATCTTTTAAAAGTTCCATTTTGTTCAGTTTTTAGGTGTGTCAATTAATGCAAATGAAAGGATGCCTTTGACGGCGGTTTTGCCGTTGACCATGGCTTCGGCTTCGGCATGGAAGATGAGGCCGCGACGGTCGGTGATGTGGCCGCGGATCTCGATGGTGTCACCGGGGCGCACAGGCTGGCGGAATCGGGCTTCCTTGATGCCGCTGTAGAGGGGGGTGCGGCCGGCTGCGAGCTCGTCGCGAACCAGAATGCACATCGACTGGCCCATGATTTCGCAGAGGATCACACCTGGCACGATGGGATTGCCGGGGAAGTGGCCCTGCAGGAAGAATTCATCGCCACGCACATGATAGTGGGCGATGGCTGTGTCGCCTTCCATGACGACGTCGTCGACGAGTAGCATGGGCTCGCGGTGGGGCAGGAAGGTCTTGATTTCGTCTCTGTTAAGTACGTTCATGATGGTTTGTTTGTGTTTAATCGGATTGTTATTTCTTTGTGGCACGCAAGGCAACGGTGGCATTCTGGCCACCGAAGCCGAAGGTGTTGCTGATGGCGATATCGGCCTGGAATTGGCGGGCCTTGTTGGGCGTGTAATCGAGGTCGCATTCGGGGTCGGGCGAATCGAGGTGAACGGTCGGGGGAACGATGCCGTTCTTCAATGCCAGGGCACTGATAATCAACTCGACGGCACCCGTGGCACCCAGCATGTGGCCATGCATTGACTTGGTGCTGCTGATGACAGCCTTGCGGGCCTCTTCTTCGCCAAGGGCTTTCTTGATGGCCAGAGTCTCACCCTTGTCGTTGAGAGGTGTACCGGTGCCGTGGGCGTTGATGTACAGCTTCTCACCAGCCTTGTAGCCAGCCTCTTCGAGGGCCAGGCGCATCGACTCGGAGGCGCCACGTCCTTCGGGGTGGGGAGCGGTGTAATGGTGGGCGTCGCAGGTGTTGCCATAGCCGCAGACTTCGGCATAGGTCTTGGCTCCGCGTTTCTTCACAAGTTCCTCGCTCTCAAGGATGAGGATGCCGGAACCTTCACCGAGAACGAAACCGTGGCGACGGCTGTCGAAGGGAAGCGAGGCGGCCATGGGGTTGTCGCTGGTGGTGAGGGCTTTCATGTTGGCGAAGCCACCGATAGCCATGCCACAGACTGCAGCTTCGGCGCCACCGGTGATGACGGCGTCGGCACGGCCCTCATGGATGAGGCGGTAGGCCTCTCCAACAGAGTGGGTTCCTGTGGCACAGGCTGTCACGACGGGCAGGTTGGGACCTTGGGCGTTGTAGGTGATGGCTACGTTGCCACCGGCAATGTTGCCAATCATCTCGGGAATGAAGAGGGGCGAGATGCGGCGGAGGCCGTACTGCATGCGGTTAGCGTGCTCGCGCTCAAAAGTCTGGATACCGCCGATGCCGCTGCCGATGGCTACACCCAAGCGGCGCGGGTCGACGTCCTCACCCACCTTGAGTCCGCTGTCGGCCATGGCTTGAGAGGCGGCGGCGAGGGCATAAAGGGCGTAGATGTCGTTGTGGCGGATCATGTTCTTGTCAATCCCGTAGTTTTCGGGATGGAAATCTTTTACCTCGGCGGCCACCTTAACGGGAAGATCGGTGGTGTCGAGCTTGGTGATAAAGTCAATGCCGCAGAATCCGTTGACGAGGTTGTTCCACAGCGTCTCAATGTCGTTTCCGATGGGGGTGATGCACCCGACACCGGTGATATAAACTTTGCTCATATTATTATATTGTTTTCTTTATTATTTATATGGTTAGTATTTCAAAATGACAATGCCGGAGACGAATCCCGCACCGAAGGCGCTCATGAGGATGGTGTCGCCACGTTTGATTTTGCCTTCGCGCACACCTTCGTCGAGCAACAGGGGTATGCTGGCCGAGCTGGTGTTGCCAAAGCGCTGCACGTTGGTGGGGAATTTTGACTCGGGCTGCTTGAGGTTTTCACGGATGGCCTCGTTGATGCGGAGATTGGCCTGGTGGAGGAGGAAATGGTCGATGTCGTCGAAGGTGAGTCCTGCGTCGGCAGTGACACTGGCTATGTCGCGTGCAGCGGTGGTGACAGCCATGCGGAACACCTCGCGGCCTTTCATCACCAAGGCGCTATGGGTGTCGATACCCTCACGGGTTTCGAAGGGGGTTGCCTCCATGGGATTTTGGTAAACAATGACATCGGGCATGGGGGTGGTGGTGAGTTTGCTGGCCATTAGGCTGTCTCCTTTGCCAAGCACCACGGCACCGGCGCCATCGCCAAAGAGGACGGCGCAGTTACGGTCGCTCCAGTCACAGAAACGGGTGCATTCCTCGGCAGCAACGAGCAGAATGTGTTTGGCTCGTCCAGTGGCGAGGAGTGCATCGCATACGTCCAGGCTTTGCACGAAGCCCACGCAGGCAGCATTGACATCCATGGTCGGGCAGATGGGACCCTTGATTCCGAGGTTGCCCATGATGATGCTGGAGAGGTGGGGGGTGATGTAAAGATTGGAGACATTGGAGCAGACAATGTAGTCGATGTCGTCGGGACAGAGGCCCGCGGCGTCGATGGCACGACCTGCGGCTTCGGTGGCCAGGTCTTCAAATCTTTCGTCAGTAATGATGTGTCGTGTGCTGATACCTGTACGGGTGGTAATCCATTCGTCGTTTGTCTCAAGAAAGTCGGAAAGCATGTCGTTTGTGACGACTTTTTTGGGTAGTGCGCTTCCTGTTCCTAGTATTTTCATGTTAAATTATATTAATTTTCGGGCTGCAAAGAAACGTTAAAAAACCTAAATATAAAAGTTAATTTAAGTAAATTGCACAATATTATGGGTGAAAATGCGTTATTTTGGGTAAAATTTGATTATTTTGGGTAGAATAAATGTTAAATGAACACTGACCAGACATTAAACTTGTCGGCAATCGTCCGGTTCTTGACTTCGAAGGAGGCAAATTTACTTTTCTTGGCCCTGTCGTTTTTGATGGCGGTGATAATAGTTGTTTTTGTCCAGCCGGTAAATATTTTAGATTATACCACCCAGGCTACTCGTCTTTCAACGCTGGCACAAGTGGCATTGATGACGTTGGGAGGATTTGCCGTTGTGGCACTTAGCCGTGTAGTGCTTCTCCTTGTTACTTCCCATAAGGATTTGGCAATCTACGCTTTGACTGTATGGGTATTTGTTGAGCTAACCCTTTGTGTTGCAGTAGTGTCGCTTATGGCATGGAGTCTTAGTGGCGGCGGGGCTGTGAGGTTGGCACCTATGGCTGGGGATATACTGTTGGGTAATGTATCGGTATTTTTGATTCCCAATGTCATAGCCTATCTTTCGTTCCGTTTGCGTGAGTTGCGTAGCGAACTGGTGGCCATACGCCGGAAGTTTACTTCTGAATCACAGGCTATTCCAGCCGAACAGAGCATCAATTTCTATGATAAAGGAGGCCGCCTGTCGTTTTCTACACGGTTTGCCAATGTGCTATATATTGAAGCGGCCGACAATTATGCTAATATTCATTATATTAATGATGACAAGGAGGATACTTTTATCTTGCATAACTCGCTGAAAGATTTGGAGAGGGAGTATTCTGGCATGGGTTTATTGCGTTGTCACCGTGGGTATATGGTCAACGTAGTGAATGTGAAACTTATGCGTAAGGAACGGGCTGGCTTGGTACTGGAGTTGACCACCACGGCCAAAGCTATTCCTGTATCGAAAAGTTACAGTGCCACGGTGACGGCATTCTTCTCGTCGGACGGTATTGAAAATTAATAATAGATAAAATATGCAATTCAGACTTACCTATCAGGAGATTAGTGATTTGATTGAGCGCAAGGCTGGGCGTAGCCTACCTGTTATTTATGGAGGGCCGCACACGGTGCGCATTGCCTATGAAGTGAACATGTTCGTCAAAACTGCTAGCGTGGGAATCGATCTTACTGTCGAACAGATTGATGAGGTGGGTAATATTGTCCTTTCTTATGCTGGTGGCATGGGAATTGATTTTATGATCCGCACGGCGTTGAACCATGCGCAGGGACAGCCGGGCGGCAATATGATAGAGCAGTTACCAGACAATCGTATTAAACTCTGTCTGAGTAAGAATGCTCAGACAGGTTCGCTTTTTGACCATGTTACGTTAAAGGATATCTTTTTCGACGAGCAGTTCGCCATCGTCGAGTTTGTACCGAAGCTGTAACTACTCGTTGTGGTATTTCTCATGCCGCAGGATGGTGAAGCCGCGGTAGAGTTGTTCGGTGAAGAAGAGTCTTACCATCTGGTGGTTGAATGTCATCTGCGAGAGGGAAATCTTGTGATTGGCAGCAGCATAGACGGCAGGTGAGAATCCAAAAGCGCCCCCAATGACGAATGCCAGTGTTCGTGTACCGGCATTCATATGTTTCTGAAGGTATTCCGAGAATCCGACGGAGGTGTACTCCCGACCGTGCTCATCGAGCAACACCGTGGTGTCCACCTTCTCCAAGTGTTTTAGTATCAGCTGCCCTTCGCGCTCTTTTATCTCGTCGGCAGAGGCTTTTCCGAGGTTCTTCAGTGCGGGAATGACTACCATCTTGAAGTCGCAGTAGTGTTTCAGTCGGCCGACATACTCTTCAATACCGATCTGAAGGTAGGGAATATCAGTTTTTGAAACTACTATAAGCTTGATGTTCATAGATGAAGCAGTTTTTCTCCGAAAGGAATTCGACTACGGTAGATGCAATGGATTTCGGTTCTTGTAGTACCGAAGGAGTGGTAAAAGTGACCGATGCCGGATTCCATGCCACCCTCAAAATCAAAGGCTTTGGTGTGACCGTAAAGATCGGTAAGCATGGCCCACACGAGCATTGTCATGCTGTTTCGAAGAGAGTCGGCATGGAGGGCTGAGAGCAGAGAGTAGGCGCATTCGCTGTCAAGTACCACAAAGCGAGCCGCCATCAAGGTGCCATATTTGTTACGCAGGCCATAGAGCAACCCTTGTCCGCGGTTGAGAGATGTAGAACAAACTCGTTGTATGAAGTCGCGACTCAGCAGGTCTTTTCCGCTGCGCCGTTCCCAATAGGCAATATGAAAGTTGGCGAACTCGTCTGCGTCTACAAAGCGGTCCACTGTATAGGTATTCTCCACAGCTTCTATGCCTTTGCGTCGTTCTTTAGCAGCTAACCCCTTGAGGGCCGAAGGCTCAGGCAATGGGTCGAAGCGGTAGGTATAACGTGTAGTATGGTTGAATCTATATTGTAGGAAGGGTTGCCATTCGTTCATTCCAGGAGCAAACCGTTGCATGCACAGTTTTGCATGCTGTCCATGGAATGCTTGAGCCAAAGTATTTAGAGTTGTTTTGCGGCAGTGGTCGCTCATTCCTTGCCTCAACCATGGCCCATTCCATGGTGTTAGCTGCGGTTGTAGAATATACTTGATTCCGAACCTCTTTCCATATAGGAATGGCATGGCGCCGCATATATGGCAGTTGTCTTCGCATAACAATACATCCCATTGTTTACCCTCGCACACGGTATCCATCCACCAATATTGCTGAAACAGAGGGATTAGCGATCCCTCTGTTTCGCATAGTTGGCGGTATCGTTCTTTGTTTGTCACTGGATTTTGATGCTCACGCGATTGTTGGCAACACGGCCCTCGTAGGTGCTATTGTCGCCTACAGGGTCGGCGTCGCCTTGGGCAATGACCTCGATGCGCGAGGCGTCGATGCCACGCATCATGAGGGCTTTCTTGATTTCCATGGCACGCTGGCGGGAGATGCCCTCGATGTAGGCTTCGGTGCCCTGGTTATCGGTGTATCCGGTAAGGAGCACGCCTTTTCGGTCGTTGTCTTTCAGGTAGTTGGCCAGTTCGTCAATCACAGGTGTCCACGACTCAACGATGGAGGCGTCATTGGGGAAGAACTTGATGTCGGGGAAGGTGCGGGAGGTAGTGTCGACGGTGAAGATGTTGTTTTTCTTGCTGCCGAGGTAGATAATGACGCCCACGTGGATGATGTCTTCGTTGCGCTGTTCACCATAGAAGTTGGTTCCCTTGAAGTAGCGGTAGTCAACCTCTGCCACCTTGTATTGGGTTTTGTTGCGCATTCCTTTCATCGTCTTCCACTTTTCGAAGGCGTCGAGCGAGGCTTTCGCCTCTTCACGGGCTTGGTTGTGAAGCTGTTCGCGTTGGCTATGGTCGGTAATTTCGGGGTTCAGTGCATAAAGTGCACAAAGTGTGATGGAGGCACGCGACGTCATTTCCAGATAGTTCATTACGGGACGAATCTCATCGGGCCATTCGGGGGTGAGGTTGACGGTCAATCCGGGAATGTCGGTGTAGTTGAATGAACTATAATATAGATTGTTGTCCTTGGTACTGAAGCTGGTGAACTTGTCAAAGGTGGCGTAGTCCGATTCGCGTACTTTCTGGCGACCTTCGACAAACATCGTTGGCTGGTTTTTTTTGCCGCCTTTCTTTTCCTTTTTGTTCTGGGCCATAGCATCGCCGCCGCCGACCATCAGCAGGCCGATGAGTATGAGGCTGAGTATTTTTTTCATGTTCTTGATTTTTTGTCTTTAGTATTGTGCAAATGCCAAAACTTGCAGTTTATTTTTGTTCAGTATCCACAAGGGTTCCGTTTTCACACACGACGACGCGTGCCGGGAATTTGTCGATCATCATGAAGTCGTGGGTCGAGATGAGCATAGTGGTGTGAGTTTGCTTGTTGATGTCGAGCAGCAGGTTCATGATTTCGGTCGAGGTGACAGGGTCGAGGTTGCCTGTGGGTTCGTCGGCGAGCAAGAGGGTGGGGTTGTTGATGACGGCACGGGCGATACCGACTCTTTGCTGTTCACCTTCAGAGAGATGCATTGGGTTTACGTATGCTTTGTCGGCGATGCCGACCGCGGTGAGGGTCTTCTCAATCTGGTTGCGTATCTCTTCTTTTTTCTTCCAACCTGTGGCACGGAGCACGAACTCGAGGTTGGCGTAGACATTACGGTCGTCGAGCAGGCGGAAGTTTTGAAAGACAATGCCGATGCGGCGGCGCAGTTGCGGGATATGGCGGCGCTTGATGTGTGCTACGTCGAATCCGCACACCTCGACACTACCGCCTGCAATGGGACGGTCGGCATAGAGACTGCGCAGTAGTGAGGTTTTGCCAGCACCGCTTTTCCCAATAAGATAGACAAACTCACCTTCCTGCAACGTGAGGTTTACCTCCGACAGCAGTATGCCACTTTCGTGGCTGATGGTGAGGTTTTCGAGGCGTACAATCGGTTGGTTAGCAGTGGTGTTTTCGTTCGTGTCCATCGCTTTTTATAACTTGTAAAATTACATACTAAACGTAGGCCTTCCCAAAAAATTGTGCTTCTGCGTAAAAAAATATCGTAACAGTAGGGTGGAAGTGCCTGTCTGCAACCTGCCGCCACCCAGTCAACACCTACTGTGGTAGGAGATGGGTAAAAGATGGGTAGGAGTTGGGTAAGTGTTGGGTAAGAGTTGATAGGTAGAAGTGATTGATTCCCATGCGATTTGCATTTGTGAAGAAAGCGTTTTTTTTTGATGCAGAACCAGTTTCAGCGACGCCAGAAACGGGGGAGGAAGAGGACGATGACGGTCATGCATTCCAATCGTCCGAGGAGCATCAGGAAAGAGCAGAACCAGAGGGCCGAGGGCGAGAAGTGGGCATAGGAGCCGAATCCCCCCGAGGCGCCGAGGCCTGGGCCGTAGCCTGTGAGGCAACCCACGGCGGCACCGATGGATTCTGTGGCGTTTATTCCACAGAGCATCAGCACCATAACGCCGACCATGAGAATCATGGCAAAGACCATGAATATGACCATCACGTTGTTTATGATGTGTGACGATACAGGACGGCCGTTCAGTCGAACAGGGTTTACTACTCTGGGATGCAGCCGGTTGCGCATGATACTTCGTGAGGTGCGCAGGAGGATGAGCACGCGCATCACCTTCATGCCGCCGGTGGTGGAACCGGCCATACCGCCGCAAATAGCGAGCATCAGCAGTAGGAAGATGGCGGGTGTCCACCATTGCATGCTGTCGGATACGACACTTCCGGTTGTTGTCAATGCGCTGATAGTCTGTATGGTGCCGAGTCTTATCGCTTCACTCCAGTCGTAACACATATTCCAGTGGAGTATGCAGACGATGAATGCCACCGAGAGGACGATGAGTAGCAGATAGAAGTTCAATTGGTCCATCTTGTGGCGTATCTGCTTCCATTTCAATGTAAAGAGAAGGTAGAGGAGGGTGAAGTTGACACCGCTGAGGAGCATGGCTCCGGCCAGGAGGTATTGTTGCAGGGGAGTGACGGAGGCGATGCTGTCGCTGTTCACCGAGAAGCCGCCAGAGGAGATGTTGGTAAAGGTGAGGTTGACGGCGTCCCACAACTGCATCCCGCTGATCCATAGTGCGATGGTGAATGCAATGGTGAGTGCCAAATAGACGCTGAGGGTGCGACGGACGGTGACGACGGTGCGCACGGCAGTCTTGCCGGTGTTGTCGGCGCCCGAGGCTTCGGCGGTGTAGAGCGAATATTGGTTGATGCCCAGTCGTGGGGAGAGTGCAAGTACCAGTAAGACAATGCCAAAGCCACCGAACCACTGGGTCATTGAGCGCCATAGGAGTACCGACGATGGCAGCAGCCTCACATGAGGAAAGATGGTGGCACCAGTGGAGGTGACCCCCGACATTGCCTCAAACCAGGCTTTGGTGAAACTCGGTGTCGACCCGGTTACCAGGAAAGGCAAAGTGGCAAAAAGTGAGAGCATTAACCATAGCAAGGCGACCAGCAGGTAGGCCATGCGACGGTCCTCGATGAGAATGTTGCGGCGGTAGCGGTACCACATCAAGGCACCCACGGCGAGAGTGAAGACGGCGCAGTAGGCAATCTGTTCCGTGGTGCCGTCGGAAAAATGAATTGCCGGAATCAGACACAGTCCCATCAGCCCGCCTTCGGCCATCAGAAGGATGCCTAGAAACCTGAGGATTGATTTAAAATCAGACCGTTTCATGCTACCTGCGTTTCCAATATGAGGGTGAGACAATGGCCAGGAGGGCAAAGATTTCGAGGCGGCCGGCGAGCATAAGAATCATGAGGATCCATTTGGCTAGGTCGGGCAAGGCGGCGTAGTCGAGGCTGGCGCCAAGGGAGTTGATGAGTGGCGACGGGCCGAGGTTGGATATGTTGGCGGCCGCCATACAGAAGGCATCAGCGATGGATGAACCACTGAATGTCAGTACAAAAGCCCCTCCGATGATGAAGCAGATGTATAGGAATACGAAGCCAAAAATCTTGTTCACATAGTCGCTTGGCACCACCTTGTGGTCTATCTTGACAGTGAAGACCACGTTGGGATGCACCATGCGAGTAAGGTAGTTGCGGAGGTAGATGGAAAGTGTCATCAAACGTCTGAGTTTCAATCCTCCACCCGTGGAGCCCGCCGAGGCTCCAGTAAGGATGAGCAGGAAGGTGACCACCGACGCCCAGAATGGCCAGATTGGGGGTGGCTCGGTGTAAAATCCACAGGTGCTGATGGTTGAGGCAATGTGGAAAAATGAAAATTGGAGATTGGAAAAAGAGAATTGCCCATTGGCTAGTGAGAAGGCCACATAGCAACTGAGGGCGGAAAAAAGGAAAATGCTGACATAGACGGAGAATTCGTGGTTGAGGCGCAGCTGTCGCCAACGGAGTGTGAAGAGGTTGTAGAGTAGCGCCACATTGACACCGCTGAGGAACATGAAGACTGTGAGGATGTTGAGCGTCAGGTTACTGAATCCGCTCATGCCGAATTGCGTAGGCATGAATCCACCCGTGGAGACAGTGCTCAAAGCTAGGCAGAAGGAGTTGAGCACGCTGTTTCCGGCCAACACCAGAAGGACGATGAGAGTGAGGGTGATGAAGGTGTAGATGCGCCACATGCGGCTGACACTCTTCGCGATATGGGGATGAAGTTTACGCTGCTGGGTGCCGGAGAACTCAGCTGCGTAGAGTTGCAGTGAGCCTTGGTTGAGTCGCTTAAGGAAGGCAATAATGAAGAGGATAAGTCCCAGTCCACCAATCCACTGTGTGATGGATCGCCATACGAGTATGCCTTGCGGGATGGCTTCGGGATAGGCAATGACGGAAGATCCTGTGGTGGTGAATCCCGAAACCGATTCGAAGGCTGCATCGGTGAAGGTTTCGAGCACACCGGTGAAGAGGTAGGGCAGGGCTCCGGCCAGCGGCACGACAAGCCATGTCACGGCGGTAATCCAGAAGCTCTCGCGTTCGCGCAGTTCATAGGATGCATTGCGTCCCACGATGTTGTGCAACAGGAGTCCGGTAGCCAATAGGATGAGTGCGGAGAAAGCAAGGGCATACTGAGCACCGTCGGAGTAATGGATTGATACCGCCACAGGCAACACCATTGCCAGTGCCATCACTAGCAACAGCATGCCCGACAGTCGGGCTACCAGTCTATAGTTAAATTGTTTCAACTGTTAATCAATCAAAGAGTCGCGCTATGGCCGCCATAGCCTTGGGAAGGGTGAAGACCACCACCTTGTCGCCTTGTTTGAGTTGCAACTCGCGGCTGGGTAGCAGTGTTTCGCGTCCGCGGATGATGCCGCCGATGGTGGCGCCTTGCGGGATATCCAGCTCACCGATGGGTTTGCGCGTGGCGGGCGACCACTTGCCCACCATCAGTTCGAGCACCTCGGCATTGGTGCCGGAAAGCCATTTGCTGCTCACGGCATCGCCTTTGACGATGAAGCGGGCTATGTAGCTGGCGGTGATGAGTTTTTTGTTGATGATGGTATCAATACCGATGTCTTGCGAGATGTCGATGAACCCGGTATTCTCAACCAGTGCAATGGTGCGTTTCACGCCCAAGCGCTTGGCATGCAGGCAGGTGAGGACGTTGGTCTCGCTCGAATCGGTGACGCCGATAAAGGCATCGGCGTTCTGGAGGCCTTCCTCCTTGAGGAGCTCGATGTCGGTGGCATCGCCATGGATGATGAGGGTGTCGTCGAGCAGGGCTGAGAGTTCCTCGGCACGTTGGCGGTTCTCTTCGATGAGGGTGATGCGCATCTTGTCCTGCAGCGTCATGGCGGCGTAGCGACCGATGCGGCCACCGCCGGCAATCATGGTGTTGCGGATGTTCACGGCTTCCTTGCCCACCACGCGGTTGATGTTCTCCAATTGGTTAGCACGGCCGATGATATAGGCCAAGTCACCGCTTTGGAAGACGGTGTCGCCGTGGGGGATGATGGTGTTGCCGTTGCGCAGCAGGGCCACTACACGCACCTGTAGGTCGGAGTGCAACTGAGTCAGCTCCTTCACGTTGTGCCCTGCCACCGGCGAACCCGAGTCAAGCCTGATGACGTACATGGTGAGCAGACCGCCGCTGAAGTCAAAAAACTCCGTGGCCTCGCTGTTGTTCAAAAGGTTGGTGATTTCCTTGGCGGCAATGCGTTCTGGACAAACCATCTCATCGACGCCCAGGTCGCGGAACATCTCACGGTGCTTCGGCGTGAGAAGTTCGGCGTTGGTGATACGTGCCACGGTCTTCTTGGCTTTCAGTTTCTTGGCCAGGATGCAGGTTACGAGGTTGATACTCTCCTCGTGGAGCACCGAGAGAAAGAGGTCGCAGTCGGCTACATTGGCGTCTTTAAGCACCTGGGGCGAAGTGCTGTCGCCCGTGATGGTGAGGAGGTCGGTCTCACTCTCGAGACGCTTAAGAAGCTCGGAGTGAGGGTCGACCACGGTAATATTATGGTCCAGTTCGGTGAGCGACTGTGCCAAGTGGACTCCCACCTCGCCGTCGCCGGCAATGATAATGTTCATTGTTCTTCTCTGTTTTTCCACCCACCATGCCCCCGCATGGTGGGACTGTTTTGGGGGTGCAAAAATACACATTTTTCTCCAAATGAGAAAAAAATCGTAATTTTGCATCCGAAAATGGAAGCTGTACCTTTTATCGGAATCGACCGGCACAGACTGGGAGTCGACGGCGTGGGAGTGACCACGCTGGCGGCCTTCCACGGCTGTCCGCTGCGCTGCAAATACTGCCTCAACCACCGCTGTCTGGAAGCTCCCGAGGGACTTCCGAGGTATACTCCGCAGCAACTCTACGACTTTGTTTCAATTGATAATCTTTACTTTATCGCCACAGGCGGCGGCATTTGCTTTGGTGGCGGAGAGCCGCTGCTGAAGGTGGAATTCCTCACCGAATTCAAACAGCTGTGCGGCAAGAGCTGGAACCTGACGGCTGAGACCTCGCTGCAGGTACCGCGTTCGTCGGTCGAAGCTGCCACGAAGGTGATAGGCGATTTCATCGTCGACATCAAGGAGGGCAACCCCGATACTTACCGCGCCTACACCGGTGGCGACTGCAACCACGCCTGGGCCAACCTCGAATACCTGCTCTCTCTCATAGGCCCCGACCACATCACCGTCCGTGTTCCTCTCATCCCTGGATATAATGACGAAACTGCCACTGAATACACCGCTAAACGTCTCACTTCCATGGGTGTTACACATATCGACCGTTTCACCTACCGCACCCCGGAGAATTCCTAATGGGCACTAAGTGCTAACTACCTATCAATCACCTATCAACTCCTAACCAACTCCTACCATGGTAGGAGTTGGTAGGGTGTTTATAGGGTGATGGTAGGGGAAAGATGCCTACCGGAACCCTTCCGGTCACCAAAGGGTATACAATAATAATATAGTTGTATCGTTATCGGAATATGAATCGAGGAAAAAACATCTGCAGGCATCTGAAGGAGGTGCGCAAGCGCATCGCCGAGGAAAATGACATCCCGCTGGAGATCAAGGAGTGCACTTACAAGGGCGAGTGCCGTGGGACCTGTCCGCGTTGCGAGACTGAGGTGCGCTACCTCGAGAATGCCCTCGCCGACCGCATCAGGCTGGGCAAGGTGGCCACCATTGCGGGCCTGACGCTGGGTCTCTCGGCCTGCGGCAACGGTGGCAGCAACGGAAGTTCGTCCAAGGCCCTCGAAGGTGAAGTCCCTAATCCTGACACCGTTAAGGAAGCGGATACCCTCTGGCAGACTGTGGAGAAGAGGGACTCTGTCTGGCGCGAACCGTCAGCGCCTCCCTATGTTGTCGCCGGTGGGGATTTCGTGGTGGAGGAGCCTGCCGACACCACTTCGGATGAAGGAACCTTGGTTGGCGTTTTGGTAGAATATGAACCGGAGTTTCCCGGCGGCATGGCGGCTTTGTTCAAGTTCATCGAGGACAACATGAAGTACCCGCGGTTGGCCGCCGAGAACGGCATCGGCGGGATGGTGTATGTCCAATTTGAGGTGGATACCGACGGTACGGTGCTGAATCCGCGCATCTTGCGCGACATCGGCGCTGGCTGCGGACAGGAAGCCCTGCGTATCGTGCGCTCGATGCCCAAGTGGACTCCGGGAAAGCAAAGGAACCCGGAGACAAAGAAGTATGAGCCGACACGAATAGTATTCAACCTGCCGATAAAATTCGACATTGAGAAGTACCGCAGCTCCCCTGAGTATGACCCCCTCATTGAGGGGAGAGCCCCAATCATTAAGGTTGAGGAGGCGACGTTAGGAGCGGTGCCGACAAGACCGACTGTCGACTCCCAGCGTGGCAGTGTGGAATACCACCAGGAGACAGACCGCACCACCATCATCGTCAGATAAAAAGAAGCAGGGAAGAATCGGAATTCTCCCCTATTTCGTTATGGGGCGGGGCGCGACTTACTCGACGCGAAACTGGCGAGGTCGGTCTCGGAATGCCTAATATAACAGCCTATTGGCGGATACGGCCGCCGACAAGAAGGTTGAGTGTGCGGGGAATAAGGTGCTGTAACAAGGTAAAAATGCCGAGACAGAGAAGGTAAGTGATAGGAATACTGCTCAGGTATTTGACAAAGATGGTTCCTGGCGACATGCTGGTCCAGAGGGCGTTAAATGTATGTTCTACCCATGTGCTGATGCCAAGGGTATGGGTGGCGATGATGAAAAGGGCGGCTTGTAAGCATACCTTGGGTAAGCCACGGAAGCGCTGTCGGTCGTATAGGTCGCTAAGCAGGTTTAGTACAGCTGCGACACCCACAACGCAGAAGGCCGACCTTAGATAGTCTCCCACTTCGTATTGTCCCCAAGTAAAGATGGTGGCCAATAGCAGCATAGTCGCAGTGATATAACATGTAATCTTCCATCTCCGTGGCAGCTGTAGCAGTTGGCCAGGGGTGTAAAGGCGTAGGTAACAGCCCACGGAGAAAAAGAGCACCGCCTTAGCGGAGAATCCCGTCGAGATGGGCCATAGGTGGGTTACGTACAGTACAGCCAACAATGCCAGCCCTGGCCAGCGGAGGTACTTGACAAACAGCATTACCAGCGGTGCTGCCACGGCCATTATCATCAAGTCGCGTAGGAACCAAAGTGGGAAATTCGGAGGATGCCACAATATGAGCCAGCCGCCCCGGTTGCGAAGGTATTCGTACACGGATGGCACAGAATCACTGCCGAGAGCCATGAGATAGCCCACCACAAGGGCTACCAGATTCCATAGTAGGTAGGGAACGAGCAATGTGAGGCAGCGGCGCCGCAGTTTGGCAAGGTAAGTTTGTGTGTTCCACACCTCCAATCCGTTAAAATAAAGATAGCCTGCGATAAGGAAATATATAGGTATGGTTACACGAAACAAGCCCTGCGACAGCAGTACCTGCAGATGCTGCTGAATGTCATAAACGTCAGACTGCCAATAGGCGTGAATAGTTATCACGCCTATTGGCAGCCATCCGTGCAGACGGGTGATGATTTCAGAGTCTTTGGTCGGCACTGTGGTTTACTCGGCGCGGAAGCAGGCGAGGTCGGCCTCGGTGAAGTGCATCACGTAGTAGCTCTTGGCGCAGACGTCTTCCTCGGTCATGCGGACGTAGACGTTGGCGCTCTTCTCGAAGAGTTCGGGGGCGCGGTGGGCGTCATCGATGATGAGGAGTGACATGATGATCTCGCAGGTCATGTCGTAGAGGCGGCGGGCCAGGAAGTCGTGCACCTCTTGATTGTTGGCGTCGTTGACATAGGCCACGGCCTTCTCGTAGAGGTCGATGAGCGGAGCCACGCGGTTCTTCAAGGCGCCGTCGGGGGTCTTGGCCATCATATCTTTCATCACCTGCAGGTAGGTGCCGTTGGTGATATATCTCACGGCGGCGACGACCTGCAACTGCGTGGTACCTTCGTAGATGCTGAAGATACGGGCGTCGCGGTAGAGGCGCTGGCTCTTGTACTCCATGATGAAGCCGGAGCCGCCGTGGATACTGATGGCGTCGTAGGCGTTCTGGTTGGCATATTCGGAGTTCATACCCTTGGCGATGGGGGTGAAGGCGTCGGCTAGACGGTTGTACATCTTCATCTCGGAGCGCTCTTCGGGGGTGAGCTTGCGGTCACGGGCGATGTCCTCGAGGCACTTGTAGAGGTCGACGTAGCGGGCGGTCTGGTAGAGCAGGCTGCGGCCGGCGTCGAGCTTGGCCTTCATGCGGCTGAGCATGTCGTAGACGGCGGGGAATTTGATAATCTTCTCGCCGAACTGGGCGCGCTCGCGGGCATAGGCGAGGCCTTCGTTGTAAGCTTCTTGGCTGAGGCCCACGCTCTGGGCGGCGATGCCGAGGCGGGCGCCGTTCATCAGGGCCATAACATATTTGATAAGGCCCATCTTGCGGTCGCCGCAGAGTTCGGCCTTGGCGTTCTTGTAAGTAAGCTCGCAGGTGGGGCTGCCGTGGATGCCGAGCTTGTGCTCGATATGGCGCACGTCAACGCCGCCGTTGCGCTTATCGTAGATGAACATCGACAGGCCGCGGCCGTCCTTGGTGCCCTCTTCGCTACGTGCGAGGACGAGGTGGATGTCCGAGTCGCCGTTGGTGATGAAGCGTTTCACGCCGTTGAGGCGCCAGCAGTTCTCTTTCTCGTCGAAGGTGGCCTTGAGCATGACGCGCTGCAGGTCAGAGCCGGCGTCGGGCTCGGTGAGGTCCATACTCATGGTCTCACCGGCGCAGATGCGGGGGATGTATTTCTGGCGCTGCTCCTCGCTGCCGAACTCGTAGAGGGTGTCGATGCAGCTCTGCAGGCTCCAGATATTCTGGAAGCCGGCATCGGCGGCAGCCACCAGCTCGCTGGCCATCGAGAAGATGACGTTGGGCAGGTTCAGTCCGCCGTAGCGGCGCGGCATGGAGACACCATAAAGACCGGCCTTGCGGGTCTGCTCAAGGTTCTCGACGGTCTTCGAGGCATACACCATGCGGTTGTTCTCCAGGTGCGGACCTTCGAGGTCGACGCTCTCGGAGTTGACGGCGAGGGTGTTGGCGGCCACGTCGCCGGTGATTTCCAGCACGCGGCGGTAGTTCTCCATCGCGTCCTCGAAGTCCACAGGGGCGTAGTCGATACCCTTCTGGGCGTCCTCGTAATTCTTTTCTCTCAAATCAACGAGATGCTTCATCTCAGGATGGCTGAGGTGGAACGCAATCTCAGGATGGTCGGTATAGTAGTTTGCCATAATTATTTGCTGTTCTGCTTGTAATACTTAATCATTTTCGGGACGACTTCTTCCACCGTGCCGGTGATCACATAGTCGGCAATCTTGTTGATGGGGGCCTCGGGGTCGGAGTTGATGCTGATGATGATGCCCGAGTCCTGCATGCCGGCGATGTGCTGGATCTGGCCGCTGATGCCGCAGGCGATGTACACCTTGGGGTGCACCGTGACGCCCGTCTGGCCAATCTGGCGGTCGTTGTCAATCCAGCCGGCGTCGACGGCGGCGCGGCTGCCGCCCACCTCGCCGTGCAGCACCTTGGCCAGCTCGAACAGGCTGTCGAAGCCCTCCTTCGAGCCCACGCCGTAACCGCCGGCCACCACGATGGGGGCGCCTTTCAGGTTGTGCTTCGCGGCCTCCACATGGTGGTCAAGCACTTTCACCACGAAAGCTTCGGGACTCACGTACTTGCTCACTTCCGGATACACCACCTCTTTCTTGCAGGAGCCGTCATAGATGGCCTTCTGCATGACGCCGCTGCGCACGGTGGCCATCTGCGGACGGTGGTCGGGGTTGACGATGGTGGCCACAATGTTGCCGCCGAAAGCGGGACGGATCTGGTACAGCAGGTTCTCGTACACCTTGCCGCTCTTCTTGTCCTCGTAGGGACCAATCTCGAGCTGCGTGCAGTCGGCGGTGAGGCCGCTGGTGAGGCTCGACGAGACACGCGGGCCGAGGTCGCGGCCGATGACAGTGGCACCCATCAGGCATATCTGCGGCTGCTCCTCCTTGAAGAGGTTCACCACTATGTCTGTGTGCGGCGCCGAGGTGTAGGGGAACAGCTCGGGGGCGTCGAAGACGAAGAGCTTGTCGACGCCGTAAGGCAGCACCTGCTCCTCGACTTTGCCCTTGATGCCGGTGCCGATAGCCACAGCGTGAAGCTCCACACCCAGCTCATTGGCCAGCTTGCGGCCCTTGGTCAGAAGTTCCTGCGACACCTCGCGCACTTCCGTTCCTTCAATCTCTATATATACGAATACGTTGTTCATAATTCTCTCTTATTATAACGGCTAATTTTACGAATTTAACGAATTAATCTTTGCTTTTTATTACAAGCTAATTACTCTAAGGATTGCGCAAGCATTAATTCGAGTAATTCGCTTGCAATTGGCCTGCGTAGCAATTAGTTTAATTAGTTTAATTCGCCGTTTTAAAAGTTTATCCGATGATTTTGTCGTTAAGCAGTTCCTTGATGAGGCCGTCGATGTCGGCATCGGCGCCCGTGAGGGTCTTGCTCTCCTTGGCCTGGAAGGCGATGCTCTGCACCTCCTTGACCTTGGTGGGCGAGCCGCTCATGCCGCACTGGCTGGGGTCGCCGTCGACATCAGCCACGCTCCACTGGATGAGGTTCAGGTAGGGACGCTCCTCGCGGAGGGCCTTGCGGTTGTCATCCTCGGCCACTTCGAGCGGACAGGCGGCATACTTGTATTTCATCACCAACTTGGCGTTCTGCGGGCGGCACTCGGCGGCCGAGCCGTTCACGGTCACCACCAGTGGCAGCGGAGCCTCGACAACCTCCACACCGCCATCAATCATGCGGCGGATGGTAGCTTTGCCGTTCTCTATCTTAAGTATCTCCTCGGCGTAGGTCACCTGGTTCAAACCCAGCTTTTGAGCCACCTGCGGACCCACCTGGGCGGTGTCGCCGTCGATAGCCTGACGGCCGCCAATAACGAGGTCCACGTCGCCAATCTTCTTGATGGCGGTGGCCAAAGCATAACTGGTAGCCAGCGTATCGGCACCGGCAAACAGTCTGTCAGTCAGCAACCAGCCGGTGTCGGCGCCGCGGTACAGACCTTCGCGGATAATCTCGCCGGCACGCGGCGGACCCATGGTCAGCAGCCCCACGGTGGTGCCGGGGTTCTGTTCCTTGATGCGGAGCGCCTGCTCCAGTGCATTCAAATCTTCGGGATTAAAAATGGCGGGCAGCGCGGCACGGTTCACCGTCCCCTCCGCCGTCATAGCATCCTTGCCAACATTCCTTGTATCAGGAACTTGTTTCGCAAGTACAACAATCTTCAAACTCATTTTTTAACAGTTTTTAAAATGCAAAAGTACGAACTTTTTTTGAAACGTTAACAAAAAAAGTGCCCGTGGAGGCACTTTTTAACATTTTCCAGTATTCCTTTCGCTTGTGCCATGATGATGTTGTTATGTTGGTTCTTTGATTGTGCATTGATACCGACAAGTGAGGTGTCTGCAGAAAGCAGAAGGGTCTAGGGCAGGTAGTAGGCAGGTCCGTGGCAGGCAGGAGGTAACAAGCCTATTGTTTCGGTTGAGTTTCGGTTAAGTGCCGGTTGAATTCCGGTCTAGATTTGGTATTGTGACATACTATACTATACCTATATAGGTTCTTTATTAACGGACTTGTTTTCTTTTTAGTATGTATAAATCTGCTGGAACAGGCAAATGTTCCCTCGCCTCTTTCCTCGCTGAAGTTGGTTTTACTCATAGGTGCTCGATTCCCCTTACGGGGTGCCTTGCCCAGTGAATAATGACCCGCCAAACCGCATGATTCGGGTGCGGTCTGGCGGGGGCGGTTTATGTGCCGAAGGGGTCATTTAATTGGTGTCTCTAGTTGTCTTTATTTGTCCTGATAGGGGTCGGTTTTATGTTCTGCAAGGAGGGGGTGAATGTGGGGGTATG
>ONLW01000036.1 GCA_900318835.1 uncultured Bacteroidales bacterium
AGCTGGCCAGCGGCGACGACGAGGTCTACGTCTACGCCTACTGCCCTGAATTGGAGGAGGGTCTCCTCTCCGCCCCTGTGTGGCGGCGGACGGGCTCCGTGCAGCTGACGCTGCCCGAACGCTGGCAGGGGAAGGAGGTCCATCTCTACGGCTTCGCGGTTGACTATGAGGGCAATGCAAGCAACACCGCATATATCGGCATGCTGGAGGAGGAGGCCGGCAAGATGTCAGCGTTCCAACATGAGGGGGATGGGATGCCGACAGGATGTCGGCGCACCAAGATATGTTCTGCACATACGACAGACATGCTCTTCCCGCGCTCCTTCGGAATTCTAACCGACAAGTTGATGTGTTGATGGCAATTAAATTTGTTTATATGTAGAATTATTCATATTTTTGCATTTTCCTGCCGAGTGTGCGGCGGGATGTAATATATTGATAGAAAATGGACTACAACTTCGGAGAAATCGAGTCTCGATGGCAAAACTACTGGCGCGAGCATGGGGTGTACCATGTTTCGAATGGTGTTGGTTCGGCCGACAACCATGTGAATGCCGATAAGCCTCACTACTATGTTTTGGACATGTTCCCGTACCCTTCGGGCGCGGGGCTGCATGTGGGTCACCCGCTGGGCTATATCGCCAGCGACATCTATGCCCGATACAAGCGTCTACAGGGCTTCAACGTGCTGCATCCCATGGGTTACGACGCCTATGGCCTGCCTGCCGAGCAGTATGCCATCCAGACGGGTCAGCATCCCGCCATCACCACAGAGAAAAATATCAGCCGCTACCGCGAGCAGCTGGACAAGATAGGCTTCAGCTTCGACTGGGACCGCGAGGTGCGCACCTGCGAGCCCAAATACTACAAATGGACGCAGTGGACCTTCCTCCAGTTGTTTAAGCATTACTATGACAACACCGCCAACAAGGCGCTGCCCATCAGTGCTCTCGTTGAGCGTTTTGCCAAGCAGGGCAGCGAAGGCCTTGATGCCGCCTGCACCGAGGTTCTGACTTTCAGTGCCGAGGAATGGAACTCATGGGACGAGGCCAAGCAGCAGCAGGTACTGATGAACTACCGCCTGGCCTATCTCGCCGATATCCCCGTGAACTGGTGTGCCGAGCTGGGTACCGTGCTGGCCAACGACGAGGTGGTCAATGGCCTCTCCGTCCGTGGCGGCTATCCTGTGGAGCGCAAGTTGATGCGTCAGTGGAGCCTGAGAATCACCGCCTATGCCCAGCGTCTAGTCGACGGACTGGAGCAGGTGGACTGGACCGACTCGCTGAAGGAGATACAGAGGAACTGGATAGGCAGGAGCGAGGGCGCTGCAGTATGGTTCCCGATAGTGGATGGGTCTAAAGGACAGAATGGGTCGTTTGAGATTTTCACCACCCGGCCCGATACCATCTTCGGTGTGACCTTCATGGTGCTGTGTCCTGAGCACGAACTCATCGGTCAGATCACCACTCCCGAACAAAAAGCCGAGGTGGAGGCTTATGTAACCTGGGCCAAGAATCGCAGTGAGCGTGAGCGTCAGGCCGAGGTGAAGAAGGTCAGCGGTGTTTTCACTGGTGCCTACGCCATAAATCCCCTCACCGAAGAGAAGATACCCATCTGGGTCTCCGAATATGTGCTTGCCGGCTATGGAACCGGTGCCATCATGGCCGTTCCCGCCCACGACAGTCGTGACTTCGCTTTCGCCCGCCATTTCAACCTGCCTATCCGTCAGGTGGTAGCATTGGAGAAGGACGCCATCAGCGACCCTTCGACATGGGAGGAAAGCATGGATGCCAAGACTGGCTACTCGGTCAACAGCGGCTTCGTCACCGGCATGAAAGTGAAGGATGCCATGAAGGCTGTTATCGACCGCATCGACGAGATGGGCATCGGTCACCGCACCGTGAACTTCCGTCTGCGCGACGCCATCTTCAGCCGTCAGCGCTACTGGGGCGAGCCGTTCCCAATCTACTATAAGAACAACATCCCGTATTCCATCCCGGAGGAGCGCCTGCCGCTGGAACTGCCCGAAGTGAGCGACTTCAAGCCCACCGCTACCGGAGAACCTCCGCTGGGTCATGCCCAGAAATGGGCTTGGGACGAGCAGAAACGTTGTGTGGTCGACAAGTCGCTCATTGACAACAAGACAGTCTTTCCGTTGGAGCTGAGCACCATGCCCGGCTTTGCCGGTTCGAGCGGATACTATCTCCGCTATATGGACCCACACAATGACGAGGCCTATTTCTCGAAGGATGCTGTCAATTACTGGCAGAAGGTTGACCTTTATGTCGGTGGTGCCGAGCATGCTTCCGGCCACCTTATCTATGCCCGCTTCTGGAACAAGTTCCTCCATGACATCGACATGTCGGTGGTGGAAGAGCCCTTCCAGAAACTCATCAACCAAGGCATGATCCAGGGGCGCTCGAACTTCGTCTATCGTTCGAAAGCCGACAACAGCCTCTTCATCTCCAAGGGCCTTATCAAGAATATGGATGACGTCACCGCCATCCATGTGGACATCAATATTGTGGACAACGATGTGCTGGACATCGAACGCTTCCGCCAGTGGCGTCCCGAGTTTGCCGATGCCAAGTTTGAGTTGGAGGACGGTAAGTACATCTGTGGCTGGGAGGTTGAGAAGATGTCGAAAAGCATGTTCAACGTGCAAAACCCCGACGACCTGGTGGCCCGCTACGGTGCCGACACGCTGCGTCTGTACGAGATGTTCCTCGGCCCCGTGGAGCAGGCCAAGCCTTGGGATACCAACGGTATCGAGGGCGTGCACCGTTTCCTGAAGAAGTTCTGGCGTTTGTTTGAGAACCTCAGCGATGAGGCTGCGGGCAAGGAAGAACTGAAGGTGCTTCACCAGACCATCAAGAAGATTACCGATGACGTGGAACGTTTCTCGTTCAACACCGCCGTCTCCACCTTCATGATTTGTGTCAATACTTTGACCGACCTCAAATGCGGCAAGCGCGAGGTGCTGAAGCCGTTGACGGTGCTGATGGCGCCATTCGCGCCGCATATCGCTGAGGAACTTTGGCACCAGATGGGCGAAACCAACACGGTGTGCGATGCAGAGTGGCCTAAGTATGACGAGAGACAGCTCGTTGAGGACACGGTGAAATATCCAGTGCAGTTCAATGGCAAGATGCGTTTCACCATAGACCTGCCTGCCGACTGTGCCCAGCAGGATGTGTTGGCGGCAGTGAAGGCCGCCCCCGAAAGCGCCAAGTGGCTGACGGGTGAGCCGAAGAAAGTTATTTTTGTACCGAAGAAGATTATCAATATTGTATGCTGAGCAGACATTTTTTGAGAAGTAAGGTGCTGCAGGCCATCTATGCCGGGCGCTATGAGGAGGACGATGCCATCACGGTGTCGAAAGCATTTGAATACCATATTGCCAAGCTCAACGAATTGGGCGTGCTGCAAGTGGCTTTGTTACCCCGTTTTGTGGAGGTGGGTCTGGAAGTGCTCGAAGAGGGTAAGAAGAAATTCCGTCCCACGGCAGAGGACCGAAACCCCAGCATGAAGATGCAGGACAACGAGTTTGTGCGTCGCATGACGGACAACTTTGAACTGAAAAAACATATTGAAAAATGGGGCGGATGCTGGGAGACGCATGAGGACTTGATCAAAGAGGCTTTTTGGGAGTTTCGCAAGAGCGACGAGTACCGCCGCTATGTGGGCGACCCGGAGCATACATTCGAAGGAGACAAGGACTTTGCCATCCTGCTGTTCCGCTACCTGATGAACCGCGAGGCTCTGCGTGCCGTGGTGGTCGAGCGTAGCCTGCTTTGGGAGGATGATTTCGACCAGATTGCGCAGTACAACTTCATGATGCTCAAGACCCTTTCCGAAGAGAAGTTTGACGAGGCCGTGATGTGGCCCGTGATGTACGACAAGCGCGAGGAGAAAGACGAGGCTGACATGAACTTCGCCCGTCAGCTATTGCGCGACACCATCTCCACGCGCGAAGAGTCGGAGGAACTCATCAAGAGCCATCTCCAGGGGTGGGAGTTTGACCGTGTGTCGAAGATGGACATCCTGCTCATCAACATGGCTGTTGCCGAGTTTACTGGTTGCCCCTCGATTCCCGAGAAGGTTACTGTTGACGAGTACATAGAACTCTCGAAAGAATTCAGTTCTGAACGCAGCAAACTCTTCATCAACGGTATTTTGGACAAACTTGTGTTAGAATTGCGTTCCAAGGGCCGCATCAACAAGAGTGGCCGTGGATTGCTTACCGAATAATGTATCATCCGATGAAAAAGATTGTCTTTTGCTGTCTTTCATGCCTTTTGATGGCTGCCTGCGGTGGTAACTCCGCCAATGGCGACATCGATGTAGATCTCATCAATAATCCAAGTAGTGCCGAGGGATACGACGAGAATGCCAAGATACCCATCATCACCTTCGACCAAGATTTGCACGACTTCGGTCGCCTGTCGGCTGGTGAAAATATCAGCTACAGTTTCCATTTCCGCAATACAGGCAAGGCTGACCTCATCATCCGCAGTTGCAGCGCCACCTGTGGCTGCACAGTGGCCAGCTACCCCAAGGATCGTATTGCTCCGGGCGGTGAGGGTTATGTCACCGTGTCGTTCAATAGCTCTGGCAAGAGTGGCCAGCAGTATCAGGAGGTGACGGTGGTCAGCAATGCCCAGCCGGCACGCTGCAAACTTAAGATTACAGCCCAAGTGGGGTATTAATTATTAAAAAACAGTATTTATTATGAATATGACAGAAATGATTCTCCTTCAGGCCCAGCCGCAGGGCGGCATGGGCGGCAGTTCCATGATTTTCATTATCCTCATCCTTGTGGTGATGTGGTTTCTCATGCTGCGTCCGCAGCGCAAGAAAGAGAAAGAGGAGCGTAAGTTCCGTGAGAGTCTCCAGAAAGGTGATCGTGTACTCTTCTCCGGTGGCATCTATGGCAAGGTGCACTCTGTGGACACCACCACTGTCGAGGTGGAAGTCTCCAACGGCGTCATCATGACAGTCGAGAAGAGCATGGTGCAGCCTGCTCCCGCCGCCACTGAGGAGAAAAAATAAAGCCATATGCATCGTGGTCGGCCGATCAGAAGTTTTCTGGTGATACTGGGGATAACCTCCCTCGTATGGCTGGCTATGGCTATGTCCGAGAAAAAGGAATTCAGTTTGCCCGTAAAGGTCAGGATGACGGGTTTCGATGCGAAACGCTATGCCGTTGTCAGGGCTGACACTTCACTGGTGCTTCAAGTGGAATCAACAGGATTCAATGCCTTTATCCTTGGCTTGAAGAAAGAACCTTTGACCTTTAACCTCGACATAAAGAATGAGGCGATGCACCGTTATCCGCTTCGTCGTGACGGTATTGTCGACCTCTACCGCTGTGTGGCTATCTCCGACCTTTCGGCGCAGTTTTCCGACCAACTATCTTCCTATAGTGTCCACTATCTAGGGAGTGCTAAGGATTCACTTATGCTGGTGCTCAACGAGCGTGGCAGCAAGGTGTTCCGCCCTGACCTGAGCAACCTGAAGATAAACTTCTCCGACGGCTTTGGACTCTATGGAGAACCCAAGGTGTCGCCTACGGAAATCACACTCTATGGTTCGTCCGAGGTGTTGGCAGCCATTGACAACATAGGAGTCAAGGCGGAGACTCTCGATGATGTGCGTGAGACTGGCACCTATCGGGTGCCTATTGATGATGGCTGGAAAGAAATGGGTGACGTCTATGCGTCGACAGAGATGCTCACAATCAAAATCCCTGTCAAGCGCTATGTGGAACAGCACTACACGGTGCCTGTCGTTATTGATGGAATTGACACCAGCCAGGGGCTGCGACTCTATCCCGACCATGTGAAACTCCATGTATGGGTTGCACAGGATGACATCGTTGCCGTTTCTGCCGACCGCTTCACCGTCTCCGCCGACTACAACGACATCCTGTCCGGTGCCCAGCGCCTCAAGTTGTGCGTCAACCGCTTTCCTCGCAAGGTGCGTATCCGCAAGATGGAACCCGAAGAGATAGAATATGTCATCATCAAGTGAAGAAAGTCGGCATCACAGGAGGCATGGGGTGTGGAAAGAGCACCGTTGTTGCCGAGTTCGCAAAACTTGGAATACCCTCTTTTGTGGCCGATAGGGCAGGGGCGGAGTGTTACAATGACCCCGCGTTCCTTGCCGATGTACGCGCTCTTTTGGGCAATGAGGTCTTCCGACCTGACAGCTCGGCCGACAAACGTTTGATTGCCGCCAAGGTCTTTTCCGATGCAGAACAGCTTAAAGGTCTCAACGCCCTTGTCCATCCAAGGGTGCTGGAGGCTTTCAATCGTTTCTGCAATGATAATGCAAGCCAACCGTATGTGCTCTTCGAGAGTGCCATCCTCTATGATTATGGCTTCGACCGTTTGATGGACAGTGTAGTATGCGTCTATCTGCAGCTTGACGAACGCCTCAGTCGTCTCGGGGAGCGCGACCATGCAACCCGCGACGAAATTCTTGCCCGCATTGCCAACCAGATGCCTGCCGAGGAGATGATGCGGAGGGCCGATTACGTGATACTCAATTATGAAGGCAATCCGCGTCAGCGTCAGGTTGCATATATAGATAAAATGATAAGACAATGAATAAAATCAAGACAATAGCGACATTTGTTGCCCTGCTGTTGGCCGGAACTGTCACTGCTCAGCAGATTCGGGTGTTTCAGCCGACAGTGGAATTCATTGACGACAATCTTCAGTTCTATAATCCCGAGGTCAATTGGGTGGATTCTGTCTACCAGACGCTCGACCTTCGCCAGCGCATAGCGCAACTCATGGTGGTTCGCGTGCCGCTCGATATGAATACCAGCCAGGCCGAGGAGTTTGCACGCACGATGAACGGACTTGGTGTGGGTGGTGTATGCTTCTTCGCAGGTACTGCCGACCGTCAGGCACAGCTTACACGCGATTTTCAAGCTTCTGCCCGGGTACCGTTGCTGGTCTGCATCGATGGTGAATGGGGTCTCGGCATGCGTCTCAAGGATATGTTCAGTTTTCCCAGGAATGCGCGATTTGGAGAGCTATCCCCTGATGCCGACGACATCGTCTACCGAATGGGACAAGAGATCGGTCGTCAGTGCCGTATGATGGGTATCCACGTCAACTTCGCCCCTGTGGTCGATGTCAACTCCAACCCCAAGAATCCTGTTATTGGCACCCGTGCCTACAGCGATGACCCCGAGCGTGTGGCCCAGTTGGGTATTGCCTTTGCCAAGGGCATGCAGAGTCAGGGCGTGATGGCTGTGGCCAAGCATTTCCCCGGCCATGGTGACACCGATGTCGACTCCCACCTCGACCTCCCCGTCATCAACCATTCCGTTGCCCACCTCGACTCCATCGAGCTCCATCCCTTCAAGCGCATGATAGAAGCAGGTGTGCAGGGCATGATGATAGCCCACCTGCAGGTCAACGCCTTCGACCGCGAGCGCCCCTCGTCGCTCAGCCGCCCCATAGTTACCGACCTGCTCCGCAACCGCCTGGGTTACGATGGCTTGGTCTTCACCGACGGCATCGACATGAAGGGCATTACCAACACATATAAGGACGGCAATGCCGAACTCCTCGCCATTCAGGCCGGTAACGACATTATCCTGCTACCGCCCAATGTCGAGCAGGCCATCGATGTCATTGCCCAGGCTGCCGCCACCGATGAAAACCTTCATGCCAGTATCAATCGGCACTGCCGCCGTGTCCTCCATGCCAAGTTCAAGCACGTTCTTCCCTATGCTGTTGAGGAAATCACAGTCCCTGGATCCGAACGTCGCGCCGCCTGTCAGGAGATTGTCACCGACCTCAACCTTAGTCTTGACCATTCTATCGACAGTATCGTTCAGCGGGCTATCGACGCCCATGCCACCCCCGGTTGCCAGATTGTCGTCCTTCACAAAGGCCGCACCGTCATCAACCGCGCCTATGGTAACCTGACTTACGATGCTGATGCCGATGTCGTTACCTCACGGACAGTCTACGACATTGCCTCGGTTACCAAGGTCGCAGCCACCACACTGGCCATCATGAAGCTGGTGGATAAGGGAGAGCTTAAAATCGACGATAAACTCAGCAAATACCTCCCTTACCTCAAGAAAACCGATAAGGCCGACATTACCGTCAAGCAGGCCATGAGCCATTGCGCACGCCTCAAGGCTTTCGATGCCTATTGGCAGAAGACCACTGGCTATGACTCAATCCTCGCCCTTGTGGCACAAAGCACGCTCAATGAGAAAGAAGGCATGCTCTACAGTGACTTGGGATTCATGCTTCTCAGCGATGTTGTCAAGCGGGTCAGCGGAATGCCTCTCGACCAGTTCGTCGCCAAGCATTTCTATCGTCCCATGGTCCTCACCTCCACTTGCTTCAACCCCAATATGCATGGTATCAGCCCCGACCGCATAGCTCCCACCGAGAATGACAGCCTTCGTGGCTTGATTCGCGGTGACGTCCACGACCCCAATGCCTATGCCATGGGTGGCGTTAGCGGCCACGCAGGCCTTTTCTCCACTGCCGAGGAATTGGCACAGATTATGCAGATGCTCCTCAACGGCGGTGAATATCATGGCCAGCGTTATCTCAAGTCCGAGACTGTGGCGCTCTTCACCCGCCGCCATTTCGACAAGCAGGGCAACCGCCGTGCCCTCGGCTTCGACAAACAGCTCTTCAACCCCTCCGCCAACGGTCAGACTTGCCCCGAGGCCTCGCAGAATTCCTTCGGACATACCGGCTTCACTGGCACCATGGTGTGGGCTGACCCCGACCGAGACCTTGTCTACGTCTTCCTCTCCAATCGCGTTTGTCCCTCGGCCGAGACCAACCTCTTGGCCAGAATGAATACCCGAACCGATATTCAATCTGTTGTCTATAAGCTTCTTAATAAGTAAACTATGGGTCTTTTTACTAGAATACTACTCACCGGACTTGGCTGGACCGTAGGTGGTCCTATCGGTGGTCTCCTTGGCTATATCCTCGGAAACATCCTTTCTTCCAACGGTTCTGCAGGAGAATTCATAGGCTCCGGTGCCAATGCGTCCCACCGTGGCCCCTACCGCAATACTGGTACCCAAGCCGATGTCAATGTGGCTCTCATGGTACTCATCGCAGCCGTGATGAAGGCCGACGGCTCGGTGAAGAAAAGCGAACTGGCCTACGTCAAGCGCTTCCTCCTCCAAAACTATGGCGAGGAAAACGGAAAGCAGATGCTTAAGGTGCTGCAACAGCTTGTACAGCAGAATATTCCCATCAACCAGGTGTGCCAGCAGATCAAAGTCAACACCGACTACAACACCCGCTATCACATGGTCGACTTCCTCTTCGGCATCAGCGGTGCCGACGGAGAATTCCATCAAAGCGAGCTCAACATGTTGCGACTCATCGCACAATACCTTGGCATCTCGCAGAGCGACTTCATCTCCATCCACGAACGCCATGTAGGATATGGCGGTTCTAGATATTCTGGTAATACTAGTTATACTGGCAATGCAAAAGACCCCTACAAGGTTCTCGGAATCAGTAAGGAAGCTACCGATGACGAGGTGAAGCGCGCCTACCGAAAGATGGCTATGAAATATCATCCTGACCGTGTGGCCGGTATGGGCGAGGAGATGCAGCGCAACGCTGCCGAGCAGATGAAGGAAATCAACGAGGCCTACGAGCATATCAAGCGCCTCCGTCCCGGAATAAAATAATTGTGAAAAAAATATTAGAATCCCGCATCAGACGATGCGGGATTTTTTTTTGTCCCAACTTGACATCATCACCTTATCATCCCCCTATCAACTCCCTACCAACTCCTACTATGGTAGGAGTTGGTAGGGAGTTGGGTAGGAGTTGGTAAGGAGATGGTGTTAATTATGAGGCTTTTATAAATTGGTCAAATTCGGACAAAAACGAGGTGTGTGTTAAGGTGAAAATAGGAATGTTTTATGTTAATATTTCATTGCTGTCCACTAAAAATCAGTAAAAGTTCTTTGAAATTATTGTGAATTAATTATTTACAGAAGTTTTTTGAGAGAACGGATTTGAATTTGTATCT
>ONLW01000029.1 GCA_900318835.1 uncultured Bacteroidales bacterium
GGGTGTTTGTGTTTAACGATTGTTAACATTTTGTTGCCGGACTCTTTTTCGGCGACAGTGAGGCATCTTATTATAAAAAAATTTCTATTTAAAAAAAAATTTGTATTTTTGCATTTTCAAATTTTTGCGAAAATGAGTCACAAGACTGCAATAAAATTATATGAAATAGCCTCCTACGTGCTGATTCTCGGTGCCACGGTGGTCTATTTTATGCTGAAAAACAGTGAGACACCGGGTCTCAGCCTCTCGCTGACGATGATTCTCGTGGCCCTGGCCATTGCTATGCGCTGGATGATGGAACGCCATCGTTTCCGCGCCTGCGAGGAGGAGCTCGACCAACTGAAGGACGACTTGCGCCGCCTCACGCAGCTCTACGCCGAAGAGAAAAAGAAAAATAGTAATAATTAAATAAACAACAAGTATTTATGGCAACAACGACCGACATTAAAAACGGACTTTGCATCAATTTCAACAACGACATCTACACCATCGTTGAGTTCCTCCACGTGAAACCCGGCAAGGGCGCCGCCTTTGTGCGCACCAAGATGCGCAACGTGAAGACTGGCCGCATGCTCGAGAACACCTTCCCCAGCGGTGCCAAGATCGACATTGTGCGCGTGGAGCGCCGTCCCTACACCTACCTCTACAAGGAGGGTGACATGCATGTCTTCATGCACACCGAGACTTACGAGCAGATCTACATCCCCGAGCAGATTATCAACGCCCCGCAGTTCCTGAAGGATGGCCAGTATGTTGAAATCACTGTCGAGGCCGACACCGAGACCCCGCTGACCTGCGAGCTGCCTCCGTTCATCGAGACCGTCGTCACCTATACCGAGCCCGGTTTTGCCGGCAATACCGCCACCAACGCCATGAAGGACGCCACTGTGGAGCCCGGCGTGCAGGTCCGCGTGCCCCTCTTCATCAAGGAAGGCGAGCGCATCAAGGTCGACACCCGCACCTGCGAGTATGCAGAGCGTCTGAAATAAAAGAATTGAAAGTGAAACGACTTGCAATCATTGCAGCCTGCTTGCTTGTGCTGGCAGGCTGCAAATATAAACAGGAGACCGCGGAGGTCTCGCAGGGCATCGACTACACTCAGGTCCAGGTGCCGGAGTTCTCGGCCGATTCGGCCTACGCTTATGTCGAGCATCAGCTCTCGTTTGGCAACCGCATCCCCGGCAGCAAGGGCTGGAGTCAATGTGCCAACTGGCTGGCCATGCAGATGCGCCGCTGGTGCGACACCATCATTGTGCAGGATTTCAGTGCCGAGTTGTGGAACGGCACTACCGTTCCCGGCAAGAATATTATAGCCTCGCTCAATCCCACGGCCGAGCGTCGCATTCTTCTTGCCGCCCATTGGGACAGCCGCATGTGGGCCGACCACGACAAGGATGACAAGCTCCACCGCAGCCCGGTGCCCGGTGCCAACGACGGTGCTTCGGGTGTGGCTGCCTTGATGGAGATGGCCCGCGGCATGAGCAAGATGCGTCCAAACGTGGGCATCGACTTCATCTTCTTCGATGTTGAGGATCAAGGCGCTCCCAGTTGGAGCGAAGTCTACGATGAGGATACTTGGTGCAAGGGCTCGCAATATTGGGCGCAGAACCGACACGTGCCTTACTACACCGCCGTCTATGGCGTGCTGTTCGACATGGTGGGCACCCAGAAGCCGCGCTTCACCAAGGAGCAGATTAGCCGCAGCTTTGCCCCCGGATTGACCGACAAGCTGTGGCGCGCCGCCTCGGCCCTTGGCTACGGCAGCATCTTCGTCAACCAAGAGACCGACCCCATCCTCGACGACCACTACTATGTGAACCGTCTGGTCGGCATCCCGATGGCTGACATTGTGCAGAATAGCGGCACCACCAGCTTCTTCGAGCATTGGCACACCACCACCGACGACCTCGCTGCCGTCAGCAAGGAGAGTCTCCGCACCGTGGCTGTGGTGACCATGAAAACCATCTATGGGGATTATCAGCATGAGAAATAGCGTGCTATTTTTCATGCTGTTTTTCCTCTTTGCTTGTAGCAAAGACAACGTTTGCGACACCCCCTTTGGCGATGGGGCTGTTATTGATATCAATATGCCCGATTTTGCCTCCCTGCAGACAGTGGGAGGCACGGTGACCGTCAACCGCGGCTACAAGGGCATCTTCGTGCGACGGGTGAGTTATTCTGACTTTGTGGCCTTCGAATGCGCCTGTCCCAAATGTCACGAGGTGCGTCTGCTACCGTATGATGGCTGGGACGGTTCGGTATTGGAATGCCCCGACTGCCACTCGCTTTTCGAGACAGAGTATGGCAATCCCCTTGAAGGAGCGGCTACCTCATGCCTGCTCTATCAATATTATACCCATTTTGACGGGTATATTTTGGAAATCTATTAGCTTTATTTTACCATTTTACCTGCAGCACCTCTCCCTTGTCGTCGACAATCTGGCGGTAGAACCAGGCAGGGTAGGGTGGTTGCTTGATGCCGGTGACGACACCCGTGGGGGTGGTCTTGATATGGCCGTTTTCGACGGTCTTGATGTTGCCGTCGATGTACTTCATCAGGAGCATCTGGTCGAGCTCGCGCCAGCGGCGCATCATCTTCTCGGCGCGGTCGTTGCTGAAGCGGTTGAGTGCTCCGACGAGGCGCGTCTCGTTATCCTCCTGCGCCCAGCGGCGGCAGTAGGCCTGCTCGTCGGCTACGAACTCGTCCTCTAGTTCGCGCTGCACTCGCTGCACGTCGACAATCATCGAATCGTATCGCAGGTAGCAGAAGTTGGCGACGCGGTTGAAGAGCCAGAAGGCCGCCGTCTCGCTATAGCGGCTCATGCTGCCGTTGCCCTCTTCGAAACAGATGGGCACCTGGGTGCATCCACAATAGACGGGGCAGTAGCAGGTGGAGTAGGTGTCGTCGACGCCGAACCAGAGAATGCCGCCGAGCTTGGAGGGCGGCCACTTGCGGCACTGTGCCACGAAGGAGAATCCTGTCTGCTGGGTGCTGATGGCACGTTCGTGGATGTATTTCTTGCCGTCGACCTCGAAGTCCATGGGGCGCCAGCGGTAGGGGCAGTGGAAGGGTCCCGCGCCGACATCCTGCGTCATGTCCATGGGGGTTCCCTCGAAGTGGTCGCGCATCAGGGCCATGCAGTCCTGCACGGAGAGTTTGCGGTTGGGCTTCACCCAGAGGGGCAGCCGTTCGGCGGTGTCGTCGCCCATGGCGTAGGCCTCGTAGCGCTTCATGCCGTCGGCGCAACGATTGAACATGGCATAGACGCGTGCCTCACAAGCGCGGAGGCCGGAGAAAGTCAAAGGATTGTAGGTGTCGGCGAAGGAGAAGTCGGCATCGGAACTGCTTTGGTGGTTCAATATGCGCTTTATTTCAGTTATGTCTGATAAAGAGAAAACATTTATGGTGCGACCAAAAGAGATTACATCCTCGCTGTAGACGCACTCCACCTCGGGCTCGAAGATATGGTCGATATGTTTGCTGCTGATGGCGGGGTGCGGGCCTTTCTTCTTCCACTTCGCAGGCTCCTGCGGGAAGGTGGTGATGCGGGCCTGGTTGGCGTGGCCGCAGATGTAGCCGTCGGGCACGCGGCGTGCCACCCACACGGCACCCTTCTCGAAATGGCCCTTGCTAGTGATCTCAAAGATCCACACCTCGTCGGGGTCGGCAAGGGAAAAGCTCTCACCGCCGTCGCTGTAGCCGTAGGTGGAGACCAGTTCGTGCATTACCTTGATGGCTTCGCGGCAGTTGCGGGCGCGCTGCAGGGTGACGTAGATGAGGTTGCCGTAGTCGATACCCTCGGCGTTGCCTTTGTCGAGGGGGCTGATGCCGCCCCAGGTGGTCTCGCCGATGGCCAGCTGGTGCTCGTTGATGAAGCCCACCACCTGATAGGTGTGTGCCGGCTGCGGTATTTCGATTTGGAACTTCAGCGAGCCGTAGTTGTAGAGCTTCAGCATCTCGCCGGGCTCATGGTCGGCGGCCGGACAGTAGCGCAGTTGTCCGTATCGCGTGTGGCTGTCAGCCGCGTAGGTGATAAACGTACTCCCGTCGGCACTAGCGCCACGCGATACAATAAGATTAGTGCAGGCTATAGCGTAACCGCTTACAGCCAGCATCATGGCAATGACAAGGCGTTTCATAAAAAAGGGTTTATTTCATGTGGAGCTCATGCCCCATGCGGTCCTGCTTGGTCTTGAGGTACTTCTCGTTGTATTTGTTGGGCTCGATGACGATGGGGACAATCTCGGTGACTTCGAGGCCGTAGCCTTCGAGGCCGGTGCGCTTGACAGGGTTGTTGGTGATGAGGCGCATTTTGGTAACCTTCTGGTCGCGGAGAATCTGGGCGCCGATGCCATAGTCACGTTCGTCGGCCTTGAAGCCCAGCTTGAGGTTGGCGTCGACGGTGTCGAATCCCTGTTCCTGAAGGTGGTAGGCTTTGAGCTTGTTGACCAAGCCGATGCCGCGGCCTTCTTGACTCATATAGGCGATGAGGCCCTTGCCCTCTTTCTCAATCATCTCCATGGCGTGATGCAGCTGGTCGCCGCAGTCGCACTTGCAACTGCCGAAGATGTCGCCCGTGGCGCAGCTCGAATGGACACGCACAAGAATAGGCTCGCCCTCTTCCCATTCACCTTTCTTGAGCACCATGTGGGTGGTGCCGTTGTCGAGCTGGGTGTAGGCGATGAGTTGGAAGTTGCCCCACTGGGTAGGCAGAAACACTTCCTCCTCTTTGCGGATGAGGGTTTCGTGGGCCACACGGTAGGCGATGAGGTCTTTGATGGTGACAATCTTGAGGCCGAACTTCTTGGCCACCTCCTGCAGCTGAGGCATGCGGGCCATGGTGCCGTCGTCGTTGATAATCTCAATGAGGGCTCCGGCGGGATAGAGACCAGCGAGGCGGGCCAGGTCGACAGCCGCCTCGGTGTGTCCGGCACGCACTAGTACACCGCCGTTGCGGGCGCGCAGGGGGTTGATGTGGCCGGGTCGGCCCAGCTGGTCGGCGCGGGTGGCGGGATTGGCCAGGGCGCGGATGGTGCTGGCGCGGTCGTGCATCGAGACACCCGTGGTGCAGCCATCTTCCAGATTGTCGACGGTCACTGTGAAGGGGGTGCCGAGGAGCGAGGTGTTGTCGTGCACCTGCATGTCGAGGTTCAGCTCGTGGCAGCGTTCCTCGGTGATGGGGGCGCAGAGCACGCCGCGGCCGTTCTTGAGCATGAAGTTGACATGCTCGGGGGTTATCTTTTCGGCGGCCATGATAAAGTCGCCCTCGTTCTCGCGGTCTTCGTCGTCGACAACAATCACAAACTTGCCCTCGCGGAAATCCTCGATGGCCTCTTCTATCGTATTGAGTTTGAATTCCATAGAAATAAATCGTTTATTTTTTACTGATGCAAAGATACGAAAAATTTTCATGCCGTTGTAGAGATTCGGCGAAAAGTCTGTTATTATAATATATAGCGGGAGTAAAAACAATATTTACTCCCCGACGACGTTATTAACAAAACACAAGGTCATGACACGAGGAAAAAACATCTGCAAGCAACTCAAGGAGGTGCGCCGCCGCATCGCCGAGGAGAACGACATCCCTTTGGAGATGAAGGAATGCACCTATGAAGGCCCCTGTCGCGGGACTTGCCCGCGCTGCGAGGCCGAGGTGCGGTATTTGGAAGAAGCGTTGGACCGTCGTAAACGTTTGGGGAAGAAGGTCGCCGTGGCGGGACTTTGTGTCTCGCTGGCCGCCTGTGGCAGTTGCTCTTCCCCCAATAGCGATTCCTCTGTGAATCCGAACAACTGGGATGAAACCAATAGAGACTACGATGATGATGTGGTGGGAGCAATGGGTATGGTTCAAACCCCCGATTTATCACTTCCTTTCGAATATCCTGTCCCCGACGACCCCGACGAGGACCGATTCTTCGAGGAAGCCTATCTTCATCCCGGTGTAGACCCCATGTTTCCCGGAGGCGAAGAGGGCTTGAAGGCATGGGTTGACCGCAACTTGCGCTACCCTCCGGAGGCTTACGACAAGAAGATTCAAGGTCGTGTGTCGTTGGCGTTGCGTATCAACGAATCAGGAGAAGTCATCTACTACCGCATCCTGCACGACATCGGAGGCCAATGTGCCCAAGAGGTCGCACGCCTGGTGAGAAGCATGCCGCAATGGGAGCCCGGAGGCATCGAAGGTGTCGGCCCCGTAAGCACCGTCTACCAACTTGATGTCGACTTCCACTTGCCGAAGAAACGTCCGGAAGAGTGGTTTGAGATTGCTCCGGTGGTGGTGGGTCCGGAAAGCTCAGAAAATGTAATCTTCACAGTCCCTGAAAAAGATCCCGAGTTCCCCGGCGGCATGGAAGCCTTGTATAAATTCTACCAGGACAACATCCGCTACCCGAAGGAGGCCAAGAGAAAGAACATCAGCGGCAAAGTGTATATCACCTTTGTCGTCGAGAAAGACGGCAGCATCAGCAACCCCCGAATCCTGCGCGACATTGGTGGCGGCTGCGGCGCCGAGGCAATACGCGTGGCGAAAATGATGCCCAGGTGGACGCCTGGCCAACAACGCGGCCTAAGTGTCCGTGTGCAATTCGATATGCCCGTCAATTTCTCACTCTCAAAATAACATACCATGAAGAGATTTTTGATAATATGCGCATTGATGGCAGTCCTGACAGGCTGTCGATGCCAAGTGGCCCCAACCGGCCGCCTGTCGGCCGACTCGACGGAGTATATCGTCACCATCGATGGCCGTGAGGAGGCTTTCCCGCTGGTCTTCAAATCTGAGAACTCACGCGTTTACTACCGCTGCGAGAGCTTCACCGAACACGACACGCTCTTCTTCGACCGCGAATACATCTTCTTTCGCTGCGACACCTGCCGCGAGACCGAGCTGACAACGTCGAACTATTTCCTCATACCCCGCACCGCCCCCGATCACGACAAAGCCGTGCTCAACGATTACTCGGTCTGGGACCGAGAGGAAGACAAAGAATACTTTGAGGTGGCCTACAGCAATATTTTTGCCGTGGATTCCACAGCCAAACTGATACCTCAGGATCTCGGTGACGTCCCGCGCGTGTGGTATCCCCTGCTGAAACGCGAAGGCCGTTATTTCCTCAGCATCGACAGCCCCTACCCTTTCGAGCTTACCGACAGCCTGATAGTCTTCGTGGGCATAGGAATCTACATGTGTCCGCTACGCAACTTCCAGAAAATCAGCGATGGCGAGTACCGCTACGACTATGCCGTGGACAACGCAAACTGGTATCATGTCTCCTTGCGCCGCAGCAGCAAGAACCGCGACCTTTGGCTGGAGGTCATCACCTCGCCCGACGATGAACATTTTATCGGTTATAATGCCTACACCCCGCTGGAGTGCATCGGCAGCTTCGACCTCATCGACTACCGCACTGACGACCACATACCCGAAGGTCTCTGCAACTACGAGATGACCTCGCCAGAAGATTTTTAGAAAGCAATCCTCCATGAAACAGACAATCCTATTCTTCACCGCGATAATCACCCTCTGTGCCAATGCCGGCGCGCAGCGCGACAGTCTTGAAGTCCGCGCTGAGAAGTTCTACAACGACTTCGTCTACTGCCACGGCGGCTATATGGGTCCCTATGAGCCTTTCGATTGGACCGACGATGACAAATCGCTCCGCCAACCAAAGTACGAACACAATGCCGACAGCGCCCTCGCCCTCTTATACGAACTCTACCAGCGCGAGGGCTACGAACACCTCTATTTTCCCATCGTCCAGCTCGAGCATTTCCTAGGTCTGCGCCACGACATAGGCGTCGTGGAACCCGACACAGCGGATTACTACATGCCCTTGCAGAGCCACACCTACGACAATCTTGGCCCCGGCTGGGAGACCGACTACAGCCAATACTTGTTCCCTCACACCCAATGGGCTTTGTGGAATTGCGAATGGTACACCCGTTTTTTCACCAGCCTCGGCGAGCCCGACCTCTGGCACCAGTCGTCGGGCACCGTGCTCCGCATGACGGTGACGCACCTGCCCAACTTCTACTACAGCCTGATACGCGTCTTTCTGCGCGCCGGAAAGCCCTTCGCCGTGCGCCGCTTCGCCTATTCCCGCTTCAGCTGGGAAGAAGGAACCTCCGACTTCATCCCCGATGGATACGACGAGCGCGCCCTCACGCAGAAGCAGTGGCTCGCCATACAGGTCATGGCCGCTGCCATTGACACCCTCCCCTGGGAGATGAAGGGAACGGCCATCGACGGCAACCGCTACCAGTTCGAATACCGCCACGGCACCTCCTACCACTCCCACTACACCTGCCACGACCACACCGGCCTCGCGGTATACCTCTACAACCTTTTTGAGAAACAAAAACAAATATACGACGAAGACGAATAGTGTTTTAACATTTATTAAGTTAATTTCATAACGTCAAAAACACCCAAGGCACCTTTCCACCCGAAAGGTGCCTTTTCTTGTGCCTAACTAATAGTACCAGAGAGGTATGAACTACTTACCATCTCCTTACCAACTCCTAATCAACTCCTACCATGGTAGGTGTTGATAGGGTAGTATTAGAGTGTTGATGTTTAAGATTTGTTAACATTTTTAGATTGAGACCCGGTGACGGGTCAATTTAAAATTTAATTTTGCCATTATGGAAAAAATGAGTATTTTTGCATTTTTATTTAGGACTATAAAAAACAGACATACAATGAAAAATAGTCACATTAGAATTCTCGTGATGGCCTTTCTGGCCTGCAATCTGCTGCTGGCAGTGGCTTGTGGCAAAGAGAGTACCAAGGGTGGTATTAAGCCCAGTAAGGAGGTTTTATATGGTAATTGGGAGTTCTTCGATTCGATATCGTCGGGCGATTTTTTCCAATCGCAGATCAGGTTTAAGAAGGCTGGAATGATGCAGGGCTATCAAGAACAGGACAGTCTCTATTTCAGCGCAAATCCGGGCAGGGGCTTTCTGTGGGAGGTCAAAGACGGCATTGTTGAAGGTACGAGATATCTGGAAGGTTACCGTCGCGAGTCGGTGCGGATGTTGTTAAAGAACATCACCAGCACGATGTATGTTGTTGATCGGGAGGAAGATGGTGAGACGGTCCATGATACAGTCTTCGATACAACAATGGTTGTCAGAGGCTATTTCTCGGAGACTAACCTCGGCGTTGTCGATACCACCTGGACTTTCCGCGGTGGTTTGAAAAAACTTAAATAGACAGATGAAAATAGCGCTGATAGGTTACGGAAAGATGGGGCATGCCATCGAGGCGCTGGCCATGGAGAGGGGTCATACCGTTACTGTCAAGATTGACAAAGACGAACCGTGGCCGGAGAACATCGATGCCGATGTGGCCATCGAGTTCACCACGCCGGCGACGGCGGTGGGCAATATGCTGCGCTGCCTCGAGAGAGGTGTGCCTGTAGTGTGCGGCACTACGGGCTGGTATGCCGACTACGAGAAGGTTGTCGCCGAGTGCAAAGCCCGCAACGGCCGTCTTTTCACGGCCACTAATTTCAGCATCGGCATGAACATCATGTTCGAGCTGAACCGACGTCTGGCGGAGGTGATGCGCGGCCGCGACGACTATCGTGTGTCCATCAGCGAAACCCACCATATCCACAAGCTCGACGCCCCTAGTGGCACAGCAATCACGCTGCAGGAGCAGATAGTGGAAAACGGAGAGCGGAAGGTGGAAAGCATTCCGATAGCTTCGTTTCGCAAGGGCGAGGTGCCGGGGACGCATACGGTGTGCTATGACAGTGAGATAGACACTATTACCCTGACTCATGAGGCTCATTCGCGCAAGGGTTTGGCTTTCGGGGCGCTGTTGGCGGCGGAGTTTCTGGCGACGGCGAAGTCAGGGGTATTCACGATGAAAGATATCCTGTAAAGGTTAATGGTTAAGGAAAGAAAGTCGGGGAAAGCCAATGGTTGGGTGCTGTTGGGTCTCAGTGTGTTACTGGTGGCCACGATGGCGGTCAGCTGCTTCTTTGGTGCCGTCGACTTCACATGGGAGGAGATCGGGGATTCTCAGATCTTCTGGCAGTTGCGTCTGCCGAGAGTCATCATGGGAGCCTTGGTGGGTGCTGTGCTGAGTGTGTGTGGTGCGGCCTACCAGTCGATTTTCCGCAACCCGTTGACCGACCCTTACGTGCTGGGGGTGTCGAGTGGCGCCTCGCTGGGCGCTGCGGTGGCTATCCTGTTGGGTCTCGAGGCTTTCCTCTGGGGCGTTGGCGGCATGGCACTGGTGGCGGCACTGCTCACGGTGCTGCTCATCTACAAGATTGCCTCCATTGGCAACCGCATGCACACCACTACGCTGCTGCTTACGGGTGTTTGCCTGACGCTGTTGATTTCGGCAGTTATCTCGTTCCTAATGGTACTTAACCAAGAGAAGATGGACAGTATTATCTTTTGGACCATGGGTTCGTTCGGAAGTTCGTCGTGGACCGACGTGTGGATGTTGCTGCCGGTAGCTGTGGTGGGCATGGGTGTGGTGCTGTGGTATTCGAGAGATTTGAACCTTTTGCTGGCTGGCAGCGAGGCGGCGCAAAGCATGGGCTGTGAAGTGGAGAAGGTGAAGCGTGTGCTGCTGCTGTTCACCACCCTGATGGTGGCCTTTGCAGTGAGTTCGTGTGGTGTGATAGGCTTTGTGGGACTGATAGTTCCTCATGCTGTGCGACTGGTGTCGGGTCCCGACAATAGGCGCGTGGTTCCCTATTCCATGCTGTGTGGTGCCATTTTCGTGCTGCTCTGCGACACATTGGCACGCACGGTGCTGCGGCCCAGCGAACTGCCTGTAGGTTCGTTGACCTCGATGGTGGGTGCCCCGCTATTCATCTACCTACTTTATAAGAACAAGAAAAGTTACTAAATGATAACCCTCGACCATATCACCGTCAGCTTTGGCCGCCGCATCCTCGACAACATCAGTGCCGGGATTGCGGAGGGTCGTATCACGGCGGTGATGGGTCCTAACGGCTGCGGAAAGACCACCCTGTTGCGATGCATTGGAGGCTTGCTGGAGCCCACGGGAGGGCAAGTGTTCATTGATGGCCAGCGGGTGCAGGATTTCTCTGCAAGGGCTCTGGCGCAGAAAGTGGCTTTTGTGCGTCAGCAGGCGCAGACCGACTTCGAGTTCTCGGCCTTCGAGACGGTTCTCATGGGTCGCAACCCCTATCAGAAGCGGCTGCAGAACGAGTCTCAGGCCGACTGGGACATCGTGGAGCAGTGTATGCGGCAGACCGGCACATGGCACCTGCGGATGGCGAAACCCCATGAGATGAGTGGTGGCGAACTGCAGCGGGTGATGATTGCCCGTGCATTGGCTCAACAGACACCTGTTCTGCTGATGGACGAGCCTGTGAGCAACCTTGACATCGCCCACCAGCTGGAGATCATGCGGCTGTTGCGTGAGACCGACAAGAGTGTGGTCATCGTCATCCACGACCTCAACCTTGCCCTGCAGTTTTGCGATGACTTGCTGCTCTTCCATGATGGGCAACTGCTTTACAGCGGCCTTGTTGCCGGTGGCCTTATACCGGAGAACATCCTCAAGGTCTACGGTGTGAAGACACACATGGCTGAAGGGAGAATCATTTTTGACTATTAGCCTATGAAGAAATACTTGTTTGCCTTCCTTACGATGCTGCTTTTGCAAGGAAACATTATGTGCGCCCAAAGCGTGGCGCCCGACACTTGCATCAATGTCGACACCCTGATTGCCGAAAGCATGAAATATTTGGGGACTCCCTACCGTTGGTCGGGCAAGACACCCAAAGGCTTTGATTGTGCAGGCTTCACTCGCTACATTTATGGCAAGTTTGGCGTGATGCTGGCACCCTCGGCAGGCGGACAGTACAAAATGTGCCGAAGGGTTGGCAACGATAGTCTGAGGGTTGGCGACCTAGTGTTCTATGGTGGCCGTAAACATTCGAAGATTGTGGGTCATGTGGGCATCATCACCGAGGTAAACGAAGATGGTAGCTTCCGCTTCATCCATTCGGCAACCACTACGGGCATCTGTATCACCTCATCGAAAGCCCCTTACTATTTGAAACGCTACATCGGAGCCTGCCGCATCATCCGCTGCGGCGAAGAAGCCTCGAAGCCATGATTTTTGATTTTTTAAGATAATATATTTTTGCCCGTTTGGGTTTTTTTGTACTTTTGCAAAGTTTTTGTACACCCAAATAGAGCTTCAGATAATGAGATATACTAAACCTATCCTATTGTTTTTTGCCATGTTGACGCCGCCTCTGGTGGCCGTGGCACAGACAGATGACCCGCAACAGAAGAACAGTAAATCGGAAATCAAAGTCAACAAACTGGACGTCATCTACGAGGATGAGGAATACAAAGGGGTGGTCATAGACCGTCGCAACAACAAGGAGACGGAAAGCTATATGTACCAAGCTCCTTTCCTTTTTGAGAATGATGACGATGACGAGGAAGATGTAGACGAGGAGGGTATGCCCAATATCTACACCCTCGACGACGAGGGAGCCGAGAGTGAGGACGAGATATTGCTGGCAGGCTTTGATACGGCTGCTATCCACCTGCCGAAACTCGATGTGAACAGCATCAGTGAACCGATTAACATACAGCTGACCAAATTCACGTGGCCCACGCCGACAGCGGCACGGCCTTCGTCGCATTTCGGTCCCCGCCGCCGCCGTTTCCACTATGGCCTCGACTTGGCACAGCCAACGGGTGAGCCCATCTATGCGGCTTTCGACGGTGTGGTACGCATCTCGAAAAGGAACCGCAGCTACGGCGAGTTGGTGATTATCCATCACGCCAATGGTCTGGAAACCTATTATGCCCACATGTCGAAACGTCATGTGGTGGCCGGTCAGCAGGTAAAGAGTGGTGACGTTATCGGCCTTTGCGGCAATACCGGCCGCAGCCGTGGTAGCCACCTCCACTTCGAGATACGTTACATGGGCAATGCCATCAATCCCGAGAATGTTCTCGACTGCTCCACTCACGACCTCGTCAGCAACGAGCTGTCTCTTACCTCGTCGTCGTTCCGGAAAGTGGCCAAGGGTGGCAAGGGCGGTAGCCGTGCTTCGTCGGGTACCGGCAAAGCTGCCGCCAGTGGGTGGTATCGTGTACGTCAGGGAGATACCTTGGAGAAGATTGCCCGCCGTAACGGTACTACCATTAACCAACTATGCAAACTCAATGGCATCAGCCGCAACAAAGTGCTTCATCCTGGTGACAAACTGCGCGTTAGCGGTAAATCGAAGAAGAGATGAGACTCGATATCCTTACCCTGTTCCCGAACATGATGACCATGTTCTTTGAGGAGAGCATCCTCAAGCGGGCCCAGAAGAAGGGTCTCGTCGAGGTGCATTTCCACGACCTGCACGACTATTCGCTCACCAAATACGGTTCGGTTGATGACTATCCCTACGGTGGTGCCGCCGGCATGGTGATGGCTGTGGAGCCTTTGGCCAACTGTATCGAGGGCCTGCAGAAAGAACGCCATTACGATGAGGTCATCTACACTGCTCCCGATGGTGAAATGCTCTCGCAACCTATGGCCAATGAACTTTCGCTGGCCGAGAACCTGATGATTCTCTGCGGCCACTACAAAGGGGTCGACGAGCGTGTGCGTGAGCACTTTATCACCAAAGAAATCTCCATTGGGAACTATGTGTTGACTGGCGGCGAGTTGGCAACGGCAGTTATTGCCGACGCGGTTATCCGTCTTGTTCCCGGTGTGCTTGGCGATGAGCAGTCGGCTCTTGGCGACTCTTTTCAGGACGGTCTTGTGGCACCGCCAGAATACACCCGTCCGCCGGAGTTTCGCGGGTGGAAGGTCCCAGAGGTCCTTCTCAGTGGCAATCATGCCAAGATAGAACAGTGGCGCATGGAGCAGGCTATCGCCCGCACCAGAGAACGCCGTCCCGACCTTCTCAGTTAGTTTAAATTAACATAATTGGGTAAATTCCCCCTGTGCGCCTATAAGTCACTGGTACACATGAGGTAGACTATGTATTATCACCTTATCATCACCTTACCAACTCCTAATCAACTCCTACCAGGGTAGGTGTTGATAGGTCGATGGCAGGGTCTTACCCCACCCCGTCCCTTTCCGGAGAGTGGGGTTCCCAGAGGGTGGGGGACATTAATGGGCAGAAAAAACTAACATTTATTGTATTATATTTTAAAAAAGTTGTATCTTTGCAGTTTAAAACTGATGTGATGAGCCTTCTTGGGAAGATTATATCATATTGTAAAAGAAAAGATTGTAAAGAAACAGCGGACGAGCCTGTGAGCAAATTTCTCATAGTGGGACTAGGCAATGTGGGTGCCGAATATGAAGGCACGCGCCACAATGCGGGCTTTATGGTGGTCGACGCGTTGGCCAAGGAGGCCGATGCGCGATGGACCCTCGAGCGTCACGCCTACCGCACAGAGATTCGCCACAAGGGTCGCATCTTGGTGCTTATCAAGCCTACCACCTATATGAACCTTAGCGGCAAGGCTGTGAAGTATTGGTTGCAGGCCGAGAAGATTGAGTTGGCCAACCTGATGGTTGTCGTCGACGATTTGGCCCTTGATCCCGGTATCATCCGCATCAAGAAACAAGGTGGTGCCGGCGGACACAACGGTCTGAGCGATATCGAAGCCGTTCTAGGCACGCAGAACTACAACCGTTTGCGTATGGGAGTGGGTGACCACTTCAGTCGCGGCCGTCAGGTGGACTATGTGTTGGGACGCATCGAGGGAGAGGATTTGGTGAAGATGGAAGAAGCTGTGAAAGAGGCAGGCAACGTAGTGCGCTGCTTTGTCACTCAGGGCATCGATCGCACTATGAATCTCTACAACAAGAAAGGTAACGCACACAAGGAGGAGCCGAAGGCATGAATCTGACGTTGGACATAGGGAACACAGCTGTGAAATGGGCCACCTTTGAAGGAAGGGACCTCAAAGATTGCGGCTATGGGATGCCCAACGAGTTGCTAAAGCAGGCAGAGCGTGTGCTGATGTGCACCAGCGGGAATGAATTGTCGGAATCATTGCTTGCGGAGACTCCGCATGCTGTGTCTCTACAATACGGGATGCCGTTGCCCATAGAGATAGACTATAAAACGCCCGAGACGCTGGGAGCTGACCGTGTGGCCGATGCCTGCGGGGCGGTGAGCCTACATCCCGGCGAGCCATGTCTCATTATCGATGCCGGCACTTGCATCACGGTGGATTTCATTGACGCCAAGGGTGTCTACCATGGCGGTGCCATTATGCCGGGATTGAGAATGAATCTGCAGGCGTTGCATACTTTCACGGCGAAATTACCGTTAATAGACCTTGAGGGGGTGAAGAGAGCCCCTGTGCTGGGTCGCTCGACGGAGGAAAGCATCCTTGCCGGTACGCTGGGGGCCACGCTTCTGGCGCTGGCGGGCTATGTGGCCCTCTACAAGGGGAAGGCTCCAGACCTGCGGGTGCTGCTGACGGGGGGGGACGCTGAGAATCTCATGACCCCGGGGATTGGTAACGGTTGGGAGCATGTACCGAACCTCACTTTGATTGGACTAAACGAGATACTAACATACAATGAGAAATAAGAGATTTCTAATCGGTTTAATGGGCTTAATGGGTTTGATGGGAAGTGCCTTTGCCCAGAATGGATTCAATATGCCCTATTCACAATTCGGCATTGGATTGAGCGATTTGCCCTACACAGTGCCTGTGGTGAGTCGCATGGGCGGCGTAGCCTACACTACTTCGGGGAGCAATTTCATCAATCCTTTCAATCCTGCTTCCTATGGAAGTATCGGTATGGAGAGTTTTGTGTTCGACATGGCTGCCGACATCCAGCTTACCCGGTTGCAGAACAACACCGACCGTGCCAACGACGCGGATGGTAATGTGAGCCATTTGATGTTTGGTTTGCCGTTGACCAACTGGTGGAAAATAGCCGGTGGTTTGTTGCCGTATAGTATGGTTGATTACGAGAGTGTGTCGGAGGGGAACTACAATGGCACGGGTATTGTTAAAAACATTTACGATGGTACTGGTAGTGCAAGTATGGTGTTTTTGGGAAGTGCTTTCAATATTATCAACAACAAGGACGGCCGTCGTTTGCAGGCGGGTTTCAATTTCGACCTTCTCATAGGCCGCATCCAACGTGCTATTTCATACTCTTTCCAAGGCATCGACTCAACCCACTATATGGATAAGCGCCGGTTCAAGGAATCCAAGTTGGCCAATTTAATGTTTGATTTAGGTGTGCAGTACTGGGAGCCCTTAAATGAGAAGTACACCTTTGGGGTGGGACTTGTCTACAAACCTTACCGTAAGATGAATCTCGATGAAAAGGTGCTTATCTACACCTACCACGCTAGCGACCAGACGTTGGTTGACACTATCTTCCCCTCTGCTGGACAGTCGTCGAGCATCACCAGTGACCTTGAGTTGTCCCATACTTTTGGTCTCGGCCTAAGTTTTGCGCGCAACAGCCGTTGGATGGTGGCTGCCGACGTTACTTTTTCAGGCTGGGCAGGGATGAAATACACCGAAGGACTGACCCCGCCGGTATTTGGCGAAAGTAATCTCGACTATGCGCCCTATGGCCGCTATGCTTTGGCTTTTGAGAAAACAGGTGACATGGATGCCTCTTCCTATTGGGGACGTATCAGTTGGAGTGCCGGTGTGAACATGGAGAATGGGGCCATGCGACTGAACATCAACGGACGAAACGAGGTCATTGATGCTTGGGGATGCGGTCTCGGAGCCACGTTGCCTATGCGCAAAGGCCGCTCGCTGCTGACCCTCAGCGTGGGTTATCGCAGTTTTGGCAACAAGAATCTCCTGCAACGCGAGAGCATTACTTTCGGCATTTCGGTGAGCAGTTGCGAGCGCTGGTTTGTGAAGAGGAAATACAATTAATAGCAAGAAAAAAATAATAAACGATACTAAATAGTAAACAGCGAAACAAAAACAATAAAAGAAAATAGAGATGAAAACGATCAAAACATTGACGATTGGAATCTTCCTGGCTGCCATGGGAACCCCCGCTATTGCTCAGATGCCCGACTGGGGATGCTCCGATGAGGTGCAGCAGCAGATGCTTGAACCTGTATCCTTATACCAGGATGCTATCAAACAGTACAAAGCCACCAAAGACAGCCGTTGGCTCGAAGAGGCTTATCCTTATTGGCACCAAGTGGTGGCCAACTGCCCCAAGCAGAGCAAAAACCTCTACAACAACGGTGGCAACATCATGAGAGTAATGATTGCCAAGGCCAAGACCCCTGCTGAGCGCGATGCCTTGATTGAAGAGTTGATGAACATGTACGATATCCGCATCGCCAACTATGGCGAAGGCCCCAAGTGGACTGCCAAAAAGGCTCTCGATCTCGAGGAGATTCTGAAAGAAGAAGGCTTGGAGCGCTACTACGCTCTTTATGACCAAGCCGTGAGAATGGAAGGCGAGCTTGAGGCGGGTTACCTGGTGAAATACATGGAAGCCACCATCAACTATGTGCGTGCCGGCAAGGCTGAACCTACCTTGGTGGTCGACAACTACGACATCGCCAGCGAGAAGCTTGACAATGAACTGCAGAAATATGTCGACGACAGTGTGAAATCGGCCACCATCCGTGGTTACATTGCCGGTGTTGAAGCTGCCTTCTCTCCCTACGCTACTTGCGACCAACTGGTGGAAATCTACAGCAAAAAGTTCGAAGCCGACCCCGAAAATGTGGACCTGCTGAAGAAAATCACCAACATCATGTCGAAGAAAGGCTGCACCGACCAGCCACTCTTCTTCTCGGCCACCGAGAACCTCTACCGACTGGAGCCCACGCCTGTCACCGCCCTGAACATGGGTCAGATGTGCCTCCAGAAGAAAGACTTCTCGAAAGCCATCGAGTACCTGAGCGATGCCACTAAGGGTGTCACCATCCAGAAGGACAAATACAAAGCCTATCTCTACCTCGGCCACGCCTACAATGGTGCCAAGAGCTACAGTGCCGCCCGCACAGCTTATAACAATGCTGCTGAGATTGACCGCACCAAGGGTGAGCCCTACCGCTACATCGCCATGCTCTACGCTTCGAGCACCTCGAGCGCTTCCGAGGATAACGTCTCGGGTCGCAGCGCCTACTGGGCTGCCGTGGACAAATTGCAGAAATCCAAATCGGTCGACTCCTCGGAGGAGAACGTGGAAGCCTGCAACGCCCTCATCAGCCGCTACAGCGCCCACTTCCCCAAACAGACCGATGCTTTCATGGCTGGCCTTGAGAATGGTAACCGCTTTACGGTGCCTGGATGGATTGGCGAATCAACGATTGTCAGAACCAGATAAGCATATGAAAGTGGAAATTGGAAAGCTGAAAGTGGAGAGACTACCCCAATCGGTAGCCTCTCTTTCCACTTTGCTCCTTGCTCTTTCCACTTTGCTTTCTTGTTCAAACGACATGAAGGACATCAATCAGTTCCAACGGCAGGCCCCTCCCGACCAGGAGATTGTCGATGCCCATATTTGGCGTAGCGACGAAGGCAAGTTGCAACTGGAACTGGATGCACCGCGCATTGTACAATACCGCAAGCCCGACACCCGTACTATCTATCCTAAAGGTGTGGAATTGCGTTTCTACGATAGTCAGAGGTACTTACAGACTTTCATTCGCGCCAACAAGGCCACCTCTTACGACGACAAAAATATCATCACCGCCAAGGATAGTGTCGTGGTTATTGACTACACTAACGGTGACACTATCTATCTGGAGGACATCGTCTGGAAATCGGACGAAGACATCATATATTCCAATCACCCCGTGCGTGCTGTCAATGGCAACCGTGTCACTTATGGCGATGGCTTTGTGAGCGATGCCAATATGACCAATCTGCGTATTACGCGCCAACGGGGCATTATAGAATTTGAAGAATAAAGTATGCAATACACTGCAAAAGAATTAGCCCGCATTGTCAAAGGAACTATCGATGGCGACGAGAATACCCGAGTATGGAAACCCTGCAAGATTGAAGAGGGGGAAGCCGGTGGCATTACTTTCCTCGGCAACCCCAAATACACGCACTATATCTACGAGAAAGAAGCCTCGATAGTTATTGTGAAAAAGGATTTTCAACCAGAGCATCCGGTAAACTCCACTCTTATCCGTGTTGACAACCCCTATATGGCAGTGGCCAAGTTGCTCCACGCTTTCAATCAGCGTAGCAAGCCTCCCAAGGGCCGTTCATGGAGAAGCCATGTTGGCCGTGGATCGAAGATTGGCAAAAAATGCTACATGGGAGAATACTCTGTGGTGGGTCGACACTGCACTGTGGGTGACAACGTAAAGATATATCCCAACGCCTGTATTGGCGACAATGTGAAGATTGGGGACAACACCATCATCTATGCCGGTGTCAAGATTTACGAAGGTGTTGAGATTGGTTGTAACTGCATCCTTCATGCCGGTTGCGTTATTGGTGCCGACGGTTTCGGTTTTGCCCCTACGGGCGATGGCAGTTGGGATAAGATTGACCAGATTGGCAACGTCATCCTCGAAGATAATGTCGAAGTGGGAGCCAACACCTGTGTCGACCGTGCTACTATGGGTTCCACCATTCTCCACCAAGGCGTGAAGGTCGACAACCTCTGTCAGGTGGCCCATAATGTGGTCATCGGACAGAACACTGCTATGGCTTCTCAAGTGGGTATCGCTGGCAGCTGTAAGGTGGGATCTGATTGCATTATCGCTGGTCAGGCCGGCTTGGTAGGACATATCACTGTGGGGGATCACGTGACTATCGGTGCTCAAAGCGGTGTCACTCATAACGTTCCCGGCAATCAGACTATCTTTGGTAGTCCCGCAATGGAGGCTACAAAGCGTCGTAAAGTCGAGGTGCTGGTGCGCAACATTGAGAAATTGGCCGACAGAATAGCCGCATTAGAGCAGAAATGAAGTCGGGCAGGATAACGCTTTTTTTTGCGTGCGTTATTGTCGCGCTGGCCGTTATTTGTGCCATTTTCCCTTCCGACGGTATTACCGTCGGAAGTCATTCTTTTTATTTGCCGACTATCCATGACTTGGCGGAAGCAAACATTTCTTCCTTTGACAAAGACGAAACTGCCATTCCCGCCGAATTGGTAGAACTTAACGATTCTATTACCGCCCTACAGACCTTCTCTGATAGTAGCGACATCCGATTCTGGCTACCCGATAGTCTCTATTTTGCTTCTTTTTGGGAAGCTGCGGAGAATGCTCAAACCCAAGGGCGCACCATTCGTATCATGCATTACGGTGACTCGCAAATCGAAATGGATCGTATGACCTCACAGTTGCGTTCCTACATGCAAAAGACCTTCGGCGGCGGTGGACCTGGCATGATTCCTTTCCGCACCATCATTCCTACTTTGGCTGTTAGTCAGAGTGCCAGTGGCAACTTGACACATCTTTCTTCTTTTGGCGACAGCACTGTCACTCGCTCGCGTGGCAACTATGGTCCCATGATGCAGAGCTTCCGAATGAGTGGAGAAGCCTCTGTACGAATTAAGGCCGCCACTCACGCTTCGGTCGACCATCACGTCAAAGCCTTCTCCAATATCCGATTGGTGTATAATAATAAGACAGGGCCTTTCAGAAGTACCCTCACTGACCGGCAGAATCAAATCTCCGACACCCGTTCGGCTAAGGGAGAGGGTGTGGGAAGTATGGCTTGGGTATTTGACTCATCCACTACCGCTGTTACCCTTTCTGCCCATGGCTATGCTGACCTCTACTGTGTCACTGTCGACAATGGCCCCGGTGTGGCTGTCGACAATATCCCCATGCGAGGATGCTCAGGTCAACAGTTCACCATGGTGAACCAAGGCCTTCTCACACAAGCCTATGCCCAGCTTGACGTCGGTATCATCATCTTGCAGTTTGGCGGCAACTCAGTGCCCTATCTTAATAATGAACAATCCATTTCCACATACTGCCAGTCTATGGGCAAACAAATTGACTATCTTCATCGCTGTTGTCCCAAGGCTAAGGTTCTCTTTATTGGCCCGTCTGATATGAGCACCCGCAACAAGGGAGTGCTACAGACTTATCCCATGCTGCCTACCCTTATTGACAGCCTCATTGTCACAGCCAACAGCCATAACGCCGCCTACTGGAGCATCTATCACGCCATGGGTGGGTGGAACTCTATGCTGAACTGGAACAAAAAGGGGCTGGCCGGAAGCGATTATATCCACTTCTCGCAACACGGTGCCGACAAGATGGGCGCCAAGCTGGCACAAGCTTTTGCCGACAACTACCAACTCTATTGCTTGCGTCGTCGTTTTAATCAACAAAAAGAAGATTAGTCCCATGAAATATCTGTTTTCATTCATAATATTTCTTTTTGCCTCCGTTTGTGTATTGGCACAACGTGAGCCTGTCGAATTGCCCCAATATTCGTTTGTAAAATATAAAGAAAACAAACTCCACTTCGACACATCATCATCATCGATGAATGTTTTCTTCCAAAAATGGCAACGCATGATAGATACTCGACAGGGAAACATCAATATTGTCCATATTGGTGGTTCGCATGTCCAGGCCGGTACTATGAGCAATACCATCCGTACCAACCTCATGCACACCTTCCCTTCATTTGTTGCCGGACGTGGTATGATATTCCCTTATTCAGCAGCTGCCCGTTGCAATAATCCTCGTGATTACATCGTACACTGCCCACAGAAAGTTACCCTTACGCGTAACATTTATAAAGAGCATACATACCCTTTGGGGCTCTGTGGCATTGCTATTACTGCTGCCGACTCGCTTACCGAGGTGCAGATTGTTATGAACGAGCCCACCGTCGACTATGCCACCAACCGTGTGGTTATTCTGGGCCATTCCGACGAGCAGGTGGTGCCACTCCTCTCGTTTGACAATCGACAGGTCTATCCGTCCTATGTGGATCGTAACACTGACCGCTATGTTTTTAACATCAGCACCATTGTCGACTCCTTTGCCATTATTATTCCTTGCAACGAGGGTGAAAAATTTACCCTTACAGGTATCTATCTCGGCAACCGCCGTCCGGGTATTTCTTTTCATTCCATTGGTGTCAATGGTGCTGCGGTACCCGATTACTTGCGTTGCCAAAATTTCATACGAGACCTCCGTATGTTGCATCCAGATATGGTGATTTTTGGCATTGGCATTAACGATGCTTCCTGCAGCGACTTCGACACTGCGGTTTTTCGTGCGAATTATCTTACCCTTGCCGATTCCATTCGTACTATCAATCCCGACTGTGCCTTTGTTTTCATCACCAATAACGACAGTTACCACAAAAAAAGTCGTCGGCGTTATGAGGTGAACCGTAACGGACTCCTTGCGCGTGAGGTGTTCTACCGTCTGGCTGACGACACGGATGGGGCTGTCTGGGATCAGTTCGAGGTGATGGGGGGATTGAAGTCGATGGAAAAATGGTTCAAGAATAAGCTGGCACAAAAGGATCGAGTCCACTTCACTACCGAAGGCTATCAATTGGTAGGAAATCTCTTCACCAATGCCCTTTTCGATGCCTATTACCGATATTCGGCCACTCGGCCGCTCAGCCATTCAGTCACACCCTAAAGCATGTCCGACATTTTCACATATTTGGCTTCACTGATGGCTTTCAATGATGACCATCCGCTGCTTTTCACGCAGATTCACTTTTGGGTGTTCTTTCTTGTGGTCTATCTTTTCTTTGGACTCATTGTGGCACGTGGGCGTAAGGATGCAGACGGGGGCCTCGACCCCACGCATCGCGTTCTGCGCAATGGTTATCTTTTCGCTTTCAGTCTGGTGTTCTACTATAAGACTTCGGGGTCTTTTGTCCTCCTGCTCATCTTCTCCACTCTTTTGGGTTGGCTTCTGGGCATAGGCATGGACAGATCCATGTCTGAGGCTAGACGCAAGGTGTTGCGTACGATAGGAGTGGTAGTGAACCTGGGAGTGCTCTGTTTTTTCAAGTATGCCTATTTCTTCACGGATATCTTTAATGCTACCTTCGGCACGGAATACAGCATCGCCATGAAGATATTCCTTCCCGTTGGCATCTCATTCTTCACTTTCCAGAACATCAGTTATATTGTGGATGTCTACAAACGCAGGATTCACCACGTTGCCAACATCCTTGATTTTGGATTTTATACGGCCTTCTTCCCGCAGCTTGTGGCGGGTCCTATTCTGCGTGCCGACCAGTTCGTTCCGCAGCTTTACAAGCCGTTCTTCCTCTCTCGCCGCCAGTTCGGTATAGCGGTCTTTTGGATTTGCAATGGCTTAATAAAGAAACTTATCCTTAGCGATTATTTGGCTGTCAGTTTTGTTGACCGGGTTTTTGACAACCCGTTGCTTTACACCCCGTTCGAGAACTTCTCGGCCCTGATGGTCTACTCACTCCAGGTCTACGCTGATTTCTCGGGCTACACGGACATTGCCATCGGTGTGGCTATGCTGATGGGCTTCTACCTCCCGGTAAACTTCAACTCGCCTTACAAGGCGCAGAATCCGACTGACTTCTGGCGCCGTTGGCACATGTCGCTCTCGCGCTGGCTACGCGACTATCTCTACATTCCACTCGGTGGCAACCGTACTGCGAGCGTGACTTCTTACGCTGTGCTTTCCGCAATCCTCCTCATTGCTGCATTTCGCCTGAAAAACTTCTGGTTCACCATTGTTGTCTGCATGGTCATCGCCATGGTGCTTTTGCTGCGGTTCCTTCCTGCTGCCAAAGGCCATAGAAAAACCCTCGGCACCAATATCAACAATATGGATACCATGCTTCTCGGTGGCCTTTGGCATGGTTCCTCCTTCAACTTTATCACTTGGGGTGGACTCAACGGTCTCGGCATCCTCGTATACAAATGGTGGAAAGACTGCAGTTGGCGCATCCGCCTCGCTACCCTTGCAATCGTCACCATAGCCCTCACCATATTCCGCCACCTTACCGACTCACCTCTTCTCAACCTCCTCGCCTTCTGCACACAAGTCCTTCTTGCGGGATTTACTTTGATATATTTTATTGGACGAAACAAGAATCTTTCCACTCTCCACTTAAAACTTTCCACTTGCTGGGCCGTCCTCATCACCTTCATCTTCATCTCCTTCACGCGACTCTTCTTCCGTTCGGGCTCTAATCTCGACCCCGCTGAGGCCAACGAAGTGGCTTGGAACACAGCTTCCCGCATGGTAGAACGTATCGGTTCTCATTGGAATCTCTCGCAAATACCTGACATACTCTCCAACTATTCTTCCGTATTTCTCCTCTTTGCTTTCGGCATGATAGTCCACTGGTTTCCCACACGTTTCAAGCGCCGCTACCGCCTCTGGTTTGCCTCCATGCCCCTGTGGCTCATGGGCGTTCTTGTTGTGGTTATGGCCGTGGTGCTCTATCAATTTGTTACCGCTGACCTCCAGCCATTTATCTATTTCCAATTCTAGAAAAAAATATGAAAACCATGAAAATAAAAGCATTCCCTTTCAGCAACGTTTTGGCGGTGCTCATCAATCTGGGCATCGTCTATGTCCTTTATATGGTCACCCGTGTGGCTTTCGTTCTTGAGAACTGGAACACACTTTCCGTGGGGTGGGACCAGCTCTCCATGTGGGAGCTTTTCGCTGGCAGTTTGCGTTTCGACTCCTCGGCCATCCTCTACACCAACTGGCTGTGGATTATCCTCATGCTCCTTCCCATCCATACCAAGGAGCGTCCCTGGTGGCATCAGATGTGCAAGTGGATATTTGTGGTCATCAATTCGCTGTGCCTGAGCATCAACCTTGCAGATACCGTCTACTCACAGTTCACGGGCCGCCGTACCACTGCCACTTTCTTTGCCGAATTCTCCAATGAGGATAACCTTGGCGGCATCTTCTTCACCGAACTCATCAACCACTGGTACCTCCTCTTCCTCGGCCTGGCCCTTGTCGCCGCCCTTTGGTTCCTCTACTTCAAACCCGACATTGAACCACTAAAGCAATCAAGCAATCAAGCAATCAAGCATCTAAGATTGAAATACTACCTCGCCACCTCTTTCGGCCTCATCGTGGCCATTCCCTTCTCTATCTTCGCCATGCGCGGTGGCTTCACACGCGACACCCGCCCCATCACCATCTCCAACGCCAACCAGTATGTCCATTCTCCTCAACAGGCCTCCATCGTTCTCAACACCCCCTTTTCCATTATCCGCACCATCGGCAAGCGTCCCTTCAAAGACCCGCAGTACATGCCCGAGGAGCAGCTCGCCTCCCTCTATTCGCCCCTTCACATCCCTTCCGATGCCGACACTGTCCCCATGGTCAGCGGACAGAAGAACGTCATGGTTATCATCCTTGAGAGTTTCACACGCGAATATTTCGGCTACTACAACCAGGCATTAAAAAAAGCGCATCCCGACTTTGTTTCCTACACTCCCTTCCTTGACTCCCTTTTGGAGCATTCGCTGACCTTCGAGCACACTTATGCCAACGGCCGCAAGAGTATCGATGCTATGCCTTCATCGCTTTCCTCGGTGCCTTTTTTCATTGAGCCTTTCATCCTCACTCCTTCGTCGCTCAATGACCTCAGCGGCCTTGCCGACTGTCTCGACGGTGAAGGCTATCAGACCGCCTTCTTCCATGGCGCCCCCAACTCCTCCATGGGATTCCAGGCCTTTGCACGCTCCTCTGGCTTCAAACAATACATTGGTATGAGTGAATACTGCGACGACCAACGTTTCAACGGTCGCAACGACTTCGATGGCCACTGGGCCATCTGGGACGAGGAGTTCCTCCAGTTCACCGCCACCGCCATTACCGAGCGCCTTCAGGAACCCTTCATGGTGGGATTCTTCTCCGCCACCTCGCATCACCCCTTCGACATTCCCGAGCGCTACCAGGCTGTCTACCAGGGAGGTCCACTCCCCACCCATCGCACTATCCAGTATTGCGACAACGCATTGAGAAAATTCTTTGCCACCGCCAGCCAGCAGCCCTGGTTCAAAAACACCATCTTCGTTTTTACCGCCGACCACACTTCGCAGCAGCAATACGACGAAAGCCAGACCTCGGTGGGTGTTTTCTCCATTCCCATCGCCATCTACGACCCTTCGGGCGAGCTGCCTGTTGGCCGCCATCCTGGTGTCATGCAGCAAATCGACATCATGCCTTCGGTCCTCCGCATCCTCGGATATGGAAAACCCTTCCCGGCTTTCGGAAAGAACGTCTTCGACCCCAACGAGAAGCCCTGGGCAGTCAACTATAGCAACGACATCTATCAGTACATCGAGGGCGACTACACTCTTCTCTTCGATGGTGAAAAACCCACCGGCCTCTACAACTACGTCCTCGACCCCCTGCAGAAAACCAACCTGCTGAAAAACTCTCAATTCCGGACTCAAAACCCAGAGCTCATCAACCGCATGCTCACCCGCCTCAAAGCCATCGTCCAGACCTACATGATCCGCATGACCACCAACCACCTCGTCATCCGCGACGATGACCTGTAGTCCTCCTCTTGTATCTTCTCTGTCAGCAGTTCTGTATTCTTATATAAAACAATTCCCCACCTCGTATTTTGAGGCGGGGAGAAAGAGAATGTCGAGCCTTATTCTACACGGTAGAAAATTCTTGTATATTCCGGAATATCTTCGTCTATGCGGATTGTCTCCGTTTTAGAATCGTATCTGAACGGAACGTTACTTTCTGGACTTATGTAAAAGCCATTCTCTCCATCGAAGAAGTAGGTTGTTGAGAGAGTGTCCTCGAAAGGATAGTTAATGACCGTTCCGTTCCATTCGACAATAATCATTGATATTGTGATGTTGGAATCAGACTTAAAATCCCAATAAATCTCTAGTTCATCGTGGTGGTTGATTTGTGGCAGGTCGGTTATGATATGGCACATCCAGGTTGTCCCGGAGAGTGAGAAGGTCGTCGTGTCGGGAGGAATCACTGTTGTGTCGGGAGGCACAATTGTGTCGATAGGGCCGATGGTGTCTATGGGTCCCGT
>ONLW01000027.1 GCA_900318835.1 uncultured Bacteroidales bacterium
GGATCCCGCCGACCTGCCCGACGGTACCTATTTCTACCGCTTCTCGGCCCGCGGCTACAATGGCAACATTGAGCACAATGGAGCTGTCGAGGTGATTCATTGAACACTCTGAATATATATTTAGTAGGCGCCACTCGGAAGGGTGGCGTTTTTTTTTATTTCCCTATGTCGAAAAAAAATCGTATTTTTGCACCCCAATTGTTATGATAGACCAGGAAACTATACAACGCATCATGGACGCCGCCCGCATCGAGGAGGTGATAGGCGATTTTGTCTCGCTCAAGAAGCGTGGCGCCAACCACATCGGCTGCTGCCCTTTCCACAACGAGAAGACACCGTCGTTCTATGTTTCGCCGTCGAAAGGCATCTTCAAGTGTTTCGGATGTGGCGAGGCTGGCGATGTGGTGAAGTTTTTGATGAAACATGAGCACTACACCTATCCCGAAGCGTTGCGTTGGCTGGCTCAGAAATACAATATCGAGATACAGGAGGAGGAGCAGACCGAGGAACAGAAAGAACGCCAAAACGAGCGCGATGCCCTATTCCATGTTTCCGAGTTTGCACAGAAGTATTTTGCCGACCTGCTATATAACGACGAGATGGGCCGTGCCGTGGGCCTTAGCTATTTCCATGGTCGCGGGCTCAGTGACGAGGTGATTAAAAACTTTGGCCTTGGCTACTGTCTTGACGAGTGGAGCAACTTCACCGATCACGCGCGAAAGAACGGCTACAGCGATACTGTCCTTGAGAAAACGGGCCTCACCATCTTCAAGGAAGAAACCAAGAAGGCTTATGACCGCTTCCGTGGCCGCGTGATGTTCCCCATCTACAGTATCTCCGGACGTGTCCTCGGATTCAGCGGCCGTGTGCTTAGCAGTGAGAAGCAGGCCGCCAAGTATGTCAACTCTCCCGACTCCGACATCTACAACAAGTCGCGCATCCTTTATGGCCTTTATCAGGCACGCTCGGCCATCTCGAAGGCCAACAAATGTTTCCTTGTTGAAGGTAACATTGATGTTATCTCGATGCATCAGTCGGGCGTGGAGAATACCGTGGCATCCTGCGGAACCTCCCTTACTACCGAGCAAATCCGCCTCATCAAGCGCTATACACCCAATGTCACAGTCCTCTACGACGGAGACTCTGCCGGTATCAAAGCTGCTTTGCGTGCCGTTAATCTACTTTTTGCTGAGGGCATGCATGTGCGTTGCGTCCTTTTCCCCGATGGCGAGGATCCTGATAGCTACGCCCAGAAATACGGCTCCTCGGCATTGCAGGATTATCTGGCTACCCATGAGGATAACTTTGTTATTTTCAAAACGCGTGTGCTCCTCGATGGTGTCAAGAACGATCCCATTCGCAAGGCTGAGCTTGTTAAGGAGACAGTGGACACCATCGCCCTTGTCCCTGACCTCATCGAACGCACCGAGTATATCGCCCAGTGCGCCCATCTGCTTGACGTTCCAGAGGAGGCATTGGCTTCCGAACTTGCCAAAGCTGTTAATCGTAACCGCCTGAAAAGTTACGAGGAAGAGAAGAAGGAGAATGTTCAGAGTAATCTGAATACTCAGAATATTCAAGATATTCAGAATAATCCGACCACACAACCCACTTCCGAGCCTCCAGCGTCGCTTTCACTCCCTGTTGACCCAGCCGAGCGTCATCTGGTTCAGATTCTACTCAACTACGGCGACCAGACCCTCTACCAGAGTGTCTCTGCCGATGACGGCACTGTGCAGGAATATACCTACACTGTGGCACAGGCCATTGTGGCTGAACTACAGCGCGACGAGCTCTGTTTCACCGACCCCCTGTGTCAGCGCATTTTCGACTACTTCGCCAATACTCTGTCCCAAGGTCAAGAGCCCGATGCATCCCATTTCATCACTATCGAAGACGAGGCTCTTCGCTCTTTCGCTATCTCCCTTATGCTCGACACTTTCCGCATCAGCGACACTTGGCGTCAGAAGCAGGTTTTTGTACCCTCTCTTGAGGATAATCTTCAGGCTGACCTCACTGAAACCATCCTCTCTTTCAAACTCAAGTGTGTCGCCGACCGCATCGCCGACAACGCCCGCCGCTTCCGAGAAGTGAAAGACGATGACCAAATGATGCAGCTCCTTGCCGAGAAAAAGCAACTTGTCGATCTCCGCCGCCAGATAGGCCTGGCCCTTCATCGTGTAATAAATTGATTATGGATATACAGACTCTGAAACAACGATACGACATTATAGGCAACGACCCCAAGCTCCTCATGGCCCTCAACAAGGCCATTCAAGTGGCACCCACCAACCTCTCCATCCTCATCACAGGCGAGAGCGGTGTGGGCAAGGATGTCTTCTCGCGTATCATTCATGAGAACAGCACTCGTAAGCATGTGCGCCAGGGGCGCGGCCTCATCTCTGTCAACTGCGGTGCCATTCCCGAAGGCACTATCGAGAGCGAGCTCTTTGGCCATGTCAAGGGCGCCTTCACCGGTGCCGACCGCACTCGCAAGGGCTATTTTGAAGAGGCAGATGGCGGCACCATCTTCCTCGACGAAATCGGAGAGTTGCCTTTGGCCATGCAGGTCAAACTCCTCCGTGTACTCGAAAACGGTGAGATTATTCCTGTCGGAAGTTCCACGCCACAGAAGATTGATGTCCGCGTTGTCGCTGCCACCAATGTCGACATCGTCAAGGCTGTCCGCGAAGGGCGTTTCCGCGAGGACCTCTACTATCGTCTCAATCAACTTTCCATCTACCTGCCGCCCCTGCGTGAACGCAAAGAAGATATCCCTCTGTTGTTTAGAAAGTTCTCGTCCGATGTGGCCGAGAAATACCACATGCCGCCCATCGTCCTCACCGAGGATGCACGTACCATGCTCATGAACTACCCTTGGTATGGTAACGTGCGAGAGCTCAAGAATATCACCGAGCAGATAGCTGTCGTTGAAACTGAGCGCAGCATCACCCCCGACATCCTGCAGAACTACCTTTCCTATATCCCTGCCGAACGTATGCCGGCCCTCGTGCCTGACACACCGGCACCCGCTGCCGCCAGCCAGATTACCGACCGTGAGCTGTTGCTTAAAGCCCTTTCCATGGGACAGATGATTAACGAAATGCGCGGCGAAATCAACGACCTTCGCCAGATGGTACAGCAACTGGCCAGTCTTACCCCCAACCCCTCTCCGCGCGGAGAAGGAAGTGGTATGTTCGGAGTATCTGCTCCCCTTTCTGTGCGGAGAGGGGTCAGAGGTGAGGCCGATGAGGATTTCCTCACTCCCGAAATTATAGAAGACGAGGCTATCAGTCTCGAAGACCGTGAGCGACGCGCCATCCTCCGAGCCCTCGAGCACAACCAGGGCAACCGTAAGCAGGCAGCAGCCGACCTCCACATCTCCGAGCGTACCCTCTACCGAAAACTCAAGGAATATAATATCAGCGAATGAATACCAACGATATACGCATCACCCTCCCAGCTTCCAAAAGCATGAGCAACCGATGGCTTATGATTAACCATCTCATCGGTGGCCACTTCCGCATCAACAAACTCTCCACTTCGGGCGACACCCGCCTCCTGCGACAGCTGTTGACGCAGATTGAGGAAGGTGGCGGCTCGGGTGTCTACTATTGCAACAATGCCGGTTCCGTGGCCCGTTTCCTCATGCCGCTGCTCGCCATCACTCCGGGACACCACACCCTCACCGGTGACGAGCGTCTCTGCCAGCGCCCCATGGCGCCGCTCATCGAGGCTTTGCGTCAGATGGGACTCCGGGTCGACTGTACCGAAAAAGAGGGCTTTCTGCCCGTCCATATACAGGGAGGCATCCCCATACGCCGCACCGTGAGCGTCGACCCGCTACTCAGTAGCCAGTTTGTCAGTGCTTTGTTGCTTATTGCCCCCAAGATGCCCGAGGGCATTTCCCTCACCATGACCCAACGCCCCACCTCGCGCCCCTACATCGAGATGACCTGCGACGCCTTGCGCCAGGCCGGCATTGAGGTGCGCCGCTCCTCCAATGGCCGCACCTACTATGTGCAACACATTGAGCGTAAGCCTAAAGCCTCTGTCATTTCCATCGAGCGCGACTGGTCGTCGGCATCCTATTTCTATACCATGGCCCTACTGAGGCCTGACTTGCGCATCCGCCTGCTGGGACTCCAACTCGACTCCTGTCAGGGTGACAGCGCCACCGACGCTTTTTTCCGGCTCCTTGGTGTGCAGAGCACCGAAGTGCGCTCGCCCTACCGCTCCGCAGCGCGTTCCATCACCCTACAAGGGCCTGAAACAAAGATTCTTAACCCGAAGGTGCAGTTCAACTGCCTCGATTGTCCCGACCTGGTGCCTACCTTCGCCGTGGCCGCTGCAGCCGCCGGTGTGCGTGCTACCCTCAAGGGGGTCAGTAACATAGCTCTTAAGGAGAGTGACCGTATGCAGGCCATCAGCACCGAACTCCAGCGCATGGGAGGCAAGGTCACCTGCTCGGACGAGGAGATGGTCATCCTGCCTTCTGAACTCCATCCCACGGAGCCTGTGCGTACCTACAACGACCATCGAATTGCCATGGCTTTCGCGCCGCTCATGTTGCGTTTCCCCGACCTCAAAATCGAGAATCCCGAGGTGGTTGACAAGTCGTTCCCCGAATTCTGGCAGCAGTTCGATTTGGTCTTGAATAATAAGCAATGAAAAAGCTCCTGATAATCACTGGGCCCACGGCTTCGGGCAAGACAGCCGAGGCTATCCGCCTGGCCCGTGAATTAGGGGCTGAAATCCTTTCCTGCGACTCACGCCAGTTCTATAGTGAGATGCGCATTGGCGTGGCGCGTCCTTCCGATGAGGAACTGGCCGCTGCCAAGCACCATTTCATTGCCTGCCGCTCGGTATCGAATCCTTATAATATATTTGATTATGAGCGTGATGCAATGAAGTTGCTGGATGAACTCTTTCAGCATGGCGACATGGCCATCGCCGTAGGTGGCAGTGGCCTCTATGTTGATGCTTTGCGACAGGGTGTCACCTCTATGCCGGACCCTACGCCCGAACTTCGTGCCCGTCTGCAGGAGATGCCTATCGAGGAGAAACGCTCGCAGCTTCAGATGCTTGATCCTGAATATTACGCCCGTGTCGACCTCCGCAATCCCGTGCGTCTCCAGCGTGCCCTTGAGGTGTATTATATGACGGGACGTCCTTACTCTCAGGTGATTGTAGAAAGAAAGCCTGCCGAGCGCCCTTTTGAGATCGAAGTGCGTGTCCTCCAAATTCCTAACTCCGAACTCCGAACCAACATTGACCTCCGTGTTGACCGGATGATTGAGGAGGGCCTCCTTGAGGAGGTTCAGTCGCTACTTCCTTATCGGGATATTTCCACCCTCCGCACTGTCGGCTACCGAGAATTGTTCCCCGTCCTCGACGGCACAAAAAAACTCGCCGATGCGGTGTCGGAAATCAAGCTAAATACTTGGCACTATGCACGTAAGCAACTAACTTGGTGCCGCCGTTACAAATTTTGATATTTCTCCGAGAAACCTTCATTTTTCCCACTTTATAAGTGCTTGATACTAAGCACCAACTCCCTATCAACTCCCACCCATCTCCCAACCAACTCCTACCACGGTAGGAGTTGATAGGTTGATGGTAGGAGGTAGATAGGGAGTAAATACTTTGATTGTTATTATTGTGGGACGACTTGTGTTTGGCGGGTATCGAAAGCGATGCCCAAAGAGAGGAGGATTGACCACCCGTCGTTTTGTCCGTCGCTTTTGGTATATTTATGTTTTTAATAAAAAAAAGATGCGGTAGGCAATGCCCACCGCATCTTTTTTTTATTAATGAATCAATATTTATAGAAACCTTCGCCGGTTTTGCGGCCGAGTAGGCCGGCACGGACCATCTTGCGGAGCAGGGGGTGGGGACGATACTTGGGATCGCCAAACTCTTTGTAAAGCACCTCCATGATGGCGAGGTTCACGTCGTTACCGATGAGGTCGGCCAGGGCCAGGGGACCCATGGGGTGGTTGGCACCGAGCATCATGCACTTGTCGATGTCCTCGGCGGAAGCGATACCGTCGGCCAGGATACCAACAGCCTCGTTGATCATCGGGATAAGGATGCGGTTGACCACGAAACCGGGGGCTTCCTTCACCTCGACAGGCTGTTTGCCGATGCTGGTGGCGAGGTCGATGACGCACTTGCAGACCTCGTCGCTGGTCAGCTGGCCACGGATGACCTCAACGAGGGCCATGCGGTCGGCGGGGTTGAAGAAGTGCATGCCGATGAACTGGGCCGGACGCTTGGTACAGGCGGCAATTTCGGTGATGCTCAGCGAGCTGCTGTTGGTGGCGAAAATGGTCTCAGGCTTGCAGATACCATCGAGCTCGGTGAAGACGTCCTTCTTCAGCTGCATCTCCTCGACGGCAGCCTCGATGACGAGGTCGGCATCGGCGAAGGTGGCGTAGTCGGTGGTGGTGGCGATGTTGGCCATGATGGCGTCGACGGCCTCCTGGGTCATCTTGCCTTTCTCAACGAGTTTGCCGTAACCTTTGGCAATGGAAGCCATGGCTTTGTCGAGGCTAGCCTGGGTGCGGCTCTTCATGACGACGGGCATCTTCACGGCGAAGGCTTTCACAATGCCTTTAGCCATGGTGCCGGTTCCAATAACACAGATTTTCATAATAATTATTGTTTGAATGTTATACGATAATTTCTTTTTTTAATGGCTAATAATTCTAATATAGCCAATTTGCTTGCGCAAGCACAATTTTTGAATTTATTATTGCGAAGCAATTCGTTTAATTTGTTAAATTCGTCGTTTTAATTATTTGCCGATGAATTCGCATTTGCCTTTGGTGAGGAAGGCTTGCATGCCGTTCTTCTGGTCTTCGGTGTTGAAGCAGAGACCGAAGGCACGGCTCTCGAAGTTGATGGCATCCTCGGCGGGCATGTCGTACTCGGTGTTGATGCAGAGTTTGGCAGCGCTGACGGCCAGAGGGGCGTTGGCGGCGATCTGGTTGGCCAGCTCGAGGGCACGGCCCATCAGTTCGGCTTGGGGAAGAACTTCATTGACCAAACCTATGCGCAGGGCTTCGTCGGCCTTGATGTTCTTGCCGCTGTAGATGAGTTGTTTGGCCATGCCCATGCCCACGAGGCGTGCCAGACGCACGGTGCCGCTGAAGCCGGGAATGATACCTAGGCCCACTTCGGGTTGGCCGAAGCGCGCGTTGTCGGAGCAGATGCGTATATCGCAGGCCATAGCCAACTCGCAGCCGCCACCAAGGGCAAAGCCGTTGACTGCTGCAATGACGGGGCAGGAGAGGGTTTCGATGCGACGGAAGACGGCGGCGCCGCGCTTGCCGAAGGTCTCGCCCTGCTGAGGGCCGAGGGTGGCCATCTCGCTAATATCAGCTCCCGCTACAAACGATTTTTCACCATCGCCAGTAATGATTAGGCAGCGGAACTGACCGCCTTCAAATTCGTCGAGGTATTCGTCTATCTCATTGAGAATGGTTGTGTTAAGTGCGTTAAGACTCTTAGGGGCGGAAATGGTCATGATGGCCACATTGCCGCGTTCTTCTATCTTCAGATGTTCGTACATATCAATTGTTTTTTTGAAACTGCAAAATTACGAAATAATATTGATATGGCCAAAAGATTTTTTATTATCGGAGCCGTTTGAGACCGAGGGTGGCGGCGAGGTCAAGCATCATCTGCCAGGCGGCGGTGCGGTCGTTGGGAATCTGGCCGTCGAGGATGGCGTCTTTGATGGCGTCTTTGATAGTGCCTATCTCGCGGCAGGGGCCAATACCGAATGTGTCCATGATGTCTTGTCCCGAAACGGGGGGCTGGAAGTTGCGGATGCGGTCGCGCTCCTCGAGTTCTACCAGTTTTTGTTTCACCAGTTCGAAGTTGGCTTTGTGACGGCGGACTTTCTCCGGGTTCTTGCTAGTGATGTCGGCATTGCAGAGGAGCATGAGATCGTCGATGTCGTCGCCTGCTTCGAAAAGGAGGCGTCGGACGGCGGAGTCTGTCACCTCTTCTTCGCTGAGGACGATGGGGCGCATGTGAAGCATGACGAGTTTCTCGACATAGCGCTCTTCGGCTCCGAGGGGGAGGCGCAGACGTTTGAAGAGGCGTTTGACCATGTGTGCACCGCGGACCTCGTGTCCGTGGAAGGTCCAGCCTTGCTTGGCGTCGTAGCGTTTCACGCCGGGCTTGCCGATATCATGAAGTAGGGCGGCCCAACGCAGCCACAGGTTGTCGCTTTGTTCGGTTACATTATCGAGGACTTGAAGGGTGTGGTAGAAGATGTCTTTGTGGCCGCGGCCGTCGACGACTTCCACGCCTTGGAGGGCGGAGATTTCGGGAAGGATGAGTGGTAGGAGGCCGCATTTCTGCATGAGTTTGAGCCCAAGGGATGAGTTGGGGGAGAGCATGATTTTGTTGAGCTCCACCATGATGCGTTCCATGGAGATTATATCAATACGCTTGGCATTGCGGCCGATGGCCTCGAAGGTATCGTCGGCGATATGAAACCCCAATTGACTGGCGAAGCGGATAGCACGCATCATGCGTAGGGGGTCGTCTGAGAAGGTAATGTCGGGGTCAAGAGGGGTGCGTAGGATACCATTGTTAAGATCTTGGATGCCGCCGAAGGGGTCGATGAGATGGCCGTAGCGGTCGGGGTTGAGGGACACGGCGAGGGCGTTGACGGTGAAGTCGCGACGGTTCTGGTCGTCCTGCAGGGTGCCGTTCTCGACGATGGGCTTGCGACTGTCGTGACTGTAGCTCTCGCGACGGGCACCGACGAATTCGAGTTCATATTCGCGTCCCTCGGTGGTGTACCGGAACGAGGCAGTGCCAAAGTTCTTGAAGACGGAGACCTTGCTGCCGCCGAGGGTTTCAGCAGAGGCTTTGGCCAGCTCGATGCCAATATGTACCTCCCCCCCTTGGTCACGCCCCACGCAGACAACGTCAATGTCGGTGCAAGGACGCTGGAGGAAGTAATCGCGCACAACTCCGCCTACGGCATAGGCATCGATGCCTAACTGGTCGGCGCATTGGCCGATGGATTTATACAGGTCAAGTCCCAGATCAATCATTGTTTAGTAGGTCTGGGTGGTGGCGAGGGTGCCGTCGGGGTTGTAGATTTCCCATGTGCCGGTGCGTTGGCCTTCGTGATATTGGCCGATGTAGTAGGGTATGCCGTTTTCGCGGTAGACCTTGTAGGTACCTTCCTCTTTGCCACCCAAGAAGTTGCTCTCGGCCTGTGGACTGCCGTTGGGGAAGTAGAATATCCAGCGGCCTTCACGTAGACCATTGATGGTTGCTCCTTGGCTGCGAAGCCTCATGGTGGAGTAGAATTGGTACCATTGTTGTTTCTGGCCTACATAGAAGCAGACGGTCATAGGGTGACCTTCGGGACCGCGCTCAACAACAGTCAGCGAGTCGTAGTTGCTAAGGTAGGGGTTGCCGTTGGCATCGAGGAATTGCCAGGTAGCATTGAGACTGTCGGCACCTTGGTATTGGCAGATGGCCACCACCGAATTGTCGGCAGCACGGTATTCGCGGGTGGTGGTGTTGGAACAGGCGGCAAAGGTGATTGCCGCAATCATGATTATCAGATACTTTCTCATATTTTGCATACATTATTCGGATGCAAAGATACGAAAAAAAAACGAACTAAAGGACAGGATTTTCGGGATGGAGATGGTTATAGACGATGCGGGCTTTGGCAGGGCCAAGGGCGTCGGTGAGGTCGGCGAGGGTTTGGATTTGGATTTGCTTGACGCTCCCGAAGCGTAGCAGTAGGTGGTGGGCTGTTTTGGGTCCGATGCCCGGAATGTCGGTGAGTGAGGTGCGGAAGGTGCCTTTGGAGCGCTTGTCCTTGTGGAAGGTGATGGCGAAGCGGTGCACTTCGTTCTGTATTTGTTCCAGCAGGTGGAAGAGTGGATCTGTGGGCTTGAGGCCAACGACTGCCGGAGGAAATCCGTAGAGCAACTGTGAGGTGTGGTGACGGTCGTCTTTGGCGAGGCCGGCGATGGGAATGTCGAGATTCAGTTGGTCACGGAGCACGCGGCGGGCCATTTCCATCTGTCCTTCGCCACCGTCGACAATGAGCAGGTCAGGCATCTTGGCTCCCTCGTTTTTTAGACGTTTATAGCGCCGCTCTATAACCTCTGCCATGGAGGCGTAGTCATCGGGACCTTCGACGGTTTTGATATTGAACTTGCGGTATTCTTTGCGGTTGGGTTTTCCTCTGGTGAAGCGTACCATGCCGGCCACAGGGTAGGCTCCCTGTATGTTGGAGTTGTCGAAGCATTCGATATCCATGGGTAGGGTGGGTAGTTGCAATGCTTTTTGGATGCGTTCCAGAAGCTTTAGCGCCTGTGGAGCAGCCTCACCGTCGGTGAGGGCACGCTGGTGACGGCATTGCTTTTGATAGCTCTCGACGTTGCGCAGCGACAATTCTAGCAACTTGCGACGGTCGCCTTTCGGGTCGGCATTCTGCTGCAGATAATCCTCGGGAATGTCGGGCACGTGGAGGGGGAGTATGACCTCGTGTGCGGTGCTTTGTGTCTGTTGGTGGAGGGCAGGGATGACTGTGGCAAGAATTTCCTCGTCGTTCTCGTCGAGTTGTTTTTTTATCTCGTTGTTGAAGCTGTAGATGATGCTGCCGTTCTTGATGCGCATGAAGTTGATGTAGGCGTATTTGTCGTCGCTGAGGATGGAAACGACGTCTACATCCTTGACATTGGTGTCAACGACGGTAGAGCGGCTTTGGTATTCTTCCAGCAGGTGTATCTTTTGTTTCAAGGCTTCTGCTTCCTCAAAATGCAGGTCGGCGGCGAAGGCGAACATGCGCTGTTTCATGTTGTCGAGGATTTCGCCGAAGTCGCCTTTGAGTATGCGGCGGATATTGTCGATGATGGCGAGGTATTCTTCTCTTGATTGTTTACCTGCGCAGGGGGCGCCGCAGAGGCCTATCTGATGTTTCATACAGGGACGGTTGCCCATTATATTGCATGTGCGGTATTGGAACAGTTGACGGATGATGTCTTGTAGTTCTCGCAGGATGCGGCCATTGGGATAGGGCCCGAAATACTGGCCTTCGGTTTTATGGTTGCGGGTGTAGAGTAGTCGAGGGTAGGGTTCGTCGGTAATGCACAGGTAGGGGTAGGATTTGTCGTCCTTGAGCATGGAGTTGTAGCGGGGTTGGTAGCGCTTGATGAGGGAGTTTTCGAGGAGGAGTGCATCGACCTCGGTGGCGACGACGGTGACGCGGATGTCGTAGATGTTGCGCACCAGCATTTTTATCTTGGCACTCTTGTCGTCGTAGTGGGAAAAGTAAGAGGATACGCGACGTTGCAGGTTGCGGGCCTTCCCCACATAGATGACTTTTCCCGAGGCGTCGAGGTGCTGGTAGACACCGGGATTCTCGGGAATGGTCTTCAACCGCGTGGCAATACGGTCAATGTTTTTATTGATGCTACTGTCTATCAATCGTCAAGGGCTTTGTAGTTTACCTCGGTACGTTCGATGTCGAGTCGGAAACTAAGGAGGCCTTCGAGGTCATATTGACTGGTGGCCTGGCCTACCTCCATGCGGTAGGTTCCCTTTTTATTGAAGGTGAAGAAGGGACGGATGTTTTGCCGCATCACACGGAGGCCTTCCTTGGTGCGATTCTTGAAGGTTTCACCTTTCCAGCGGCCATGTTCCTTGAGGTTGATGTAGGCGTAGAACATGCGTCGTTCACCGTCAGGGCTGTAGAGGTTCACCGTCAGTGGCAACTGGTCGTTGCGCATCAGTGCGCTGTCCACCACCACCTCGAAGTCGATGCTGTAGTAGTCGTCGGGGTTGGAAACGTTGATTTCAAAGTTTTCGGGCGAGAAGCGCTGCCATACGGCATGGTCGAATTCGCGTGTTTCGTCAACCAATACGGCCTTTCCTCCGCATGAGGATAAAAGAGTTGTAATTAATATAACAAAAAACAGTCTTTTCATTCTAGATCCTTTCAATGAGTGCTTGCATGATTTGGATAGCGTTGGTGGCGGCACCCTTGCGGATGTTGTCGGCGACCACCCAAAGGTTGAGTGTGCGGGGCTGCGAGGGGTCGCAGCGCAGACGGCCCACGAAGACCTCGTCGCGATGATGTGCCGTGATGGGCATAGGATAGAGGTTGCGCGAGGGGTCATCATAGAGCACCACGCCAGGGGTGGTAGCTATGAGGCGACGTACCTCATCCATATCATAGTCTTTCTTGAGCTCCACATTGACCGACTCGCTGTGGCCACCCACCACGGGCACACGTGCCACGGTGGCAGAGACCATGATGTTGGGGTCAGCGAAAATCTTGCGGGTCTCGTCGACGAGTTTTTGTTCCTCAGTGGTGTATCCAGTGTCGAGCCAGTCGCCACCGTGAGGGAAGAGGTTGCGGTGAATCTCGTAGGGATAAGCCATCTCTGCAGGCTTATCCCCGCGTTCCTCTGCTTCGAGTTGGCGCACGGCCTTGATACCGGTTCCGGTGATGCTCTGGTAGGTGGAGACGACGATGCGGCGGATGCCGTATTCGCGTTCCAAAGCTGAAAGGGCGAGGACCATCTGGATGGTGGAGCAGTTTGGGTTGGCAATGATGCGGTCGGTGGGTTTCACGGCATCGATGTTGATTTCCGGTACCACCAAGGGCTTGTCGACGTCCTTGCGCCAGGCCGACGAGTTGTCGATAACCACGGTGCCTTTCTCTGCGAACAATGGAGCGTATTGGTGAGAGGCCGAAGCGCCTGCTGAGAAGATGGCGTATTCGGGAATAGCGGCAATGGCCTCCTCAACGGAGACCACTGTCAGCTGCCTGTCGGCGAATTCTATTTTCTTACCTACCGATTTGGGTGATGCGGCGGCGATGATTTCTTCTTTATCGAAGCCACGTTCGGCCAGTACGGTCAGCATTTCACGACCTACCAGTCCGGTGGCTCCTACAACTGCAATCTTCATGTCTATCTAATCAGTGTTACTGTGCCTTTCAGTACTCTGGTTTCACCGGGTTCAAACTCGTTGGTGTAGCGGATGAGGTATACATAGGCACCTTGTGTGCAGGGTTTGCCGTTCATGTCTTTGCCGTCCCATTTACAGTCGGCGCCTTCGCAGTGGAAGACCATTTCTCCACGGCGATTGTAAATGAACATTTCTTGATATAGGGTCTTTTCGCTCACCGATCCGAAGAGGTTGTTGCCTGCAGGGTTGTCAGGGGTGAAGGCATTGGGAACCCAGAAGTATTCCTTGTTCAGCGGGATGTAGATATTGGTGGTGTCCACACATCCGAAACGGCTGCTCTCGATGAGTGTGATGTCGGCGCCGTCCATCTCCACGGGAATGATGTAGTAGGCTATCTCGCTAGTCTGGTCGGGACCGCTGGGGAATTTCCAAACGCGACTGTCGCCGTTGATGGAGAGGTCGGTCAGCACCGCGTTCAGGTTATCGATGGTGAAATACCTGATGTCGGATTGCAGCTTGGCCGTCAACGGATAGATGGTTAGGTCGAGGTGGATGATAGAGTCGCAGTTGTAGCGGTTCTTGAGGATAATAGTGTCGGTGTTGTTGTAGGGGGTACTTTCGGTATAGGTTTTGCCGTTGAGCCAAGTGACGGGTTTGCAGTCCTCGATGGGGTCGGGGATGTGGTAGACTTCATTGACAGTAAGGTCGAGACGTGTGATGCTGTCGCATTGGGCTTGCGACTGCAGGCGCACAAATGTTATGGTGGGATCGGTGTTTGTCTGGTAGGTCTCTCCGTTGGTCGACCAGATGTATTCCTCGCCTTTGCAGATGACGGCTTTGGTGGTGGTGTCGAAGAGGGGGAAGATACGAATCATCATAGTGTCGAAGCTATGGCAACCGCTCTCATAGTCGGCGGTGACCTGTAGGATGAGGGTGTCGACTTTGTTGGCTTTCAGACCTCTATTGGGTAGAAGGTTGGAATAGAGAACCAGCGAGCGGGTGTTTGCCGTGTCGCCCACACGAATGATGTCTTCCTTCTTGTACATTGCCGGTTCGAGTTCGATGGTGTCATTGCCCTGAAAGCGGTAGAGGGGCACTAGGCGATAGTTGTCAATCTTCAGGTAATTGTTTTGCAGTACGGGTTCGCCGTGGCCTACCAGGGTGTCGAGGGAGATGGTGTCGCCACCGGAGACGCGGAAGAGTGTCCACTCTTCGTAGGTGATGGACTGCAGCTTGTTCATGTCCACTCGCATGCGCGCCGTGTCGCCGATGCAGATGTCGAGTTTCGACGGCTGGTTATCTGTTGCGGGTGCTTTGTGCAGGTTCAGGTAATCCAAAGTGTCCACACCAACAAATATGGTGTCGGATAGCTCATACAAATCTCGATTGGCATTATAGAATTTGAGGAAGAAAACATATCTTGTGGGAACTTTGGGACTCACGTGGGCTTTGGTGAGGAACTTGCAAGGCCAGTCGTCATTATTTTCATGCATAGGCTCCATGTAGCCCGCTTCATCATATTGCGCATCCCATTCCATTTCAGAGTTTCTCAGTGTGTCGTTTACCATACGTGTGGCAAGGTTGTACCGGACGCATACGGTGTCGAGGATGAATGAGGTGCAAGTGCTGTCAACAATGAGGTTCCAAGTGGTGTCGACGGTGAAGTTCCAAGTGGTGTCGACGATGAAATTCCAAGAGGTGTCGATGCGGTTAATGGTGGTGTGAGTGTCATCGGTCCAGATGGTGTCGATAGAGATGGTAGTCAGTGTGGTATCAATATGGTTGATGGTGGTTCTGGTGGTGTCAATGGTGTTGACGGTCTGAGTGGTGTCGTAGCGGTAGGCGGTGCAGATGGTATCCACTCTGGTTTCTCGGCAGCCGAGGGTGTCGTAAGTTTCACGAATGCGGTACCAGCCGTAGAGTGTTGAGGTGCTGCCGGCAGGGGTGAAGCGGAATGCCTTGTTGGAGATGTTGGATGTGGTGAGATTGTAGCCTGAGGGAGCAAAAGAACTGGGCTTACCGGTGATATCAGGGTGACCGTTGGTTGCCTGAGGGTTGGAATTGGCCTGCTGGGCTGTGCCCGTGGCGTTCTGGATGCCGATGAGGCCGCTGCCGCTGTTCCACGACGAGCACACCTGGCGTTGATTCACATGCACCTCAATGATGTTCGAACCTTCGTAGCAGACAATCTGGTAGGTGCAGCGGAGAGAGGTGCAGCTATACTGCGGCACGTCGTTCCAAGAGCAGATAATCTTGCGGCACGGCGGCTCGTCCTGAACGCCGTAGTAGATACCCCAGTTGGGGTCGCCTGTCGTGCCATGGGTGGAGGGGCTAGGATAAGTGTCCTCATAAACGCCGTAGATGGCGTCGCGCATATAGTTCAGGCTGCTTGGTGCGTTGGGGGTTCCGTCGGGCCACGGAAGAGGCGCCGAATACCCCCATGGACAACTTGGCCCTGTAGATGTTGGATTATTGGTTACGGGCACGGGTCCGAAGGCTACCAGACCATTGGCTCCCAGCACGAATTTGTTTTTACGGATGCCGAAGAAATAGAATGGGTAGGGGATGTTAGTCTCCATATTCGAGAAGTTGTCATCTGTGCTGATAGGCATACGGGTACCAGCATGGAATGTTGGGTCTGCGGGATCGTAGGGGATTTCGTCGACATAGTAGGTGCCGTTGAATCGCTGGGCTGGGATGTTGGGGGTGCAAGAAAGGATTATCTCGCGGTTCCGGCAGTCCACCACGGTGTCCCACCCCTGCAGGCGGTAGCGCCGCTGAGTGGTGTGGTCTCCCGCCTTCTCCCAATGATGGTCACCTTTTTGCTTGATTATCACCTCGGGACACGACGATGGTGTGTTTGGCCACCTATATTCGTCGCATTCTCCGCCATACCAGATGGATTGCGGTGTCGGGTCGGACCCCACTTGTCCAAACATTGTTCCACTAGCCAAAACCGCCAGCGCAATTATTGTTAATCTCTTCATTATTCTAATGTTAGACATAATCTTGTCTTGTTATTTAAGTTGCAAAAATACAAATTTTTTTTAACCCTTTGCTTATATAGACAATAAAAGGTTGCGGAAATTTCATCTTTAACAAAATTTAACATTGTTTAAGGAAGAATGGCGTATGCGTCAGTCATTCCCTCCCTGCAGGGTGGGGGTGGAAAAGATACCAATAGCCTACCATCGCCCTATCATCGCCCTATCATCTCCTACCGTGGTAGGTGTTGGTAGGGAGTTGGGTGGGAGTTGATAGGGAGATGGTGTTAAGAATCAGGCTTTTGCAAATACCGTTTTTGAGGTGTGTTGTCGGAATTTTTTCAATTTTTGTTCGATTGTTATAATGTTCTGTAATATAGTATATTGCGTTAGATTTAGGGGGCTGGAGGCGATTTTCTCGCTTGCGCACGTACAATAAATAATATATATTTACGTTATGGATGGCAGAAAAATAAAAAACATACATAATATGAAGAATTTAGTAATAGTTGAGTCGCCTGCCAAGGCGAAGACCATCGAGAAGTTTCTCGGCAAGGATTACACGGTGAAGTCGAGCTATGGCCACATCCGTGACCTGGCGAAGAAGGAGATGAGCATCGATGTGGAGGCGGAGTACGAGCCGCAGTACCAGATCAGCGACGACAAGCGTTCGCTGGTGAGCGAGTTGCAAAAAGCTGTGAAGAGTGCCGACAAGGTGTGGCTCGCATCCGATGAGGACCGAGAGGGAGAGGCCATTGCCTGGCATTTGCAGGAGACGCTGAAGCTCAATCCCGAGACGACGCAGCGTATCGTTTTCAACGAGATTACGAAGACCGCCATTCTCCACGCCATCGAGAATCCGCGCGGCATCGACATGAACCTCGTCGACGCCCAGCAGGCGCGCCGTGTGCTCGACCGTCTGGTGGGTTATGAAATCAGCCCCATTCTCTGGAGCAAAATCAAACCTGCCCTGAGCGCCGGCCGTGTGCAGAGTGTCGCTGTGCGTCTCATTGTGGAGCGCGAGAACGAGATTAAGGCTTTCGAGAGCAAACCCTACTTCCGCGTGACGGCCCAGTTCCATCCGGTGGACAGCCAGAAGATGCTCAGTGCTGAGTTGGGTCGCCACTTCGATACCGAGGCCGAGGCCGAGCAATTCCTTCAGAGTCTGATGAACGCCAGTTTCAAGGTGAGCAAGATAGAGACCAAGCCTGCCCACCGCACGCCGGCACCGCCCTTCACCACCTCGACCCTCCAGCAGGAGGCCAGCCGCAAGCTGGGCTTCAGCGTGGCACGCACCATGCAGGTGGCACAGCAGCTGTATGAAAGTGGATACATTACCTATATGCGTACCGACAGCGTGAACCTCAGTGACCTGGCTCTCAGCATGGCCAAGCAGGAGATCACCGCCCAGTACGGTGCCGAGTATGTGAAGACCCGTCGCTACCAGACCAAGACCAAAGGTGCCCAGGAGGCCCACGAGGCTATCCGTCCCACCGACATGACGGCCCAGAGCATCAACGCCGAGAGCGCCCAGCGTCGCCTCTACGAACTCATCTGGAAGCGCACCGTCGCCAGCCAGATGGCCGACGCCGAGATCGAGAAAACCGAGATGGAAATCTCCACCGGCGGCAAATATAATTTCCAATGCAGCGGTGAACAGGTGAAGTTCGACGGCTTCCTGAAGGTTTACCTTGAGAGTACCGACGACGAGGAACCCGAGAGCGAGGGTGGCAAGATGCTGCCGCGCCTGCCGGAAGGCACGCTGCTGACGATGGAGCTCTGCGAGGCTACCGAGCATTGGACGCAGCATCCTCCACGCTACACCGAGGCCAGCCTCGTCAAGAAACTCGAGGACCTGGGCATCGGCCGTCCGTCGACCTACGCTCCCACCATCAGCACCATCCTCAAGCGCGAATACATCATGAAGGAAGACCGCGAGGGCGAGAGCCGCAACAGTGTGCAGTTGGCCCTCAAGGGCGGTGCTATCAAACGTGCCGAGAAGGTCGAGAAGGGCTATGCCGAGAAGGGCAAATTGTTCCCCACCGACATCGGATGTGTGGTGAACGATTTCCTGATGGACCACTTCTCCAACATCATGGACTACAACTTCACCGCCACGGTGGAGAAGGACTTCGACGAGATTGCCGCAGGCAAGAAGGAATGGCGCAAGGTCATCGACCGCTTCTACGTGCCTTTCCACAAGAATATTCGCCAAACGCAGCAGACCTCGCAGCGCACCACCGGCAGCCGCTTGCTGGGCACCGACCCCAAGAGTGGCAAGAATGTCTATGCCAAGATTGGCCGCTACGGCACCCTGGTGCAGATTGGCGAGACCAATACCGACGAGAAGCCTCTGTTCGCCAGCATGAAGAAGGGCCAAAGCATCGAGACCATCACGCTCGACGAGGCTCTGGCACTCTTTGCGCTGCCGCGCACGGTGGGACAGTATGAGGAGAAGGATGTCACGGTGAGCATCGGCAAGTTCGGCCCGTATGTGCGCCACAACAACAAGTTCTATTCTTTGGGCAAGAACGACGACCCGTATGATGTGACGTTGGAGCGTGCCATCGAGATTATCGACACGAAGCGCAAGGCCGAGGAGAAAAAGGAAGAGCAGAGGAAGAATTTCCCGCACGAGATTGGTGTGCAGGATGGCGAGACGGTGGTGAGCAACATTGGCCGCTTCGGACCCTACCTGACCTACAAGGGCGAGAACTTCCGCCTGGCCAAGGACATCGACCCGCTGAAGCTCACCCTTGCTGAGGCTATGGAGATTGTCAACAATGCTGGAAAAAAGAAAAGTAAGAAGAAGTGAGATCTCTATACGTGACCTAAAGGCCGCGCCGCGAAACGAAGCCAGAGGATACAATGAAGCTGTCGATAGTCATAGTCAACTATAACGTTAAGTACTTTCTGAAACAGTGCTTGCAGTCGGTGTTCGGCTCTTTGCGGGAACTGTCCGACGGAAGTCTGCTGGAGTTGGACGTGTGGGTGGTTGACAATGACTCCGTTGATGGCAGTGTGGAGATGGTGCGGAAAGATTTTCCGCAGGTCCACGTCGTTGAAAACCACGAGAACGTGGGATTCGCGAAAGCCAACAACCAGGCATTGGCGGAGATATCCCAGCATCACATCCTCCTGCTGTTGAATCCCGATACTGTGGTCGAGAAAGACACCTTCGTGCGCTGTGTCAACTTTATGCAAGAGCATCCCGATTGTGGCGGCTTGACGGTGAAGATGGTTGACGGCGACGGGAACTTCCTCAAGGAGAGTAAGCGCGGTTTCCCCTCGCCGCAGGCGTCCTTTTACAAGATATCCGGCCTGATAAGACTATTTCCCCATTCGCGGCGCTTCGCGGCTTACTACATGGGTCATCTGCCTGAGGACGAGACGAACGAGATAGAGATTATGCCGGGAGCTTTCCTGATGTTCCGCCGTGAGGTGTATGGGCAGATAGGGGGCTTGGACGAGAGCTATTTCATGTATGGCGAGGATATCGACTACTCGTGGCGGATTCATTTGGCGGGCTGGAAGAATTACTATCTCCCGGAGACGCACATCATTCACTACAAGGGCGAGAGCACCAAGAAGGGCTCGATGAACTATGTCTACACATTCTACAATGCCATGTCCATCTTCGTCAAGCGCTATTTCTCTGGTGGCAATGCCCGGTTGTTCAACGCGCTGCTTCGCATGGCCATCTGGATGCGGGCCACGGTGTCGTGGCTCAAACGTATCGGTGGACGGCTGGCGGTGCCTGTGTTCGATTTTGCGGTGGCTTACGGCGGTTTCGTGTTACTCAAGCAACTGTGGGCTACACGGTGGGCCAACAATATTGACTACTATCCGGTGGAATACACTCTGGTGGTGATACCGATTTACATTCTTGTATTGATGGTTGGCAGCTGGTTGGGTGGTGGCTACGACAAGCCAGTGCGACCCATGCGCATTGTCAAGGGCATGGGTGTGGGCCTTTTGTTGTTGCTGGCATTTTATTCGCTGCTTGACGAAGGACAGCGCTATTCCCGCATGCTGCTGCTGGCTGGGTCGGTGTGGACTTTGATAAGCACATTACTGATCAGGCTGCTGCTGAGTGCACTGGATGTAAAAGGATACGCGCTACGCGCACGCAAGCGCGGGAATGTGTTGGTGATAGGGTCGGAAAATGAAACAGCGAGGGTGAAAGGACTCTACCGTTCGATGGGTTTTCCGGAAGAATGCCTGATTGAGACCTCCACGGCCCAAAGACTGGAGGACTTGATACGTGTGGAACGCGTGGAAGAGGTGGTTTTCTGTGGTGCCGACATGGAGCTGAAGGAAATTATCTCGCAGATGGCGACATTGAAGACCACTGGGGTGGAATATAAGATTGCGCCTGCCGATGGCGATTTTGTCATTGGAAGTAACAGTATTGTCTCGCGTGAAGACCTTTACCTGGACGAACTGACAACCATCAGCACCGACACCTGTCGGCGAAACAAACGCCTTTTCGACATCGGCAGTGCATTTCTGTTGCTGATATTGTCGCCGCTACTTCTATGGTTCCAAAAGCATAAAGGGAGCTATTGGGGCCATTGTCTACAAGTGCTATGCGGACAGAGTAGTTGGGTGGGGTACCGTGGTCGGAAGGGTATCTTCCTGCCGTCGGACATTGCACGCAACAGTACGCCCGAAGTACAGGAGCGTCTCATGTTGCGCTACATGCGTCACTATAAGACCTCTACTGATGCAGCTATACTATTTAAAAACTGGAACAGAATATGAAGAAATATTTTCTGATATTGCTATTGCTGATGCCGTTGACGGTTATGGGACAAAAGATACATGCGTTTGTTTCTAGCGGTCTCACTTTGTCGCAAATCGAGGGTGATGAACTGAAAGGCTTCTCGAAATGGGGCTACACGGGAGGTGTGGGCGCCATTGTGGGTTTCGACCGCTATGAGACCTGGAACCTTAGTGTGGAAGCTCTTTTTTCGCAACGTGGCTCCTACAACGGCACGGGTGACCCTTACAGCTTGTCGCTTCGGTTGGACTATGTCGAGATACCCCTCATTTTCCACTGGCGTGATCCCTGGGGGGGCATGCTTATTGGTGCTGGACTCAGCTATTCCCGTCTCACACGGCAACCTCATCCTATCTGGGCGTGCGACACCAACTACTTCATGCCTGACACCGGCGACTTCTCTTTTCGGTCCAACGACTTGTCGGCAGTGTTTGAGATCCGTTTTCCTATGTGGAAAGGTCTACAACTCAACATCCGTTGGCAGTATTCATTGTTTGCTGTGAAGAAGGATTGGGAATTCACCGAATACCGTGGTACCAATCCCGACGGCACGCCGCATGCCACCAAGTGGACAAACGATTGTAACAACAACTCGCTTTCATTTCGTCTGATATGGCAGTTCTAGCACTCTTTCCGGGCTCGTTCGACCCCTTCACATGTGGTCATGAAGCTATCCTGCGCCGCGTGTTGCCGTTGTTCGACAAGGTGGTGGTAGCAGTAGGTGTTAATTCCGAAAAGACATATATGTTCACCGTCGAAGAGCGCATGAACCGCATCCGCGAGATGATGAAAGGCTGCCCGGCGGTAGAAGTGACTTCCTATTCAGGGATGACTATCGACCTCTGCCACCAGTTGGGGGCTAAGGTCATCATTCGTGGTATCCGCACGTCGAAAGACCTTGAATACGAGCAGACGATAGCTGCCGTCAATCGCATGCAGGATTCCTCTATTGAGACTCTCTTGCTGCTGGCCGATCCCGAGCATGTCAATATCTCTGCCACTTTGGAGCGGGAAAAACTTAGTCACTCGGTAACACAGTAACTTGGTTGCTACATGAATCTCTACGATGACATAGCATACCTGAAAGGCGTGGGACCTTCGCGGGCCAAGATTCTGGCCTCGGAGGCAAATATCCGCACCTTTGCGGACCTGCTGGACTACCTGCCGTTCCGCTATATCGACCGCTCGGTCATCAGCACTGTCGCCATGTTGCGTCAAGACGATAACTTTGTTGTCCTCAAAGGCCGGATATCCAATATGCAAACTGTCGCCATGGGTAAGTTCCGAGAGAGACTGACAGCCGATTTCTTCGACAGCACGGGATATATCCAACTGGTGTGGTTTGCAGGCACCAAATGGGTGCGTGAGCGACTGAAGCCCAACGTGGAATACCTCGTCATGGGACATCCCACGTTCTATAACGGTCAATGGCAGATTTCTCACCCCGAGATGGAATCCTATTCCTATGTCGACGAGGGTGCTCGTCACCCCCTGATGCCTGTCTACACAACCACCGAGAAAATGAAGCAGCATGGCTTGGGAACCAAGGCAATGGCCCGTCTCACAGAGATGTTGGTCGATAATCTGCCCCCCATTTCTGAGAACCTGCCGCCGGAGATACTCAATCACTTCCGTCTTATGGGGCGTCATGAGGCTATGGTGGCCATCCACTATCCAGAATCGCGTCAGCAACTCGATGCCGCCCGTACTCGACTCAAATTCGAGGAACTCTTCTTCCTGCAGCTTGATTATCAATATGCCCACAAACAGCGCACTTTGCGCTCGCAAGGACGTGTGTTTGCCCATGTTGGCGACCATTTTAATACTTTTTATAGGCAGTTGCCCTTTCCTCTCACCGGGGCGCAGAAACGTGTGGTGCGCGAGATTCGCGAGGACCTGCGCAGCGGGCGTCAGATGAACCGCTTGCTGCAGGGCGATGTGGGCAGCGGCAAAACGTTGGTGGCCATGATGTGTATGCTACTGGCTGTGGACAATGGCTCACAGGCATGCCTTATGGCACCTACGGAAATCCTTGCGACCCAGCATTTCTACACCTTCCGGCGCATGCTCGAAGGGGTAGGGGTGAGGGTCGAAATCCTCACCGGCTCGTTGCGTCCCGCTGCCAAGAAAATAATAAAACAACAGCTTGCCGAGGGCGAAATCAACCTCCTCATCGGCACCCACGCCCTCATCGAGGACAACGTGCTCTTCCGCGACCTCGGCCTCGTGGTCATCGACGAGCAGCACCGCTTCGGTGTCGAGCAGCGTTCCAAACTCTGGCAGAAATCAGAAATTCCGCCACATATCCTTGTGATGACTGCTACACCCATCCCGCGTACCCTCGCTATGACCCTTTATGGAGACCTCGACTGCTCCATCATCAACGAACTGCCTCCGGGACGTCATCCCGTGCGTACCTTCCACCGCTTCGAGTGCAACCGTCCGCTGGTCTTCTCCTTCCTGAAGAAAGAGATTGATGCCGGCCGTCAAGTATATATCGTATATCCGCTTATTGAGGAGAGCGAGAAGATGGACCTCAAAAATCTGCAGGACGGTCTTGAGATGGTACAGAGCTATTTTCCGCGGCCGCAGTACCAGACCTCTATGGTTCACGGACGTCTTACTGCTGAGGAGAAGGCTTTCGAGATGGATCGTTTTAAGCAGGGTAAAACCCATATTATGGTGGCTACCACAGTGATAGAAGTAGGTGTCGATGTGCCCAACGCCACGGTGATGGTTATCGAGAATGCCGAACGCTTTGGCCTTTCGCAGCTTCACCAGTTGCGTGGACGTGTGGGGCGCGGCGGCGACCAGGCCTATTGTATCCTCATGACAAAAGATAACCTCGTGGGGCCCAGCCGTGAGCGCATTGCCACCATGTGCCGCACCACCGACGGCTTTGAGATAGCTGAAGCCGACCTCCGTTTGCGAGGTCCGGGAGACATCCAAGGTTTGCAGCAAAGTGGTGCCCTCGACCTCCGCCTCGCCTCCATCGTCGACGACGAGCCGTTGGTGAAAGCCACGCGTGACACCGTCCACGACCTCCTTGAGAATGACCCCGCGCTCAGTCGTTACCCGCTTCTGCAACAATACATTGCCAATTCTAAAAACAAAATGCTATGGGGCAAGATAAGTTAGTTTTGGTGGCCGAAGAGGGTGCATCGCTGTCGAGCGGCAACCTGCGGCTGTACGCGCTTCCCTACGGCTGCATAGATTTATACAACTACGACCCGCTGAATCGGCGTTGCGCCGTGGGTATCATGGTGGCCAACGAGTACCGCCGCCAAGGCTATGCCCTCGCCATGTTGCTAGCGTTGGAGACGCAGCAGGCTGCGTCTCTACACACGCTGTACGCTGACATCGCCGCCTCCAACACCGCCAGCATCAACCTCTTCCGCAAAGCCGGATACGAAGAGTGCGGCCGCTTCAAAGAATGGCTCCTCGTCAACGATAAATACATCGACACCATTAGAATGCAAAAAATGATATGAAACGCAAAACAAAAATCATCCTGATCATAATCCTCACACTGTTCTTGCTGGCCACCTTGGGGCTCTATTCCCTCCTGAATTCTAGGACCGCCAACAGCGAACCCCGCCGTCTCTTCCTCCCCGAGGGCACCACCTACCAGGCCCTCTGCGACAGCCTCGACGCCTCGCGCTCCTTCCGCTTCTTCGCCGAAGCCCTTGGCCTCGACGAGCGCGTGCGGCCTGGCTCGTATGTAGTTGAACCACACATGAGCAACCTTGCCCTTGTAAGAAAGTTCCGCAACGGCCAGCAGGACCCCATCCGTCTCACCATCGGCAAGTTCCGTACCCCGCAACAGCTCAACGAATACCTCAATACAAAGCTGATGCACAATGATTTCGATATCCCGCTCGACAGTTTCTACATCATCCTGCCCGACACCTATGAGTTCTACTGGACCGTCACCCCCGCCCAGTTCATGCAGCGCATGGAAGACGAATACGACCAGTTTTGGACCACGGAAGTCGGTCCTCAGGGCGAACTGCGGTGCGACCTTCTTGAACTCTCCGACTACGGCAATGCGCGACTGGAGACAATAATTTTGGCCTCGATAGTCGATGAAGAAACCAACAACAACGCAGAGAAGCCGCTGATAGCTAGCGTGTACATCAACCGTTTGGAGCGCGGCATGCCCCTCCAGGCCGACCCCACAGTGAAGTATGCCGTGGGCGACTTCACCCTAAAGCGTATTCTCAACAAACACCTTGCCGTGGAGAGTCCCTTCAACACCTACCTCCACACAGGCCTGCCACCGGCCCCCATCTGCCTGCCCTCGAAAGCCAGCATCGACGCCGTCCTCAACGCAAAAGAGACCAACTACCTCTACTTCTGCGCCTCCTCCGAGATGGACGGCACTCACCGCTTCGCCGCCACCCTCGCCGAGCACCAGCGCAACGCCGCCGCCTTCCACAAAGCGCTCAACAGACGCGGGATCAAATAGTTGAATCGATAATTTCTTTTTTGAAAAAAACTTTGGAAAGGGGCTAGAAAGTCCCCTTTCTAAGTACTTGATACTAAATACTATCTCCCTATTAACTCCTACCCAACTCCTAACCAAGTCCTACCATGGTAGGAGATGATAGAGTGATGGTAGGTGGATGGCAGGGAGTCAAAATCTTTTTTTGAGGGATGGATATACTAAAAAGTTTTTTCGCGCGTTAAAGATTTATTAATATAAAAAGATTGAACGATGAACATACATATTGTACAGCACGATGTGCGGACTAACCGACCCGAAGAGAATCTGGAATGGATTATGGCTGAGCTTGAATCGCCACAGTCAAAGGAAGCGTTGCTGACCGTCTTCCCGGCATGCACTCTTTGTGGTGCACCGCTCTATGCCTCGGCAGGTTACACCGACCTGCAGAAGCGCGCGCAGGCAGCTTTGCAGCAGTTGGTGTCGATGAGCGAGCACAGGGCTTTCCTTGTTGGTTTGCCCTTGCAGATTCAGGACAAGGGATTGTGTAACGCCATTGTTTTTGTACAGAACTGTGCCATTCGCGCCATCATCACGAAAAAGTATCTGGCTCCTGACGAGCAACGTTGCTTTGTGCGTGGTGAGGGGGTGCAAGTGGTTCAGTTCCATGACGAAAAGATTGCCATCGGATTCTATGAGGACCTCAAAGAACTGACCCGTGGCCATGTGGAGCAGCCCGACCTGATTGTCTGCTGCGGCTGCAATGTTTTTGACTATCAGAAACCTTACCGCACGCGTTATCGCATGTCGAAAATCGTAGAAGGCCTGAATGCGGGTCTGGTGTATGTGAACCGCACTGGCGGTGAGGGATGCTTCCTCTATGCCGGCGGTTCGATGGCGATGAATGCTGCTGGTGGCGTGCTGTGCCAACTGCCTTATTTTGAGGACGCATGCCACACCGTTGACATGCAGCAGATTGAGGAGGTCGAAGACGAGAAACCCGAAGCCGTCGAGTTGGTTTACAAGGGGTTGGTGTGTGGATTGAGAGACTATTTCCGCAAAAACGGCATCCAGCGTGCCGTGTTGGGCCTGAGCGGCGGCATTGATTCGGCTTTGGTGGCCACCTTGGCCGTCGACGCCATCGGTGCTGAGAATGTACACGGACTGCTGATGCCCAGCCAATATTCGACCGACCATTCCGTGAAGGATGCTGAAGACCTGGCACATAACCTTGGCATGAGCTACGATATTGTGCCTATCCGTCCGATGTTCGACCAGTTCCGCGAGAGCCTGAAGCCCGTTTTCGGCAACCGCGCAGAGGATGTGACGGAGGAAAACCTTCAGGCACGTATCCGCGGCACGCTAGTGATGGCTTATGCCAACAAGTTTGGCGCCATGGCCCTCAACACCACCAACCGCTCGGAGGCTGCCATGGGCTACGGTACCCTCTATGGCGACAGCTGTGGCGGTCTAGGCCTTATCGGAGACCTCTACAAGACAGAGGTTTACCAATTGAGTGAGTATGTTAACCGCGACGGCATCCGCATCCCGCAGAACACCATTGACAAGGCTCCGAGTGCTGAGTTGCGTCCAGGTCAGAAAGACAGCGACTCGCTGCCCGACTATGACACTTTGGATGCCGTGTTGAACCTCTATCTCGATGAGTCTCTCTGCGAGGAGGAAATTGTGGCTGAGGGCTATGACCGCGAGATGGTGCAGATGGTTATCCGCAAGGTGGCGCAGAACGAGTGGAAGCGCCTCCAGTTCGCCCCTCAGCTGAAGGTGAGCCCCGTGAGCTTCGGCTACGACCGTCGGTGGCCGATTTCTTAGTAGTTAAGTAGGATGTAGATAAGAAGTTAATACAAATGAAAAAGCTTTTCCTTTTTGGATTAATGGCCCTAATGGGTCTTGAAGGCGTGCAAGCACAGCGCATGCAGGCGCTCTTCAGCTACAGCACTTTTTATTCGACGAGTTCGAAACAACCCTACGTGGAGACCTACCTGTCGTTCGACGCTTGGACGATGCAGTTCTCCCAGCAGAACGATGGCACCTATCGTGCGATGGCCGAAGTAGTTATTGTGGCGCGTCAGGGCGACTCAGTGTGCTATGTGAAGAAATATGACCTGAACAGTCCCACGGTAGAGAGTCTCGATGAGTTGGATTTCAGTTTTATCGACGTGCAGCGTTTCTCGCTGAGGAACGGCATCTATGACTTGGAACTGACCTTGCGTGACAAGGGTAGCGAGGCCCCGGCGGTGATGGTGAGCGAGAAGTTGGCGTTGAACTACGACGAGGAGCATCCGTCGCTGTCGTCGCTGGTGATGATGGCGTCGGCAAAACCAACTGTGCAGGAGAATATCCTGTCGCGTGGTGGCTACGATTTGGAGCCTTATGTGAGCGATTTTGTTCCTGGGCAAGTGGAGCAGTTGAACTTCTACTATGAAGTGTATAATATTCATCAGGAGGTGGGAAAGAAGCCATTCCTGGTGGTGGCCTACGTAGAACAGCAGGAGACGGGCACACGCTACGAGAGCCAACGCGTCATGTCGAGGAAGAACAGTGCCGCTGTAGTGCCGGTGTATGGCAGCTTGAATATCAAGGAACTGCCGTCGGGGAACTACAACTTGGTGGTGGAGGCAAGAAACAGTGACAACGAACTGTTGCTGTACAAGAAGCTGCCTTTCTTCCGCTCGAATCCCGGAGTGGAGGATGACATAAAGATAAGCGATTTTGCCAGCACTTTCGTGGGCTCTTATACGGATGAGGAACAACTGAATATCTACCTTGATGCGCTCTATCCCATAGCCTCGGAGTATGAAAAGCGTGTGTCGCGCGATTTGATCAAGCGTCCGGGGCTAGAGGAGAAACAGGCCTTCCTCTACCGTTTTTGGCAAGAGCGTGATCCGATGAATGCCGAGATGGAGTGGCTGAAATATAAGGAACGCATCGATTATGTGCAGGCCAATTTCAGCTATCCCCGCACGCAGGGCATCCATACCGACCGCGGCCGCGTCTATCTGCAGTATGGTCCGCCTGATTTCGTTCGCGACGAAAAGAACTTTGTTTCGGCCCGCAAATTGGGAACTACACACACGGGACAGACGAATATGCTGCAACAAGCCGGTAATGCCAACGACGACCAGTTTTCCACCTCGTCGCAGGGCCATGTATATTATCTGCCCTACCAGTTATGGCGCTACAACAAGTTGCCCATGGACGATCCCGAGCGTGTATTCCTCTTCTGGGACGAACATCGCAGCGGTTACTACACTTTGCTCAACAGCAACGCCCGTGGCGAGGTGCAGGAAGCAGGATGGGAGCGTCGTCTCTGCCGTCAGCAGTTGCCCGAGAATGTGGTGGGTGAAGTGGGTGAACAATTCTTGAGAGGGTATTGATGTTTCTGTTGTCGGACATAGTTTATCTGATAGCCTATCGCCTGCTGGGTTACCGAAAAAAAGTGGTGCGGCGGAATCTTGCCGTCTCGTTCCCTGAGAAGAGTGAGAAGGAATTGAGGAAGATAGAGCACCGCTTCTATCACCATCTTTGCGACATCCTCATTGAGGGTATCTACAACCTTTTTGCTTCTCCAAGAAGCATCATGAAGCGTTACCGTGTGGCCAACCGCGAGTTGGTGAACCGCTTTTATGAGGACGGACGCACGGTGGTGCTGATGTCGGCTCATTACAATAGTTGGGAATATATGGTCACGTCGCTCAATATGCAGCTTTTCCACCATGGTATTGGGGTGGGGAAGGCGTTGAGCAACAAGATGCTTGAGCCATGGGTGTTTCGTCGCCGTACGCGTTTTGGCACCGAGGTGGTCTATTCCGACACGGTGCGTCAGGTGGTGGACTTCTACGACCGTCACCATATTCCTTGTGCTTTGATGATGCTGAGCGACCAGTCGCCGGCACATGCCGATAAGGCCTACTGGACAACTTTCTTCCATCAGGATACCGCCTTCCTATATGGTGCCGAATATTTCGCCCGCAAGTATGATTATCCCGTGCTTTACTACCGAGTTGACAAGGTGAAACGCGGACGCTACGAGGTGATCTTCAGCGTGCTTTGTGAGCATCCGCTAGAGGTGCCGCAATATTCCATTGTGGAGAAGTATGTGAGGACACTTGAGAAAGACATTGCTGCCAACCCCGAATACTGGCTGTGGAGCCATAGGCGGTGGAAACTTAAAAGGATTAAAAATGACTAATGTAGCTGTAGTAATACTCAATTGGAATGGCCGGGGGATGCTGGAACGCTTCCTGCCGTCGGTGTTGGAACACTCGCGTTCCGATGAAATGGCAGTGTCGGTCATTGTAGCCGACAATGGATCCTCCGACGATTCCGTGGCTTTTATGCAGGAGCGTTATCCAGAAGTTCGTCTTATCCTTTTGGATAAAAACTACGGCTTTGCAGAAGGCTACAACAAGGCTCTCGCCCAGGTGGAGGCCGACTATTATGTGTTACTGAACAGCGATGTGGAGTGTACGCCCCAATGGATTCAGCCGGTGGTGGAGATGATGGAACGCGACCCGCAGGTGGCCATTGCGCAGCCCAAACTGATGATGTATGACCAGAAGGATACCTTCGAGTATGCCGGGGGAGCCGGTGGTTTTATCGACCACTATGGTTATCCTTTCTGCCGTGGACGTATTTTCTCGACGCTTGAAAAAGACCACGGGCAGTATGACGACGAGTGCAATATCTTTTGGGCTACGGGCGCCGCTATGTTTGTCCGTGCCGAAGTGTTTCACCTGTACGGAGGCCTCGATGGCGACTTTTTTGCCCATATGGAGGAGATTGACTTCTGTTGGCGAGTGAAGAACAATGGCTATAAAGTTTGCTATTGTCCCCGCTCGGTGGTCTATCATGTTGGCGGTGGTACGCTTCCAAAGAGTTCGCCTTTTAAGACGCGCCTTAACTTCCGCAACAATCTGTCAATGCTTTATAAGAACCTGCCTGAAGCACGGCTCAAATGTGTTATTCGCCGTCGATTGGTACTTGATGGAATAGCGGCACTTAAATTCCTTGTTCAGGGACATATCGGTGAGTTTAAGGCCGTTTGTACAGCCCATCGAGAGTTTCATGCCATCCGTCCGCAGCTCGAAGCAAAACGTAACGCTTTAAAACAAAAAACAGTCCCGGAGGTTTATCCGAGACTGTTACTGTTGGATTATTATTTCTTGCGCCGCACGGTCTTTACAGCGCTGAAATCATTTACTCCTTGCTCTTGAGGTTCTTGTACTCTTCGTTCAAGCCGTCGAGAATTTCCTGTGTGATATCCATGCCGGGATTGAGGTAGAGATTAGGTGAATTCTCGAAGGTCTTGCGCATGATGATGTCGAACTGCTGGTTGGCGGCGTTGTATTCGCGCACGAAGGCGAAGATGGCGTTAAGCAGTTTGGTGTTCTCGCTAATCTGGCGTTCCATGATTTTGGAAGTAAGCTCTTGTTCAAGGGTCGACATCTTTTCGGCACGCTGTTTCAGTTCGGCCTCTTTGGCCTGCTGTTGCGTGAGGGTCATGTTGCTACCATTCTGCAGGTAATCCTGATAGTCTTTCTGGAATTTCTCCATCTGTTGTTTTCCGTAGGCTTCCTGCTGGTTCTTGTAGGTTAGGAGTTCTGCCTCAAGGTCTTTCGCATACTGATAGTTGGCCAGAAGAGTATCGGTGTCGACGTAGGCAATGGTGAGGCCGCCTTCTTTCTGGAGGGGAGCAGTAGCATCGACATTGACCTTACTCTTGGGCTTGCAGGTGAAATGAATGATGTAGATGCCCACCAGGCCGAGGAACAGCACGGCGTTGCAGGCGAGAAGAATCTTGCTAAGTTTGTTGTTTTCCATTATTGTTCAATTTTCAATTTGTCAATAGCATTCTGTACACGGCGGATGGTTTCATCCTTACCAATCATCATAATCAGTGTAATCATATCGGGACCTACAGTACGACCCACAACGGCGATGCGCAACGAGTTCATTACCTTGCCGGTATTGAGCCCGTTGGCAGCGATGTAATCATCGAGCAGCGCCTTATGGATGGCGTCGTACTCAAAGGGGACGGTGTTGAGAATCTCGATGACTTTGGCCATGTGGATATGCATGTCGGGTGTCCAGCGTTTGGCCACATCTTTCTCGTTATACTCCGTTGGGGCAACGAAGAAGTAGGAGCAGGTGTCCCACAATTCGCTGGGGAAGGTAATACGCTCTTTCATCATGGCGGCAACCTTGACAATATAGTTATGGTCGGCCATAATGTCGTGTTCCTTCAACTGGGCTTCGAGCAAGTCGCCTACCTGCTCGTCGCTGAGTTTCTGGAAGTATTCGTGCTGGAACCATTTGGCCTTGTCGAGGTTGAACTTGGCTCCATTCTTGCTGATATGCTCCACGTTGAAGAGCTTTATCAGTTCGTTCATCGACATGATTTCCTGCTCGGTGCCGGGGTTCCAACCCATCAATGCCAGCATGTTGACCACGGCCTCGGGCAGGTATCCTTTCTCGCGGTAGCCGCTGCTGATTTCGCCGCTCTTGGGGTCGTGCCACTCCAGCGGGAAGACGGGGAATCCCAGACGGTCGCCGTCGCGCTTGCTGAGCTTGCCGTTGCCTTCGGGCTTGAGGAGCAGAGGCAGGTGGGCGAAGCGCGGCATGGTATCTTCCCAGCCGAAGGCTTTGTAGAGCATCACATGCAGCGGGGCACTAGGCAGCCACTCCTCTCCACGGATGACGTGGGTGATTTCCATGGTATGGTCGTCGACGATGTTGGCCAGGTGGTAGGTGGGCATGCCGTCGCTTTTGAAGAGCACTTTGTCGTCGAGCAGACGGCTGTTCATGGTGACGTCGCCACGGATCATGTCGTGGACGGTGATATCAATGTTGTTGGGGAACTTGAAGCGGACGACGTAGGGTTCACCGACGTCGATGCGGCGCTGAGCCTCCTCCATACCGAGGCTGAGGCTGTTCTCCATCTGCATGCGCGTGTTGCAGTCGTACTGGAAGGTTTTTTTCTGTGCCTCATATTCTTTGCGCTTGGCCTCGAGGGCTTCAGGCTTGTCGAAGGCATAGTAGGCCCAGCCGTCGCGGATGAGCTGCTCGGCATACTGGCGGTACATGGGCTTGCGGTCGCTTTGGCGATAGGGACCGAAGGGGCCTCCGATATGCACGCCTTCGTCGAACTTGATGCCTAGCCAGTCGAGGGCCTCGATAATGTATTGTTCAGCACCGGGGACGAAGCGTGTCTGGTCGGTATCCTCGATGCGGAGAATCACCTTGCCGCCGTTCTGGCGGGCGAAGAGGTAGTTGTAGAGGGCGGTACGCACACCGCCGATGTGGAGCGGCCCCGTAGGACTGGGGGCGAATCTTACTCTTACCATTATGTCTGTTTTATTGTTATTCATTCATGAAACTGCCCAACTTGTAGCTCAGCGAGAGCATATAGGACACATTATTTCCGTTGGGAATCTTGACGTTGACCTTCTTGCCGACGCCGCTCTCGATGATGCGCAGGATGTCAGCACCCTCAGAGGTGGCCAGAAAGCCATGGTCGATATAGAACGAGACGTTGAGCCATTTGTATTCGTAGTTTACACCGATAATGGCACTGACATCTAGACGGTTCAGGTGGTTGAATACCTGACGGTCCTTCGGTCTTCCGTTGAAGTCAATGTCATAGTTCTCAGTGGTCGACGTTACGCCGGGTGTAATCTTGCGGTCGGCATAGCGACCGAAGAGACCATAGCTCACCGAGGGGCCCAGGAACACGCCCACCACATGGCCTCTCTCGCGGATAGGCAGTTCGTAGCGGACGCAGGCCAGGATGGGCAGCTGGAGGTAGTAGGCGTGGTAGAAGCCTTCGCGGAACATCAGGCTGGCACCGTTCTCCAGGTGTTCTTGGAAGTTGCTTCCCTTACGTGTCAAGTTAAGACCCGTCTGCAGGTAGAAGGTCTCCTCCAGCACGCTCTTGCTCTTGGCGAAGGTGAAGTTGATGTAGCCTCCGAGGGAAGCTCCCAGCACCGGCGCCGAGGTCGAGAGGTCGTCGTTCATGGTGGCCAGACCGAGGCCGGCCCGCACGCCATAGTCGCCAAACTGTGCTTGGGCACTCATGATGCCCATAATGCCCATTAAGCCCAATAAGAATATTTTCTTCATAATCAATTATAATTTTCTCAAGATGAAATCAGTCATCAGCTGGTAGAGATTCAAACGGGTGTTGCCCGTGTTGTCGTAGATGCTGTGGTTCTTGTTGGGGTAGATGCGGAACTCGAACTGCTTGCCTGCATTTTCCAACTTCTCCACCATCTCGGCCGAGTTCTGGAAGTGGACATTATCGTCGCCCGTACCGTGAATCAGCAGGTAGTTGCCTTGCAGGCGCTCAGCGAAATTCAGCGGCGAGTTGTCGTCGTAGCCCTTGGCGTTGTCCTGCGGCAGGGCGAGGAAGCGCTCGGTGTAGATGTTGTCGTAGTAGCGCCAGTTCATCACGGGAGCCACGGCGATGGCGGCCTTGAAGACGTCGTTGCCCTTGAGGATGGAAAGCGTCGAGAGATAGCCTCCGAAGCTCCAGCCCCAGATGCCGATGCGGTCTTTGTCGACCCAGTTCTGCTGACCCAGCCAGCGGGCGGCCTCGATGGCGTCCTCGCACTCCATGCGGCCCAGGTCGCGATAGGTCTGCTTCTTGAAGTCTGCACCACGTCCGCCGGTACCACGTCCGTCGAAGCACATTACCACGTAACCCTTCTCGGACAGCATGTGGTACCAGAAGTAGTCGTTGTAGCCGTAGCTGTTCGTCACTTGCTGGTTGCCGGGACCGCCGTAAACATAGATAAGCACAGGGTAGTTTGTTTGCTTGGCAGGGTCGAAGCCTTTCGGTGTAATCAGGTAGTAGTTTAGCAAAGTGCCGCGCGAGGTGCCAAAAGCTCCGAAGGTCTTACGTCCGGTGCCATAGTCGGCCATCTTCTGCTGCAATTCGGCGTTGTCCTGCAGAGTCTTTACCAGTTTGCCTTTGGCATCGTGAAGGGTGTAGACGGGGGCGTGGTTGGCGTCGCTCCAGGTGCAGATGTAGTATTTGCAGCCGTTGCTGAAGGTGGCATTGTAGGTGCCGAACCTTTTATGATTGAGGCAGGTCTTTTTCAGGTTCTTGCCACTGAAATCGACCATGTAGAGGCTCTTATTGATGGCGAGGTCCTCGCGACTGGTGTAGTATATGCGGCTGTTCTTGACGTCAATGCCGGGGACGTCACAGACTTCCCAGTTGCCGCTGGTCAGCTGCTTCACCAGACTGCCGTTCATATCGTAGAGGTAGATGTGGCGGTATCCGTCCTTCTCGCTGGTGATGAGCATCTGTTCCTTGGCCTTCTTTCCTTTACCAACGGTGATGAACTGCCACGTGTCGGGAACGTCGACATAGGTGTCGCAATGCTCGGCGTAGAGATTGGTGACGTCGTAGGCAAAGTCTTTGCTGTAGTTGGTGAAGTGGTAAGCAAGGATTTGCATGTTGTTCTGCAGGCGGTTCATAACCATCACGGCTAGCACGTCGGGGTCCTCGGTCCACTGGAAACGGGGAATGTATTCCCAGTCGGGCTTGCTGGTTCCAAGGTATCTAGCGGTATGGTTGAGTCCGAGGTTATAGACCCACATGGTCACTTCGCTGTTGTCCTCGCCGGCCTTGGGGTACTTGTAGCGGTAGTCCTCGGGATAAAGGGCTCCCCACATCTGCATATTATACTCCTTCACCTTGCTCTCGTCGAAGCGCATATAGGCTATCTTCTTCGAGTCGGGGCTCCACTGGAAGCCCTGCGTGATGGCAAACTCCTCCTCGTAGACCCAGTCGGTGGTGCCGTTGATGATCTCGTTCACCTTGCCGTCGGTGGTGATGGCGTGCTCTTCGAGCGAGGCGAGATCCATCCAGTAGAGGTTGTTGTCACGTACGAAGGCCACCTTGGTGCCGTCGGGGCTAAGGGTAGTCAGGCGCTGCTTGCCGGTCCTGCTAATCAGGGTAAAAGTCTTTTCTTGAACATCATAGATGTAGTAGTCGCTCACACCGCTGTGGCGGTAGATGGGCTCGAAGCCGCTGCTGAGGAGTATCTTCTGCTCGTCGGCGCTGAACTCGTAGCTCTCCATCGGGGGCAGGGGCTTGGCCTTCTTGCTCATCTGCGGAGTGTTGAAGAGGCACACGTCGGCCACCTTCTCGCCAGTGGCGTAGCTGTATTTGGCAATGCCTGTGCGGCTCATAGTGCAGTAGTGCTCGCCGTCGGCCATCGAGCGGATGGCTCCGATGCCTTTCGCACGGAACGTCCCCTTGGTCCAGATGTCCTCCAGCGTGATATTTTTCGTCTGGGCACTGGTCATACCAATGCCTGCCAATAGCGCAAATGCCATAAATACAAAGAGTTTCTTCATGTTATGTAGTTCGATTTTATAAATATTCAAAAATGCAAATATACGTAATTTTTTTCATATCAAGAAAAGAAAATGTAAACAGCTACTGCCTCCCATATCCCTATCATCCCCCTACCAACTCCTACTACGGTAGGAGTTGGTAGGGAGTTGGGTGGGAGTTGGTAAGGATATGGTATTAAGAATCAGTTATTTATGTGTTTGTTCGTGTTTGTTTTTGCTGTAAATCAGTTAGTTAAGTGGTGTGTTTAACTATATTTAACAACCTTTTGACAATATTTTCGGTAGGGTGGCGTTATAAAATCATGACTGAAAGAAAGGATATTTTTTCCCGCACTGGGATGCTGGTGGGTGAGGAGGCGATGGAGCGGTTGTGGCGGACGCGCGTCATCATCTTCGGTGTCGGTGGTGTGGGTAGCTGGTGTGCCGAGGCTCTGGTACGCAGCGGGATAGGACACCTGACGCTGGTGGATTCAGATTGTGTGGATGGCTTCAATATCAACCGGCAGTTGCCGGCTCTCACCTCCACCATCGGTCGCCCCAAGGTTGATGTGCTCCGCGAACGTTTTCTGGATATCCATTCCGAGGCTGAAATCGTTGCTCGCCAGGAGCGCTTCACGGCCGATACGGCTGCGAGTTTTGAGATGGAAAAATTTGATTACGTGATAGATGCCATCGATAGCATCGCCGATAAGTTGGAGCTAATTTTGCTTGCGACAGCAAAAACTGAAGCAATCAAGCAATCAAGCAATCAAGCAATCTTTTACTCGTCGATGGGTGCCGCGCGCAAGATGGACCCCCTGCAGGTACGGGTGACGGAGTTCTGGAAGGTCGACGGCTGTCCGCTGGCGGCGACGCTCCGCAAGCGTATGCGTAAGCAGCAGCGCTTCCCAGAACGAAAATTCAAATGTGTTTGGTCGCCAGAAAGAAACGATGATGCGGAACCCAAAGGTACTATGATGCCCGTCACGGCTACCTTCGGCCTAACGCTGGCCAGTCTGGTAATAAAAGATGTAACATTATGAATAACAGAGGAAAAGACATCTGCAAGGAGTTAAAGGCTGTGCGCAAGCGTATCGCCGAGGAAAACGGCATTGCGCTGGAGATTCCGGAATGCACGTACAAAGGCCCCTGCAAAGGTACCTGCCCGAGATGCGAGAGCGAGGTGCGGTACCTCGAGAACGCCTTGGCTCAGAAGATTCGCATGGGCAAGGTGGCCACAGTAGCGGGCCTTGCACTGACGCTGGGAGTTACTGGTAGCGCTGTTGCACAAAGCACTGAGACAGAAAAATTACCGCCGTCGCACGAGCGGCAGGTGGAC
>ONLW01000025.1 GCA_900318835.1 uncultured Bacteroidales bacterium
AGCTGGCCAGCGGCGACGACGAGGTCTACGTCTACGCCTACTGCCCTGAATTGGAGGAGGGTCTCCTCTCCGCCCCTGTGTGGCGGCGGACGGGCTCCGCGCAGCTGACGCTGCCCGAACGCTGGCAGGGGAAGGAGGTCCATCTCTACGGCTTCGCGGTTGACTATGAGGGAAATGCAAGCGACACCGTGTATATCGGCATGCTGGAGGAAACCATAGATGCAACATCCTTTATTCGGGACAGACATACTCAAACCGACTCTTCTGCGTTTTTTGACAAAATACTTTTCGATAAAAAAGGATTCATATATTATAAAGAACATGAGGATGAACCAACATTGGGATTTCCACCGTCGGAGGAGGCATCGGCACCTACGCAGGATGGCTACAGGTAGCATGTTAGTTTTTTCTCAGTATTCATGATGGTGTTCGTCGGCCTGTGGTGGGACACGCACTACTCAGGATACTTCGTATCGCGGATCCCGATTTCGCGAGACCAGTGAAAAAGTTTCGGAATGGGTGGAGGACTATCGCCGCGAACATGGACATCTGCCAGGCAGTCTTACAATTGAATGGCTAGACAAAGGAGAAACATGGGATTGGTTTCAAGAATATTACGACAATACAAAATGGGGCTATGTGTTATTCCGCTATAGTCACCAAGGTGACAGCGTATACAGAATCTTTTCCGTAAGCGGACAAAAATTAATGTCAACACCATGTTTCAATGAATATATCTTCAGTCATTGGGGCACGGAAAACGACTCTATGTTGACAATCCGCATCCCAATTCCACGCTACAACGAGGAATCTAGGAATCGACTTTTATCAACCCACTGCGGGTGGATAAAAAATATTTTGCGGGGTAATTTTTATTTTGTATATTTGCACTTTCAAACCAATAAAAATATAAATAAAATATATAAATAAAATGTCAGAGAATCAGATAGTTAATAAAGAAGACCTTGTGGTCCGATTTGCTGGCGACTCGGGTGACGGAATGCAGCTTAGCGGTACGCTGTTCAGCGACGCTTCTGCCCTTACCGGAAACGACATTGCCACGTTCCCCGATTATCCTGCCGAGATCCGTGCCCCGCACAACACCATCGCCGGTGTCAGCGGCTATCAGGTGCATGTGGGTAACCACATCTACTCAAGCGGCGACAAGTGCGACATTCTGGTGGCCATGAACCCCGCCGCCTTCAAGTCGCAGCTGAAGTGGGCCAAGAAGGGTGCCACCGTCATCGTCGACATCGACACCTTCACCGACGAGGCCATGGAGAAGGCCGGTTACACCAGCAACCCCTTCACCGACGAGTTGGAGCGCGCCTACACCATCATCAAGGCCCCCATCACCTCGTTCACCGAGCGCATCGGTGAGGAGAAGGGCGTCGACAAGAAGACTGCGGACAAAAGCCGTAACATGTTCGCTCTCGGCATCATCTTCTATTCAACCCACAAGACTCTCGACCATACCTTTGCCTATCTGGAGCGCAAGTTTGCCAAGAAACCCGCCGTCGTCGACCTCAACAAAGCCGTCCTGACCGAGGGTTACGAATATGCCGACAAGCTGGAGGTGATGCACTCGCACATCTTCGAGGTTGCCCATGCCGACAAGATGGAGAAAGGCCGCTACCGCAACATCACCGGTAACGTGGCCACCGCTTGGGGTCTGCTCGCCGCCTCTGAGAAGAGCGGCCGCCGCCTCTTCCTCGGTTCCTACCCCATCACCCCCGCCACCGACGTCATGGTCGAATTGGCCAAGCACAAGAGCCTCGGTGCCCGTGTATTCCAGGCCGAAGACGAGATTGCCGGTATCTGCTCCGCCATCGGCGCCAGCTATGCCGGTGCTTTGGCTTGCACCAGCACCTCCGGCCCCGGTCTCTCGCTGAAGAGCGAGGCCCTGGGATTGGCCGTGATGACCGAGCTGCCCTTGGTCGTTGTCGACGTGCAGCGCGGCGGTCCCTCCACGGGTCTGCCCACCAAGACCGAGCAGAGCGACCTCGACCAGGCCCTCTACGGCCGCAACGGTGAGGCTCCCCTCGTGGTTGTTGCCGCCTCGAGCAGCGCCAACTGCTTCTACTGGGCCTTCAACGCCGCCAAGATCGCCCTCGAGCACATGACCCCCGTCATCCTGCTCACCGACGGCTATCTGGGCAACGGCAGCCAGCTGTTCAAGATTCCTTCGATGAAGGACATGCCCGAAATCAAACCGCGTCTGGCCAAGGAGAACGACCCGAACTACCGTCCGTTCCGCCGCGACGAGGAGAAGTTCGCCCGCGAGTGGGCTCTCCCCGGCATGGAAGGCTTGAGCCACCGCGTGGGTGGTCTTGAGAAGTGCCCCGACGGTCCTCTCAGCACCGATCCCGAGAACCACGCCCTGATGACCAAGAACCGTCAGGAGAAGGTGAACCGCGTGGCTAACTACATCCCCGACCAGGAGGTGACCGGTGCCAAAGACGCCGACCTGCTCGTGGTGGGTTGGGGCGGCACCAGCGGTGCTCTGACCCTCGCCGTCGAGGAGATGAACAACGAAGGCAAGAAGGTGGCCTACACCCACTTCAACTACATCTGCCCGTTGCCGAAGAACACCGGCGACATCCTGCGCAAGTACAAGAAGATTGTTGTCTGCGAGCTCAACAACGGCCAGTTCGCCGGCTACCTGCGCACCCAGTTCCCGGAGTGCCCCATGACCCAGTACAACAAGGTGATGGGCCTGCCCTTCGAGGTTGGCGAACTGAAAGCTGAGTTTAACAGATTGTTGGAGAAATAAAATAGAATAGATATGGAAAAGCATTTTGTTCCCAAAGCGGATAAAGAATATACCAAGGCTGATTTCCAGAGCGACCAGATGGTGAAGTGGTGCCCCGGTTGTGGAGACCACGCCATCCTCGCCGCCCTGCTGGCCACCTTCCCCAAGACGGGTTACAAGAAAGAGAACGTCTGCATGGTCTCCGGTATCGGCTGTTCGAGCCGTATCCCCTACTATGTGGACACCTATGGTTTCCACAGCATCCACGGCCGCGCCTGCGCCATTGCCACGGGTGTGAAGCTCGCCAACCCCGCCCTCAGCGTGTGGGTGAACATGGGCGACGGTGACTCGATGGCCATCGGCGGCAACCACCTCATCCACGCTGTGCGCCGCAACCAGGACCTGAACATCACCATCTTCAACAACGAGATTTACGGCTTGACCAAGGGCCAGTACAGCCCCACGACGAAGTTCGGCCAGGTCACCAAGACCTCGCCCTACGGCACCATCGACTATCCCTTCAATCCCGGTGAGCTGGTGATGGGCGCCCAGGGCACCTTCTTCGCCCGCACCCTCGACTGCGTGCCGCAGCTAAGCACCGAGTGCATGACCCGCGCCGCCAAGCATGACGGCTGCTCCGTCACCGAGGTGCTGCAGAACTGCGTCATCTTCAACGACAAGACGCACGCCGCCATCACCGACCGCGCCGTCCGCGACGACCGCACCATCGTGCTGGAGCACGGCAAACCCATGCTCTTCGGCAAGAACAAGGAGAAAGGTCTGCGCTTCAACGGTCGCCAGCTGGAGGTTGTCACCCTCGGCGAGAACGGCATCACCATTGACGACATCATGGTGCACGACGAGACCACCGAGGATACCGGCATCCACATGATGCTGGCCCACATGGGTCCTGCAGCGGGATTACCCGTGGCTCTCGGCGTTATCCGCAACGTAAAGAAAGTCTCCTACACCCAGCTCTACGAGGAGCAGATGGAAGAGCAGATGGCCATCGGCAAATACAAATGCATGGACGACCTGCTCAACAGCGGCGACACCTGGGAGGTGTAATCTCAGTTAAGAGTTAATAGATAACTGTTTAGAGGCTACCGTTTGGTAGCCTCTATTTTTTTCTTTGCTGTATTAAATATTTTTTGTATCTTTGCATTTATATATATATACCACCCCATGAAAAAGATATTGTTTACACTCTTAGCAATGAGCATCTTACTCGGTGCTTCGGCACAAAATAAGAAATGCGCTATCGACACCAAGGCCTTGGTAACTGAAGAGATAGCCGCAGGTGCTACACATGTAAACATGCTGGCCAAGATGACACCCGATTTCGACCGTAGTATGCTGGAAAAAGCTGGGATGGTTATCGGTGCCCAGGCCGGTCAGATCATCACCCTGCGTGTCCCAGTAGAGGCACTGCCGCTACTGGAGAGCAATAAACAGGTCCTTCAGTACAGCATCTCGCACCGCATTGCCGCTCCAGAGTGCAATAACAACCGCTTCGACACCCGTACCGACAGCGTACAAAAGGGCTTGGGTGTCATCGGTGACACGGCCTTCACCGGCAAGGGTGTCTATATCGGCATCACCGACTGGGGATTTGACTACACGCATCCCAACTTCAACTATGAAGAGGGCAACCGTCGCCTAGTAGCGGCTTGGGATCACTTCCGTCAGGCAGGTCCATCTCCCGAAGGGTTTGACTACGGCACCGTCATTAGTGGCTTCGACAGTCTGTTCGCCGCCCATGGCGACACCTCCAACCTCTATGGATACGGCACCCACGGCACCCATGTAGCCGGTATCGCTGCAGGACGTGGATTTGAAGGTAACTATACTGGTCAAGCCCCCGATGCGAATCTGCTCTTCTGCTCCTTTGGCCTCGGCGAAAAAGAATGGATGGATGCTGTAGATTGGATGAAACATGTGGCTCAAGACAGCTCACGCCGGTTGGTTGTCAACAGCAGTTGGGGTATGTACACTTTCAGCACACTTGATGGAACCTCACTGTTAAGCCAAGCCATCAACGCTTGGTCGGACGAAGGCATAGTTTTCTGCACAAGTGGTGGCAACAATGGCCGCACACAAATCCCATTCCATATCAGCCGTACTTTCGGCGAGGGTGTTGACACTTTGCGCACCGTAGCTGTCCGTGCCAGCCAGATATACAGCATCTCGGAAACCGGACAAGCCCTAGTTATGTGGGGTGAGGAGGGGCACGATTTCTCTGCAGGCATCTGTATCTGGAAAACCTCCAGCAGAAATTGGAGAAGCCCTATGTATAGCACCGCGGATGGCGACACAATCATCTATGACACCGTTGATTGCGGCACCACTAAGGTCGGTTACCGCATTATGATTGAACACCGAAACCCCTTCGATTACCGTCCGCATATGCAGATTGATGTCGACAAAGTAATAATGGAAACCCAACTTTTCATTGCAGCCAATAACGGAACCGTCCACGCATGGAATATCGCAAACAAACAGAACCATGCTGGCAACGAAGGATGCACTTTCCGTCGCGGCCATACAGGATTCTCCGATGGCGACGCTTTTTACGGTGTTGGCGAGCCGGCTTGCGCAATCAAGTGCATTAGTGTTGCCGCCCACCAAGCTGACCGCTATTACAATGAAGAATACTACTCTGGACAAATAGCCGACTTCAGCAGTGCCGGTCCTCTAATCAACGGTGTAAAGAAACCCGAAATCTCCGCCCCTGGCGTGGATGTAATATCTTCCATCAGTGCTTGGCAGCAAGGTGGTGATTATGCAGCCAGATTCACCCGCCAGATGGAGGACGGCGGTCCAATATACATATGGTCAGACATGAGCGGCACCTCGATGTCAAGTCCTGCCGCTACGGGTGTTGTGGCTCTCATTCTGGAGGCAAACCCCGCTATCACCGTCGATCAGGTGCGCTACAGTATCTTTTCCACCGCCCGCAACGACAACATCACCGGTCCGTTAGTGGCCAACGACAGTATGGATATCCATTGGGGGTGGGGCAAAATTGACGCCCTTCGCGCCATCAACAAAGCCATCAGTCTCGTCGGCATCAACCAAGTGGAGCAACTCCGCACTCCTCTCAAAGTTTATCCCAATCCCGCCACCTCAACGGTGAAAGTGATGACTCTCTGCGGAGAGCGCCAAACCCTTCAGGTCTACGCCCCCGATGGGCGGCTTATCCTGCAATGTCCTGTCGAACAAGAGACCACCCTTGATGTCAGCAATTGGCAACGTGGCGTATATATCCTCCGCGTAGGTAGCCGTATCGAAAAACTGATTGTCAAATAATCATGCTGAAGCTATTTGAGAAAAACACGGTTGTCCAGGCAATCATCATCCTGGTAGTGACAGCGCTACTGTGGAGAGAAGCCTTTGCCAATCCGCAACCCATGGTGCCGTCGGGCCATTATTCGCCTCTCTACGATCTTCTCTGTGGGCTCCACCTATCACCCACCCTGTCCACCATCGTCGCCATGCTGCTTGTAGTGCTGGGTGGATTCTTCCTTAATCTGATGCTCTCCAAAGTCAATCTGGCCTCGCAAAACAGCCTCCTCCCCACCCTGCTCTTCATCGTTGCCATGAGTGCCCAAACACCAGCACTCTCACCCACTCTGCTGGCAGCGCTACTGGTCATTGTCATCGTAGGACGTCTAATGCTTCACAGCACCCTGCTGGCGGTTTCACCCGACAAAATATTCTCCACCGCTGCCCTCATCGGCATTGCCTCTATGGTTTACCTGCCAGCACTCACCCTCATCGTGGCCTATATGCTCATTGCCATCAACTACCGACTCTACGGCTGGCGCGACTGGATGATGCTCCTCCTTGGCCTGCTGGCCCCCTACTTCCTACTATGGTCCATCCAGCTCTTCACCGGCAATCTCGTCAGCGGCTTCACACAAATGGGAGACGACTTGGGATTCCTGAATTTCGCCATCGGTGAATTCACCACCCTGCAAGTTGTCGCCAATATCGTGCTTCTCACTGCTTTCGTCGTCAGCCTTTTGGTCATCTGGCACCGTCTGGGAGAAAAGCCCATCGTGTGGCAAAAAAATGCCACCACCGTCATGCTTATTACTGTAGCCGCTTTGGCCATGCTCCCCTTCACTCAGATATTTCCCGTCGACTTCAAATTTCTGGCAATCCCCTTCACATTCTGTCTCTGCCAACGGCTCAATCTTCCACGCCGCCGCTCACGCTCGTCGCGTACCTCGTGGCGCAGTCACCTCTTCGACCTCCTGTTTATCATTATCATAGTCGCCGCCATCGCATGTTAGAGCCGTGTATCATACCTGGACGCCGTGAGGCGGGATGCGACGAGGCCGGCCGCGGACCACTGGCAGGGCCCGTCGTTGCTGCCGCCGTCATCCTTCCCGATGGTTACGCCAATCCCATGCTCAACGACTCGAAGCAACTCACCGAACGCCGTCGCAACATCCTCCGCGAGGAGATAGAACGTGTGGCTCTTGCATGGGAAGTGGCAGTAGTAGAACCCGAAGAGATTGACCGTCTCAACATCCTGCACGCCTCCACCCACGGCATGTGCCTCGCCGTGCAGCAACTCAAACTAAAACCCGAATTCCTAATCATCGACGGCAACCGTTTCTACAACGAAACGGACATACCCTACCAGTGCATCGTCAAAGGCGATGCCAAGTACATGCCCGTAGCCGCCGCCAGCATTCTGGCTAAGACCCACCGCGACGAAATCATGTGCCGTCTCCACGAGCAATACCCACAATACGGCTGGAACAGAAACAAAGGATACCCCACCACTGACCACTACCGCGCCATCGAGCAATACGGTCCCACCCCGCTCCACCGCCGTTCTTTCAACCTTTACCGTCAACATTCCCTTTTCGAATAAATAAAACACCAAATATATGCTGGAATTCATTAAAAACATCAGACGCAAAAAGATTGTCCGCGACCTTAAAGCCGCCCCACGCGACAAACGCATCGACAACATCCAGGAAGTCAAAACCGTGGGCGTCATTTGCCGTCTCGACAACGAACACAACTGGACTATCCTCAACCACTTCGCCAAAGTGATGGAGAACCAGGGTAAGCAGGTGCATATCATAGCCATTCAGGATCAGGACATCAACTTTGTCGTCACCCACCAGGCCACCACCATCTGCCGTTCCAAGACCGACCTCAACTTCTGGGGACTTCCTTCGGCCTCGTCCATCGAGGACTTCATCTCCCACGAATATGACCTGCTCATCGACACCATCGGAGAAGAGAACTTCTTCTCACAGTACATCGCCCTATGCACCACCGCGAGCCTCAAAGTGGTCTACGCCACCCCTTCCGAGGACCCCACCGAGGTCTTCGACCTCATCATCCGCGGCGATGGCCACGTCGAGCTCAAGGATTTCTTCAACAACATCATAGAATATTTAGGAATGATAAAGAAATAGCAAAATGAAACAACCCATATTTACTGGCACAGGAGTTGCCCTTGTCACCCCCTTCCGCAAACAGCAGGAAACCGTGGACTTCACCAAACTCGAAGCCCTCATCGAGCATATCATCACCTCCGGCGTCGACTATATCGTGGCCCTCGGCACCACCTCCGAAGCAGCCACCATGACCCCCAGCGAGCGCTCTGCCGTGCAGGAGTTTATTGTTGAGACCGTCGCTGGCCGCTGTCCCATCATGCTGGGCCTTGGCGGCAACAACACCCTCAACCTCACAGACACCATCGCCCACACCTCCTTCGAGGGCATCAGCGGCATCCTTTCAGTGACGCCCTATTACAACAAGCCCAACCAACGCGGCCTCTTGCAGCACTACCGCAACATCGCCGAGGTGTCGCCCGTGCCCGTCGTCATGTACAACGTCCCCGGCCGTACCGGCGTCAACCTCACGGCCGAGACCACCCTCACCCTCGCCCATGAATGTCCCAACATCATAGGCATCAAAGAGGCCAGCGGAAACCTGCAGCAGGTAATGGAAATCCTGCGCCAGCGTCCCGACGGCTTCCGCGTCATCAGCGGCGACGACGCCCTCACCTACCCCATGCTCACCCTCGGTGCCGACGGAGTCATCAGCGTGATGGCCAACGCCTTGCCCAAAGAAATGTCCGACATGGTGCGCTTCGCCATGAAAGGAGACCTCAAGAAAGCGCTGCCGCTCCACAATCGCATGCTGCCACTCATGAATGCCATCTTCGAAGAAGGCAACCCCACGGGAGTCAAAGCACTGCTCGAGATTCAAGGCCACATCACCAACATCCTGCGCCTGCCACTCGTCAAAGCATCAAAACCTCTCTACAACAAACTCTCAACCCTCAACAATGAATTTAGAAACTAGCCAGATAGAAGAACGTTTGCAAGAAGTGCGCGCCGAATACCTGCGACGCATGACCGACGGCAACGGCGACCTGCTGCGCCAAGTGGAGGAATATTCCGCCGGACGCATCGGTAAAATGCTAAGGCCAAGAATGTTGCTAGCCACCGCCGCCACCTTGGGCAACGACCATTTCCACTCCCGTCGCACCCTTCTCCTCGCCACCGCCGTCGAGATGCTACACAACGCCTCGCTGCTCCACGACGATGTCATCGACCGCGACCTCACACGCCGCGGACAGCCCTCCGTCAACGCCCGCTGGAACAGCGCTGTAGCCGTCCTCGTAGGCGACTACCACCTCGTCTCCATCATGCAGCTACTCAGCGAGATAGGCGACAATGAAATTACGCAAAAATTCAATGACACCGTCAAATCCATGGTCGAAGCCGAACTCCTCCAACAAGAGAAAAGCGATGACTATCTGAGAATCATCGACGGCAAGACCGCCAACCTCTTCGCCTTGGCCGCCGAACTGGGCAATCCTGCCCTCCGCAACTACGGTCTCCACTACGGACGCCTCTTCCAGCTCCGCGACGACATCGCCGACGGCGAAGCCAACGAACATACACGTGAACTCATCGGAAAAGAGGAAGCCATCCTGCAAGAAATCAACATTTAAGAATACATAATAATTGTAAAAACGATATAAAAAAAATTATGAGAAAGATCCTTTTCGCAATCGTCAGCCTCATGTTTGTCGGCAGCCTGATGGCACAGAATGCCAAACTGCCCCAAAACATTACCCTCAAATCCATCGACGGACAGAACGTGCAGTCGTCTGTCATCCAAAACAATGGCAAGCCCGTCATCATCTCCTTCTGGGCCACGTGGTGCAAACCCTGCAACCGCGAGCTCAACAACATCAAGGAAGTCTACGAAGAGTGGCAACAAGAGACCGGCGTCAAAATTGTGGCCATCAGCGTCGATGATGCCCGCAGCGCTGCCCGCGTCAAACCCCATGCCGAGGGAAACGACTGGCCCTATGAGATTTACCTCGATCAAAACAGCGACCTCAAACGCGCCATGGGCGTGGTCAACGTGCCCCACACATTCATCCTCAATGGTGAGGGCGAAATTGTTTGGCAGCACACCGGCTATCAGGATGGCGGCGAGGAGGAAGTCATCGAGCAGGTCCGCCATCTGCTGAAATAATAATTAACCTAAAAAAGCCCCCTTTCCCTTCCGCGGGAAAGGGGGCTTTTTTTTATACCCTCCTGCCACAATTACCCTACCAACGACCTATCATCTCCCTATCAACTCCTACCATGGTGGGAGTTGGTTAGGAGTTGGCAAGGCGTTCACAGGTGGTTATCAGCTAGTTAACATCAAGTCTCCGGAATGGCGTTTTTTTATTGCAACATGTCGGAAAAAAGTCGTAATTTTGCATCGTATTTTATATTATAAACCAATCAATGAGAAAGAGCAAATTTATACTTCCGCTGATGATGCTGAGCCTCATGGTGGGTGCAAAGGCCCAGGGCATCATGGGGGGGCATGTGACGGGAAATGTGCAACTGGACGGGCAAATGTCGCGAGCCGACAGTGTCATCGGAGCACAGGATGTGCCTGAGAAACTGCTGATGAACGCCCGCGCAGACATTCTCTACACCAATGGCGACTTCAGCGCCGGCCTACGCTTCGAGATGTACGAGAAACCCCTGCTGGGCTTCGACGCGCAGTACGAGGGCGAAGGGTTGGCCAACTATTTCGTGAACTATAACGGCAAACGGCTGAGTGTCACCGCCGGTAACTTCTACGAGCAGTTCGGCAGCGGCATGATTCTGCGCACCTACGAGGACCGCTATCTGGGCCTCGACAACTCCATCCGCGGCATCAACGTCACCCTGCGTCCCGTCGACGGTGTGACCATCAAGGGTCTCGTCGGCAAACAAAGAATCTTCTGGGGATACGGCAACGGGCTGGTGCGCGGCATCGACGGTGAAGTAGACCTCGGAAGCCTTATCAAGCCATTGGGCGAAAGCAAATTCCGCGCCACGCTGGGTGCCGGATTTGTAAGCAAATACGAAAACGATGAGGTCATCCCCGCAGAGACACCTGAGTATAGGCTCAACCTGCCCCTCAACGTGGGAGCCACTAGCCTGCGTGCCGATCTGGGCTACGGCAACTGGAGCCTCCAGGCCGAATATGCCCGCAAGGGTCAGGACCCCAATGCCATCAACGGTTACATCTATCGTCCTGGACAGGCTTTGCTGCTGAACCTCAACTATTCGCAGCGCGGCTTCAGCGCCGGCATCCAGGCTAAACGCATCGACAACATGGGATTCAAGAGTGTCCGCTCGCAAAGCGGCGAGATGCTGTATATCAACTACCTGCCCGCTATCACGAAGAACCACACTTACGCCTTCCTAGCCATGTATCCCTACGCCACACAGGTGAATGGCGAACAAGGTCTGCAGGCCGACGTGATGTACAAGTTCAAGAAAGGAACACTTCTGGGTGGTGAATACGGCACTGATGTCCACGTCAACAGCTCAGTGGTCTACGGCTTGGACACCACCGTCACCGGCGGTGCCGGAACCGAGGGCTACGAGGTGAACAGCGGGCTTGGGCAGCTCTTCTACGGCGACGTGTCGGTCGAGGTAGCCAAGAAACTCTCCAAGGCTGTCAAGCTCACCGCCACCTACGCCTACCAAGTGTTCAACCCGGTGGTAGAGAACGAACCCGGAAGCCTGCACCACAACAACATAGTGGTGGCCGACGTGGCATGGAAGGTCAACAAAAAACACTCGCTGCGCTTCGAGGCCGAATGGATGGGCAGCGACAGCCACTACGATGCCGACGACCCCGAGCACAACGACCGTCGCGCTGGCGACTGGGTGATGGGCCTGGTGGAGTGGAACGTAGGCACCCACTGGTTCGTCTCGGCCAGCGACCAATATGCCTACAACGACGGCATAGGCAACTACTACAACCTCTCGGTGGGCTACACCCACGGCGCCACACGCCTGCAAGTGGGCTACGGCAAACAGCGCGAGGGACTGCTGTGCATCGGTGGCGTGTGCCGTCTGGTGCCGGCAAGCAACGGATTGACATTCAGTTTAACGGCTAGCTTTTAAATTATGAAAAAGATATTAATGAGTTTAATGGGTTTGATGGCTTTAATCGGCTTTGTGGGGTGCGACAAGATTGAAACCGATGAATATATAGTGTATGACGGTGCGGCGGTGGACTGGAAGCCCTCGACGGCAACCGTTACTCCTGTGCAGCGTGTCTATGTGGAGAAATACACCGGGCCGCGTTGCAGCAACTGTCCCACCGCCGACGAGACACTCGACGGCATCAACAACGAGAATGTGGTGATAGTCTCCATCAACCACCCCAACGGTCAGGGAACCCCCTACCCCAACCAGCCCGACATGCGCACCGACGGCGGCACACTGTGGGACAAATACTTCGGCATCAACGCCATCCCAGCAGCCTTTATCAACCGCGACCGCAGCACGCAGTATCAAGGCGACATGAGCAACATAGCAGATGGCATCAACCAGGCGTTGGCGGAAAATCCCATCATCGCTCTGGAGGTTCTCTCCTATTTCGACAAGTCAAAGATAAATGTCACCACCAACCTGCAGTTTGTCAAGAAATACACCGACCCGGTAAACTTCACGGCAGTCCTGGTCGAGGACTCGCTGGTCTACCGCCAGCTGCTACCCAACAACACCATTGACGACAACTATGCGCACAACCACATGCTGCGCAAAGTGATTACCAGCTACTGGGGTGCCGAGGTAACATGCACGGGTTTCGAAGGCGAATCGCTGTTGGGCACGTTGACCTTCCCCATCCCCGACAACGTCAACCTCAAACACTGCCATGTGGTGGTTTTCGTCAGTGACCAGGCCACCCGCAAAGTGCTGAACTGCGCCTCGAGCGAAATCATGTCTGAAACAGCTGATAAAGAATGAACAGTAGAATCCTCGGACTAGCGTTGCCCAACATTGTGACCAATATCACCGTGCCGTTGCTCGGCATGGTGGATATGGCCATTGTGGGACACCTTTCGGGAGATCATATTGGAGCCATTGCCATTGGCACACAACTGTTCAACCTCATCTACTGGAACTTTGGGTTCCTGCGCATGGGAACCAGCGGCTTCACAGCCCAAGCCTTCGGCGCTGAGCGATGGGACGAAGCGGTGAAAATCCTCATCCGCGCCTGTGCCATTGCACTAGGGATAGCAGTATTGCTGATTGCGCTGCAATGGCCTATCTCGCTGGCAGTGCCTCACATCTTCGAAGGCAGTAACCATGTATTGAGCCTCGCACTCACCTACTTCTTCGTGCGCATCTGGGCCGCTCCGGCCACCCTGGGGCTCTACGCCATCAAAGGGTGGTTCATCGGCATGCAAGATTCCAAGACCCCCATGTGGATTGCCATTGCATTGAACTGCGTCAACATCCTGGCCTCGCTGCTCTTTGTGCTGATGCTCGAATGGGACATGTTCGGCGTGGCGCTGGGCACGGTGGTGGCCAACTATACGGGCCTATTGTTAGGCATCGTCTTTTTAAGAAGGAAGTTGAAGAAGATGGATATTCGGAGTATTCAAAGAAATCAGAATAATCTGATTACCCTGATTAAAGAGGCCCTGCATTGGCAGGACATGCGGCGGTTCTTCAAGGTGAATAGCGACATTTTCCTACGCACGCTGTGCCTTTCGGGGGTATTCACCTTCATCACAGCAGCCTCGAGCCACATCAGCGACCAGATACTGGCCGTTGACGCACTTCTGCTACAGTTCTTCACTCTTTTCAGCTACATCATGGACGGCTTTGCCTATGCTGGAGAGAGCCTGGTTGGCCGTCATATCGGAGCCCGGCAAAAACGTCACCTCAAACTGGCCGTACGCCTGCTCATCATCTGGGGATTGGCTCTGACGGTAGTCTTCACCGGCCTCTATGCCGCTTTCGGCAACCAGTTCCTTCATATCTTCACCGACAAAGAAGACATTATTGCCGCCGCCGGTGGCTACATGGGATGGGTGCTTGCCATTCCCATCTGCGGTTTCGCGGCATTCCTCTTCGATGGCATCTTCATCGGAGCCACCGCCACCCGCACCATGCGCAACGCCATGTTTGTGGCTACCGCCGCATTCTTTGTCATCTATTACGGATTGAAAGAACTGTACGGAACCGCGGACATTCATCTTTGGAACAATATCCTTTGGATTGCCTTCCTGGTATTCCTCATTCTCCGCGGATTGCTGCAAGCCCTGCGACTGCGGAAAGACGTATATAGTCAAGCTGAATGAAACGATTGACAATCATAATACTCACCCTGCTGTCGCTGACCACAGCATCAGCCCAATTCGGTTACTACTTCGACCGGCCTAAGGTAGCCGTGGTGCTCAGTGGCGGTGGAGCCAAAGGTGTGGCACACATCTCAGCCCTCCGGGCTATTGAGGACGCCGGGCTGCCCATCGATATCATCTGTGGGACATCCATGGGTGCCCTCATAGGTGGCCTCTACTCCATTGGATGGAGCACCGACGAGCTCGACTCTCTTGTTCGTCACCAAGACTGGTCATTCCTCCTCACCGACCGTGTCAAACCCGAAGAACTCGACATCGACACCCGTCGCATGCTGAACACCTACCCTCTCTGGCACGCTTTCACTTTCGGAAGCAAGCATAACGAGGGTGCTGGCTTTATTCGCGGCATCAACCTCGACAATCTTTTCGACCGTCTCCTTGATGGCTATCTCGACTCCATCGACTTCAACACCCTTCCCATTCCCTTTGCCTGTGTAGCCACAGACATCATCACCAACACCGAAGTCGACTTCCATAGCGGCCATCTCAAGCAAGCCATGCGGGCCTCCATGTCCATTCCGGGGGTCTTCTCGCCAATCCGTATGAACGACATGTTGCTGGTCGATGGGGGTATGCGCAACAACTATCCCGCCGACATCGCACGCCAAATGGGTGCCGACATCATCATCGGGGTCACTGTTCAAGACGACACCCTCACCGCCGACGAAATCACTGGTCCCCTCGACCTTCTCATGCAGATTATTGACGTCAACACCAAAAACAAATACAACGAGAACCTCGCCATGAGCGACATTCTCATGCAGGTCAACGTCGACGGATATTCTGCGGCCTCTTTCAATGCCGCTGCTATCGACACCCTGCTGCGCCGCGGTAGCGAAGCCGCCGCTCTCCACCGCGACGAACTTCAGGCCCTTTTCCGCGAACTGCAGACAAAGCGTGGCAAATGGAACGTCAGGCACTACGCCTCTCCAAATCCAACGGAAAGCAACGATAACAACGACAAAAAAGATTTTAAGCTTACCGCCCCCAATCCCCTCCTCCTCAGCCCTGTTGCAGGAGTCACTTTCCGGTTCGACAATGAAGAGACGGGAGCATTACAGTTGGGGGCCAGATTGCCTTTCACATGGCATGTACCCATGGAAGTCAGCGCGCGTCTGCGATTGGGGAAACGCCTGCAACTGGGCCTCGAACACAAGTTCTATCCCCGTGGATTCACCTCTCCCTCTTTTGGATACACATTCCAGCGCAACGACATTGACATATACTCCAATGGTATACGCTCCTACAACGTGAAGTACACACAGCATATTGTGGAAGCTACCCCTCTCAATTCGCGCTTCCGTCTCTACAAAATCCGCGCAGGCCTACGTTTCGATTACTTTTACTATTTCGATCCAATTCTCTCGGCGAACAACACTGCCATCGTCCTCGACGACCAACGTTTCTTCTCCTATATCTTCGAATCACTCTTGAACACGGAGAACGATTGGTATTTCCCTACGGCAGGAACCTACTTCCGCGTCAACTTCGCCTACCGTACTGACAACTTTGCCACCTACGACGGCAACCACACAGGCATTCCCGATCTCTCGCTCCTCTGGCGCGCAAATCTCTCGCCTTCTTCCAGATTCACCATCCAACCGGGGGGCTTCGCACGACTTATTTTCTACAATGACGTGCCCATGTCCTATATCAACGTTGTCGGCACCCGCCAGCGCATTGTCGACCAGCAGTTCGAATTCCCGGGAGTGCACAGCATTGCAATGACTGAACGCTACTTAGCAGGTATCCATCTTAACATTCAATGCCATTTGGGTGAGAAACGATACCTTCTCCTCCGCACAGCGGCAGCACGTCATGTCGACGACCTCAAGACATTCCTTCAGCCCAACATCAATCTGGGATCCTCGGAGTTCATTTATGGCGTCTCCCTCGGCTATGCCTACAACACCTTTCTTGGGCCCATCGAAGGCCATCTGGGATACTCTTCCCTTTCACCAAGCATCAACCTTTATATCAATATCGGACATAGTTTCTAAAAAATATAGTATCTTTGCAGCATGAAAGCAAACGACCTTTACAAGCTCTTCGAGCAACAAATAATTGAATACCATAAGACTGACAACGTTGACGCACCGCAGAACAATCCCTACCAATGCGGCACCTTTGAGGCTGTATTGTGGGAAAAGTCGTGGGTCGACACCGTACAATGGCATCTTGAGGACCTCGTTCGTCCCGACGATGTGGAGCCCGTCTATGCCCTTCAACTGAAACGCCGCATCGACCGCTCCAACCAACACCGCACCGACCTTGTAGAGCAGATCGATGACCACTACTTCATGCAGTTTAAAGAGGTAACCCTGCAGCCCGACGCCCGACTCAACACCGAGACCCCCGCCTGGGCTGTCGACCGCCTCTCCATCCTGGCGCTCAAGATCTATCACTTCCAGATTGAGGCCAACCGGGGCGACGAAGCCCACCGTGCCAAATGTCAAGCCAAACTCGATACCCTCCTAACCCAGCGTACCGACCTCACCACCGCCATCGACCAACTCCTCGACGACCTCGCCAACGGTCGCCGCCAAATGAAGCTCTACCGTCAGATGAAGATGTACAACGATCCCAGCCTTAACCCTTCTCTCTACAAGAAGTGAAGCACGTCTTGGTCATCCGACTCTCGGCTCTCGGCGACGTCGCCCTCATGGCACCGTTGGTGCATGACTATGCTATGTCCAATCCCGACATCCGCTTCACCATTGCCGGACCGCCGCTACTCATGGCCCTCTTCTCAGGCATGGATAACGTAGAATACCTGAGAATTAAGAAGAAACAGAGTTTTATCAAGATATACAAAATACTCAACTCCGTCGGTGCCGACACCGTCATCGACCTCCACAAGGTAAACCGCGTCGGCTTCGCGCTCACCCTCCTCCGCCTGCGCAACCTCTTTAACTTCCACTTCCGCCTCCGCGCCCTACGCAAAGGCAAGTTCTCCCGCTGGCTCTACCTCCACCACCTCTACCACCATCCCCGCAAACCCCAGTACCAACGCTACGACGACGTCTTCCGACGCGCAGGCCTGAAGCGAGTGGAAAACGAAAAACGAAAAACGAAAAAATCCGCGTCTGCCAATTCTTCCACTTTCACCATAGGCGTTGCCCCTTTCTCACAGCACAAGGGAAAGATTTGGCCATGGGAAAACATAGGCCGTCTCGTCAAGATTCTTGCCGACAGCGGTTACCAAGTACTCCTTTTCGGAGGAAAAAACGAAGCGTCGCAGTTGGAGACTCTCGCCTCAGAGAGTGTAAAATCCCTTGCCGGAAAACAATCTTTTGCCGAGGAGCTGGATATAATAAAAAGTCTTTCCTTAATGGTGAGTATGGACTCCTCGAACATGCACTTCGCCTCTGTACTAGGCGTCCCGGTGGTGAGTATCTGGGGAGCCACACATCCCGACTTCGGCTTCTACCCCCAGCAGCAGAGCCGCGACAACGCCCTCTGTGCCAACCTATCCTGCCAACCTTGCTCGGCCTTCGGGCAGAAAGCCTGCCGCTACGGCGACTACCGATGCCTCACGGCCATCACCCCCGAAATGGTCTTCAACAAAATTCAATCAATTCTTAATCAAAACGCTCACGCGTAACGCCAGCGTGAGTATCAGTGGAATCAGCGCCAGCGACAACCCGCAAATAATCACCCACACCGCTGCCACAGCGAAGCATCCCTCCTGTAGCCACAGCGCCCATTTCGGACTGCGTTCCAGACGTATGGCGATAAGTATCAACAGCGGCGACGCCCACAGGATGTTGAGATTCCACTCCGTGCAGTAATGATTCGTGCCAAACCACATGAACAGCAGGAACAACCCCACCGCCCCGGCTAGGATAAACAAAACCCTGTCGACCCAACGCGGCATTATCTGTTTCCAAGTCAGCAGTGCCACCCCAACGAATATCAGTGCAAACACCACCACTGGAGGGAAGCTCCTCGACAAAGGTTCACGCCGTTCTTCAAGCAATTGAATCTCATTCTCCACAAGTGGTCGTTCGCCACGCGTATAGACGCTGAAAAGCTTCCTCATATTCTCCGGCATCATCATCGACTCTGCCTCCGTGCAACGATGGTCGGCAGGCAGACCGAAAAGCATGTCGATGCCCAGACGCCACCATTCCAGCGTCCCCTTCAGGGGCTCCGCCACCATACGACGGTAGCTGGAGACGTCGTAGGATATGTCTCTACAGAGGGGACTCGGACGATGTCTCCCACATGCCATCTCCACCATGTCGCGCACCCGCGTGGCGCAGTTGTCGCGGAAGAAGTCGTAGCGATAATAACGATATTCTGGCAAATAGTTTTGTTCCAACAGCAGGTATAGATTACTCACCTCCTGTGGAGTGAAGTTGAGCCGCTGCTCCCACACCGCGCGGCCGTAATAAATATACTCCTCCATGAATCCCTCGAACGACGACCGTCCTAGCATGTAGTTCAGCTGTCCACGCATGAACTTCCAGTAGAAATGTGGCGTATTGAAATCGAAAGTACCATAGTTGTACACCAGATCGATACCCTTGGCCGTGTCGTAAATCCTTATCGCCGAATGGCCAAAAGTGGTATAGAAATCATCACCCGGTCCGCAGGTGAGCACACTCGCAGTTGCCGTCTCGCTCAGCGGCAACTCCTGTGCCTGAGCATTCGAGGTGAAAGGTGAAAGGTGAAAGGTAAAAACCAACACCACCACCATTATAAATTTGATTGTCTTCATAGTTAATACTTAGTTATGAGTGGCCTTCACCTCTCACCGTGTTAGTTTCCTGTGCCAATTCTCTCACCTTCCACTGCTTCAGGTCGGTCTACCACCGTACGATGTTCCATGTGGATGGGAGAGCCTTCTTTGCCTTGATGGACGGTAACCTGCGGGAACGGTATCTCGACGCCGGCATTGTTGAAGGCGATGTAGATATCCTCGCGGATGTGCTTCCACACTTCCCAATAGTCCTCCACCGTCACCCACAGCCAGATGGAAATATCCACCGACGAATTGTTCAACTCACTCACCGCTATCACTGGGGGCTTCGGTTCCCACTGCACAAGTTTCTCATCCTTAATCACATCCCACAGCACCTCCTTCACCTTCGCCAAATCGGTGCCATAGGCTACCGAAGCCACCACATCTAAACGTATCTGCGGTTCCTTTGTGTGGTTGATCAGGCTCTTGGTGGCCAGTTCGCTGTTGGGAATGATGATGGTGCGGCCGTTAAACGGACGCATGAAGGTATGGAAAATCCTGATTTCCTTTATATAACCCTTGTAGTTGCCACACTCAATATAGTCATCCACCTTGAAGGGCTTCATGAGCAGGATGATGACACCACCGGCAAAATTCTGCAATGTGCCCTGCAACGCCATACCAATGGCCAACCCCATGGCACCCAGCAAGGCGATGAATGAGGTGGCTTTGATGCCGATAACGTCCATGGCCATAATCACAATCATGGCCTTCATCAGCACATCGACCAGGCTTCCGAGGAAGGTCTTCAGACTGGGCTCCGCACCCCTCTTGTCGAGTGCACGCATAATAATGCGTTTCAGCATCTTACAAAGCTTCATACCAACCCACAGTATCAGGATGGCAATGAGCAGCTTGGGAACAAATTCCACCGTCAGTTTCGTCAACTCGTGCAGACCGTCCTTGATGAGGGTGTTCTCACCCGTCACCACATCCTTCAAATCACTCAGATTCATATTTTTCAGACTGTCCACCATGGTAGACTTGATGCTGTCCACAGCCTGAATGTGCTCGGGGACAGGCACCTCAGGCGTTCCGCCACTCTGGGCGGCAGCGGCAATGATTGCAGGAGTGTTGTCGTCTAATAATAACATTGTATTCAATATTTAAAATGCAAAAGTACATATTTTTTCCCAATTGAGAAAAAAATAGTATCTTTGCACCGGAAATCAAACGGTTATAACGATGATTAGCACTTGTCCGGAATTGATGGAGGCCATACATGAGACTGGCCTCGTGCCGTTGCTCGACAGCGGCATCCGCGGCTTCTCGGCCGACGAACTGGTGGCGCCGGAATGCCGGTATGTGAGGAAAGACGACGGTTCGTGGGACTGGCCGCTCTGGGATTGGAAAGGCCCCATTGTCACCGAAGGCCACTTCGCCTACGGCAAGTTCTTCGGCGGCAAGGCCGGATTTGTTTCAATGGACTGGTGGCCAGACCTCTGCAACTACCGCCGTGCAAAATACCCCGAACCCCCGGAGGAAAGCATCGAGGGTACCATCCTCGAAATCCTCCGCATCAACGGCAGCATGATTACCCGCGACTTGCGCTCTGCCTGCGGCTTCGACGGACCCAAGATGCGCTCACGCTTTGACGGATATGTAACCAAACTACAGATGGCCTGCCGCATGGTGACCGAGGACTTTGTCTATCCGACCGACATGCACGGCAATCGCTATGGGTGGGGCTGGGCGCTGCTGACCACCCCCGAGCACCTCTTTGGACACCCCAAGGGCACCTCCCGGACACCCGAAGAGTCTCTCCAGCGCATTTTGACCCATCTCAGGAGTATTTTACCGCAAGCCACTGAAAAACAACTACTAAAACTCATCGCATAAACTCTGCGTCACCGCAGAACATGCCATCCGCCTAACAGCCTCATACTAAACACCATCTCCTTACCAACTTCTACCCAACGCCCTACCAACTCCTACCATGGTAGGAGTTGGTAGGGCGTTGATAGGGTGATGGAAGGGGTATTTTATTTCCCCTACTCCTCCTTCGAGGGATGGAACGATTGACGCCGACTTCTCCCTCCCCAGAAAAAAAATTTGCCCACGTCACAAAAAGTTCCTATCTTTGCACCCTCAAAACCCATCACCCAAGCAATCAAACAATCAAACAATCAAACAATAGTATCATGAGTATCATCAAACCTTTCAAGGGCTTCCGCCCGCCCGTCGACATCGTCGAAAAACTGGCTTCACGTCCCTACGACGTACTCAACTCCGAAGAAGCCCGCATCGAGTGCGAGGGCAACCCCTACAGCCTCCTCCACGTCACCAAGGCTGAAATCGACCTCCCCAAAGGCACCGACGAGCACTCGCCCGAAGTGTACCTCCAGGTCGTCAAGAACTACAACCTGTTCAAGGACCAGAGCATGAACCCCAAGGATGCCAACGCTAAGTGGCAGTACGGCATCGTCGCCTGCGCCTACAGCGAGGACTATGTCAACAAAGTTATCAAGAAACACGAGCTCACCCGCAAGGACAAGGAAGAGGACCGCATGAAACACGTGCGCATCACCAACGCCAACGTCGAGCCCGTCTTCTTCGCCTACCCCGCCATCGCCCGCATCGACGAGATCGTGGCCGGCATCACCGCCAAGAAGCCCATCTATGACTTCATCGCCAAGGAAGACGGCTTCGGCCATCGCTTCTGGGTCATCGACGACAAGGCCACCATCGCCGAGCTCGTCGACATCTTCGACAAGCAGGTTCCCGCCATGTACATCGCCGACGGCCACCACCGCAGCGCCGCCGCCGCCCTCGTGGGACAGGAGAAGAAGGAGCAGAACCCCCACCACACCGGCAAGGAGGAGTACAACTACTTCATGACCGTCATCTTCCCCGACAACCAGCTCAACGTCATCGACTACAACCGCGTGGTCAAGGACCTCAACGGCCTCACCAAGGAGCAGTTCATCGCCGCCGTGGGCGAGAGCTACGAGCTCACTGACATGGGCACCGAGATCTACAAGCCCGCCAAGCTGCATGAGCACAGCATGTATCTCGACGGCCACTGGTACAAGATGACCGCCAAGCCCGGTACCTACAACGACAACGACCCCATCGGCGTGCTCGACGTCACCATCCTCTCGAACCTTGTCCTCGACAAGGTGCTCGGCATCAAGGACCTCCGAACTGACAAGCGCATCGACTTCGTCGGCGGCATCCGTGGCCTCGGCGAGCTGAAACGTCGCGTCGACAACGGCGAGATGAAGGTCGCCTTCGCCCTCTATCCCGTGAGCATGAAGCAGATCATCGACATTGCTGACACAGGCAACATCATGCCCCCGAAGACCACCTGGTTCGAGCCCAAGCTCCGCTCCGGCCTCGTAATCCACGAACTCTGCTAGGCGACAGACTTATGCATAAAACAAGCAAGGACATCCATTCGGATGTCCTTGCTTGTTTTATGCTCATGTGGCAATTATACAAATTATTTTCTGCACAATAGGAAATCAGGATAGTTTCTCCTCTATAAATTCCTTAAAATAAAGAATCTGTGTGCTACGAGCTGTGTTGAATAGCAGATGTTCAAAGTCTCGCTGCTTCAATTTCAAGTCTATGGACGACAGTTTCACTTCCAGAGCCTCTTTCAATTTCTCTGGCGTGCCAATACCGCATCTGTCGTTAAGGAAGTCGTAGTTGGGGGTTGTCTGTTGCCATAAAAAAATTGTGTCGTAGAAATCCCGTCCTTTTGCTCTCGCCAGCAATGCCGATAGTTTCATGGATAAAAGCACCTCTTTGGGAGCCACAGGCATGGGAAACAAGAATCCACAGCGATTAATTAACGCCATATCTGACTGATAACCGACACCTTGGTCCTGTGCCTCTATTTTCATCAGGAAGCGTTCATCGCGATGTCCGGATAGTCCCATCTCGAACAGCAACTCAGGGAAATAGAGGTTACGCCGAAACGCTGTAAGGTGTGAGGGGTCCTTATCACGCAGTTCCACCCTCAGGCCGTTATTCCTCAAACACTTTGTCACATCGTCAGACAATTCTACAAATTCAGTCTCGGTCAGACCTTTGCAGTCAAAATCCAAATCCTCGGAGAAGCGGTCAATTCCATGAACAAGCCTGAGGTTGGTTCCTCCTATGAATACAATTTTTGCCACCAAAGGAGAACGTGACAAATGCTCCAACGCCAACAGTTCGACATATTCTTTCAAGATATGCTTGTGGAATGACTTGTTAGTTGCAATGGCCTGAGGATAATAGCCTAACAACGAGCTAATATCAATCATGATGATAGGTATTGATAAGTATATCTACTCTTTTCTGAAGGCTTTTTGAATCGCACCGTGTGGCAAAATCCAGCAGCCGTTCTGTATTCAGTTCTTCCTGCATCCAGTCTTCGTCAAATCGGAGATCAAGGAGAGCCTCTTCGGTATTATACTGAGGATAAAGATACAATAGGTCGACCATTGCCTTCTCGGGCAGAGCCATAAGATAGCTTCCTCCCGCAGACATGGACATTTGTGTGTATCCGAAAAACAGCTCAGGCTTGACGGTTTGGTAACTGAATTCACCAAAAATATTGTTGTATGAAGTGGTGCGTTTGGTTGTGATGCTGGTAATCTTTGTCACCGCCTCGGGGATGATTCCATGATAGGCTAATGCTGCATGAAGGCTTATATAGGAAGGACTATAGATTGTACTGGCCACATACCTTGCCGCGTCTGGCTGAGAGAGCATGTCGCTGAAGGCATACCAGTCCTGACGAAGCCGTGATATATATCCACGCTTCACCCAGCGGGAGATGTTGGTGCGGTCAAAGTCGGCTCGCCATGCACGTACCTGGTAAATGTTGAAGCACCCCAAACTGTGCCATTGCTCTCTGAACTGTAGATAATTCATATATTCCATTAACTTCGTTGACGTTTTCTCGCCTCGGCATAGTCCATACACTATATGACTTGTCCTCTGCGCTCGACTTGTGAAAATGTTCAAAAAACGATGCAAAAATACAACTTTTCTTGAATATGTCAAAATAATTCTTCATGTAATCTTTGAAAAACATGTCTTTTTCTCCGCAAAACAGAAATCGGAGCGGCCATGCGGCCGCTCCGATGCTTTCCTTATGCCTTCTTTGTGTGTTATAGATTCCTTCTTCGTTTTACCTTATCACCACCACCTTGCGGACGGGATGGTTGCCGATTTTGACGAGGTAGGTGCCTGTTGCAGGTACATTAAAATGCAGGGGTGAATATTCATCCTGCTTGGTTGCCAGTATGCGACCATTGACATCATAGAGATATACCGTGTTCCTTTCCGCACCGTCCACCACTATCTGTCCGTTGGTTGTATATATCTTGGCGTTTATCGCATCCACCTCATCCACGCCGACAACAATAGTGTCGTGGATATAGATGGTGTCGTGTACAAACACCGTATCGTGCAGCCACAGCGTATCAGTGCTGTAAACGACCGTGGTGTCATAGATAGTGTTAGTGACAGTATCGAAGACTATGTTTGTGATGGTGTCGTATAACGTATCTGTCTGAATGATATAGGCAGTATCATGAACGGGGAAATACTCTGTCAGTGTATCAAACATTATTGTTGTATCATGCACATAAACATTAATGTACGTGGTGTCATGCACCGCATACGGAACATCTATATATGTAGTATCGTGTACGTCAACATATGTTGTGTCATGCACTGCATACGGTACATTTACATAAAAAGTGTCGATATATAAAGTATCAGGAATAGTCGGTTCGAAGAAAGCAACAATCGAAGTGTCCTGTGTCACTACAAGAGAACGAGGATTATCTGTGTTGCCGTCACTCCAATGAGAGAAATAATAACCACTATCTGCTGATGCACTGAAAATTGTCATGGGATTAGAACATCCATATTGTGAAAAAACAGTGACAGTTCCCATTGTACTATCAGAAGTCTGCACATTGAGCGTGTACTCTTGCCTTTCAGTAAAATTGAAAGATGTACCCCATTGTGAATTATATGAGGAAATGCTACCGCAAGGAATGGATACCCACATATAAGCAATATTTACTCCATCAAATGCAGTTGGCGCAGCTGATATTGAAGGTGCAACAGTTGCCAGACTGGTTATTGGAAAAACATTGCAATTACGAAACGCATTAGACCCAAGGCCAGTTACAGAGTATCCTATTGTTAATGAATTAATATTGCATTCATAAAAAGCATAGGAAGGAATATGACGTACACTATTTCCAATAATAATATCCAACGAATCACAACCATAAAATATTCCTTTGTAAGGCGTTGTTGAGTAAGAACCAAAAGCTGTATAGGTACTATATGTTGCATTGTAATTGACAGTCCTCAAGTTATCACAATAAGCAAACGCATAGCAGCCAATATTGAGGGTATAGTCCGTTGAAGCTGGTGTAGGAACATCGTGTATAGTGACTGAAGCCAGCCCGTCGCAATTCCGAAAGGCGTAATTACCAATATTAGTAACAGAAGAGGGAATTACGATAGATGTCAAGCCATCACAATTTGCAAATGCATATTCTCCTATCGTATGTACTGTATTGGGTATTACTACAGAATCCAATCCAACACATCCTTGGAATGCATAGGCATGAATAAAATGGGTTCTTCCACTATCGGCGAAATGAATTGTTGTTAATGTGCTACAATTATAAAAAGGGCCACCAGGAATACGATTGACATTATCTCCAATATATAATGTTGTAAAATTGAAACAACTATCAAATGCTCCAACTCCATTATTAAGATAATTCTGATTACAGTCGTGAGCATTAAAATATACAGTGGTCAATCCGGTGCATTTATGAAACGCTCTATCCTCAATATATCTTATAGTTGATGGAATTGTAACAGAGGTTAATCCAGTATTAACTGAGCAATAATTTCCACGCCCCGAAATACGCGTGACAGTATATGTTACACCAGAACGAGTAACATAATCCGGTATTATTAAATCGCCAGAAATGTTATTGGAAATCTGTACAGACACATTAAATTGGCAACCAATACAATCTTCATTAGTAGAAGTAAAATATATTTGTTGACCGTTTTGTGTCGTCACCCAACCAGAAACTGCATAAGCATTACAACTGAACAACACAATAAATAATAGACACGAAACCTTTTTCATTTCATCTTCTCCTTTCTCTCTTTTAACTCAGACAATAAGCCATCAATGAATCTACATAATCCTTCCTCTTCTGTGAAATTAAAATGACGGGTGATACGGCTATTGTCTTCTCGTTTGGAGTGGTGTTCACATAGAGCGGTTATTGTATCTTTTATCCGCATAAAGTCGTTAACCTTGTTTGCATCTCTTGTAAAAATGTCAACATCATAACCTTCTTCACTACAAACAACATCTACCACAATAGGAACATCCCCTATCTCACCTTTCTCGAACACAGCAACATGATTGTTATATATCCACACATCCGAGAACGGTGTGCATTGTGAAATGTACCTATTTTTGATACGCCAGGCCATATAACAAGGCAAGTTATTTAGCATTTCTCGTACGGATTTGGCCGTTTTCAATGTTTCTTCGGACTGCAGCACCAAATCGTAGAATTTTTCTAATTGCAACATATCCATAATATTGTTGTTTAATGTTTTTACTAATTCAGCATACTGTTTTATTGTTGAGACTACATTAAGACTTTTGGAGGCCATTTTGTAAAGCCAGCCATCAACAAGATTATTCTTGATATTTTTATCGTACGCAGGAAGAATTACCAAAAATGGTTTTACATTTGCCTTGTCCTCATCAGACCAATCATCCATGCTTGGTTTTTTATTGTCATCCAATGGTAAATAAACAATAGCATCAACATCATAATCCTTTCCGACCAAATACTCTTTGTATCGGGGTAGCTGCCGTGGCATATCTCCAGCATTGTTGATTTTGTTTTCAATCAAAATGGCATGTTTGGTTTGGGATGTTTTGATTAGAATGTCAATTCTTCCCTCTTCTCGAGTTACCATTGCATCCTCATAATCCTCAAATGGTATGTTAATCTCTGGATTAATAGCCTTTATTAACTCGAGAAATAACCGCAGAAACTTGTTCCCTTCATCATGGTTCCCATGGGGATTTAGAAGATGACATATGATATCGGAATGAAAATTTTCTCTATAATAGATATCCGAAACGAGGCGAAAAACATTGAAATCGTCTATACTATCCTTTCGATTGTTGTATTCTGTTACAATAGCTATACAATCTGGGGAAGTGACCCAATCTTTCGTCTTTTTGAACAGACCATCCTCCATCTGTATCCAACGGTGTACTAATTCGCTTTCGTTCACTATGTGTTGATATATTTCATTCCGACCCTCCAACGGATTGTTAATCAAATACAATAAGAAAAGGCATGAGGTTATGTACTCATGTCCGTCTTAACTGAGGTAACGCCAATCACCTTGAAGGAACGGTCTTGAAGGAACATCTCTCACGCCTGAAGGTATGCTGATAGAAAATAGCATACACGTACAAGCGAAAGCATAAATGCTTGGCCTCCTTCTTGATTTTTGGCGTATTTCAGTTAAAGGACAATTTTGCAATGCTTTTCTTGCTTATAGCTTTCGCTCTCGAAAGCAAGTGCAAAATTACGAAGAAAAACTGGATTGGCAAAAAAAATATTTTGCCGTTTCCGGGAAACGATGTACTTTTGCAGCGTTTTTTTTAAGGATTCGTACCGAGAGAAATGAAGAAATACCTCTACATAGGATTAGGGCTCCTGGTTGTGGGACTTGGAGCGTTGGGAGTGGTGGTGCCTGGTTTGCCAACGACGCCCTTTGTGTTGCTGGCGTCGTGGCTGTTCTACCGCTCGTCGCCGCGGCTGCAGCAATGGCTGCTGGCCTCATGGTTGGGTAAGTATATCCGCAACTACCAACGTCGTGGTGGCATGACGCCTGCGCAGAAGGCCGGTGCCGTGGGCATCATGACGACCATGGTGTTGCTCTCGGCCTTCGTCTTCATCCCTGCAGGTTCCATTGTCCGCGTCATTGTGCTTGTAGCTGGTGCCATGGGCGCGCTGACGGTCCTCTTCTTTGTGCCGAATGCTAAAAACGACGACTTATGATAGTGATTCTTTCGATAGTAATGCTTTTTGCAGGCTATGTGGGGTGGCACCTGTGGATGCTGCCGCCGGTGCTGTGGCTGCGGTGGACGCTGGTGGGTGTGGAGGCCGCCTGCGTGGCTATGGCTGTGCTGTCGCTGACGCGCTACCTCGACCGCATGCCTTACGGGCTTTCGGTGGCGGTGTATAATGTCGGCAACAAAGGCTTGATAATACTCCTGTACCTCTTCATGGCGTTCCTGCTGGCCGACCTGCTGCGGCTGGTGCATGTGCTGCCCACGGCCTGGCTGCGCGACAACTGGTGGACCTGCAGCGTGCTGCTGGTGGCGATGGCGGCCCTGTTCATATATGGCAGCCTCAACTACGAGCACAAGCGGCGTGTGGAGCTGACCGTCGACACCCACGGCAGGGTGGACCACCCCGTGAAGGTGCTGGCCGTGAGCGACCTGCATCTGGGCTACCACAACCGCCGTGCCGACCTCGACCGCTGGGTGGCGATGCTCAACCGCGAGGGCGGCGACATGCTGCTCATGGCCGGCGACCTTGTGGACCGCTCGCTGCGCCCCTTGCTGCATGAGGAGATGGCCGATGGGCTGCGAAAGCTGCAGATGCCCGTCTATGCCTGTCTGGGCAACCACGAATACTACGCCGACCATTACACTCCCGGCGAGGCGGAGCGCTTCTACCGCGATGCCAACATCACCCTGCTGCGCGACTCGGTGGCCAAAGTCGGCAACATAGCCGTCATCGGCCGCGACGACCGCACCAACCGCCACCGCAGGAGCGTCAATGCCTTGGCGCATTTCCACACCGGCGCATTCACCATCCTCCTCGACCACCAGCCCTACCACTTGGAGAAGGCCGAGCGCGCGGGCATAGGGCTGCAGGTGAGCGGCCACACCCATCGCGGGCAGGTGTGGCCGTTGTCGTGGATTACCAACGCAATGTACGAGTGCTCGTGGGGCACGTTGAAGAAAGGGGAGACCACCGTCTGCGTCACCTCCGGCCTCGGCATCTGGGGCGCCAAATACCGCATAGGGACACAATCGGAATACCTTGTAATCAATCTAATACCGTGAAGAATATGCATACAATGAAGATGGCTGCCGTTTTGGGGCTGGCTTTTTGTTTTGTCGCTTGTGCGCCGAAAGGCGATGTCGTTCCGGCAGAACCGGACTACGGTGACACTTCTCAGTGGTACATTGCCGACCGTGGCGCGGCGGTGGATGTGTTCTATATTGTCTCCACCGAGTGCGACGACTATATGTTGGATGGACGGGCCTTACACTATGCCGATACCCACAACGACAGCCTGCGTGCTCTCCTGTCGGGTGAGATGGCTGGCGTGGACCGTTTGTTGTCAGGCGAGCTTAACTACTACTCTCCCTACTACCGTCAGGTGACCATGGAGACATACACTTCCGACAGCCTTGTCAACGCCCGTATGCCGCTGGCCTATGGCGACGTGCGCAAGGCGTTTGCCTATTATCTCGAACACTACAATCAGGGACGTCCCTTCATCCTCGCTGGTTTCAGTCAGGGGGCCATGGCCGTCGTCGACCTTCTGAAGGCGATGGACGACAGCTCTTACAGCCGCTTGGTGGCAGCCTATGTTATCGGCTATAAGGTAACCGACACCAACACCTTTATCCGTCCGGCGCAGGACAGTGCCGACCTCGGCGTGACCATCTGCTACAACTCGGTGCGCGACAACGATTGTGCAATCCCGCTCCTCAGCGACGGTAACCGCATGGCCATCAACCCCGTCAACTGGCGCACCGACGCCACCCCAGCCACCCTCATCGACCCACGCTACGGCGATACCCTCATCGTCACCCTCGACACCTCAACCCTCCTGCTCCACATCGACGGCTATCACCGCGACGACTACATGCTGCCCCTCATCGGCCGCAAGGGTAACTACCACTGCCTCGAAATCTCGCTCTTCCGCGACTGCCTCCGCCGCAACATTACGCTTCGCGCTGGCAAGTTGCAGACGGGCATGCGTTTAGTGCTTAACCCCACCCCCTTGTTGAATCAGCTTAACCCCCTCTACAACCTATTATGAAAAAATACCTCTACATCGTGTCAGGCCTTCTGTCCGTTGGATTGGGAACACTTGGTGTGGTGGTGCCAGGATTGCCCACCACCCCTTTCCTTCTGCTAGCCTCGTGGCTTTTCTACCGCTCGTCGCCACAGCTTCAACAGTGGTTGCTAGCCTCATGGCTGGGCAAGTACATCCGTGGCTATCAGCGTCGTGGCGGAATGACAGCCACACAGAAAGCCAGTGCCGTGGGCGTGATGACAGTCATGGTGTTGCTCTCCACTTTCGTCTTCATCCCCGAAGGGTCTGCGGCTCGAATCATTGTACCTATAGCCGGAGCTGTAGGAGCACTGACGGTAATCCTCTTCGTACCCAACGCCCAAAACAACGACTAACAGGCCGAATCAGATTTCTTAGTCCGATATATCTTATACCCCACCATTGCCACCGTTATCGACATCAGCGGCGAGAGAATATTAAAAAAGCAGTACGGCAGGTAAGTCAGCGTCGGAACATGCAGCACCAGCGACTGCGTCATTCCGCAAGTGTTCCACGGGATGAGCACCGAAGTGACAGTGGCGGAATCCTCCGTCGAACGGCTCAGCAGGCGGCCCTCGAATCCCTTTTCTTTGTATAATTTCTTGTAGATATTGCCTGTGAGGACGATGCTGAGATACTGGTCACCAGTGACCATATTGGCCACAAGTCCCGTACCGATAGTGGTGGTAACCAACGAACGGCGGCCTTTGATGCCTTTGGCCAACGCCGCCGTGAGGCTCTGCAACATACCCGTACCAGCCATTGCCCCACCGAATGCAGCGGCACAAAAAATAAGGAACACCGTAGAGAGCATACCCCTCATGCCGCGGGTCTGCACTAGGTTGCTGAGCACCTCATTGCCGGCATCCAAAGAGGTTCCGCCATAGTAGGAGCGCAGAAGGCCGCGGAAAGCACTGCCCTCCCCCACCTCCTGCACAATGTCGGGCTGCAAAATGAGCATCGCCACTCCGGCAACAACAGCCGAAAGAAACAACACAATGGTAGCCGGCAACTTCAGCGCGATGAGAATAGCCGTAACCGCCGGAACCAGCAACAGCCACGGACTGATGACGAAAACACTCTTCAGCCCCTCGGCAAACTGCGCCGTCTGCGCTCCACCCTCTTCTGCATGAAGCAGACTTACCACGAAAAACACCACAAAGGCAATGGTGAACGACGGCACCGTGGTAATGAGCATATAACGTATGTGCTTGAAAAGCGGCACCTCGCCCACCGACGAGGCCAGCACCGTGGTATCGGAGAGAGGCGAAATCTTATCGCCGAAGTAGGCTCCCGAAATGATAGCTCCCGCCGTCCAACCCATACTATAGCCGTGGGCGGTGCCAATGCCCATCAGGGCAATTCCGATGGTAGCAATGGTGGTCCAAGAACTGCCTGTGACAAGCGATACCAGGGCGCTGATGAGACAGGCGATAAAGAGAAACACCGCCGGACTTACCACCTGCATGCCATAATAAATCATCGTCGGCACCACGCCACTCAACATCCAGCTACCCGCCACGGCACCGATGAGGAAGAGGATAAGGATGGCACCGCCGATGGTCTTCACGTTGTCCGAGATGGCGTGGTCGATGCTTTTCCACGGCACCTTGAAGAATATCATCCCCATAGCCACCGCCACGGCTGCTGCGATGAGCAGCGCTGTCTGGCTCGCCCCATCGAGCGCGTCGGAGCCGAACCTTTGTATTACAAGCACCTGCAGCGCAATCAGCACCGCCAACGGCACCAGCGCTATCGTCCAGTGAATACGGGGATTTGACACAGAATTCGAGTTGTCCATTAGTTATGCAAAGAGGCCTGCGACCCTTGTGGCGCAGGCCTCTCTTTAATAATAGATTATACAATTATCCCTCGTAGAAGGGCATCTTGACGGTGATGGCCTTGAGGAGTTTCTCGCGAATCTTGATGTAGATCTCGGTGCCGGTCTTGGCATAGGCAGCCTCGATGAGGGCGGTACCGATGTTCTTGCCGGTGCTGGGGCTGGGGGAGCCGCTACGAACCTCACCAATCTTCTTGCCTTCGGCATTGCAGACCTCGTAGCCGTTGCGGGCGATACCGCGGTCGATCATCTCGAAACCAGCCACTTTGCGCTTGAAGCCGGCGGCTTTCTGGGCGAGGAGGAGTTCCTTGTTGATGAAGTTATTGTTCTCGGCTTTCAGCTTGACGATGAAGGCCAGCGGAGCTTCGAGGGGGCTGACGGTGTCGTCCATCTCGTGACCGTAGAGGGCGAAGCCTTTCTCCAGGCGCAGGGTGTCGCGGCAACCCAGACCAGCGGGCATGATGCCGAACTCCTTGCCAGCCTCAAAGACTTTGTCCCACACCTCGAGGGCTTTCTCCTTGGGGATATAGATTTCGCATCCGCCAGCGCCAGTGTAACCGGTGGTGGAAAGGATGATGTTGGGGATACCGGCGAAAGTGAGAATCTTGAAGGTGTAGTACTCCATGTCCACGATGTTCTCGTTGGTAAGCTTCTGCATGGCCTTGAGGGCGTTGGGGCCCTGGACGGCGAGCTGAGCCCACTGCTCGCTCTCGTTGACGAAGTCCTTACCGAGTTCCATGCCCATCTTGTCGGCAATCTGGCTCATCCAGTTCCAGTCCTTGTCGATGTTGGCGGCGTTGGGCACCATGAAGTACTCGTCGTCATGGACGCGGTAGACGAGCATATCGTCGACCACGCCACCCTGGCCGTTGGGGAGGCAGGTGTACTGCACCTTGCCGTCGAAGAGGTCCTCGACGTTGTTGGTGGTGACATACTGCATGAAGTGCTTGGCGATGGGACCTTTGGCACGGAACTCGCCCATGTGGCTCACGTCGAACACGCCCACGTTGTTGCGCACGTTGTTGTGCTCCTCGATGAGGGTGGTGTACTGGATAGGCATGTTGTAGCCGGCGAATTCGGCCATCTTTGCACCAAGTTTGATGTGCAAGTCGGTGTACGGTGTGGTTTTCATTATGTTACGTATTTGTTATTATTAATTAACTCTTTTTTGATAAATTCATAACGAAAGACCACTAGAATTATTGTGCCGGGGGAGGAAAAAAAGTTCAAGTTAACATTTTAACACTACCATCCCCCTACCACCAACGTATCAACACCTACCATGGTAGGAGTTGGTTAGGAGTTGGTAGGGAGTTGATAACTGGTTTATAGGTAGTTAGATAATAGAGGGTAACAATGGTGTTTTTTGGGGTGTTTTAAGAATTTTTAAGTTAAATTTACGGGTCGCGGGATATTTTTTTTGTCCATTCAAATATTATTCGTACTTTTGCTTTGTTTTTTTTGATACACTATTTTACAGTAATACATTGTTATTATGCGACATTACTTTACATTTTTGCTGGCTGGACTGCTACTGATGCCGAGCTGGGCAAAAGCCCAAGACGAGACGAAAGAGCTTACCAACCTCGTTATTTTCATGCGTTTCGCCGACGACGAGGAAATCGACCACTCCTTCGCCGACATCGACTCGATGTTCAGCGGCCGTACTCCGGGCTTCCTAAGCCTCTACAATTTCTATGATGCCCTCACGTATGGCAAGATACACTACAATACCGTTTATACCAATAATATACAGAACGGAGTGATTGTATCCTATCAGGACATTATGCCGCGCTGTTATTTCCAGCCATACGACAGCGAGGAGAACCCTGGCGGCTACCAGCCGTGGGAGCAGCCGTTCATGGGCGTCTCGATGCGCGAGGCCGAGCTGCTGGGACGTGCCGTCCGCTATGTCGACTCGCTGCATCTGGTCAGTTCCTCGGTAGTGCTCGACGGCGACGGTGACGGCGACATCGACAACATCAGCTTCATCGTCAAGGGTGGCACCGGCGAGTGGGCCACCATCCTCTGGCCGCACATGGAGTACTTCCCTCACGACTCGCTCGGCTATACCGTCACCCTCAACGGCGTGCTTCCCAACACCTTCAACTTCGAGTTCGAGGGTGCAGACGAATACCTCTTCAACGCCAATGTGTTCCGCCACGAGATGGGACACTCGTTGGACCTGCCCGACCTGTACCATTATATCAATTACGGTAATGTCTATCCGGCCGATGCATGGGATATGATGGAATATGCCTACGTTCCCAACCACACGGCGGCCATCTACAAGAACAAGGTTCTCCACGTGGCCGACGACCCGATAGAGATTACCGCCGACGGCGATTACACGTTGCGCAGCGTAGGCTCCAGCCCCTCGCAGAACTGCTACTACATCCGCTCCGCCATCGACCCCACGCAGTGGTTCGTCCTCGAGTACCGCCGCCAGGCCGATCTCTTTGAGGATGGCATTCCCGGCACCGGCCTCATCGTGGCCCGATGGAACGACACCGTGCCGTTGGACTACAGCGGCTCCTTCGCCAACGCCTTCTTCGACTTCTACACTCAGGCCCACCAGTACTGGATTTTCCGTCCAGGCAGCTCCATCGACACGGTGAACGGCGTCATCAGTCAGGCCCACTTCAGCGCCGCCACGGGCCGCACCTCCTTCGGCCCCACCACCGACCCGCACCCTTACCTCACCGACGGCACGCCGGAGACCAGCTTCGAAATCACCAACATCCAGGAGAACGGAACCGAGCTCACCTTCCACGTGCATTTCCTGAACCCACAGAGCATTGAAGAGCCCGGGAACGCCGACATCACAGGCCGCATCAGCACTCAAAACGGCCGCATTATTGTTGAGAACACTAACGGCGAACCCGTCCACATCTACGACATGATGGGACGCCTAATCAGTACGGCGGACAAGACTTACACAGACCCAGGCGTCTACTTAGTCAAGGTCGGCGACCAGCCAACAAAGAAAGTGGTAGTGATGAAATAAAAAAGAAGCCCCTGCATTTTTTAGGGGCTTCTTTTTCAATATAGGAAATTATTGTATGGGTATCGTATGGCGTGGATGCGGGCAATCTCGTCGTAGAGGAGGTTGCGGAGGACGTCGATATTAAGTTTTTGGGCAGCAGATATGCGAATAGAGAGTTCGGCGTTTTCTGAATATTCTGAATCCCCAAGAGCATCAATCTTATTGTAAACCATGATGACCGGTTTGTCGTCGGCATGGATGTCGGCAAGGGTTTTGTTCACCGCGTCGATTTGCGACTGATGGTCAGGATGCGAGATGTCGACGACATGGAGCAGCAGGTCAGCCTCGGAGACTTCGTCGAGGGTGCTCTTGAAACTCTCCACCAACTGTGTGGGGAGCTTGCGGATGAAGCCGACGGTGTCGGAGAGGAGGAACGGAAGGTTACCAATGACCACCTTGCGGACAGTAGTATCGAGGGTGGCGAAGAGTTTGTTCTCCGCCAGCACATCGCTCTTGGCCAGGAGATTGAGGATTGTGGATTTACCCACATTGGTATATCCCACCAGAGCCACACGGACAAGGCTTTCGCGGTTTTTTCGTTGGAGTGTCTTCTGGGTGTCGAGTTTGGCAAGCTGTAGCTTGAGGGCAGAGATTTTCTCCTTGATGAGACGTCGGTCGGTCTCTATCTGCGTTTCACCGGGGCCGCGCATGCCGATACCGCCGCGCTGGCGTTCGAGGTGGGTCCACATGCGGGTCAGGCGGGGCAGCATGTACTGGAGCTGAGCCAGTTCCACCTGCGTGCGGGCGGTGGAGGTGCGGGCGTGGCGGGCGAAGATATCGAGGATGAGGGTAGTGCGGTCGAGGATGCGGCACTCCATCTCCTTCTCCAGGTTGCGAAGTTGGGCGGGACTCAACTCGTCGTCGACAACAATGATGTCGGCATCGAGCGCCTGCTTGTATTCCTTTATCTCGTCGAGCTTGCCGGAACCCACATAGGTGCGTGTGTCGGGGCGGTCGAGTTTTTGTATCACCTTTTTGACGGTGATACCACCGGCGGTGCGGAGGAGGAACTCAAGTTCGTCGAGGTAGTCCTCGGTACGCTTCATCGTCTGTCCATTGGGGCAGACGGAAACAAGGATAGCCTTTTCCGGAATCTCCTCGTTGGCAAAGGTATTCCGCTCCTGCGGAGACGGGCGCTTGCTCTCCTCGCCGATACTATTTCTAAACTTCCCCTGCCTATTTGGATTCCTCACTTTGTTTGATTGTTTTTTCAAGGTGTTCAGCTCCCCTTCGGGGTTTCACAAGTCCATTGAAGATGTTTTCGAGGGGTTTTACAGCGGCTTCCCACGAGTAGTTCTGGCGGACGAAGGCGTTGCCTTCTGCGGCGATGCGGGCAGCGAAATTCTTGTCGTTTAAAAGGCCGAGAATATTGTCGGCCAAAGCCTGGGGCGTATCTCCAAGGAGGAGGTGTGTGCCGGAGGTAGCGCCAAGAGCGGCGTTGGCCAGCGAGGTAGTGACACAGGGCAGCTGCATCGACATGGCTTCCAGCAGCTTGTTCTGAAGGCCAGAGCCGATACGCATGGGAGCCACAAAGATGTCGGCAGCAGAGTAGGCTTCGCGAATGTCGGGCAAAGAGCCTTGAACGGCGACGCGGTCGGAGGCCAGGGAGCGAATTGCCGACTTGGGGTCGGCACCGGCAAGAAGCAGCGTGGTCTCAGGGCGTTTCTGCCATACCAACGGCATCACCTCACGCACCAGATAGCGTGCTGCGTCGACATTGGGGGCATAGGCGAGGTTGCCGCAGAAGACGAGATTATAAGGTGAGAGGTGAGAGGTGGAAGGTGAAAGGTAGCTGCCGCCATCTGTTGTCGCGTCAGCATACCTCTCACCTTTCATCTTTAACCTTTTATCTTGAAAGTAGTCGAAATCAACGCCATTGGGAACGATGTGAATCTCGCCGTTCTTTTTGTGGGGGATGGCCTCAGAGTCAACCTCAGAGATGATGGTAAGGTCGTCGAAGATTTTAAACGCATTATACTCCGTCGACCGCAACATCTTGAACTCGTAGTGGAGGATACTGCGCCAGAGACCCTTTGTCTGCTCCATGCGACGCTCTGTGTTGAGCGACAGAGAATCCTGGAAGTCCATCACCTTGGGGAACGGCAGACGTGCCACGAAAGGAACAGTACGAATCATCTGATTGTATACCACATCGGGCTGTATCTTTTTGGCCATGTCCTTGACGGTGCGGCGAGCACGGGCGGAGTCCCAGTAACCCATCTGCAGCGACTTGGAACGGAAGTAGTTGCGCAGGATGTTGAAATAGGAAGTGAAACGCGTGGGCGTCACCACCGAGATGCTCTTACAGTAGGGCTCAAGGGCGGCGCGCTGTTCGGGCATCACCTTAGTGTGTGACACGGCGAAGAGATAAATCTCGTGCCGCTTCGACAGTTCGACAATCTGATGATAAGCACGGAGTTTGTCGCCTTTCTCAAGGGGATAAGGGAACCGGGGCAATACAACTAATATTTTCATATCTTCAGGCTATTTCTTTTTAAAACAATTGGGTCTGAGTGCCTTCGGCATAGCCGAGACGGTCGTCGATAACATCGAGTTGATCGGACTCGTCAGACTCGTCAGACGGTTCCGGATCGAGTTTCAACGGCTCCAGCCAGTTGAACTGGTCAACAGCAAAAGTGGTGACACGCTTGCCGCGAGCCTTGATGCCCTTGACTCCGATAAACTCTTCGACCTCGATGATTTCGGAGGAAATCTTTTTGCCACTCTCGGGATTGTAGACCACTTCGAGACGGGGGTAGTAATCGAAGCAGAAAGAGAGCATCTGTGCACCGTCGTCCTCAAGGAAAGATGTTTTTCTGTCTGTAGCTTCGGGAAGGAAGCGTTTGAGATAGGGATAGCCGTCAGGCGAACGGTAAAGGACTGTGAGGACAGCTTGAGGATTGAACTTGCGCAGCTCCACAAGGTCGTCGTCATAGTGGTTGGCCAAGTCGAAGTTGGTGGTACGATAGACTGCCGACTGCATGAGGGCCAGTATCTTGTCGTTGCCCTTGAACTCGCCGAGGAATCGGCCGGCTTCCGTGACATTGAGACGTTTTACGCTCTCATCGAACCATATCTTGCGGGCCGAGAGGGTAGAGACACCTTCGTCCTTGAGATTGATGGAGCGGACTGCGTTGCGAGTGAGAATGTTGCCCATCGACTGGCGTCCCTTGATAGCTAGGGTCTTGAAATCGAAATCGAAAGATGTCTTCTTCAGCTTGGGCTTGCTGACGTGGTGGACAGTAATTACCTCGGCCTCTCCGTTGGGGTTGGCAGTGAAGTAGAGCACCTTGCTGCCCTTGGTACCCTTGGTAAGGGGGTAATCCTTATCGCGCGTGATGGAGGTGACGTTGAAGCGCTTGACCATCACGTAACCGTCAGGGCCACCGTCGCGGTATATCATATTATATACAGTGCGCTCATCACGTTTGCGGAACACCGAGATGAAAAGAATCTCAGAACAGTCTTTCGTGCCCACAAAGCCTTTCTCCTGCACCTTGGTAACCATGAAGGTACCATCGCGGCGGAAGACAATGATATCGTCCAGACGCGAGCATTCGCAGGCCACCTCGACGCCTTCTTCACGCTTCAGTCCCCAGCCGGCAAAACCCGTCTGGTAATTGACATAGAGCTTCTCGTTGGCAAGGGCCACGGTGGTGGACTCGATATCCTCGAAAGAGCGAATCTCGGTGCGGCGCTCACGGCCTTTGCCGAATTTCTCAAGAATATGACGGAAATAGCGGATGGTATAGTCGGTGAGGTGTGCCAGATGGTTCTGCACCTCTTCGATGGTCATCTCGATATTGGCGAGTTCTTCCATGGCCTTCTTGATGTCGAACTTGCTAATCTTGCGCACAGGCTTCTCGCAAAGTTTCAGCACATCGTCGCGGGTAATTTCTTTCTTGAACTGTTTTCTATAGGGGTCGAAGCCGCGCTCCATCTGCTCCACCTGGTCTTCCCATGTTTTGGAGCGTTCGTTCTCCATAATTTTATAGATGCGTTTCTCGAAGAAGATTTTCTCCAGCGAAACCCAATGCCAGCGGTCCTCGAGCTCGGCAAGCTGTATCTCTAGTTCCTGACGCAGTAGGTCCTTGGTGCGCATGGTGTTGTGACGTAGGATATCGCTGGCAGTCATGAAGACAGGCTTATCGTCAACGATGACGCAGGTCTGGGGAGAGAAAGATATCTGGCAGTTGGTAAAAGCATATAGGGCGTCGATGGTCTGATCGGGACTTACGCCTGTCGGCAGATAGACCACAATCTCCACCTCAGCGGCGGTATTGTCGTCAACCTTCTTGATTTTAATCTTGCCCTTCTCGTTGGCCTTGAGAATGGAGTCGATAAGTACGTCGGTGGTGACTGTGTAGGGAAGTTCGCTGATGACGATGGCCTTGCGCTTCTCGTCATAGTGCATCTTGGCACGGATGCGGAGACGACCTCCGAGTGCACCATCATTATAACGGGAGACATCGATGAGGCCACCCGTGGGGAAGTCGGGATAGATTTCGAATTCTTCCTCTTTCAGAATCTTAATACTGCTCTCCAAGAGTTCGCAGAAATTGTAAGGAAGGATGACCGAGGTGAGGGTGACAGCAATACCCTTGGTCCCCTGAGCCAGCAGCAACGGGAACTTCACCGGCAGGGTGACGGGTTCTTGTTTGCGACCGTCATAGGATGGTTTCCACTGAGTGGTCTTGGGATTGAAAACCACTTCTTTGGCGAATTTTGAGAGGCGCGCCTCGATGTAACGTCCTGCAGCGGCATCATCGCCGGTGAGGATGTTGCCCCAGTTACCTTGGCAGTCGATGAGGAGGTCTTTCTGACCCATATTGACAAGGGCGTCCTTGATTGACATATCGCCGTGAGGATGGTACTGCATCGTATTGCCCACAATATTGGCCACCTTAGTGAAACGCCCGTCGTCGGTTTCCTCCATGGCATGGAGAATGCGGCGTTGCACAGGCTTCAAGCCGTCGTCAATATCAGGTACCGAACGATCCAAGATAACATCGGAGGCATAATCAATCCAGTAATCCTTGAACATGCCGCTGAGCGACACCGTCGTCCCCTGGTCCTCTATATTTTCGTTCTTTTCAATATCTTCCATAATCACAATTATCTCGCATTGGCGTTACGCATGGTGCGCTCCATACGCACACCGAAACTATCCTTCTTTGTCGACCATAGCACTCGCTTGGCCTGTCCCACAATGTGGTCCTCTGGCACAAATCCCCAGAAACGGCTGTCCTGGCTATGGTGACGGTTGTCGCCCATCATCCAATAGTAATCCATCTTGGGAGTATAGCTGTCAGTCTGCGTACCGTTAATGTATATCTTGCCACCCTTCACCTCGAGCGTATTGCCTTCGTAAGCGGTGATTACTCGACGATAAAGAGGAAGGTTTTCCAACGTAAGCTTCAACGTCTTTCCCTTGGCGGGGATAAGGATGGGGCCATAGTTGTCGACCGACCAATAGTATCCCGGAGCATTGGGGTAGAGTCGCTGGGCCGAGTCAGCAGGATATTCCACCGGTTCCACAGCAATAACTGTCGAATTGCCCTTAAGTTTTCTCACCAGCTCGGCAGAGAGCGGCAGACGCAGCACCCGGTTGCCGGCAGCATCATAACCCGTTGGAGCATCCATGATATCCTCCTTGCTCACACCACAATCACCCAAAATAATCTCAGGATTGAAGCCCGAAGCAATCATCACTTCGTAGTCGAACTCCGCATCTGTGGGCAGTTCCACGGGCTTGCCGTCGATATGAACTACCTTGTTAATTATCTGCAGCGTCTCTCCCGGAAGACCCATACAGCGCTTGATGTAATTCTCGCGCTTGTCCACCGGACGCACCTTTATTCCACCCAGCGGACCTAATATCGGATGGTAGGCTGTACCATTCAGCACCGCTTCACGACCAAACTCCTGCACAGCTTCGTAGTAGGTGTACTTGCCATCAAGAAAGTTCCTAAGTACCGTGTCACCTGCCGGGAAATTGAACACCACAGCATCATAACGCTTCACATGACTGTAACCCGGATAGCGATGATAGGGCAGATGTGGGCCGATATAGGAACTTGTCTGCGTACCAATGATGGTATTGTGCATCAGAGGCAGCGCCAATGGTGTCATAATGACACGCGGACCATAGGCCAGCTTGCTCACAATCAAGTGGTCTCCCACCATCAAACTCTTTTCCATACTCGACGAGGGAATCGAGAACAACTCGAAGACGAAGCCTCGGATAAGCACAGCAGCCACCAAGGCAAAGACAATGGCCTCCGTCCAGTCACGTGCCTCCGAAACCTTTGCCGGCGGCTCTATCTTAGGATCATGATACTCTATCTTTGTCACCAGACCCAATATCGGCAAATAGACAAACGGCAGTAAAACGCCAAATGTCTGCTCCCAGAAATTCGTCCGGCGAAACACCCGAGCAGTCTCCACCACCAGAAGCAAAAACACGAAAATGTTGATGCCTGGAATCAAAAAACCCGCAATCCACTTCCAATCACCCTTACCACACACTTTCAGCCACATCCATATATTGTAAAATGGCACCAGCGCTTTCCAGGACGCCTGTCCGGCTTTCTTAAAAACGAACCAGAGACCCACCAAGGTCCCCACAAAATAGAGTATTAGCAACAAGTCGTATAACATATTGTATCAATTATTTTAGTCAATTTCTTCTTTTCGTTGTTCCAGTCCATATCGGCGCGAGCTGCAGCGAAATTCTCCTCTGTCCATTCCCTCGACAATACTTTCTCCACTGCCTCTGCCAAGGGCTTTGCACCCACACCCTCCATTATAGCACCAACGCCGAACGTTCTTACCACCCCAGCCATCTCGGGTAGGTCACTCACCACCATCGGCACACCAGCAGCGATAAAGTCACCTATGCGGTTCGGCAGCGCAAAATGATAACTCAAACCCATGTCCTCCAACATCACCAAGCCCACGCTCGCCTGAGGTGTCAACTCATCCAATTTTTCGGGCATCAGCCTACCACGAAACTCCACACGATCACTCCATGACTTGCTCCTCGCATAAGCCTTCATCTCTTCCAGTAAGTCACCATCTCCGGCAATCACCAGCCGACAATCCTCCAGCCACTCCAGCGCATCTATCGCCCAGTCCACTCCCCTACCCTTGTTCACACAACCCTGATAGAGCAATGTTTTCATTGCGCCAGCACACCTTTCACCTTTCATCTCTAAACTTTCACCTTGTATGTTCCTCACCACATTCATCTCCACTCCATATTTCTGCCGATAGTGGTTGGCAATGCTCTGACATACCGTCAACATCGCGTCGCACTTCGGCATCAGTTTCCGTTCCAACGTTTCCCACACATACTTCACCTTCTCACGGCCCACCAGTTCCGGCACTTCGGGAAATAGCTCGTGGGCATCCATCACCAGCTTCAATCGTTTCAAACGCGAAGCAATGTAGCAGGCCAACAGCGTGTCCGTGTCGTTCGCCCACACCACATCGCACCGCGTCCACAGCAGCCGCCACAACAACCTCACATTATACTCCGCATAGAACTTCCATCCCCTCTTCATTCTCACAGCCAACTGTCTGCGGCCGATAAGAATCACCTCACAACCCGCCTCGCGCAATGCTTCTGCATGACGCATCACCCTCCGGTCGGTAAGCAAATCATTCGTCACCGCCATTGCAATTCTTATCTTTTTCTCCTCTTTCAAAACATTATTATAACGTAATTCAAAAACATTTCGTATCTTTGCAGTCGAATTTTTTATCAACAAACGCTGTGAAAAACATTCTCAAAACACTCCAGATTGTTCTCTTTGTACTGATGCAAATCTCTTGCACCAGCACCGCCACTCAGTCCCTCGGTCGCCAAGCCACGCAACCACTCGACAAAAGCCAAGTCTGGCAACTCGTCCAAGTGCAGGGTCGCGACATCAAATCTTCCCCCACACCGGTCACCCTCATCTTCAACCCCGAAACCTCCACCCTCCATGGTCAGGCACAATGCAACACCTATACTGCCGACTATAGTCTCCACGATTCCCGCTTGATCATTAGCAATTTACAACCCTCCAACACCCAGTGCCCCGAAGCTGACATGAATGCCGAAAACCGATACCTCGCCACCCTTCGCAAATGCACTAACATCACCGTTACCGCCACCACCCTCTCCCTCGGCAACAAAAACAAAAGCCTTTTAGAATTTGAATTGCAATGAGATTAAGCTATAAATACCACAGCTTCAACGTTCCCCTTTGGCTGCTGCGACTGCTCAAGCGCCACATGTGCTACGTCCGCGCCGCCGGTGGCATCGTCTCCGCACCCGACGGCACCCTCCTCCTCATCCTCCGCAACGGCCGCTGGGACCTCGCCAAAGGCAAAGTCGAGCCCGGAGAGACACTCCTCCAAGCCGCCCTCCGCGAAGTAGAGGAGGAAACCGGCATTCTATCCACTGCACAATACACAATACCCACTAAAACCTACCACCTTTTCCGCGCACCAAAAGCCTGGCTCAAAGGCCCCAACCCGCCCCCTCACAAATGGCACCTCAAACAGACTTCATGGTTCCCCATGACAGCCGAAATGCAAGAAATTGTACCGCAGCAGGAAGAAGGCATCACCGCCGGGTGCTGGGTTACTCCCGACGAATGGCATCGCCGCCTCTCCCATTCCTACGGAACCCTTAAAACCCTCGCAGAACTATGGACATCCTCTCGCAGATAGCCCTCACTTTCACCTCTGGATTGGGCAACACTTCCATCCGCCGCCTCATCGACCTCTACCCCGATGAGGACATCTTTTCGCTGCCCAAGTCGGAGCTAAAGAATGTCTTCGGCACCCACCGTAACGTGCTCGACAACATATTGAACAAGAGCAGTTTCTCCCGTGCCGAGCAAGAACTTCGTTTCTGCGAGCAAAACCATATCCGCCCCCTTTTCTTCACCGCCCCCAACTACCCCGAACGACTTAACCACGACGAAACAGACGACTGTCCCGCCCTGCTCTACGTCCTCGGCACCGCCAACCTCAATCCCGAGCGCCCCATCGCCGTTGTCGGCACCCGCCGTGCCACGCCCTATGGACGTGACAATACCGACCGTCTTATTCGCGAACTAAAACCTTACAACACTCCTATTATCAGCGGACTTGCCTACGGTATTGACACCGCAGCCCACACCGCCGCCCTCGACCACGGATTGCCCACCGTCGCCGTCCTCGGACATGGTCTCGACCAGATTTATCCTGCCGAGAACCGACCTTTGGCCAAGCGCATCCTTGAGAACGGAGGATCCCTCATCACCGAATACCCCTCAGGCACAGCCATTAATCCCCGCTACTTCCCAGCCCGCAACCGCATCATCGCAGCCCTCGCCGACGCCTGTGTCGTCGTCGAAGCTTCCGAGAAAGGCGGAGCTCTCATCACTGCCGCCATAGCCGCCAGCTACCAACGCGAAGTCTTCGCCGTCCCGGGACGCCTCACCGACACCTACTCCCGTGGCACCAACAACCTCATCGCCACCAACCGCGCACTCCTCATCCGCAACGCCGACGACATCGCCTTCCAGCTCGGCTGGCCTCTCATGGGAAAACAACTGTCCATGAGTGAAATGAAAGAGATTCCGAAACTCTCGTCCGATGAGCAGAAAATAGCCAACCATCTGAAGAGCTGCGACGAGCAGACCCTTGAGGAAATAGCCGCCGCCGTTGGGTTCTCTCTCCCCAAGGCTGCCTCCCTCCTCTTCAATATGGAAATGGCCAAGGTGGTACGAACCCTCCCTGGCCATCTCTATCAGTTGTGTCAATAGGCACCCACCTCGACGTCAAGGTAGGTTTGTTTCGTCAACAATTGAGCCCTTAGTGAAGCAGTTCCCAGAAGGCCACCGAGGCGGCAGCGGCCACATTCAAAGAATCCACGCCGCGCTGCATCGGTATCTTGGCCACATAGTCGCACCGGCGCAACACACTATCACTCAACCCATCACCCTCCGTACCCATAATGATAGCCAACCTTTCGGGCTCCTTCAGGCAGGGGTCGTCAATGCTCACCGACCGGTCGGTCAGTGCCAGCGCTACCGTCTTGAATCCCAAATCCTTCAGCTGCCCGTAGTGGTCCAGCCAAGTCCACGGAATCTGGAATACCGTTCCCATACTCACACGGCAGGCACGACGGTTCAACGGATCGCAACAAGTGCGCGTAAGCAGCAGAGCGTCAACACCCAAGGCAGCGGCAGCACGGAAGATGGCTCCCGTATTCGTCGAATTGACAACAGAATCCATCACCGCCACACGGCGGGCATCGCCAATCACTTCCGCTACCCCCTTCGCCTCCGGACGCTTCATTGCACACAGCACCCCACGCGTCAACTCATATCCTGTCAATCCCGCAAGTACCTCGCGTTCACCGGTATATACCGGTACCTCCTCCCCCACCCCATACTCCTCACACATCGCGCGTACCTGCGTATCTATATATTTATTCTCAGAGAGGAATGACAGCGGCATCATACCCGCCGCCAGCGCCACACGGATCACTTTTTCACTCTCCACGATAAAAACTCCCTTCTCCGGCTCAAGCCTATTGCGCAGCTGCGCCTCCGTAAGGTGCGCATAAACAGCCACCTCCGGCACCTCCAGAGTATCAATCCTGACTACATTCATGCCTGCAAAGATACGCTTTTTCCCAAAAACTACTAAAAGAAAACTTCTACGGAATATTCAACAAACTTTTGGCACACCTGTTTCCATTAAAAAAAAAGCTCCTATCGGAACAGCTACGCCATAGGCATTTTTATCCTACCATCGACCTACCAACACCCTACCAACTCCTACCATGGTAGGAGTTGGTAGGGTGTTGGTAGGATGTTAATAACTGGTTTATAGGTAATTATGCCCCAGGGGACTTTTTCCACTTTTAGACTGAATAATAATATGTCGGTAACATCGTAAAGAAAAGTCCGTTATTTTAATATATATCGCTCGCGACACAAATGTTAAATAACTATAATTTAACAATATTTGTATTTCATATTAAAAATATTTCGTATTTTTGCATCGTAAACGATTTTTATTAATTAACCATTAAAACTTAATAATATGGAAATTAAAGAAAGCATCTACGATTTCAAAGCCATTGCAAGCAACGGCAAAGAGGTTGAGTTCAGTCAGTTCAAGGGCAAAGTGCTGCTCATTGTCAACACCGCTTCGAAGTGCGGTTTCACCCCCCAGTTCAACGCCCTTGAGGCCCTCTACGAGAAGTACCGTGACCTCGATGACGACTGCTGTGGATCCAACGAGTCAGAAAAGCGTGGTCTGGTCTGCATTGGTTTCCCATGCAACCAGTTTGCCGAACAGGATCCCGGCAACGACAGTGAGATTCAGGAGTTCTGCCGCGTCAACTATGGCGTAACCTTCCCGATTATGAAGAAGATAGACGTCAACGGTGCCAACGAGCATCCCCTCTTTACCTACCTCAAGTCGCAGGCTCCCACCGAAGAATACAAAGGATTGAAAGCCAAAGCCACACACACCATGCTCAAGACCCTCAGCAAGAGTGCAAAAAAAGAGGGTGACATTCTGTGGAACTTCACCAAATTCCTTATCTCGCGCGACGGTCAGACCATCCTCCGCTTCGCTCCCACCACCGAGCCGAGAGATTTTGAGAAAGAAATAGAAAAGATGCTCTGATGTACAACCAATTAAAATTAGACAACCAACTCTGTTTCAGGCTCTACACAGCCTCACGGCTCATAACGCAGGCCTACCGTCCGTTGCTTGAGCCGCTGGGCTTGACCTATCCACAATATCTGGTACTGATGGTGCTGTGGGAGAACGACCACCAACTGGTGTCTGACATATCGAAACGACTGGTGCTAGAGTCTAATACCATCACGCCACTACTGCAACGCATGGAAAGCGAAGGACTTGTAGTGCGTACCAAAGGCACTGCCGACAAGCGGCAGACGCTAGTAAGCCTCTCACGCAAAGGCATAGCCCTCCAAGAGCAGGCCAAAGACATCCCCGACTGCATAACTGCGGCCTTTTCCGACTGCGCCCCTTCACAAGAGGAATCCAGGGTGCTCGTCCAGACCCTCGATTCAATCATCAAATACTTAAAAAACAGTGACTGACCTCGCCTCGCCGCGAGGATGCTAGGGAACCAGATAAAAGCCTAAGGAGAGAGAGAGGAATCCCTGGACGTAGCCGTCGAGGGTGGGTTGTGAGCGGCGGACGCCGTTTTCAATCGGACCTGTACCGGCAGGCATGGAATCGCCACGGGTGGCTAAGGGGTTTCCTAGAGCCATATAGCTCACACTCAAGCCAAAACGAGTGCGATAGATGAAATCAAGACCCACCTTGCAGGCCACGCCCCAGCCGTGTTCTTCCATGTCGTCCATAACCCCCGGAGCCGCCATGCGCTGGCAGGTGAGGTTACGCCAATAAATGCCCCCTGCGGCATAGGCATCAGCCATCCAACCTTTTCGCCCTCCAATAATATAATTGATACCCACGGTTCCGGGGAAATGGAGGGCACGAGAGGTGTAGAGTTTTTCGTCGAGAGGCACTATCGAACGATGGGGATGCTCGGACTTCAGCCAGTGCACTCCGTCTATCATCACGCTGAGGGCTAGCGGTGAATTTTTCAGAAGATACATCACACGGACACCAGCAGTGAAACTTGTAGAAAGCGACGGGGCATTGTTGCTGGCACCCACGGGAAAAGCCGCACCGGCAGTAAGACCACCCATCCACTGTGCATGCGATACCGAAATGCCGAGGGACAGGGTGACCAAAGCCGTGAGGATATATTTTTTCATCATTCGTTTCTTTGCCAGAAATAACGCAGGAGCGGGTAAAAAATTGCCTGCCGTAACAGGTTGTGGAAAATTAAATTTGGTCAATTGCAAAAGATTTCGTAATTTTGCAGGCTGAAAGGGGTATAGGTTACAAATTATGGCTTATTGTTTACAATGGCTACCGCAACCAAAGAATTGCAACCTGTAACCCATAACCTGTAACCTGAAAACTTTACAACAATGACCTATCACGACCGAGAAGAAAAGATTTTCACCAAATGGGCCCAACGTGCATGCAAGCTGCACGATGCCGATATGATAGCCAAGGACGGACTGCTCTACCGTGGCGAACTGTGGTGGGACGGTCTCAACCAGGTGCACCGCCCTGCCGACGAGGAGCAACTCTGGAACGACGCGGGAATGCGCCTGATGGTGCTCACCAAGGAACTTGACGAGGAAGACTGCTGGGACCTGCGGGCGGAGAGCGGCCGCGTGCCCTCGCCGCGTCTCACCGAGCGTACCGCCATGCGCTTCTTTCCAAACCTCGAGCTATGGGTCTACGGCCTTATGACCATCCCAGAGCGCAAGGTTATTCCATTCGGCAAGGCCGACAATGCTATGCGACTGCAGGGGTTCTACGAGAACGCCCCTATCGTGCGTCTCAACTGCAAAAAACAGCCCGACACCCGCGCGGCAAGCAATGCAGTATTGCAGAAGTATATGAACAATTACGCCGACCTGCTGAAGGAGCAGGTTACGATGTATGGTGCCGACATCATCCTTTGCATCGGTGGACAGGGCATCATGGTGGACTTCCTGCAAAAACATGTCTACGAGGATCTCGAGCAAGTGAACCGACACTGCTATTACTCGCCGTCGGCCAATGTGTTGGTGGTGAAGCAATATCACCCCAACTACAACGTCTACAGCCGCAAGGAGATGTACACGAGCATGATACAAGACTATCAGGCTTTTCTCAAAGCGACACCAGGGTTCCCGACACAGCGATAAACAAAAAAAGGGGCCCGCAACATTGATGCGGGCCCTTTTTTTTTCAGTAGAAGGCTACTGCTTCTGGAAGACGATATCCATGTCGTCCAAATAATCGCCAACAATGACGGCGTACGACGTTGGGATATGGTATACCAGTGTGCTGCCAGTGTATTCCAACTCCATGCCACCGCCCATGTCAATCACCACCTTGTTTCCGTCAAAGATGTAGCCATAGTCGCCCGAATCAAGGCCTCCAATCCCCATTCCGCTCAAAATCAACTGAATGGCAGCAGGAAGATCAATATCTATATGGCAGACGTCATCGGCTTTAAAATAGAGTTGGGCTTCCAGGTCACCTGAGCCGATATAAGGAATGTCGTGATATTGAACATTGGCCTCCCACAGTGTGCCTTTAATTGTGGGTCGGTCGGAATCGGACTTCTTGTCATCGTCTTTCGAGCAGGAAACGGTTGCCAACATGGCCATAGAGACAAAGGCCATCATCAGAATTTTCTTCATAAATTTTTAGATTTTAAAAGTTTATAATAATATTTAATGTTTTTTTGCTGCAAGAATACTCATACGATGCATCATAGCATCCCACCAATGGGCAGGCAGCAACCAATGAAGGAAGATTACAGTGCCCGAAAAACGGCCCTTGCGGTAACGCGCACGGGGACAGCGGTTGTCAACAGCACGGCAGATGGCGCGGGAGATAACTTTGGGGTTCGAGATGAAGTCCGACCGATAGGCCCAGTCCATTGACGAAGCCCAGCGCGAAGCCTCGGTCTCATAGGCAGTGCCCTTCGACGACTCGGCCAGATGCTTGGCGGCGATGAGTCCCCAGTCGGTCTTGATGATGCCAGGTTCTATCATCACCACATCGATGCCGAAGGGTTTCATCTCCATGCGCAAGGCATCGCTCAAGGCCTCAACAGAATATTTCGTCACGTTGTACCAGCCGCCATAAAGGAAGGTGGCACGACCGGCGATGGACGAGGTATTGATGATGCGGCCAGACCCCTGCCTGCGCATGGTGGGAAGCACCAGCTGGCAGAGCCGTGCCAACCCGAAGAGGTTGACTTCCACTTGCCGACGAGCCTCTTCCATGGTCACCGTCTCCACAGCACCGAAATAGCCGTAGCCGGCGTTGTTAACGAGCACATCAATGCGGCCCTCTGCGTCAAGTACGGTCTGTATTCCATGGACCATTGACTGCTCGTCGGTGACATCCATACGGATAGGTACAACACCCTTCGTCTTCAGTGGTTCCATCAACTCCATACGCCTCGCAACTGCATACACCTTGTGGCCTTTCTCGGCCAGTTTTGTTGCCGCATCGTATCCAATACCACTACTAGCTCCCGTTATCAATATCACCTTTTCTTTCATGTTCCTCATTTTTCTATGGTGATGGAATAATCGAAATGTCCATGGTCACCAGGCCTGATGCAACGGACAATATCACGTTCGCTGATATCGCCGGTGAATCCTTTCCGGTCGCAGATACCCTGCCACGGTTCGAGACAGACAAAGGGGCACCCCGGTTTGTTGGGAGCCCAAATGCCATAAGCCTCCGCATCGGGGCTGTGGACACTCAAAAGGGGGTGACGCATCTTGTCGCAAAGGGTGGTTTTGGTCACTTGACTATTTTCTATCATCAAAGCATCCTGGACAAAGGTATCACGTGTGACCGGCATCTCGCAGGAGAGTTGCTTAGGTACCGACAATGGCACTCGGTTGCCGTCTTCCAATGCAGAAACAAGCACAGGACACACAGATTTGTCTTGAAGGTCATAATAGCGGACGTATCCGTGTACCTCATCCTTGGGATTATAGTCGGGCAATAAAAATGCCGGGTGCGCACCCATCTGGTAGTACATCTCGCAACCATCAAGGTTCTTGACATTCCACTGCACCCAAAGAGTATAGCCTCCAATAATGTAGGTTACACAAAGTTCGAAACGGTAAGGATAGACCTCCGGGCGGTGGGTATCCTTCATGCGAAAGCTGATGCCCTTGTCTGAATCAATCTGTTCGAACTCGCTGTCACGAGCAAAGCCATGCTGCTTCATGGAGTAGACCTTGCCGTTGATATGCAGTTCGTTATTGTAGGTTTTACCTACCACAGGAAACAAGACCGGAGAGTGGCGACTCCAATAGGCGGCATCACCATTCCATAAGTATTCGCGGCCATTGCACCGCAGGCTTGTCAATTCTGCTCCATGCTCAGAAACCTCGATAGTAAGGTTGTCTTTACTATATATCATATTCCATTAATCCTTGACAGAATCCAACAACATGCAGTATTCCCCATAAGGGGGCGTGTCAGCAAGGTCTTTGAGGGCGTCAGCGAGGATGGTGTAGTACCAAAGTATGTCTTCCTTGCCGTTGGGGGCGCGGAAGCGTTGCCATAGAGCGTCACCGATTTGACGGTAGTCGGCAACGATGGCACGGAGATTGGAGAGTTTGTCACCGAGGGCCACAATCTTACTGTCGCGGGGTGCGGAAGCTATTTGGTCGGCCTGAGCCTGCTTGCGGTCACGCCAAGGAGCAGCGTGGGGCAGCGGCGAGGTCTCGTGGTGGACCAGTGAGGCCACGCGATCGCCGAACTCCTGACGTATCTGCTCGATAGTGACATCGGTGTCCTCAACAGTGTCATGCAGTATGGCGGCAGCAAGCAACTCTGGGTCCGTGGTGAGGGCTGAAACAATCACTGCAGCCTCCATGGGATGGAGTATATAGGGGAACCCCTTGCCTTTGCGTTCGCCACCACGATGAGCATTGATAGCGAACTTGGCCGCCCGGTCGAAAAGGTCGGTGTTCATGGTTATTGTATCTCGAACATATTGAGGAATCCGGTCATCATGAAGACCTGACGGATGCTGTCATTGATGTTCTTGACAATAACCTTGCCACCCTTGGAATTGGCCACTTTTCGCAGAGCGAGGAAAAGACGGAGACCCGAGCTAGCGATATAGCTGAGGTCGGTGCAGTCGAGGATAACAACACCGTCGGCATGCTCCTGAAGTTGTTCAAAATAGGGGGTAACCTCAGCGGAAGCGGGAGTATCGAGACGACCTTCAAGATGGGCAGTCGTCGTGCCGTTGGCGGTTTCAATGGTAATATTCATTGTATCTATCTTTATATATTTTTTATCAGTGTTAACTGGTTTTTGTCATTGAGGCGTTGGTAGCGTACCTCATCCATAATCTGACGCACGAGGTGGATGCCGAGGCCACCGATGGCTCGTTCGTCGGCCGAGAGGGTGGTATCGGCATCGGGCACGGTTGTGGGGTCGAAAGGCACGCCGCTGTCGGAGATGATAAACTCGAGCGAGTGCTCGCGGAGCACGGCCTCGATGTCCACCAACCCATCAGCACCATCGGGATAGGCGTAAAGGATGACGTTGGTGACAGCCTCCTCGAGAGCCAGATTGAGACTCATACAAAGGCTTTGGTTAAGATTCTTTTCCTCGGCAATAGTCTCCATAAAGTCAGCCAACTGGGGTATCTGCTGGATGTCGTTGTGGAGGATGAGGTGGCGTTCCTGCTTGACTGGGGTAGCGAGGTAGTGGATGACGAGGACAGTGATATCGTCGTTCTGGGGAGCATCGCCCACAAAACTGTTCACAGCAGCACGGGTGGCGTCGATCTGTCCCTGGGCGTTGCGCTTGGTGCCAAGAGTGGCCACTAGACGTTCCTCCCCGAAAAGTTCAAAGGCAGCGTTCTCGGCTTCGGTGACACCATCGGTGTAGAGGAAGAGAGTGTCCTCATAATCAAGGAAAATTTCCTGCTCCTTGAAGGAGAAGCCGGTGTCAAGACCCAGCGGAATGTTGGATTCCATGGGAAGACGGCTGACGGTGGATCCTGTGACCACCATCGACTCGCTGCCACTCACCCTCAATGCCGGATTATGGCCCGCATTGCAATAGCGCAACTGGCCGGTAACAAGATCAAGCACGCCGCAGAAGAAGGTGACAAACATACTGTTCTCGTTCTTCTCGGCCATTGAGTCGTTCATGGCACTGACGATCTTGGCGGGGCCGTACTCTCGACTCGAAATGGCGCGGAAAAGGCTCTGCGTCACCGTCATCACCAGTGCCGCCGGCACACCTTTGCCTGAGACGTCACCGATGCAGAAGAAGAGTTTCTCGTCGCGGATGTAGAAGTCGTAGAGGTCGCCACCCACCTCCTTGGCCGGCACGATGCAAGCGGCGATATCTAGATCTGTGCGCTTTGGAAATGCCGGGAAGGTTTTGGGAATGAGCGACATCTGTATATCATGGGCGATACGGAGTTCATTCTGTATCAACTCTTTCTGTGTATTAAGTTTCTTGTATTTCATCTGGTTCTTGGCAATCAGACGAAGGATCACGATAATCATCACAATGCCGAGAATCTGCAAGATTTTCACCACCATCCCCACCCTGCGCATACCAGCAAAGAGGTCATCTTCCGGAATGACGATGGAGAGGGTCCAGTCGGTATGCACCACCGGAGCGCTATAGCAAAGGACAGAACCGTCAGTAGTGTCGGTAGTAGTGTATTTGGTGGTGTCGGTACACATCATGAGGAGCCCACTCCGGCTCGTCACAGTGCTGTAGGAGTTGGGGTAGGGCTTGGTGTGTTCCATCAAATCAGCAAGCCATTCGAGCGAGATGTCGGCTGTGAGAATAGCCGCCACCTTGCCGTTGAGATCCTTTACCGGCATGGAAAATGTGGTCATCAGCATGTCACCGCCTCCTTCATCGAAGTAGGGCTCCGACCAGTAGCCTTCGCCGCGGGCTATAGGCTGGATGAACCATTCCTGCGAGGGGTAATCGTAGCTCTCGGTGGCCAGCGAACGGGTTTCAATCTTGCCGGTTTTCATGTTGCGGGTGGCATACGGCGAATAGAGCGGATACTTCTTGCTGTAGCCCGGCACCATGGCGATAGTAGAGCCAACCACCACGGGGTTGAGTTCCACCACACGCTGCGGCACCCGCATCAGACTATCGGGGTTTTCCAAGCACCATTCGGCCACCCACATGCTGTTAACAACCGCTCCTTCGGCCTGATTCACGATATCCATAATCTTGTTTGTAGCACCCTGCAGTTCGCTCTGTGCCCGCTGCGAGGCTTCCTCTTTGATGCCGCGTTGCGAATAGACGTATTGGATGATGCTGGTGGCCTCGAGCGTTACAATGGCTATCACCACCACCAGCAAACCAGCACGTGCCGACTTGCCTAGAATCTTCTTTTCAGTTTTTTCTGTTTTGCTCATTTTCGGTAGGTTATTGGTTTAGGCCTGCGGAAGATTACGCGTATGTCACTTCTTTGCGGGCTTCTTCTTGCGGGCTTTAGCCTGAGCCATGAACGCGGCGAGGAATAAAACCAAATAGACACAAGCATGGATGACATCAAGAAAGAGCGTCATCGAAGCAGCAGTGCCAAGGAGAAAAACAATTCCGATAAGCAGAGCCCAGAAGAAATTGCCGCAATTCTTAGTGTCGCGCACAATCTTGAAAATGGTGAAAGCCACGGTGAGTACAACGGTGACCACCATTGTCCAGCCACTGACAAGTCGGCTAATCTCATAAGTAATACCCGCGATGCAGACACCCAGCAAAACAATGGCAAGGCCCCATTTCCATTCCTTCCAGCGCTTCTCTTGTAACGACATGCCAGCCTCCACCGACACCTGGGCCACAATCTGCATGGTGGCAATAAAAATGCCGAAGGAAACAATCGTCGTCAGGACGATGCCCACAATGGCCCACCCTATGCCGCCTGCAGGCAAAGCACGGCAATGCCAGCCGATGCAGGGCGTGCCGTCCACCATCGGCAAGTCTGCCTGAAAGACATAATAGAACACCGCCAGCAGCGATACTCCAAAGAGTGTGTAAAGTGCCGGATAGAAACGGTCTTTCCCACAATAGCGTACCTGATGGTTGAACAACGTCATCGTACATACCAAGACAAAAATGATAATAAGCATCGCCAACGGACTTACGCCAAGGGGATTGCCAATGTGAAGACCTAACAGGTCGGGAAGATTTGTTAATTTGTCCATATTCTTTATTTTTTTATTTTTTTGAGCACCGACTTCTGGTCGGCATTATTTCTGATTCATAAACGGGAAACTTGCCGACTGCCCCACGAGCATTTCAGCCATCATATCGTTGGCTTCCGACGATCCCAGAAGCAGGTCGAAGAGATGTCTCAGACCCGTGCGACCTCCACCATTCTTCAGGATGAAAGCAATGCAGAGGTCCTGAGGACCAACCGAGGAGGCCATGATATCGAGATCAGTAAGACCCATCTGGTAACAGGCAATCTGGTAAGCCCCCTCCGAATAGTCCTTAATGATGCGTTGCACGTCGCCGAGAGTCTGACAACCAATCTCCTTGAATGCTGCCAGATAGGGCAAGAGCGGAACATCCTGTATCTCAGCCTGGTTGATGGCAGCAATACGACGGTTCAGCGGTCGGAACGGTGCAAGGTCGAGGTAACTACGGAAAGTGTCTCCGTCCAAGGGAGCATCGTCGAGGTTACCAGAAGCAACGAGGGCCTGCATACGGCGGCGGTAGTCGGTCAGTTCAGACCGGATACGGCTAAACTGTTCGTCGACGAGTTCCAGCATTCCTGCGAGGCGGTTTAGGTTGCGGATATACTCGCGTGGTATCTCCACGCCCGACTTATAGCCGGTGTCATGGTTCATGTTCGACCACGCATGCTGCAGCAGGGTACGCATCTGGATCTCGAAGCGATAAGGCATGTCGGGTACTCGGCAGATATAGTGCAACGACTGGTAGCCAAAACTATCCAGCGCATGCAGGCGCCGCTTGTCAACCGAATTTTCCCAGTCCACCTCAAAGAGGCGCTCAACAGCGGAAGCGACAATATCCACGTCGTCAAAATAGAAAGTAATGACACGAAGACCAAGGATATCGGTGATATCGGCCAGGCTCTTGTATTTCGACCCTTTCAACTCCAGTTTTCCCGCCAGAGAGTTTTCGGTCTTCACACGCGACTCGACAGACGCCACCAATATGCCCGCCTCTGCCAGACAGTCGCGGAGACGCTGCTTGATCTGGCTTTCAGCCTTGAGGAACATGGGCCGCTGCTCACGGTATTCCTCCATGATGGCTTCCGAATGAGGGTCTAATATATACATCAATTTTTCATTTTATTATGGTGCGTCGGATTCCAACCGACATCTCTTACTGAATTATATTATTTCACTAGTGTCTCTTAATTATTGTTAATTTATTTTATAATATTCTTATGCATAGCGTTTTGAGCAGCAAAACTTGTGTCCGACTTTTGAAATGTGTATATTATGGTCTGAATCGAAATCAGACCGGTTATGCATACAGGAAGCTACGTTTTTGCTCAAATCACAATGTGCTTGCCACAGCGGCAGTTCAGGAGAATTGTCGCGAAGTATCCGGACAGGACCCAAGGATGGGGTTTCTCCCATTGGAACCACTTGCTTGTGCTCATGTTCGGATAACTCATAGGTTGCAGAAGTCTCAGGGAACTTACAGATATAACAACTGCTCATGCTAAAAGGTCTTTCAATCTCGGATTTGGTGCGTCTGCCGTCGTCAGGAACACCCTGTCGAAAGCCACTATGCTCCGCGAGCCTCGAATCTTCGAGGAATTCGCTTTCTATATGGTGTCTCTTGCCCAACAGCGTAGAATCACCAAGGAGTTTGAGCTTCATGGGCGTTTCTATGCTGTCGATTCCACTACAATCGACCTCTGTATGTCCGTCTTCCGTTGGGCGCATTTTCGCAGCACAAAGTCCGGCATCAAAGTCCACACCCAAATTGACATCGCCACGGAGATACCCGTATTCTACCGCATTACCAATGCCAACGTGCATGACACCAAGTTCATGGACAGCATCGGGTATGAGTCCAATGCTGTATACATATTCGACAGGGGATATTTCGACCTCGCCAGAATTTTCACCATACATCAAAGCGGAGCATTCTTCATCATCCGCGAGAAGAGGCATCCAAAATTCGAGATTACTGACGGAGACGAGGCTGTCAATGGAGAAGACAACATCCTGCTTGACCAGACAATCCGTTTCACCAGTAGTAGAAACAGAGGGAATTACCCAACTGAACTCAGAAGAGTTGTCTACTATGCCTCCGATCTTGAGCAGTCTTTCGTCTACTACACCAACAACTTCCACCTCGCGGCCAAGGACATTGCCCTGCTTTACCGCTACCGTTGGCAGGTGGAACTTTTCTTCAAATGGCTCAAACAGCATCTCCAAGTCAAGTCTTTCTGGGGTGACACCGAGAATGCTGTCAGGATACAGATTCATGTCGCCATCATCACATACTGCCTCATTGCAATCATCGAGCATGACCTCCAGCTTGGAAGGCCCGTGGCACAGGTACTGCGCATACTCGGAAGCTCCCTGCTGGTCAAAGACGACCTGCAGGAACTCTTCGGACGAGGAACAGATGATGGAACTGATGACGGCCAACTTGAAATTAATTTTAATTGTTAAAATTTTTAAGAGACACTAGTGATATTATTTGTTGTTTGCGTTGTTTTTTCTTTCAACCTGCTTCAACAACGTCTTTTTTATTTTTTTATTGTGCCGTTTTTATTTTTATTATGGCATAAATCCATTGAAGAAAACCGTGATGAACATTCTCTAATTTCGTGATAACGTCATAACGATACTACGTAATAACAACAAAAAAAAAGGGAACCACTTTCTGTGATTCCCTTATAAAAAATTGGCGGCGACCTACTTTTCCACAAACAAGTGCAGTATCATCGGCGATGTGAGGCTTCTGCCTGGCCCCGATACTTATATACCAACTACGGCTTCTTTTCTCTTCTACTGTTATTTACTACAAATACCACATTGACAACAATTCAGCCACTCAACAACCAGCTCTTGCTTCTCTGGCTGCTAAAGAGGGGACACGGCCTGCGAGCACCGCTGAAATCAAATCAAATGAGTGAGCAAACTTCCTTTCCACTTAAGACTCACTAAAGACGAGGATACGTGTGCGGGGAGGAAAAGTAGGTCGCCGCCACATTTTTATGAGGCCCCGCAGGGAACTCTCCTGTTGCGCCATGACTGGCGCATTTTTCAACGCCCCCAATTATATATGCAATATATAATTTTCTTATTTATAACGCCATTTTATAACACCATTTTTATATCTTTGCTACGCACACCGTTCTGCGGCTCGGGAAAGTAAGCGAGCATCCTCTCCTCTCGTTCTTGTGAACGGGTCCTTTTTTTACGCCATTTTCAATAAATAATAACATTAGTGTCCCGTTAAAATTGGGACGATTTAATAATTAATCAAATAACCCCGGTAGGAGGGGATTATCGAGTTCTTTGACATCGTTGAAATTAGTCTTTTCAAGCAAATCTTTCAGAGATGTTTTGTCGGTTAGAGATATACCAAGTATCTGTAGGACTTCATAGGTTGAGCGTTTCAGTTCCATGTCATGCTGGACGATAGCTACGAGGCAGTAGGCAATGATAGCCGCACTGATCTGAATGCGTACCGCATTTTCAGTCGTTCCCCAGAATCTCTTGATCTTAAGATGTTGCTTCAGCCATTTGTGAAAAAGTTCAATCTGCCATCGGTTCTTGTATAAGTTGGCAACTTCGAGAGCCGTTAGATGGAAAGCATTCGTCAGGAAAGAGAAATCCCGATCTTGTTCTACATCATGGTAGCGGACTTTCGGGATACTTCTTCATGGAAGCCTCTTTCGTCAAGGCTATCACAGCATCTGTAAGCACATCTTTCGGCAGTCTTCGTTTCCACTTGATGCATTTATACTGTAAGTTTCGCTTGGCTCTCACCACGAAGTAGGATTCCATCATGTGGATTCTATAGAGCTCCTTGAAAGCATTGTAACCACGATCGAAAACGTAGTAGGAGCCTTGCTCGTATGGAATCTTGTCCATCACCTTGGAATCATACACAGACGCTGTCGTAATGTGGTAGTAAGCGGGGACGGATGTTTCCAGGTCGTACAGGAAGTGAATCTTCACACCACCTTTCTTTCTTCGGAACTTTGCCCACCAGAAGACCGAGAGGCATAGTGGTATCGTCGTAGAGTCGAAGGCATACACATGGCCTTTCAGCTTAAAGATATCCACAATCCGTTTCCTGCGAGCCAGGTCCATCATGTAGAATGCGAACTCCTCGAAGATGCGGTAGTCACGATTTTGGTTGGCGGTAGCGAAGGTTGTCTTGGCAATCGGCTTGCTGCCCAAGCCCAGATGGTAGCACTTTGAACGGTGAGCCTCCAAAGCTACAATTAAGTCACGAAGACTCTCACGGTTGCTGAGTTGTCCGAACATCAGTGCCAAGAGTTGGTTCCAACAGCTGAAGTGCTTAACATACTTGTCGCCCTCATACTTGCGAACAAGGTAGTTGAAGTGATTCCTGTCAAGAAATAACACCAACTGTGAGAATATGAATTTGTCTTGAAACATATACGTCCTTTTATAGAAGAACGTGGATGTTGCAATCCAAGTCCGTTGACTCCTCACATTGCCAACAAAAGACTATATTTCAATTATTTCAAAGAACTAAATATCCACTTTAACGGGACAGTAGTGTTCTCAACTATTTAGTAGAATTAGCCAAAAGATTTCCTCTCGACAACTGCACCTGAACAATAATCACTACATATTGTTACCATAGCGTTACCATAGACTTAGCATATTCAATGGATATACAAACGATATACAAACGATATAGAAAGAGTATACAAACAATATACACCCTCCACCCTCGGCGGCTATTATCTACCAGATTTACAGGATTTCGCCCGCCATGCGGGCAGGAGAACAAAAAAAAGGGAGCCATTTGCATGACTCCCTTAGAAAGATTGGCGGCGACCTACTTTTCCACAAACAAGTGCAGTATCATCGGCGATGTGAGGCTTAACTTCTCTGTTCGGAATGGGAAGAGGTGAACACTCACTCC
>ONLW01000023.1 GCA_900318835.1 uncultured Bacteroidales bacterium
AGAAAATAAATGTGCCGTTGTGGCGGGGCGCAGAAACAAGAAAGGCACATGACGCGCAGCCTCCCGCGTCGACATGGAGGTACAAAACATTAAACACAATAATAATCAAAACATTAAAACACAATGAATCTAAGAAAAGTAATGATTGCCGCTGGCGCAATCCTGACCATTGGTGCTGTGGCGTTCACTTCATGCAGCAAAGAAAAAACTGAAGAGAAACCGGAAACAAAAAGTATAATCAATGAGTTTGAGTGGGTTGGAGAACTGCACAACGAAGCCTTATGGAATATAGGTGTGGAATTCCAGGAAGATTTGCATTGGATAGTGTCGAATAAGGAAATATCGGAAAATGACATATTGAAATTCCAGTCGAAAGTCGAGGATTGGACAAGGGAACAGTGTTCCCAAATGATGGGTAGCGAATATGATAAATTTTTTAAAAATTGGCATCTTGATATGGCAAAAACCGCGGAAGGTTTTATGACGGACCAGATGCTGAATGAAATTCTCGATAAGGCGACATCTATAAAGAATTTGATTATGGTCGTCGAAGAAAAAGAAGAAGAAATTTCTTTGGAGATGAATTCAATAGCGGATACGGCCAAACTTATCTCATTAATTGTAATGAGGAATAGCATCGAATTTTGGTCGGATGCATACTATAATCCAGAAAACCCATGGCATGAATTAGCTTATAATTACCCGATCTTTTCCGCTGACACAAAGGGTTTGCCTGAAATATGGGGTAGAGCAAAGCAGTGGGTTACGGACAAAGTCGTTCCGATTGTTGAGGTGGTTGTCGAAGCGGTTTGTACTGTGGCAGCGCTTGTAGTTTCGGATGTTTGGTTATTTGGAGAATGCTATCCCGGATTTGCTTTTGCAGGGCCTGTAGGGGCGGCTGTAGGAGCAGGCCTTGTAGCTGCTGCAGGATCTGCTGTCGGAGGAACCCTCGGATATCAGGGGGGTAGTTGGCTATTTAATAAATAATAAATGATATGAAAGGCCTTTTGTTTTTAGTGACGGCATTGTTTGCTGGAATGACAACGGCATTTCCGCAGATGAAGATGCAATTCGTTGAGGCGGAGATTGGCCAGGCGATTATGGCACAGGGGAATGGCTACTCCCTGTTTGACAAGGCAGTCGGAGACAACCACGCGTTCTGCGACTTGATACATGTGGGCTGGGGTAGAGATGCTTCCCGAAGCATCGGTGCCTGTGTGGGAGCAGAGTTAATCTCAATACCGGTCTATGACGAAGTTGCTGCAGCTTTAACTCTGGGCTTCGAAATGCGCCGATATTTGGAAATCAGTCACTCGCTTCGTTGCTTTAGTGGATTTATTTTGGGCGGAATTTATGTGGCTAATGGTTACACTATGGCTGGCGAGAAGAATAACGAAAGCCGATTCGGTCTGTCGTTGAATTATTCTGTCGGTACCGAGATGGCTATTGGCGAGCACTTGTATATAGGTGCAAGTGTCCATTTCTCTGCAAACCCGATGTTGACATCGACATTCAAACCCTCCAGCGTAACACCCGATAAGGGAAAGAGCGTCTTCTGGGGGAATAAAATAATGCTTACTGCCGGTTACAGACTGTAATCTGAAGACAAAAGTTTTTGAAACTCCCTGTCTCGTTTTCTTGAGGCGGGGAGTTTCTTCATTTCGGGGGAATCAGGATTGGTCAGTACTTGGGCTCGTAGGTCTGAAAGAGGAGGGTCCAGCCGGTGGTGCGGAGGGTGAATTGGTCGTTGAGGGCCTCGTTGAGGGTGGCCTGCCACCAGAGGCGGGCGTGGAAGTTGTCGAGGGGCCAGCGGAGACCTTCGGAGCTGACGGCGGTGGCGGGGTCGGGGGTGAGGATGGAGACTTGTTGGCGGGGGAAAGATGGGAAGGCGCGCTCGCCGCGGAAGGCGAGGAAGCGGCCATGGTCGGTGAGCATCTCTATCTCGGTACCGGGGTGTTCCTCGACGAAGGTTATGAGGTAGCTGATGTTGCCGAGGGTGTGGTCCTCGCGCTTGCCGGTGGCACCTAAAAGTTGAATGCTAAAAGTTGAATGTTGAAAGTTGGAGGTGACCCATAGCATGGCTTTGTGGAGGTCGTTGTAGTCCTGTTCGGGAACGTGGATCCAACGGTCGCCGAGGGCTGCCTTGTCGGCTTCGGAGAGGGAGTCGCCGTCGCCGATGACGACAAATGGTTTCTCATCTTTCCATTTCCCATTTTTCACTTTCCACTCGTGATAGGCGGAGTCGCAGCATACGAGGAAATCGGCTCCGTGCAAAGCTGCCAGAGGGATGGGGTGTGTCGGGAAGTCGCCAGCGGCTAAAATTACTACTTTCATCAGTTTTTCTTTTAACGGCTAATTATACGAATTATGCAAATGCCGCTTGCTTTGCTGCGGCTGGACTGCCGTAGGCCATTTGGCGTAATTTGCTTGTATATGTACTGCGTAGCCATTAGTTTAATTAGATTAATTCGCCGTTTCTTTTGCTTCTTTGCGCCAGCGGAGGATGCCGAGGATGCAGAAGACCTCGAAGACAGCGTAGAGTGCCACCGAAGCGTAGTTGCCGGTGAGCCAGAAGAGGTTCATCATCATCGGTTCGACAATCATCCAGCAGAACCATTGCTGCCACCATTTGTGGGCCAGCATGAGCATGCCGACGATGGTCAGCGCCGATGAGATGCCGTCGAGCAGGGGGTACTGGCTTTCGTGGAGGAAGCCTAGCAGCCAGGTGAGGACTGCGCTTAATACAATCGTTGCAGGAATAATTTGCCACCAGTAGGCTTTCGGACAGGAGGAGATGCGGCGTTCGCCGTTCTTGTCCTCGCTGCGTTTCTGGATGACGCCGCGCCACACGAGGAGGCCATAGACCGACATGACAAAGTTGTAGACACAGATGGCACCGTTGGCATAGATGCCCGAAGTGAAGTCGATGACGGCATAGAAGGCGCTCATCAGCAGACTGAGCGGCCAGAACCAATGGTCTGCCCTATATTCGCTGACGATGTATGCTAATCCTATGGTAGCTCCTATTATTTCGAAAACATCCATAATTTATTAAGAGAAATCCCCTACGGTTTTTTCTGTTTGGGTGGTGTTTCTATTAAAAGGAAACCCCTACGGGGTATTGTTACGCCGTAGGCGTTTCCTTTCAATAGTATAATGTGATTAATCCATTTCCATTATACCTCGTTCTTTTTTAGAAGCGGTAGATTACGCGGCCCATGAAGTTGATGCCGGGCTGCTGGAGGAAGGCTCGGTCGTGGTAGTAGTAGACGGTGCCGGGAGTGGTCCAGTCGTCGGTCCAGTCGCTCACCCAAGCGCTGAGGCGATACTTGTGGTCAAGGACATTGTTGACCAGCAGTTGGGCCTCAATCTGGTTGGTTCCTTTCAGATTCCATGTGTAGGAGGCCTTGATGTTGAGGAGGAAGTAGGGGTCGATGGCGTAGCATTCGCGGCTGGTGTTGTCGGCGTACTGTTTGCCGACGTATTTCCCGATGAGTTGCAGTTTGGCATTCTTGACAGGGACGAAGGTGGCGATGGCGGCGCCGACGACATTGGGAGAAAGGGCTAGGTCGGTGGTGTGGGTAACGGTGCTGGGTGCGGCGTCTCCATCGGCAAAGTCGGCGAAGGTGTAGTCAATCACCTTGTTCTGACTGAGGGTGAAGTTGGCGTCCATGCGGAACCAGTCGGTGAATTTGTATCCGCCTTCGAGTTCGATGCCGATGCGATAACTCTTGTCGACATTTTCCATCAGGGTGTAGCCGCTGCTGCTGAGGTCGCCGTTGGGCGTAAGCTGGTCTTTGTAGAACATGCCGTAGAGGTTGGCGCTGAAAGCCCAGCGGTTATAAGCCAGCTGGTAGCCCAGTTCGAGGTCGAGCATGGTTTCTGCTTTGACGGTGTCGTCCCGGCCGATGGCGTCCTTGATGTCGCTCTTGGTGGGTTCGCGGTTGGAGATGCCGACCACGAAATAGGTGCGCTGGTTGTCGTTCAGGCGGTAGTTGATTCCTGCTTTGGGATTGAAGAAGAGGTAGTTCTGGTTGAAGTCCATGGTGAAGAGATCGTCGGCATCGCCGCGCAACTTGTAGTTGACGATGCGTAACTGGAGGTCGGTGTAGGCGTTGAGGTCGTCGTTGAATTCGTAGGAGGCTTTGGCGTAGAAGGCATTGTCGATTTTGGTGCCGTGATAGCGGTACCATTCATAATCGTTGATGTGAGCGGCGGTGTCGCGCACCCAGAGGACGTTGCCAAAGTGGTAGCCGTCGAAATACAGCATGTGGTCGCCAACCGAGAATGAGAGTTTGTTGCCGCTATAGTGCAAGGCGAGATTGCCAGTGAGGGCATTGTTGTCCATTTGTTTGCGGGTGACGAAGTCGCTTTTGCCGCTGAGGGAAAGGCCGTATTTGCTGAATTTCTTGTCGGCTTTGTACTGCTCGTAGTAGCCATCGCCGTGGGTGAAATCGATGGCACCGTGGAGACTCCAGCGGTCGCTGAGCAGATGTGAGACATAGAGCTGGTAGTGGCGCTGCCAGTAGTTGTCGGTTTCCTTGGGGTAGTACATGGTGTTGCCGTCCATGGTGTACTCGCCGCTGGGATTATAGGTGGGGTCGTCGTCGAGTTGGTCGGCAGAGGCACCATCCCAGGTGATGCCGGTGGTCTGGCTACCGATGATGGTAAGAAGTTTTATGAAGGTCTTTTTGCCGTACCAGCTGGCGCTGCCGAAGAAGCTTTGCTGGTCGGTGCCCCAGCTGCGGATGTAGCCGTCGGAGGTGAGACCGCTATAAGCGAAGTCGAACGAGAGGCCGCTCTTCATGATACCTGTACCAGCGGTGACGCTGTACTGGCGGGTGTTCCAGCTACCGAAGCCGAGGTCGGCTTCGCCGTAGGCACTTTCCCGGGCGTTGAGGGTCTGCAGGTTGATGGCTGCACCGAAGGCAGGGCTGCCGCCAGTGGAGGCTCCCACACCACGCTGGATCTGGATGCTCTGGGCCATACCGCCGAGGTTGGGTATATTGTACCAGTAGACCTGCTGGCTCTCTGGGTCGTTCAGCGTGATACCGTTTATATTTACATTAATACGCGAGGCGTCGACACCGCGAATGCGGATGTAGGCGGCACCCACGCCTCCGTTCTCGCCGCTGGCGACTACCGAGGTCCGGGTTTCGAGCATGTAGGGCATGCTCACGCTGATGCGGGCGTCGTCAAGCTCCTGATGATTCACGGTGCTGGTGGTGAGCGGCGCCTTGTTGCTCACGCGTACGTCTTGAATGAGCACTTCGTCGAGACGGCGGACGCTGTCCTTAGTCTGGGCGGAAGCAATGGATTGAAAACTGAAAGTAGAAAGTGCGAGCGCACAGCAGGCTATCATCTGCTTGCGGCATGTCCTGGTGGCCTTGAAAAAACGATAGCGGCCACAGCTATTCTGTGTGTTTACCATAATTCATTTCCTTACGCCGGCATTATCCGGATCAAGTTTCAAGGGTATTTTCTCAGCACACTCATGCAATCATGCAGTCAGGCAATCAAGCATTTATGAGCACCCCTATGCTCTTTGAATTCGGTGCAAAGATACAACTATTTTTAAATGTTGGGAAATTTTTTTTTAGCGCAGGAGGGTGACTGTGCCGATATACTCTTTCCATACGGCTGGGTAGTCGGCTGTGCGGATGCGCAGGTGCCAAACATAGGCATCCTGTTTGCAGGGATGTCCGTTGTGAGTGCCGTCCCAGCCTGGATGGAGGTCGTTGGCGGTGAAGACCAGCAGTCCTTGGCGGTTATAGATAGTGAGCTCCGCTTCGAGAGCTCCGTCGCAGACGATGGTGAAGTGGTTGTTGATGTCAGCATTCGGAGTGAACGTATTTGGGGCGAAGACAATTGAGTGGACGAAAGGGAGGGTGCGACTCGCGGTATCGAGACAGAGGTCGTTACTGACCATGAGGATGACGGTGGTGCTGTCGATGTCGAAGGGAACAGCATAGGAGATGCGACGTAGGGTGTCTGGCAAGTGGATAGTGTCGCCCAGACCATAATTCACCACAGCCCATTGGCGATTGGTGTAGTTGGAACTAATGTCGTACGCGTGGAGGGTGTTCCTCTCCATGGTGAGTGTGCTGGGGTTGACTTCGAGTTTTGCTTGTGGAAATGACGGCCGTGAGAGGGAACGTTTAACGGTGGTGGGACAGAATAGGGAGTCGTCATAATAGGAGGTGAGGATATAGGTGGTAGCGGTGTCGGGGAAGACCCACAATTGACGGTCGTTTTCCCGGCCGTCGAGGGCTGTGTCGTGTGGCGAGGAAGTCCACCGCCAGAGGGGGTTGCCAGTGGAGGCAGTGAGGGTGTAGTAACCTAAGCCGCAGTCGGGATAGATGAGGATGGAAAGGGTGTCGGGCGGCAGTTGCACCAGAGGTAGGGTGACTATGGAGTCGCAGCCGTTGGCGGCGATGAGTGTGTCGGAGAGTATGGGGTAAAGAGTGTCGGGGGAGAAATAGTTGATGGGGGCTGAGAGTCCATGCCAAGTGTAGCTGCTGTTGTGGCAGAAGGTGTCGACAGGAAGCTGGAAGTGGGAAGAAGGCAAAGTGGTGAGGTGGAGAGTGTATATGGTGTCACAGGTATAGTAATGGACTCTGGCAGTAGGGCCTAAGGTGTCATGTGAGTACCAAATGCTATCGAGCCAGAGAAGGGAGTCGCAGCAGGTGAGATACTGGGTGGCGGAGGCCCATGCATCGGGAGTAACGAGAACATATGTGGTAGTGTCGGAGCATTGGTTGGTAGCCAAACTGGAGATGAGTGTCACTGTGTAGGTGCCAGGGCGGCGATAGGTATGTATGGGAGAGTAGTCGGTGCTGTAGAATCCGTCACCGAAATTCCACAGGGCTGTTTCACAGGGTGGATTTCCCGGCAAGGCGGTGTTGTTGTCGTCGATGATAGTGCTATGGTTGAGGAATTGCACCTCGTAGCCGTTACAACCATTGTCCTTGGTGCTGAGGGTGTCAATTATGGCGTGGGGCCAAAAGTTGGTGACATAGGTGTCCATAGTAATGTAGCAAGTAGGGTTCTCAATGAAAGAGAGTCGGCAGTGGACAGGCCCTTCTTCCGTGGAGAAGGTGGCTTGTCGGTCGGCAGAGACGGGGTTAGAGGGCGAGTCATGGTACCACAGATAGTTGAAACCTTCGGGTGCGGAAAGGGTGACGGTATCGACGGTGCCGCAATGGTCGGAGGAGGCGTAAGGCTGTTGGCATTCGGCGTAGAAGTAGGCATATCCGAAATGGCCCCCTTCTCTACAGTCGTAGGTTCGGAGCTGTAGGCGTACGTCTTGCCCATGATAGGGTGCTAGGTTGATTCCAACGGTGGTCCAGTCTTTCCAAAGAATATCAGGATAAGATGTATTCCATCCGAGTGAGCTATCGGAGATGAAGTCGGCCGCTCCACATTGCGAGTCGATGACAGAGTCGTTCTGGTCGAGAATCCGCATGGTGAATCTTGGCTGAGCCCATGAAGCGTGGTTTGGATTTTGAAGTACGGCGGCATAATGGAGCATAATGAGAGAGTAGAGCATTGTGTCGATGTGAAGATAATATACAATGGACTCGGATTCTGCTCCGTTGAGCCAGTTGCCTAATCGTACGGAACCAGATTTGCCCGGACATACGGTATGAAGAAGGCCGTCGGCGATAGAATCCATCTCGGTGGTATCTCTATGTATGGTATGTCGACTGAAGGCAAGTTGTGGCCCATAATCTTGTTTCTCTACGGAGTTATCACAGAAGCACCGCACATAGTCGGAGTTTAGATTCAGTACGTCAGGACATCCTGTGTGAGATAGGGGGATGGTGTAAAAATCTACCCTTTTTTGGCAGCAGGGATAATCGTGTTCCCAATAGGAGCTGGCTTTGATATGGTAGTGGGTGTTGGGTTGGAGTCCAGAAAGATTCAGTGTACCGCCGGTTGCCACATGGGTTTGGCCATTTATATCGATAGACAAAAAGGCGGTGTCCGGAGTCCATTGTATGTCAGCTCCAGTGGCGGTAATGTTATTTGCACCTATATTGAAGGGAATAGTACAAGGATTCGTCGAAACTTGGAAGGGATTGGCCCGTTGCCATCTTAGCTCGAAATGACGCTGGAGGGGATATATTGTGTCAGTAGAATATGCATTATAATGAATATGAACAGTGATTTGCTCTTGTGTAATTGGCAACGATTGCATGTCGAGAGATGCTCCGGTGAAATGACTTACCAGCGGTGTACCCGTGTTTTCGTCACCGTCCCATATGTCAATGAATCCGTAGCCGGAAGCGAGGTCGTTTCTCCGTTCGCACAGATACCATACAGTAAGAGTGAATGTGGAATCGACGCCACTGATGACTCCCCAGGAGTCGAAAGCGCTCCTGTTGTGAATATAATTATGCCTTAGTGTATTTTGGGAAGCCAGGGTGCAGATGTAGGTGGTGTCGTTGTTGTAGAGTGTTTGTTGTGCGCACAAATATCCTGACCCTATCGCCACAATCAGCAGCAACAGAGTCAGTAGTCTATGTGCGGCATGTTTCATTTTTAGTGGCCGTAGTCGGCCATGAATTTGATGCGCATCAGGCGTATCTCTTCCTCAGTGTAGTCGGGGTCATCCTCGTATTCCTCGTAGGCCTCTTCGAGCGACGCACTTTCTGAGGTTCTCCAGTAGTCGAGCAGTTCCTCCTGATGGTCGGGTTCTATCATTTCATTAATATAGTAGTCTATATTTAGTTTAGTGCCGCTGGAGATGATGTGTTCCATCTCGGTGAGGAGTTCGTCCATCGAAATGCCTTTTCCGGCAGCGATATCCTCGAGGCTTTTGCGGCCGTCGATGGCGCGGATGATGTATACTTTGAGCCCCGACTTGTTGACGGCCGAGCGCACCACAATGTCCTGCGGGCGCTCGATGTCGTTGTCTTCCACATAGCGTTTGATGAGTTCAATGAAGGGCTCGCCGTATTTCTGGGCTTTTGCGATGCCCACGCCAGCGCAGTGGCTCAGTTCTTCGACGTTGCAGGGATACTGCAACGTCATGTCCTTGAGTGAAGACTCTTCGAAAATGACGTAAGCTGGCAGTTTTTCGCGAGAGGCAATGCTTTTGCGCAGGCTCTTGAGCTGCACGTAGAGGGCTTCGTCGCCCGCTGCGCTTGCGCCGCCGCTGGCGGCGACCAAGTCCTCCTCGTCTTCGTTGTTAGCGGCTGAGTAGTCGTGGTCGCAGGTGACGTAGATACTGTAAGGCTTTTTGATGTATTTGTTGCCGACAGGTGTCAGCTTCAGGACTCCGTATTGTTCAATTTCTTTCTGGAGAAGACCCTCGAATTGGGCTTGTCGCAGGACGGCCTTCCAGAAGAGGTCGTCGCGGTCGGCACCGCCGCCGAACTGCTCCAACTTGTCCAAATGGTAGGTTTTTGTGTTGGCATTCTTGCGGCCCATCAGCACGTCGACGATGTCCTTGGGTTTGAAGGCCTGTTTCATGGCTACGATGGTTTCGAGGGCAAACTGCATTTCTTCTTTGGCCTCCACTTGGGGCTTGGGGTGAGTACAGTTGTCGCAGTTGCCACAGTAAGGCTCGTTGTAGTCCTCGCCGAAGTATTTCAAGATATTGAGTCGGCGGCAGGCGGAGCTTTCGGCATAGGAGACCATCTCCTGTACCAGTTGTTTGGCCATTTCCTGTTCGGTGACGTTCTTGTCGGTGAAGAATTTATAAAGCTTCTCGACATCCTGTTCGCTGTAGAAGGCAATGCAACGTCCTTCGCCGCCGTCGCGTCCGGCGCGTCCGGTTTCCTGGTAGTAGCCTTCGATGCTCTTGGGAATGTCGTAGTGGATGACGAATCGGACGTCGGGTTTGTCGATGCCCATGCCGAAGGCAATGGTGGCGACGATGACATCGACGTCCTCCATAAGAAATTTGTCCTGGTTTTCGGCACGTACCTTGTTGTCGAGACCGGCATGATAGGGAAGGGCCTTGATACCGTTGATGACGAGCAATTCGGCCAGTTCCTCGACTCGTTTACGTGTGAGGCAATAGATGATGCCGCTCTTGCCGGGGTTGTCCTTGATGAAGCGGATGATTTCCTTGTGCAGCTGCATGGGGTCGGCGGGTTTGGGACGCACTTCGTAGTAGAGGTTGGGGCGGTTGAAGGAGGAGATAAAGGTTTTTGCGTTTTCCATGCCGAGGTTCTTGATGATATCCTGCTGCACTTTTGGGGTGGCGGAGGCGGTGAGTGTGAGGATGGGAACTTTGGGATTGATGGCTTTGATGGCATCGCGCAACCGGCGGTATTCGGGGCGGAAGTCATGACCCCACTCCGAGATGCAATGTGCCTCGTCGATGGCGAAGAAGGATATCTTGATTTGTTTCAGAAAATCCACAGTCTCCTCTTTTGAGAGGGTTTCGGGAGCTACATATAAAAGTTTGGTGTCGCCCTTCAGCAGGTCTTCTTTCACCTCGGTGACCTGCGCACGGTTTAGTGACGAGTTGAGGAAGTGGGCCACGCATTGGCGGCCAGAAGTGTAGCGCACGGCGTCGACCTGATTCTTCATTAGGGCAATGAGCGGCGATACCACGATGGCGATGCCTTTGCTGATCATGGCCGGCAGCTGGTAGCAGAGGCTTTTTCCACCGCCGGTGGGCATGATGACAAAAGTGTCGTTGCCGTCGAGCAGGCTGCGGATGATGGCTTCCTGGTCGCCCTTGAATTGGTCAAAACCAAATATTTCTTTCAAATATGTGTGCAAATCCTTCATGTCTTTCACAATAATATACGCAAAAGTGCGTTATTCAAATCAAGTTTACAAAGGTAGCTAAAAAAAACGAAACACCAAAAAAAAATTAACAGTGAAGAGTAGTGAAGAGATAAAAAGGATTGCAGTTCAGGTGATTAACGATGAAAAAAAAGCCATCGAAAATCTCCAAAACTATATTGATGACAGCTTCTCGAAGGCTGTCGAAACTGTTTTTTCGGCCTCTGGACGCGTGGTGGTGACGGGTATTGGAAAGAGCGCCAACATCGCAGTCAAGATTGTCTCCACCCTCAATTCCACCGGCACCCCGGCGCTTTTCCTCCACGCTGCCGACGCCATCCACGGCGACCTCGGCATGGTGCGCCCCGGTGATGTGGTTATCTGCATCTCCAAGAGTGGAAATACACCCGAAATCAAAGTCCTCGTGCCGCTGATTAAGAACTTTGGCAACACCTTGATAGCCATCGTTGGCAATACCGATTCTTTCCTTGCCCACGAAGCCGACATTGTGCTCGATACCACTGTCGACCATGAGGCTTGCCCTAACAATCTGGCTCCCACATCCTCCACCACTGCCCAGCTTGTCATGGGCGACGCCCTCGCTGTGGCCCTCATTGAATGTCGCAACTTTTCGGCACGCGATTTCGCCCGCTTCCACCCTGGCGGAGCCCTTGGCAAACAGCTATACCTCCGTGTGGCAGACCTTTACATCCAGAACGAACGTCCCGAGGTCTCACCTTCCACGCCTATCTCCGATGTCATCATCGAGATGACCTCCAAGCGCCTCGGTTGCACTGTTGTGACTGAAAACGACGCTATCAGTGGCATCATCACCGACGGTGACCTGCGCCGCATGCTGCAGACTTCGCACCAGCCTTCCACCGCTTCCGACATCATGCACCCCAACCCCCGAACGATTCTCGACACCGAGTATGCTGTCAACGCCCTCCAGATGATGCGCCAGAACTCCATCACCCAGCTTATTGTCACCGACACCAACGGACACTATCTTGGTATAATTCATATTCATGATATTTTGAGAGAGGGAATTATATGAAACTCTACACCGACAATGTCGTAAAGAAATATCGCTCACGCACCGTTGTCAAGGGTGCTTCCGTCGAGGTCAGCCAAGGCGAGATTGTCGGCCTCCTCGGTCCCAACGGTGCCGGCAAGACCACCACGTTCTACATGGTCGTGGGCATCATTAAGCCCTACAGCGGAAAAGTCTACCTCGCTCCCGAAGAGGACAAGGGTGAGACCGGTGAGGTCATCGAGCTCACCCAGTATCCCATGTACAAACGTTCGCAGATGGGTGTGGGCTACCTCGCACAGGAGGCTTCCGTCTTCCGCCAGATGACCGTGGCTGACAACATTATGTCCATCCTCGAGTTCCGTAAGGACCTCGACAAGGAACAGCGTGAGGCCAAGCTCGAATCGCTCCTCGACGAATTCCACCTGCAGCACATCCGCAACAGCAAGGGTATCCAGCTCTCCGGTGGCGAGCGCCGCCGCACCGAGATTGCCCGCGCTTTGGCCAACGACCCCATGTTCCTCCTCCTCGATGAACCCTTTGCCGGCGTCGACCCCATTGCCGTGCAGGATATCCAGGACATTGTCTGGAAGCTTAAGCAGCGCAACATCGGCATCCTCATCACCGACCACAACGTCCGTGAGACCCTCTGCATCACCGACCGAGCCTACCTCCTCTATGAAGGCTCCGTCCTCCAGAAAGGCACTCCGAGGGCCCTTGCCGACGACCCTGAGGTCCGCGAGAAATACCTCGGCCGCGATTTCGTTCTCAAGGAACGGACACATCAATAAATGAAAGAGGCACCCGTTCGGGTGCCTCTCTTTTTTTTGCCGCTCTTCTAGTTGAGGAAGAGTCTGATTTTCATACCCCTCACATCAACATTTTGGCAGCATCGGGCAAAACTCATAATATTTTGGAGTATTTGCTCCGAGGGTTGAATAAGAGTACTTGTTTCTTCCTTCATAAGCGCCTTGATATGTTGAACAATCTATATATTCAACCATAATAACTCCTTTGTTGAAAAAAAATTGTGTCAAGGTATGATTTTAACATTTTTTCTTTTTCGCCTTATGCCGGGTGCGGTAGTAGGCGTTGTAGGAGGAGAAACCGGAGGCGAGGGCGGCGCTCTCTTTGGTCTCGTCGGGGTGGTCGGCACAGTAGCGCTCGTAGTGCGCCAGACGTAGGCCATTGACGTAGGAGGCGAAAGAACCGAAGCGGCGCTGGAAGGTGAGAGAGGCATAGGTGCGGCCATGTTGCGTATGAGCCGCCACATCGTCGAGCGTCAGGTGGCTGTCGAGGTAGGCCTCTTGCTCACGGACGTAGGCATCAATCTCCACGGCCGTCTGGTCGAGCATCTCATCCAGAATAGTATCGGATTGAGGTTGGGGGGAGTACTTCTCCATGTCGGCATTGGCCAAAAGGGCCTTGCGACGCCACACGGGCATGACGGTAAGCAACAGCCAGATGTTCGACACCGCCAGCAGCACGTTCTGGATGGCCATGAGTCGGGGCGAGTCGAAGATGTAGGCTGGCCAGATAAGGGGCGTGAGGATGATGGGAAATATCCATACGCGGTTGGCATAGTCGACCGGGAAATCGTCGGGGTTGGAGTAGTTGGCGTCGCGGGCCTCGTCAATCCAACGCCTCACCTGCCACATGGCGAAAAGGGAATAGCCCACCATGACAATGCTCTCAACCACAACTGCATAGTGCCACAGTCGGACACCCTCGCCGTTGAGGATGGGCGTGGGGAGCCAGGCATTGAGAACGGGGACAATCATGGTGACAATGACCATGATGGCCGCTATCCAACTGACATTCTTCCAGCGGCTCCACTGCATGACCGTACCGGCATAGCAGAGCAGCAGCACGGCACAGTAGAAATAGTAAGTGGCTGGAAAATAGCACTTCTCGAGCATCTATGCCGCAGGGTTGGTGGGGTCGATGACGTAGGGCAGCAGCAAGGTGACGCAGAGGTAGAAAATGCACTGCAACTGTCGGTCGGGCCAAATGTAGCGATGGTGCTCTTTGGGCTGCTTGCAGGTGTGGAACCAGCGCACCGCCGAAAATGTCCAGCAAGTGGTGAGGTACATCATAGCCGCCACACCATATAAATAATATTCATTCATTTAGTTACGTTCCTCCTATAGTATCGTTTCGGGTTGCAAAAGTACGACAATTCCGCCAAACGGCAAAGTTTAATTTTACCTGTCCCGAAACACTCTCCATTCACTAAATGCTAAATGCCTATGAACCACCTATCAACACCTAACCAACTCCTACCACGGTAGGTGATGATAGGTCGTTCACAGGGTGACGAAATGTTAGTTGACATTTTAGGAGACTCTTTGGGGTGTTTGGAAAGGGAAAAAAATGTTCTCTCACGCCCACTAACCCTCTTGAAATGTTAAAAAATCTTAAAAAACACACCCCAAATGTCCTATTTTGGCCTTTTGGGTGGTTATTATATAAGTAGAGGGGCATAAATTTTGTCCATCGAAAAAAAATGTAAATGGAAATATGATATGTAGAAAGAAGATAGTTTGTTTTTGGTTAATATCCGCCACGGTAATGGCGGTTGTATCAACCGCCATTACCGTGGCAAGCCTCAGACAGCGTATCTAGGATACAATCTAATCCATTGATTAAAATCCATTAAACACTAACACATATAAAATGAAAAAGAACATTATCTTAAGTGAACTCTTTGAGGTACAGCCCACATGGGCAGTCGGTTGCCATAAGGAAAACTTCTTGGAAGCGTAAGAAAAAAGAGAGGGCGCCAGTGCAGGGGGAGGCGTGATTGTTATTTGAAGCTCGCAATTCACCTCTCCTCTGCCCTCCGGCACCCGGGGTATAGAGCAGTACGCTCTACACATTCTCCATAACGCGAATCTGCTTGATTTATTGTATGGGAAATGTGTGGGCGTAGGACGAAATACAGGTTTCCTGCTCGCCTCCCTATTCTTTTTTGCAAAAAAAAAACAATATGAAAATGAAAAAATCATTTCTCATTTTCCTGTTTTTATTGTTTGTCCTCGCAGCTCAGGCACAGCGCTTCGACTGGCTGAAGACTTATTCGGGTGCAGAGTCAAACGATTATCCGAGAAACTATATTGTCAATACTGTGACCGACTCGCAGGGCAACCTCTACGTCGCGGGGCTGTTTGCTTTCAGCGCTGTTGTCGACGGGCAGGAACTGATGCCCTTCTCCCCGCATGGCGGTGACGTTTACATGCCCAATGCATGCATTCTGAAGTTTTCCCCCTACGGGGAACTGCTGTGGAAAAAGGTGCTTCATGCCAACTATGGTTCACCGTCGTTTATCAACGACATTCAGCTGGTGGGCGACACCGCTCTCTTTGTCTATGCCGACTGCCTCCTCCCGGTAAATGAGGATGAGTATCTTTATTTTTATGATACGCTTATCACACCTGCAAACCTCCCGGACCTGCTTTATCTCGACAGCCTCAGTAGTAATTCCGCCTTGGCGATTTCTTCTTTCGATAGGGATGGTAACATGAAAGAGAATTATTTCTTGCATTTGGCGTACAAGGACCGCGAGGGGAATCTGATAAAAGTGAACAATGATCCCAACTCAAATCTGATCCATTGCGATGGTTTCTTCACCGGAGCCTTCCATGTGGACAATCGGGGAAATATCTATCTCGGCCATGTCGCCAATGATTTTCTTTATCTGCGTTGCGATACCTGTCCCAATAGAATGCAAATCTACAACCTGTACAACGGATTAATCAGCGAAGTTGTGGTGATGGTCAATGGCCGTCAGAGGTTCACCGACTCCCCCAAATCCCATCCGTCCACCAGTAACTACAGGATAATGAAATTTTCACCCCATTTCGGTGAATTGATGGCTTGCCGCTATGTTTTTGAGAATGATAGTGTTGGATGGGATTATCTCGAAAATCAGCAACTTATATCCGATCCGAGTGGCAATCATGTGTATCTGATGTGCAACCTGAGCTCTCTCTCAGGAGTGACGGATTTAGTGGTGGCTGGTACCGACAACAAGATTGTGCGGTTGAACAGTCTGGAACAGGGCTTGGTGGTGGAATACGACAGCCAGTTGAGGCCACAAGAAATCTATGAAATAGTTCAGAATCCGTCGGATTCGGGACGAGTCAGATTGAGCTCGTATTTCGGCAAATTGGTCATTGATGCCGACAGCAATCTGTTGTTTATTGTTGGTGGTGTTGCCAACAAGGACCGTGATGTGGTCACCGCTATAAACGGACGAGAGGTGGAGATTGGGAAAAGCAATGCTTTCTTCCTCAAGACCCGTATTGGAGACCCCGACATCCTTGCAACCGGCTATGCCCGATCGGAAAACAATACCTTCATAACGACGTCACAGTTTCCTAAAGGTGTCGTTGCTTCGAAGGGAAGACTGTTTGCTTCCATAGGATACAAGGGCAACATCCAGTGGCGCGACACCTCCATCACGCTGCCGAGAGGCCAGAATGGTGAATGCCTGAACGGAACGGGTGTGTTTGTTTGGACTTATGACGGAGAGGAAGTCGACTTTATCGACCTCAAAAAAGCCTCCTCCTCCAACCCTGTTAGTTCCAGTCTCGCCCTGCACGACAGCTCCCTGTACATCTGTGGCGGTCTGATTGACAATGTCCAATTTGCCGACACCACCATTTGCCCTTCGGGATACAGTATTGCATATATTGCCAGGTATGTGGACACGTCGTTTTTGTCGTCCTATCATCCTCATGAGGTGACACCTCAGGGAATTGATGATGTGGCTGCTGGCGAGATGTTGCTTTATCCCAATCCGACCTGGGCGACCTTGTCTGTTGCTTTGCCTGAAGGGGAGAGTGTTAGGAGATGCTATGTGGTTTCGCAGCAGGGTGTTGTCCGGGAAGGGAGGATAGAGTCGAATGTTTTGAATATGGGAGGATACCCTACGGGTGTCTACTATATTAAAATAATTACAAATCACATCATTTACAAACAAAAAATTATTAAATTATGAGAAAGCCCTTATTGTTTAGGCACTTTCGTGCCTGGGTGCTGACAATGTTGTGCCTTTTGTCGGCACAGGTTTTTGCGCAGGAGCAACCTGCCGGTTCATCGAAGATGCCACCGTATCCGATTAGTAGTGTCCTTGTTGAAGGTGATTTTGAGGCGGAGTGTTTGGTCCCGTTCGAGAAGAGGTATTTTTACAACGAGGACCCGAACACTGTTATTGCCTGTCAGGGGATGACGGTTGAGTATACGGGCTACACGGATGGTGTGGCTACGTCGTGGGAGTGGGAAGTTGTTGGTGCGGATTCCTACACTGTTTTGCCAGGGCACGGGGACAAAATTTCGGTGACTTGGGGCGACGGTGAAGGTGGCCAGCTGATTGTAACTGCTCGCAATTCTTGGTGGGACAATGTTGTAACGCGTATTGTAAACGTGCGATTGATTGAGAAGCCGCATATTTCAGTGACTGCCGTTCCAGGACTTGATGCGAACAATATTGTGTATGTGTGTAAGGGTTCGAGTGTGGACTTTGTTGACAATTCTTCTACTGAAAATACTGATATTGTCGGGTATTACTGGGAAGGATGCCACCGTACGGGGTCTAATTCGACTTTCAGGGTAGAGGAGGTTCTGGAAGACTGCGATATTGTGCACCGTGTGTACAATAACTGTGGTTGCTACGACGAGGAGGTCTATCATATCAAGATGCTTGATGGAAGTCCTCTGGAGATCAAGTGTTACGGTACGGCCTGCGAGGGTTTGCCGGTGACTTATAGCGCTTCGAGTCCGGATTGCGAACAATGGTGGTGGTATGTGACTGGCGGTTCGATTATGAGTGGTCAGAATAGTCCTGAGGTGACGATACTTTGGGATGATGTGCATGACGGTTACGGTGTGTTGGGTATCGATGGTTCGATTTGTGGTAACAACGCGTGCCCCTCGATGATGACGAAGAAGATTCCCGTGATCACAAGGAATCTGCCTATCGAAGGCCAGACGACGGCCTGTGTGGGCGATGCAGTTATCTATAGCCTTCCTCTCTTTGGTTCGACGGAGTATACTTGGAGTATCTGGCCGACAACGGGTGCAACTCCTGTGGAGGTGAACAATGCGAGCGAACAGATGTATATTTTCAATCAGCCGGGCACCTATTACATCAGAGTGAAGTACGTGTGCGAGTTTTTGGGGTGTGGCCCGTTTGATGCGCAGCAGCTGATTGTGACCGTGAAACCCAAGCTGGCGATTGAGGGCAACAACCGTATCTGCATTTCGAGTGCATGCCAGTTGACGACGGATGCAGGTGTCTCTGCCACATGGAAGGTGGAAGACATTGACAATAATAATCAGATAATCTACACTACTACTGGGACGGACTTCTCGTGGGTGTTCCCGCATGTTGGCAAGTACAAAGTCATTGCCGAGAATTCGAACTATTGCCGTCCTGCCGAGTTCATTATGATGGTGGTAGGAGCACCTAGTGCCCCGACGGCGAGCGACCTTGCTTCGAGCAATCCCCATAAAGCCTGCCCCAATTCGGGTGTGTTGCTCAAGGGCAATATGAATAATCCGAGATATTCCTTGGTTTGGATGCCGACATGTGAGGACGCAACACCTGAGGAGATTTCTGGTAACGAGGTGACGATTAACTATGGCAACACTGTTTGCGACATCGAAGTGTATATGTATGACCGAGAGATTGGTTGCCGTTCTGAGAATGCTTATGTCCACACTGTGAGTGCAATTGCTCCTCTGCCTGTCAACATTCCGTCACCGCTGTCGGTGTGTTCGGGACAGAAGCTTGTCTGGGGTAACGCGCAAGTGCCCAACCAGGAGGGCTTCCACTATCTTTGGAAGATCCAAGATGACAAGCAGTATATGGCTTCGATTCAGGGTAATGCGACGACGAATGGGGTGACGCTGGCTGTGAACAATGAGACGCCTAATGGCCTGCAATTGCCGAGTTCGTCAGGTTTTGACGTGATACTGGAACGTAGATACTGTGATCTGGTTGACACTACGATTATCCATATTAATGTGGGTATAGGTTTGATGAAAGTGCCGGTTATTATTCCGCAGAATCCTACCGTATGTCAAGGCAGTAGCATTACTTTCAATGGCAGCAGCGCCAATTTGTCGTCGCGCTACTATTGGAAGACCGATGAAAGTAGCACCATCTATCATACGCCGAGTTTCACTCATACGTTTAGAACTTATGGTGACCATACGGTGACGATGTTGTACAATCCATATGATGTTTGCGACAATCCTGGCCGTTACCTCAGGTCAACGACCCAGGCTCACGTGAATCCGATTCCTCCGTACGATGAACTGACCTACAACTCGAGAACAGGGAAAGTGGAGGTGGTTGGAGCCAATCCCGGTTCCGGCTTTACCATCTTTACTTTTGACTGGTATTTCAATGGTACTCAGTTGTCCGGCCATGCATGGAACGTCAACTTCAGCGGCGTAGGAGACTATACCTGTGTTGTGACGAATATGTTGACGGGTTGCTCTAGAACCATCGATGCATTTATTACTAATGTTCCCGGTCCTTCCTGCACTCAGAAGGGATGGAATGAAATCTCTTATGACACCTGTTCGGGTACATTGCACCTCTCCTCGATGATTACGAGTTCGATGGTGAACTGGACAATCATTGGCGGACATTACACTATTGAATATGGCAATGCCAGCCATAGTATTGTGGACATCACTTTCAAGGATGCTGCCAAATACCGTATCTATGCCAAATCGGCCAGCGGTCCTTGTCAGCAGGGCTCCTACACAATCACTGTTCCCTTTATCCCGAACTTTACATTTGAAAGACAATGCACGAAGATTGTTGTGAATAACAATTCTAAGTACCAGAATGCAAACCTGAATATCAACATCAATGTGAAAAGAAGGGTGGGTACCTATTATGTCAATGCCGGAAGTATCCAGATGCGTGCAGGCGATGAGAGCGCCACGTTCAATGTCTCTGTCAGTGGAACCTATGTCTTCCAAATGACGCAGCCTTACAACTGTAATCTTGGAGAGGTTTCGATATCCACTACAGCTTCTGACGTTTTGGTAGTCACGGCAACCAATGGTACTGCCGGTCCGGTGATTACTTGCGACAATACACCGTTGCAGCTTTCTGCGGCGTTGGTTTCGGGCAATCCGATATCCTCCGTTAGATGGTCCTTTAACGATGGTAGCAATGGTACCTACTTCGACGAAGATCTCGGAAACACTTTCTATCATACCTTTAATAACCAAAGCGCAGAGTACACTGTGACAGCCACTGTGAAGGATGAGAACGGATGCGATGTTGTGGGTAATGTTAACGTAAAGTCCTTTGTGAATAACCTGATGCCTGGCGTTCTGGTGGAAAATCCCTCTGCCCGTTTGTGCGCAGGTTCTTCCAAATCTTTGACCTATAAGAGAGGCAACACTATTCCCGCCGGTACATATACTTGGAATATTCCCAATTATAATCCGACGTCGGCTACCCAATCTGTCAGTCAAACTGGTACCTATATAGCGGATGTGACAAACAATCACTTCTGTGTTGGACATGCCCAGAGGAATGTGGTGTTCTACAGCTTGCCGACCGCCATAATCTGGGGCGTCCGTCCGAATTACTGCCAAGGTGACAATGTTGATGTGCACGGTGCCACCGGCCCCGATTCGAACAACTATACCTACGATTGGAGCATTGTTGATCCCAATGGATACTCTCTGCCTCATCTTCCCAACGATGCCACCATTAGCTTCAGTGCATCGGTTGTGGGTCAGTACACCATCAACTTGACCGTTACCAGCAATCAAGGATGCTCTTCGACAGCGCAACCAGTGACTGTTCAGGTGTATCAGAAACCTATAGCCCCCATCATCGACTATGGCGTAAACGCCTGTCTGGACAATCCTCCTGTGGAACTGAAGCTGATCTCTCCCGCGGGTGTCAACCTGCACTGGAGCAATGGCAGCATGGGCTCTACCGCCCATTTCTACACCCCGGGTCCTGTTACGGCTTGGTACTATGATCAAGTGTCCGGCTGCCGCTCTTATGAAGGCAACTTCTCAATTGATGCCCAGCCCGACTTCGATGCCGTACTCACAGGTTGCTATGAGAAATGCCCCGAGTTTTTCCAGAATGGACCGACTCTGCCCGTTTGGGGCTTGACCCGTTGGAGCCAAACTCTCGACTACTGGGAGTGGTTCTTGGAAGGCAATGGCCTTGACAATAGTACGTTCAACTTCACTTACGCTCCTATCCAGCTTCCGTTGAAGGATTTTGGAAACTATAATCTCTATGTGAAGTATAATGGCGGTAACTGCGATGGCTGGTCTCCCACTCTCACCATCAATGAGAAACCGAACTGCGACTGCGAGAATGTGGAAATCACCTTCAAGGGCGGTTACTATGTCCAAGACTGCCACATCTACTACGACTACGATGTCATTGTGTGCAACAATTCACAAATGCATTATTGCTTCAAGGAGCTCAATCCCCTCTTCGACAGTGAATTTATTAAAATTGTTTCCTGCAACTTCAGCGGCTTGGACCTTGACCCGAACGATTGCGCTTACTTCCACATCCTGCTCGAGGTTTCGCAGTTTGTTCCTTCCCAGATGGCCCTGTTCGAACTTGTCAACTTCTGCGACCCCAATTGCACTGTCAACTTCAGCATCGACCTCATGCCTGATATCTCGTGTGTGAAAGATATGGATGTGTTGTATATCGATCCCGTTTATGAACTCAACCAACAGAGTGATGCGGCTACCTACTTCAAATTCGCGCTTGATGTGCCTTGTGAGAACCTGATTGCTCTCTGGTCGGATCCTGACATGATTATCCACTACGATGTCTATGGCTCCGAAGTGTATGGCCTCGGCATGGTGGACAATGTCACTCTGTCGCAGATAGCTCAGGAAACGGGTAAGTTCTGCTTCTATGCCATCGTTTGCGAGAAGGATCAGCTTTGCAAGCGTGTGGTCTGCGTTCCCATTGAGGATCTTGAAAAAGGAATGACTTACAAAGGTGGTCCTCGCGAGGCTGATCATGCAAATCCCATCTATCGTCCGGAGTCCGACATCAAACTTTCGCCCAACCCCGCCACTGATGATGTCAGTGTGATGGGTACCTCCGACGAGGTGACCGAGGTGCTGGTGATGGATATGAACGGTCGCAAGATGGCCTCCTTCGAGGGCACTTCCAGCTTCAGCGTCGCCAACCTTGCTTCGGGTGTCTACATCGTCTGTGTCAAGACCAAGGCAGATGATGATACTCCCGTGAAGGTTACCTACCTGAAACTCGTTAAGAAATAATAATCTCTCTTAACAAATTTCAACCCACAGGGGACAGGTTCTGCCTGCCCCCTGTTTTTTTTATTTCCGCGATGCAAAAATGCAGATTTCCGACAGGGGGCAAACTCGCACTTTGCACCTATCAACTACCTACCAACTCCTAACCAACTCCTACCATGGTGGGAGTTGATAGGTTGTTGTTTAAGTTAAAATCTGTCGATTTGACTTTTGTTAAGAAAGTTTGTCATGTGTCGGCGTGAAGTTGGGATGGTGGCGAACGGGGCGAAATCCGGTGTCGTTAAGTAGGTTTCGAACGGTTATTTCCGATGGGTGAATTTTGTGAAAAACCTGTTGATAAGGGGGCGTTTTGTGGGGCGATTTTGTTGATAAGTTGCTTTTTTGTGCAATTATTTTGTGTTAAAATTAAATTGTAACAAACAGATAATCAATGCTGCCAAAAGATTTTATGATTTTTTAACAGTTACTATGGGCTGCGATGTTTGGTGGGGTCGGAAAAAAGTAGTACTTTTGCAATTCCTTTTTGGGCGGGTTATGCCCATGAGCGAGATAGAAAAAATAAATTATAATAAATAAAAAAACAAGTAAAAAGAAATGCCAACAATTCAGCAATTAGTTCGCAAAGGACGTCAGCAGATGGAGTACAAGTCCAAGTCTCCCGCCCTCGACAGCTGCCCGCAGCGTCGCGGTGTCTGCACCCGTGTGTACACCACCACCCCCAAGAAACCTAACTCGGCCATGCGTAAAGTGGCCCGTGTGCGTCTTACCAACGGTAAGGAAGTCAACGCCTACATTCCGGGTGAGGGTCACAACCTGCAGGAGCACTCGATCGTGATGATCCGCGGAGGCCGTGTGAAGGACCTTCCCGGTGTGCGTTATCACATCATCCGTGGTGCCCTTGATACCAGCGGAGTGGACGGTCGTCGCCAGCGTCGTTCGAAATACGGTGCCAAGCGTCCGAAACAGGCCGGCAAGTAAGTCAGTTGAAAGTTTAAAGTTGAAAGTTTAAAGATTTTTAGCAGCAATGAGAAAAGCTAAACCCAAGAAAAGAATTATCCTTCCGGATCCCAAATATAACGATGTGCAGGTGACGAAGTTCGTCAACAACCTGATGATGGGTGGTAAGAAGACCATCGCCTACCGCATCTTCTACGATGCAATCGACGTGGTGACTGAGCGCACCAAAGAGGATGGCCTCGAGGTGTGGAAGAAAGCCCTTGCCAACGTGACTCCGAGTGTCGAGGTGCGCAGCAAGCGTATCGGTGGTGCCACTTTCCAGATTCCTACCGAGATCCGCGCCGAGCGCAAGCAGAGCATTGGCATGAAGAACCTCATCGGTTTCTCCCGCAAGCGCAGTGAGAAGACCATGGCCTTGAAGCTGGCCGCCGAAATCCAGGCTGCTTACAAGGAGGAGGGTGCCGCCTTCAAGCGCAAGGAGGATATCCACCGCATGGCCGATGCCAACAAGGCCTTCTCGCACTTCAGAGTGTGATGTTAATAAAAGAATATATAGTACATATATAATAAACAAACGACAGGAAGCAACAATATGTCCGACCTTAGGTACACACGCAACATCGGTATTATGGCCCACATCGACGCCGGCAAGACGACGACGACGGAGCGTATCCTCTTCTACACCGGCAAGAACTACAAGCTGGGTGAGACTCACGAGGGTAGCGCCACCATGGACTGGATGGTGCAGGAGCAGGAACGCGGCATCACCATTACTTCGGCCGCAACAACGGTGTACTGGGAATGGCATAACAACCGCTACAAGTACAACATCATTGACACTCCGGGTCACGTGGATTTCACCGTCGAGGTAGAGCGTTCGCTGCGAGTGCTCGACGGCGCCATCGCTATTTTCTGCGCGGTGGGCGGTGTGGAGCCTCAGAGCGAGACCGTCTGGCGTCAGGCTGACAAGTACGGCGTGCCCCGCATCGCCTTCATCAACAAGATGGACCGTGCGGGTGCCGACTTCTTCTCGGTGGTGAGCCAGATCAAGGAGCGTTTGGGTGCCAACCCCATCCCCATTGAGATTCCCATCGGACAGGAAGATCTCTACAAAGGTGTTGTCGACCTTATCGCCAACAAGGCTTTGGTGTGGGATGAGTCCTCAAACGGTCAGCAGTTCATGGAGATTCCCATGCCTGAAGACCTGAAGGATATCGCTGCCGAATATCGCCAGAAGCTCATCGAGGGTGTGGCCGAGGAGAACGAGGAACTGATGATGAAGTTCTTCGACGATCCCAACTCCATCACCGCCGATGAGGTCATTGCCGAGATTCGCAAGGCTACCCTCTCCCGCAAGATTGTCCCCGTGATGTGCGGTTCCGCCTTCAAGAACAAAGGCGTTCAGACGTTGCTTGATGCCGTGGCAGCTTTCCTGCCCAGCCCCATGGATATGCCGGAGATTGACGGCATTAATCCCAAGACAGAGAAAGAAGAGTGCCGCAAAGTGGATGTTAAAGCCCCCTTCAGCGCACTTGCCTTCAAGATTGCCACCGACCCCTATGTGGGACGTCTGTGCTTCTTCCGCGTCTACAGCGGCAGTCTGGAGAGCGGCTCGTATGTGTACAATGCCAACACCGGCAAGAAGGAACGTATCTCGCGCATCATGCAGATGCACTCCAACAAGCAGAACCCCCTCGACCGCATTGAGGCTGGCGACATCGGAGCCGCTGTTGGTTTCAAGGAGATTAAGACCGGACATACCCTCTGCGACGAGCAGCATCCCATCATCCTCGAGTCGATGAAGTTCCCCGAACCTGTTATCAGCATCGCCGTGGAACCTCACACCCAGGCCGACATGGACAAGATGACCAACGCCCTGATGAAATTGGTGGAGGAAGACCCCACCTTCCGTGTGAAGACCGACGAGGTCAGCGGACAGACCGTCATCAGCGGTATGGGCGAACTTCATCTGGATATTATCATGGACCGTCTGCGCCGCGAGTTCGGCGTCGACGTCAACCAGGGCCGTCCCGAGGTGGCCTACAAAGAGGCTATCACCGCTACTGTGCAGCATCATGAGATCTACAAGAAGCAGACCGGCGGTAAAGGTAAGTTCGCCGATGTGCTCTTCGAAATCGGTCCTGCCGACGAAGGCTTTGTGGGCTTGCAGTTCATCAACGAGGTCAAAGGCGGCAACATTCCTAAGGAGTTTATGCCCGCTTTGGAGAAAGGCTTCAAGGAGGCCATGCAGAACGGTGTTCTCGCCGGCTATCCCATTGACTCGATGAAGGTCCGCATCATTGATGGCTCGTTCCACCCCGTGGACTCCGACCAGCTGAGTTTCGAACTTTGCGCCAAAATTGGTTTCAAGACCGCTTGCCGCAAAGCCAGCCCCGTGTTGCTGGAGCCCATCATGAAACTTGAGGTGTTGACCCCCGATGCCTATGTGGGCGATGTCACCGGCGACCTGAACCGTCGTCGCGGCATGCTGGAGAACATCACCGCCAAGGTGGGGGTACAGGCTATCCACGCCAAGGTGCCTCTGGAGCAGATGTTCGGTTATGTCACCTCACTGCGCACCATCACTTCCGGCCGCGCCAATTCCACCATGGAGTTCTCGCACTACGCTGAGGTGAGCCGCGAGCAGCAGGAAGCTATTTTGAAGAATAAAAATAATTAAAATAAATAACAAATGAGTCAAAGAATCAGAATCAAGCTCAAATCTTACGACCACAACCTCGTCGACAAATCGGCTGAGAAGATTGTGAAGACCGTTAAGATGACTGGCGCAGTGGTCAATGGTCCCATACCCCTGCCTACCAACAAAAAGATTTTCACGGTGAACCGCTCGACCTTCGTGAACAAGAAGTCACGTGAGCAGTTCGAACTGAGCACCTACAAGCGCCTGATGGACATCGAGATCAACGATCGCACGAAGACCATCGATGCCTTGATGAAGCTCGAACTCCCCAGTGGTGTGGAAGTCGAAATCAAAGTGTGAAATTAATCAGCCAATGTCAACGTCAGATAAGCTGAATTGTCTAACAAATTAAAAGAATCCAAACTAAGAAATGTCAGGATTAATTGGAAAGAAAATTGGAATGACCAGTCTTTTTGATGCCGACGGAAAGCAGATTCCGTGCACTGTTATTGAAGCTGGTCCTTGTGTCGTTACACAAGTGAGAACGATTGAGAAAGATGGTTATGAGGCCATCCAGCTCGCTTTCGGCGAGAAGAAAGAGAGCCACACGACGAAAGCTATGAAAGGCCACTTCGCCAAGGCTAACACCACCCCTAAGCGCTACCTTGCTGAGTTCAGTCGCTTCGAGGAAGGTCACAAGAAGAAACATGGTGAGATTCTCACCGTCGAGGTTTTTCAGGAAGGCGAATTTGTTGACGTCGTCGGAACTTCCAAGGGTAAAGGTTTCCAAGGCGTTGTCACCCGCCACGGTTTTGGTGGTGTCGGCGACAAGACCCACGGTCAGCACGACCGTCTGCGCGCCCCCGGTTCGATTGGTGCATCGTCCTATCCCTCGCGTATCTTCAAGGGTATGCGCATGGCCGGCCAGACCGGTAACCACCGCGTGAAGGTCCAGAATCTCCAGGTGGTCAAGATTATCGCTGAGAAGAACCTTATGCTGGTCAAGGGTTCCGTCCCTGGTCCCAAGGGTTCTATTGTCAAACTTGAAAGATGGAGTTAAAAAGACATGGAGATTAAAGTTTATAACGTTAACGGAAGCGAAACCGGCAGAACCATCAACCTCGAGGATTCTATTTTCGCCATCGAGCCTAACGACCACGCCATCTACCTCGATGTCAAACAGTATTTGGCCGACAACCGTCAGGGTACCAGCAAAGCCAAGGAGCGCAGCGAGAACGCCCACAGCACCCGTAAGCTCAAACGTCAGAAAGGTACCGGTGGTGCCCGTTCTGGCGATTCGAAGAGTCCCGTGTTCGTTGGTGGCGGTACGATCTTTGGCCCCAAGCCCCGTGACTATCGTTTCAAACTCAACATCAAGGTTAAACGTCTTGCTCGCCGCAGTGCCCTGAGCTACAAGGCTAGCGACAACGCTCTGACTGTGGTGGAGAACTTCACCTTCGAAGGCCCCAAGACCAAGAAGATGATTGAGATTCTCAAGAATTTGAACCTGAATGACAAAAAGTCACTTTTTGTGCTTGAGAATCAAAATAATTTCGTATCTTTGTCTGCTAGAAACCTCAAGAATGTGAAGGTGGTAAACGTGTCGCAATTAAATACTTACGACATTGTTAACGCCTCCAATATTGTCGTTTGCGAGGGTTCGATGAGCGAAATTAACCGCGTTTTGGCGACAAAATAAGGTATGTGAGTATAACGATTTAAGAAAGTTTAACAAATGATGAACATTATAGTAAAACCGCTGATTAGTGAAAAGATGACCCGCCTCACCGAGGCCGCGGCCAATCCCGTTCAGACCCGCATCCAGCGTAAGAAGGGTATCGCCGTTGCACCTGCTCACAACCGCTATGGTTTTGTTGTTGACAAACGCGCCAACAAGATTGAGATCAAGAATGCCGTCGAGCAGTTCTACAATGTGAAGGTCATTGACGTCAACACGATGAACTACGCAGGCAAAGTGAAATCGCGCTACACCAAAGCTGGCTTCCTGACTGGCCGTACCAATGCTTTCAAGAAAGCTATCGTGACTTTGGCCGAGGGTGATGTCATTGATTTCTATGCAAACATTTAATCAGATTCAATAATAATAGTATAGTCCACTGATAAGAGACTAAAAAGAACAAGAAAAAAGAAATGGCTTTAAAGAAAATTAAACCTACGACTCCCGGTCAGCGCCATAAACTTGTTGTCACTAATGATGACATCACGGCCACCAGACCGGAGAAAAGCCTTGTTTACGGTAAACGCAAAAGCGGCGGCCGTAACAATCAGGGTAAGATGACGATGCGCTATATCGGCGGCGGTCACAAACAGTTATTCCGCTTTGTCGACTTCAAGCGTAACAAAGACGGTATCCCCGCCGTCGTGAAGACCATCGAGTACGACCCCAACCGCAGTTCGCGTATCGCCCTTGTGTGCTACGCTGACGGCGAGAAGAGCTACATCCTCTGCCCTCAGGGTCTTAAGGTCGGTCAGACTGTCATGTCTGGCGCTGGTGTCGCCCCCGAAGTGGGTAACACCCTGTTGCTTGCTGAGATTCCTTTCGGCACGCTGATTCACAACATTGAGCTCCGTCCCGGCCAGGGTGCCAAGATGGTGCGTTCGGCCGGTGCTTATGCCCAGCTGATGTCGCGCGACGACAAGTATGCCATCATCAAGATGCCCAGTGGCGAGATGCGCATGATTCTTCAGGCCTGTCGCGCTACCGTCGGTATTGTGAGCAATCCTGAGCACAACCTCGAAGTCGGCGGTAAAGCCGGTCGCAGCCGTCACCTCGGCCGTCGTCCGCGTAACCGCGGTGTTGTTATGAACCCCGTTGACCACCCGATGGGTGGTGGTGAAGGCCGTCAGACTGGCGGACATCCCCGTTCGCGCAAGGGTATCCCGGCCAAGGGCTACAAGACTCGCGCTCCCAAGAAGCAGTCGAGCAAGTACATCGTCGAAAGAAGAAAGAAGTAACTCAGTAAAAAGAAGAAACAATGAGTCGTTCATTAAAGAAAGGTCCGTATATTTTCCACAAACTGGAAAAACGTGTAATCGAGGCACAGCAGTCCAACAAGAAGGTTACCATCAAGACATGGTCGAGAGCTTCGATGATTTCGCCCGACTTTGTGGGTCAGACTATTGCCGTGCACAATGGCAACAAGTTCATCCCCGTGTACGTCACCGAGAACATGGTGGGTCACAAGCTTGGCGAGTTCGCTCCCACCCGCATCTTCCGCGGCCATGCAGGATCTAAAGATAAAGGTAAAAAGTAAATTTTAAAAGAAAATGGGACGTAGAAAACATAATAGTGCAGAAGCACGTAAAGAAGCCAACAAGACCCTTTATGTGGCTAAGTTGATGAACAATCCTACTTCGCCTCGTAAAACCCGTCTCGTCGCTGACCTCGTCCGTGGTGTCGACGTCGAGAAAGCCCTCGGTATTCTCCAGTACAATCCCAGAGAGTCCGCCCCCAAGATGCGCAAGCTCATCCTCTCGGCTGTCGCCAACTGGCAGGCCAAGAACGAGGGTGCCCGCATGGAGGACGCTCAGCTGTATGTCAAGCAGATCAAGGTTGACGAAGGTCGCACAATGAAGCGTATGCGCACCGCCCCTCAGGGTCGCGGTTACCGCATCCGCAAGCGTAGCAACCATATCACCGTGATTCTCGGCAGCCGCATCGAGGAAGCTCCGGTCGCCCAGGCTGAAAAAGAAGAAACTAAATAAAGTAATTAAAAAGAAGAAACTCAACAATGGGACAAAAAACTAACCCAATTGGAAACAGATTAGGTATCATCCGCGGATGGGATTCTAACTGGTTTGGCGGAAGAAGATTTGAACAAAAGCTCGTTGAGGACGACAAGATCCGTAAGTATCTCAACGCCCGTCTTGCCAAGGCTAGCATCTCCAAGATTTACATTGAGCGTACCCTGAAGCTGCTCACCGTCACCATCAACTCCGCTCGTCCGGGTCTGATTATCGGTCGTGCCGGTTCTGAGGTTGACAAACTCCGCGAGGAGCTCAAGAAGCTCACCGGTAAGGATGTTCAGATTAACATCAGCGAGGTGAAGCGCCCCGAGATGGACGCCGTCCTCGTGGCCCAGAATATCGCCAAGCAGATTGAAGGCCGCATCCAGTATCGTCGCGCCATCAAGAACGCCATCACCTCCACCATGCGTACCGGTGCCGAGGGTATCAAGGTCTCCATCGCCGGACGTATCGGTGGTGCTGAGATTGCGCGCAGCGAGCACTTCAAAGAGGGTCGTACACCTCTCCACACGCTCCGCGCTGACATCGACTATGCAAACGCCGAGGCTCATACCACCTATGGCCGCATTGGTATCAAGGTGTGGATTTGCCGTGGTGTTATCTATGGCAGACCCGAGCTCGTTCCCTCCACCGTGGGTGGTCAGCAGAAAGACCATCGTGCCGGTGCCATGGGCGCAGGCCGTCGTCCGGAAGGTGCCCCCCGTCGTCGTATGGGCAACAGAAATAACAACAGTAAATAATTTGTAGTTTAGCATTTGCACTAAACACGAAACAATAAGAAGAAATGTTACAACCCAAGAAAACAAGATATAGAAAGCAGCAGAAAGGCAAAATCAAAGGTAATGCCTTCCGTGGCCATGAACTCGCATTCGGTACCTTCGGTATCAAATCGCTTGAGACCTGCTTCATCACTGGCCGTCAAATAGAGGCTGCTCGTCAAGCTGTAACGCGTCACATGAAACGTGAAGGTCAGATTTGGATCCGCATCTTCCCGGACAAGCCCATCACCAAGAAGCCCAATGAGGTTCGTATGGGTAAAGGTAAAGGTGCTCCCGAGTATTTCGTCGCCCGCGTTATGCCTGGCACTATGCTGTTCGAGTGCGAGGGTGTCCCCATGGATGTTGCTAAAGAGGCTCTCCGTTTGGCCGCTCAGAAACTTCCCATCTCGACCAAATTTGTCGTCAAAAGAGACTATATCGAAGAATAATTAGAAGTCCTACAGTCATGAAGAATGAAATCGTTTTAAAAGAGCTCTCGACTGCTGAATTGAAGGAAAGACTTGAGACCGAGCGCGCCAACTATCAGAAGATGCTTCTGACCCATGCTGTGTCTCCTCTCGAGAACCCCAACAAAATTAAAGAAAGTAGAAAAAACATTGCCCGCTGCCTTACAGAGCTCCGCGCCCGCGAAATCGCCGGCAACAAGTAAGCATGGCAATTAGTAAAATCCAATTCTAAGATGGAAAGAAATTTAAGAAAAGAAAGAATCGGTGTTGTGGTCAGCAACAAGATGGACAAATCCATTGTGATTCTCGTCGAGCGTAAGGTGAAGCACCCCAAGTACGGCAAGTTTGTTAAGAAGTCCACCAAATTCATGGCCCACGACGAGAAGAACGAAGCCAACATGGGCGACACTGTCCGCATCATGGAGACCCGTCCCCTGAGCAAGAACAAATGCTGGCGTCTGGTCGAAATCGTTGAGAAGGCTAAATAACTAGAAAAACAAAAAGAAGAAATGATACAGCAAGAAACCAGAATGACAGTTGCCGACAACAGTGGCGCCAAGAGCGCCCTGTGCATCCGCGTCCTCGGTGGCACCAAGAAGCGTTATGCTTCCATTGGCGACACCATCGTCGTGGCTATCAAAGATGCACTTCCCTCCGGCAACGTGAAGAAGGGTAGCGTTTCCAAAGCAGTCGTGGTACGCACCAAAAAAGAGATTCGTCGCAATGATGGTTCCTACATCCGCTTCGACGACAATGCCTGCGTCCTGCTCACCGCTGCCGATGAGCTCCGTGGCACCCGTATCTTCGGCCCCGTGGGTCGTGAACTGCGCGAGAAACAGTTTATGAAGATTGTTTCTCTCGCTCCCGAAGTATTGTAAACAATAAAAGAAAGAAGAGAAAATGAAATTGCACGTTAAGAAAGGGGATATGGTTCAGGTGATCGCCGGCGACGACAAAGGTAAGATCGCCAAGGTCCTGAAAGTCTATCCCGAAAAGAATCGCGCCATCGTCGAGGGTGTCAACGTGAACAAGAAGCATACCAAGCCCAATGCCAAGAACACGCAGGGCGGTATCGTTGAGCAGGAAGCTCCCATCCACATCTCCAACCTCATGGTTGTGGTTGGCAAGACCCCTACTAAGATTGGCCGTCGTGTCGATGAAAAGACTGGAAAAATAGTCCGTTATTCTAAAAAAACAGGAGAGGAGATTAAGTAATGGCATACATTCCCGCATTAAAGACCAAGTATAAAGAGGAGATTCTTCCTGCTTTGATGAAAGAGTACGGCTACAAGACCGTTATGCAGGCTCCCCGTCTGAAGAAAATTACCTTGAACCAGGGTCTCGGCAAGGCCGCCATCGCTGACAAGAAAGTTATCGATAAAGGCATCGAGGAGATGACCGCCATCACCGGCCAGAAAGCTGTTGCCACCAAGTCCCGCAAAGATATCTCGAACTTCAAACTGCGTCGGGGCATGCCCATTGGCGTCCGCGTGACCCTCCGTGGTGAGCGTATGTACGAGTTCTTGGAGCGTCTTGTGACTGCTTCCATCCCTCGTATCCGCGACTTCCGTGGCATCAACGATAAAGGTTTCGACGGTAAAGGTAACTACACCTTCGGCATTGCCGAGCAGATTATCTTCCCCGAGATTGATATCGACAAGATTGACCGCATTCAGGGTATGGACATCACCTTCGTTACCTCGGCTCAGACCGACAAGGAGGCCATGTCGCTGCTCAAAGAGTTCGGTTTACCGTTCAAGAATCAACAAAAATAAGCATAATGGCTAAAGAATCGATTAAAGCAAGAGAGCGCAAAAGAGCTAAAATGGTCGCCAAGTACGCTGCCAAGCGCGCTGCCCTGAAAGAAATTGTCCGCACCGGTGAACCCGAGGACGTGGAGAAGGCCGTCATCGCCCTTCAGAAGCTTCCGAAGAATGCTTGCCCCATCCGCCAGCACAACCGTTGCCAGTTGACCGGCCGCCCCAAAGGCTACATGCGCCAGTTCGGTATCTCGCGTATTAACTTCCGCGAGATGGCTGTCTCCGGTCTTATCCCCGGTGTCAAAAAAGCAAGTTGGTAAAATAATTTATTGGTAGCTTTGCAAGTTGGCATTCCACCAATACTACAAAACTTAAAATCAAAAATTAATATGGTAACAGATCCTATTGCAGATTATCTGACCCGCATGAGAAACGCCATTGCCGCCAAGCATCGCGTGGTCGAAATCCCCGGTTCCAAACTGAAGAAAGAGATTACCAAGATTCTCTTTGAAAAAGGTTACATCCTCAACTACAAATTCGAGAATGAGGGTGCCCACAACCAGAGCATCAAGATTGCTCTGAAGTATCACCCCGTGACCAAGCAGTCCGCCATTGCTGAGCTGAAGCGTGTCTCCAGCCCCGGTCTGCGTAAGTATGTCTCCGTCGACGAGATGCCCCGCGTCCTCAATGGTCTCGGCATCGCCATCGTGTCGACTTCCAAAGGCCTTATGACCGACAAGGAAGCCCGCACCCTCAATGTCGGTGGCGAAGTTTTATGTTACATCAGCTAATCAAGAGAGGAGATTTAGAAAATGTCAAGAATAGGTAAAATGCCCATCCACCTTCCCAAAGGTGTTGAAGTGAAGATTTCTGATGACAATGTCCTGACCGTCAAAGGACCTCTCGGAGAACTCAGCCAGAAAGTGAACCCCATGATTGAGATGAAAGTTGAAGACGGCGTGCTCCACTTCAACCGTCCCAATGACGAGCGTGAGACCAAAGCCCAGCACGGCCTCTATCGCGCCCTTGCCGCCAATATGGTGAAAGGTGTCAGTGAGGGTTTCAAGACCGTCCAGGAGGTCATCGGTGTGGGTTACAAGGTCCAGGCCACCGGCAATGTCATGGAGATGGACCTCGGTTACTCCCACAAGATCTTCTTTGAGCTCGCCCCCGAGATTAAGGTTGAGACCGTCACCGAGAAAGGTAAGAACCCCATTATCACCATGACCTGCTGCGACAAGCAGATCCTTGGTCAGGCTGCAGCCAAGATTCGTTCGCTCCGCAAGCCCGAACCCTACAAGGGTAAAGGTATCCGCTTCCAGGGCGAAGAGATTCGTAAGAAAGCTGGTAAAGCTGCTGCTAAATAAATAGTAAGGTAAAAAGATTTGCCAAAAAGCCAAAAGATAAATTGTTATGGCAACAAAAAAAGACATAAGAAGAATAAAGATTAAATTCCGCATCCGTCACAAAGTCAGCGGTACCGCTGAGATGCCTCGCCTGTCGGTTTTCAGAAGCAACAAGGAAATCTATGCCCAGGTGATTGACGATGTAAAAGGTGTGACACTGACCGCAGCCTCATCCCTCGAAAAAGGCTTTGAAAAGAGTGGCACAAAGAGCGAAGTGGCCGCCAAGGTCGGCAAAACTGTTGCCGAGCGCGCCCTTGCCGCTGGTATCAATACCGTTGTTTTTGACCGTAATGGTTACCTCTACCACGGCCGCGTGAAGAGCTTGGCCGACGGTGCCAGAGAAGGTGGTTTAAAATTCTAATAAGTCATGGCAGAAGTAAACATTAAAAGAGTAAAATCGAGCGAGATCGAATTCAAAGATCGTCTTGTCGCTATCAACCGCGTCACCAAGGTTACCAAAGGTGGTAGAACGTTCACCTTTGCTGCCATCGTCGTTATTGGAAATGAGAATGGCGTTGTGGGCTACGGCCTCGGCAAAGCCAAGGAGGTCCAGGCCGCCGTCCAGAAAGGTATTGACGACGCCAAGAAGAACCTCATCCGTGTCCCCGTGCTGAAGGGTACCATCCCCCACGAGCAGTGCGGTAAGTACAGTGGCGCCAAAGTCTTCCTGAAACCCGCTGCCCCCGGTACCGGTGTCATTGCTGGCGGTGCCATGCGCGCTGTTCTGGAGAGCGTCGGTGTGAAGGACGTGCTTGCCAAGTGCAAGGGTTCCTCCAATCCCCACAGCGTGGTGAAAGCCACCATCAATGCCCTTCTCCAGATGAAGGATCCTTACATGGTGTCTCAACTTCGCGGTATTTCTCTCGACAAAGTGTTTAACGGTTAATTAAATAGGAGGTCAAGAAAATGAAGAAACTCAGAATCAAACAGGTCAGAAGTATCATTGGCCGTCCCGCCCGTCAGAAACGCACCATGGCTGCTCTGGGTCTGCGTCGCATCAACCACACCCGTGAGGTCGTCGCCACCCCCCAGATTATGGGCATGATTGATAAGGTTAAGCACCTCATCACCGTCGAAGAAATTTAACCTAGTAAAATAAGAAAGGAAAGATATAATGAACTTAAGTAATCTCAAGCCCGCTGAAGGTTCTATCAAGCATTCGAAACGCATCGGCCGTGGTGCCGGTTCCGGCAAAGGCGGTACCGCCACGCGCGGTAACAAGGGTGCCAAGGCTCGCTCCGGTTACCACCAGAAGGTCGGCTTCGAGGGCGGTCAGATGCCTCTCTATCGTCGCGTGCCCAAGTTCGGTTTCAAGAACATCAACCGCGTCGAGTATGTCGGCATCAATATCGATACCCTCAACGCTCTCGCCGAGGCCAAGAACATCACCGACTTCAACCTCGAAGTGCTGAAGGAGAATGGCCTTATTTCGGGCAAAGATCGTATCAAGATCTTGGGTCGTGGTGAACTCGCCAAGGCTGTCAACGTTACTGCCCACGCTTTCTCGGCCACTGCCAAGAAGGCCATTGAGGACAAAGGCGGCGTTGCTACCGTTATCGAATAAAACAAACTATTACAATGAAGCGATTAATACAGACACTGAAAAACATCTGGTCGATTGAAGACCTGCGGAAAAGAATTCTCTACACCATCGGTTTGGTGCTCATCTACCGCATCGGCTCCTATGTCGTGTTGCCAGGTGTTGACCCCTCTCAGCTTTCGGTTCTCAGAAAACAGGGTTCCGAGGGTCTGATGGGCCTTCTCAACATGTTTTCGGGCGGAGCATTCTCCAATGCCTCCATCTTTGCCTTGGGTATCATGCCCTACATCACGGCATCTATCGTTATCCAGCTGCTCGTGATGGTGGTTCCCAAGTTCCAGAAAATGCAGCGGGAAGGTGAAAGTGGCCGTAGAAAGATGAATCAAATCACTCGCTGGCTCACCGTTATTGTCACGGCAGCCCAGGCTCCCGCCTATATCACCAACATGAGAATGCAGCTCGAGGCTACTCCCTATGCTCTTCATCCTTTCACGGGTGCCGAGCCCTCGCTTTTCTTCTGGATTAGCAGCATTGTCATCCTGATCAGCGGTACCCTGTTTGTCATGTGGCTGGGTGAGCGCATTACCGACAAAGGTGTCGGCAATGGCATCTCGCTTTTGATTATGATTGGTATCATCGCCCGTCTCCCCTTCGCCCTCTCGGCCGAGTTTGCTTCCCGTCTCTCCGAAGGTGGTGGTCTGGTGATGTTCCTCTTCGAACTCGTTGTTTTGCTTGGAGTCATTCTGCTGGTCATCCTACTGGTTCAGGGTACCCGCCGTATCCCTGTGCAGTATGCCAAGCGCATTGTTGGCAACAAGCAGTACGGTGGTGTTCGCCAGTACATCCCCATCAAGGTTAACGCAGCCGGCGTCATGCCCATCATCTTTGCCCAGGCAATCATGTTTCTGCCCATCACCTTCATGGGATTCTCCAACAACGCTGACAGCAAGTTCGCTATGGCTTTCGCTGACTACAACAGTTTCTGGTACAATCTGGTGTTCTTCATCCTTGTTGTGGTGTTCACCTACTTCTATACCGCCATTGCTATCAACCCCAACCAGATGGCTGACGATATGAAGAAGAATGGTGGTTTCATTCCCGGCGTCAAGCCTGGCAAGAAGACTGCCGAGTATCTTGAGAGCATCCTCTCCAAGATCACCCTTCCCGGCTCTATCTTCCTCGCCGTTGTGGCCATCCTGCCGGCCATCATCCGCCTTTTCGGTGTCAACACCCAGTTCGCCCAGTTCTATGGCGGCACCTCGCTGCTCATCCTCGTCGGTGTCATCCTCGACACTCTCCAGCAGATTGAGAGCCACCTCCTGATGCGACACTACGATGGTCTCACCAAGACCGGCCGTATCAAGGGACGCACCTCAATGTCCATCCAGGCTTAAAAAAAACATCTACGGAAAAAGAATGATTCTGCTCAAGACAAAAGAAGAAATCGAGCTCATACGTGATGCCGGCCGCCTCCTCGGGAAAACTCTCGCGGAGGTGGGCCGTCACATCCGTCCGGGTGTGACCACCGCGTTCCTTGACCAGATTGGCGAGCAGTTCATCCGCGACAACGGAGCCAAGCCCCTCTGCAAAGGATTCGAGGGTTTCCCCTCGGCCTTCTGCATCTCGGTCAACGATGTCGTTGTCCATGGCATCCCCGGCGACCTCTTCATCAAGGAAGGCGACAATGTCTCCCTCGACTGTGTCATCGACCTCAACGGCTATGTGGCCGACTCGGCCTACACCTTCACCGTTGGCGAGACCAGCTCCGAGATGCAGCGCCTCCTGAAGGTTACCCGCGAAGCCCTCTTCATTGGCCTCGACAAGTGCAAGGCCGGCAACAGGGTGGGGGACATCGGCCATGCCGTCCAGATGCACTGTGAGAAGAATGGCTACTCCGTCGTCCGCGAGCTCTGTGGTCACGGCGTGGGATTCAAGATGCACGAGTCCCCCAACGTGCCCAACTATGGTGTCCCCGGCACCGGCCCCCTTCTCAAGGAGGGTATGGTCATTGCCGTCGAACCCATGGTGTGCATGGGCTCCAAGAACGTCAAGTTCTCCCGTGAGGACGGATGGACCTGCCGCACCCGCGACGGCAAGCCCGCGGCTCATTTCGAGCACACTGTGGCCATCACCGCCAACGGTCCCGACATTCTCACAACCTTTGATTTCATCGAAAACAAGTAAAACAACACACGGTAAGTAAAAACAATTCAATGGCAAAACAAGCATCCATACAATTAGACGGAACCGTTGTCGAGTCGCTCGGCAACGCCATGTTCCGCGTCGAATTGGAAAACGGACACCAGATTATCGCCCACATTTCCGGCAAAATGCGCATGCATTACATCAAGATTCTTCCCGGTGACAAGGTGCAAATCGAAATGTCCCCTTATGACCTCTCGAAAGGTCGCATCACTTACCGTCACAAGTAGGCCCGTCGCCTGCCAAAAAGAACAGAAAAGAAGTATCAACAAGATTAATAATTACACAAAATGAAAGTTAGAGTTTCAGTCAAGAAAAGATCGCCCGAATGCAAAGTGGTCCGCCGCCACGGGGTTGTCTATGTAATCAACAAGAAAAATCCTAAATTCAAACAAAGACAAGGATAATTAAAAAAAACAATAAAAAGAATCTATGGCACGTATTGCAGGTATTGACTTACCCAAGAACAAAAGAGGAGAGATAGGCCTGACCTATATCTTCGGAATCGGACGTAGCACCGCCAAAGAGATTCTGGCCAAGGCCGGTATCGACGAAGGCAAGAAGGTGCAGGATTGGACCGACGACGAGCAGAACACCCTCCGCAACATCATCAACGATGAGTACAAAGTGGAAGGCGCCCTCCGCTCCGAAGTCCAGATGAACATCAAGCGACTGATGGATATCGGCTGCTACCGCGGCATCCGTCACCGCCTGGGACTGCCCCTCCGTGGTCAGAGCACCAAGAACAACGCCCGTACTCGCAAGGGTAAGAAGAAAACAATCGCTAACAAGAAGAAAGCTACCAAGTAAGTAATGGTTGTAGCGCCCCAGCCGCGGATTAGAATGTGACCTCAGGAGCGGTTGGTAGTAAGAAACAAAGTAAATCAAGCAAAAAGAAATGGCAAAAACTTCAAAACCGACCAAAAAAAGAGTCGTAAAAGTTGAACCTCAGGGAAGAGCATGCATCTTTGCATCCTTCAACAATGTGATCGTCTCGCTGACGAATAACGCCGGTCAAGTGATTTCTTGGTCGTCTGCCGGAAAAATGGGCTTCCGCGGATCGAAGAAAAACACTCCGTACGCCGCTCAGATGGCTGCGGAAGATTGCGGCAAAGTTGCTTATGATTTGGGCCTAAGAAAAGTGAAGGTCTTTGTGAAAGGACCTGGTCAAGGACGTGAATCTGCAATCCGCGCAATCAACACCTGCGGTATCGAGGTTATGGAAATCACCGACATCACCCCGCTGCCCCACAATGGTTGCCGTCCCCCCAAACGTCGTCGTGTGTAATTATTAATCTTAAAAAGAACAAGTAAACAATGGCAAGATACACTGGTCCGAAGACCAAAATCGCAAGAAAGTTCCACGAGCCTATCTATGGCCCGGACAAGAGCTACGAGAAAAAACCCTACGCCCCCGGTATGCACGGCCAGAACCGCCGTCGCAGCAAGACCTCCGAGTACGGCATCCAGCTCAACGAGAAACAGAAAGCCAAATATACCTATGGCATTCTCGAGCGCCAGTTCCGTAAACTCTATGCCGAGGCTTCGCGCCGTGGTGGCATCACCGGTGAAGAGCTGATGAAACTCATCGAGGCCCGCCTCGACAATGTGGTCTACCGTCTCGGCATCGCCCGCAGCCGCGCCCAGGCCCGCCAGCTCGTCTCCCACCGCCACATCGCCGTCAACGGCAATGTCGTTAATGTCCCCTCCTATTCTTTGAAGGAAGGCGACGTCGTCTCCGTCCGCGAGCGCAGCAAATCGCTCGAGGTCATCACCGACGCCCTCGCCTCGCGTGCCAACAACTATCCTTGGCTCGAATGGGACGGCGCCAGCATGAGCGGTAAGTTTGTCAACTTCCCCCAGCGCTCCGACATCCCCGAGACCATCAACGAGCAGCTCATCGTTGACCTCTACTCCAAGTAATAGTTCACAGGACGTCAGTCTGAGTCTTGACTTAGACAACAACACAATCAAAGAAAGAAAGGATAAAAAATGGCAATATTATCATTCCAAAAACCCGATAAGGTGGTCATGCTGGAGGCCGATGACTTCCGCGGCACGTTCGAATTCCGTCCGCTGGAGCCCGGTTACGGCACAACCATCGGCAACGCTTTGCGTCGCGTCCTTCTCTCTTCGCTCGAAGGCTATGCTATCACATCTGTCCAGATTGATGGCGTCGACCATGAATTCTCCTCGCTCCCCGGCGTGGTAGAGGACATGACCGACATTATCCTGCGCTTGAAGCAGATACGCTTCCGCCGTCAGCTGGAGGATTACGACCACGAAAAGCTCACCTTCACGGTCAAAAATCAGACAGTCTTCAAAGCCGGTGACCTCAACAGCAACCTCAACGGATTCCAGGTCCTCAACCCCGACCTCGAGATCTGCCACATGGAAGCCAGCACCGAGCTCCGCATCACCTTGTCCATCGACAAGGGCCGCGGCTACGTCCCCGCCGACGAGAACAAGAAAGCCACCGACCCCATCGGTGTCATCGCCATCGACTCCATCCATACCCCCATCAAGAAGGTTATGTATGCCGTCGACGACTACCGCGTCGAGCAGCGCACCGACTATGAAAAGCTGACGTTCGATATCGAGACCGACGGCTCCATCCACCCGAAGGAAGCCCTCAAAGAGGCCGCCACAATCCTCATCCAGCACTTCATGCTCTTCTCCGACGAGCGTATCACCCTCGACGTGGAGACCAAGCCCGTCCAGGAGGAGTTCGATGAGTCTACGGCCCACACCCGTCAGCTTCTGAAGACCAAGCTCATCGACCTCGACCTCTCGGTCCGCGCACTCAACTGCCTCAAGGCCGCCGAAGTCGAGACCTTGGGTGACCTGGTGTCCTTCAACAAAGCCGATCTGCTCAAGTTCCGCAACTTCGGCAAAAAATCGCTTACCGAACTCGAGAACCTCGTCGCTTCGAAGAACCTCGAATTCGGCATGAATGTTTCAAAGTATAAACTTGATAAAGAATAACAAAGAATATGAGACACGGTTGCAAAGTAAATCATCTGTCAAGAACCCACGCCCATCGCGTGGCTATGCTCTCCAACATGGCCACTTCGCTTATCCTTCATAAGCGTATCGAGACCACCGTTGCGAAAGCCAAAGCCCTCCGCGTGTATGTCGAGCCGCTCATCAGCCGCTCCAAAGAGGACTCCACGCACAACCGCCGTATCGTCTTCAGCTACCTCCACAGCAAAGAGGCCGTCAACGAGCTCTTCCGCGAGATTTCGCAGAAGGTCGCCGGCCGCCCCGGTGGCTACACCCGTATCCTGAAGACCGGCATCCGTCACGGTGACAACTCCGAGATGGCCATCATCGAGCTCGTCGACTACAACGAGAACATGCTCAAGGACACCACCAAGAAAGCTGCCAAGAGCACCCGCCGTAGCCGCGCCAAGAAGGCTGAGGCCGCTCCCGCAGCTGCCGAAGCCCCTGTCGCCGAGGCCGAAGCCCCCAAGGCTGAGTAAGTTCTTGCAACAGACACAGTCGAGAAAAACAACAAACCCAAGCCCCGCCGGAAACCTCCGGCGGGGCTTTTTTTTGTCCCCCTTGCAGACGGTGGTATCTGAAATGTTAACAACTGTTAAGTGCTAACACCCTGCCACAACCCTATCAACACCTACTGCGGTAGGAGTTGGTTAGGAGTTGGTAAGGAGATGGTAAGTGGTTCATTGCTATCAGGTACAGTGTGTTAGGGCTGAGAATGGGCTTTCGTCGCGAAAAGTGCGGCGGGGCAGGCTCCAGGAGCCGGAAAATTAACTTAACAAATGTTAATCTGTTCTTTTTTTGGTGATTTGGGAAAGTTTTCTTATTTTTGCGATAGTTTTTTTTGTTAATTTTAACATTTAAACACTATATAAGTCCTAAGTTTACAGTTTGTTACTCTGCAGGTCTTCAGGCGTGCGGAGTAGGCAGAAGTGGGCGGGACCATGAGAAAACAGAAAATACAACAAGTAATACAAAGCAATAATGTTTAAAAAACTATCATTTCTTTTGGCTGTTCTTCTGCTGTGTATGGCAGGAAGGGCACAATCCTCAAGTTTCATCACCGACGTGATGCTCATCGGCGCCGAGAATGCGACCGACCTTGCCAACCTGAAGGCACAGTATCAGGGCCAGGGTTGGCAGGTGCTCGACTACGACCTGAACAAGGGCATCCCCTGGAGCCAGGGAAACGGGGTGCTGCTGCTCTACAAAACAGCCAGCTACAATGGAAATAGTGCGGATTGTGAGTACATCACCGACCTCTACCTGCAGAACCGCGGAGCCTCCAGCACCACGCCGACGCTCACCCACAACGGTCGCACCTACCACCTCGCGCCCTATGCCGGCCACCAGCACTTCCTCGATGTCATGGGCGACCTCAACAGCGGCACGGGCTGGAATACCGACGCCATCCACCTCTACTACACCAAGGAATCTTTCCCCGACCACCGCGGGGTGACCTCCATCACCGTCAACACTACGCAGAGCGGTGCCGTGGGCCGTGAGGGCGGCAGCACGGGCTACAACCTCAACGCCGGCTGCTCGTCGGGCGACAACATCTACCTGCACTTCACCACCGCCGCTGTCCTCTTCTTCGCCCAAGATGACCTTTATTATAGGTTCAACAGCGATAATACCAGCGTCACAGTTTTCGGCCATACAAGCGGTACTGAGGCCACGGGCTCACTGGTCATCCCTGCCAGCGTGAACCATGGCGGCACCAACTATGCGGTCACCGCCATTGGAGACAGTGCTTTTTATTTATGCTGGGGCTTCACCGGCAGCCTCACCATTCCCAACTCTGTGACCACCATTGGCGTCAGTGCTTTTGAGGGTTGCAGCGACTTCACCGGCAGCCTCACCATCCCCAACTCTGTGACCACCATTGGTGTCAGTGCTTTTGAGGGTTGCATCGGCTTCACTGGCAGCCTCACCCTAGGCACCTCCGTGACCACCATTGGGGATGGCGCTTTTGAGGGCTGCATCGGCTTCACCGGTAGCCTCACCCTAGGCACCTCCGTGACCGGATGGCGCTTTTGAGGGCTGCATCGGCTTCACCGGTAGCCTCACCCTAGGCACCTCCGTGACCACCATTGGGGATGGCGCTTTTATGGGCTGCAGCGGCTTCACCGGTAGCCTCACCATTCCCAACTCCGTAACCACCATTGGGATAGGTGCTTTTATGTATTGCAGCGGCTTCACCGGTAGCCTCACCATTCCCAACTCCGTTACCACCATCGGGGCACGTGCTTTTGAGGGCTGCAGCGGCTTCACCGGTAGCCTTACCCTGGGCAACTCCGTCACCATCATTGAATCTTATGTTTTTCATGGCTGCAGCGGCTTCACCGGTAGCCTCACCATAGGCAACTCCGTCACTACCATTCAAGGCTATGCTTTTCGTGGCTGCAGCGGCTTCACCGGTAGCCTCACCATAGGCAACTCCGTCACTACCATTCAAGATTATGCTTTTCGTGGCTGCAGCGGCTTCACCGGTAGCCTCACCATTCCCAACTCCGTCACTATCATTTATAAAAGTGCTTTTGAGGGCTGCAGCGGCTTCACCGGCAGCCTTACCATAGGCAATTCCGTCACTTACATTGGGGAAAAAGCTTTTCGTGGCTGCAGCGGCTTCACCGGCAGCCTTACCATAGGCAATTCCGTCACTTACATTGGGGAAAATGCTTTTCGTGGCTGCAGCGGCTTCACCGGTATCGTGAGCCGCGCCACCGCACCTCCAACATTGGAGAGTAGTATGACGTTTCACCAAGTAAACGCACCTGTCACCGTTCCCTGTGGTTCGCTGGTTGCCTATCAGTCCGATGACTACTGGGGCGACCACTTCAGCACCATCGACGACGACTGCCCCAGAACCCTCACCCTCGCCGCCAACGACGCGGCGAAGGGCAGCGTGGCGGTGGCTACGCCGCTGCCCGACGGCACTGTCGACAACGGCAACGGAACCTATAATATCCCCAAGGACTCCACCGTCACCCTGACGGCTACGCCCAACGCGGACTACCATTTCATCGGCTGGATGGAGGCCGACACGGTCTACAGTCACACGGCCGACACGGTGGTCACCCTGTCGGGCAACCGTACGCTCACCGCCGTATTCTCCGATGAGTTCGTCTACAACAGCCTTCGCTACCGCTTCAACGCCGACGGCATCTCCGTCACTCTTATTGGCCATGTCGACAGCACTTCTGCCACCGGCACACTGACCATCCCCGAAAGCGTGAATTGTGGTGGCACCGACTACGCCGTCACCGCCATCGGGGACCGGGCTTTCTTTTATTGCGGCGGCATCACCGGTAGCCTCACCATTCCAAACTCCGTCACTTCCATCGGAAACCATGCTTTCAGTAATTGCTCCGGCTTCACCGGCAACCTCACCCTAGGCAACTCCGTTACCACTATCGGAGAAGATGCTTTTGAATCCTGCAGCGGCTTCACCGGCAGGCTCACCCTAGGCACCTCCGTTACTACTATCGGGGCAGGCGCATTTTCTCTCTGCCACGGCTTCACCGGTATCCTCACCATTCCCAACTCCGTCACCTCCATCGGAGACAATGCTTTCTATTTTTGCAAAGAATTCAGCGGCATCGAGAGCCGAGCCACCGCCCCCCCAACACTGGGTGGAAGTATGGCGTTTTTCTATGTAAACCCACCCGTCATCGTCCCCTGCGGTTCGCTGGCCACCTATCAGGCCGCTGCCGGCTGGGGCGACCACTTCACCACTATTGGCGAAGACTGCCACAACTACAATGTGGTTCATGCACAGTACTATTCTGACCCCGACGACCGCGACAGTCCATACACAATGGTGTATTGGGGCATTGAGCAGACCGATGACTTCGAGACCGGCGACTTCAGCAAGAACCTTTGGCAGATGGGCGCGCTCCATCCTTGGGTTATCTGCGACACTGTCTCCCACGGCGGCACCTACTGCATGGTGAGCGGCATCAAAGGAATAAACGCTGCGTCGTCATCCATGGAGGTGATGTTGAACATTCCCCAGAACGACACGATAAGTTTCTACGCCAAGATCAGTTGCGAAACAGACAGGGACGAAGGCTATTTCTACATCGATGGTGTCCAAAAGGAAAGCTGGACGGGCGAAGGAGTCTGGACGAAGTATCAATATCCTGTCACCGCCGGTTTGCATACTTTCAAATGGAAATACGAGAAAGACAATAGCGGCGCAGAAGGCGACGATTGCCTCTATATTGACGACATCTCCTTCTACCGCATCGCCTCGCCCACTGTGCCGTTCGACCCGAGCGCGACTCCGAGCACTGATTTGTTCGACATCTATCGTGCCAAAGTTGATGGTACCGACCTTACGCTTCTCGCCGAAGACTACGACAGTCGCTATTATCTCGATTCCACCTGGACCAGCCTCGCTGGGGGCGATTATAAATATGGTGTCACCTATGCCAACGACACCCTCTTCGTTTGGTCGAATAGTCTGTCGAAACCGCTATCGAGTATTGTCGTGAACCCCGGCACCCTCGATCTGGGTTATCGTCCCGCTGGCTATTGGATGCGTCCCTACACATTCACCCTTACCAACATAGGCACTGAAGCCCAGATTACCAACATACAACTCCAGGGTACCGGCAGCAGTGCTTTGGGATTGGACTTGGGCAACCTCACGCTTCCTCTCTCCCTCGGACAGAATGACAGCGTAACGCTCGGCATCACATGGGACAACCAACCCGACTCCGTGAACTGTACCCTGAACGTTGCCTATAATACTGATAACGGCTCTGGTTCCGTCAACTTTGCGGTTATGGCGGAGGTCTATGAGCCAGCCATCGGCGACGTGTGGGAGTTGCCCAAACCAGTGGACAACTATCCTTATATCGAAACCCTGTCCGCCAGCACCATCCCGCTCCGCGGCAATTACGTCTTGCCCGACACCACCCTCCTGGACGGCAACGATGTGGTGTATAAACTTGAATTCAACAAAGACGTCCTTCTGACTGCCAGTGTCACCTCCGGCAAGAATGGCAAGGTGGCGCTGTACACCGAGGACTTCTATGGTGAAGGGGGGCCTGGGGCCACTAACAATTATATAGACACCAAAAATACTGGTCCCTTCGAAGTTCAACTTGGCGAGGGTACTGCCTCTTCAGGTTACCTGCCGTTCTACTGCTTTTACAACTACTCTATGAGCCAGCAGCTCTTTTTAGCTGAGGAACTCATGGCGGCCGGTGTGACCCAAGCTGAGATGAATAGCCTCAGTTGGTACTGCAATAGCACCAATGGCAAACAGCAGAGCAATATCACCATCTGGATGGCCAATGTGGATGACAACGTCATCAGCGGCAACTCCGTGCCAACCAGTGGCATGAGCAAAGTTTATACTGGCAACATAACCCCTGTTGCCAATCAATGGAATGAGTTTGTCTTCAACGAAGGCACTTTCTCCTGGGACGGATACAGCAACATCCTTGTTTCCGTACAGCGTAACAATGGTGCCTGGGATCCGGGCGTCAAATGGCGAGTCGGTAGCCAGAACTTTATTTGTAGTGGTTATTCCTACACTGACTCCGAGGGCCCTTACAACATGGAGTCCAACTCCTATGTCTTTAGCTCTTCTAGCAATACCAGTAACAATCGTGCCAACATCATCTTTAAGTCGGACAGTCAACGTCACTTAAGAGACATCTCCCCTGAAATCGACAGCCTCCTCCTCCTTCCCGGCACCTATTATCTGGTCGTCTCCTCAACGAGCAACGATTTCACTGTATCCATCAACGCGGAATCGCTGCCTTGTCCCGACACAGCCATCGTGATCGCCCCTGCCAAAGGTCTCACCGAAGTCAATGAGTTCAATACTAAACTCGTTTGGATGCTCGGCGACTACACCACGCAATACTGCCTGCTCTTCGGCACTGACCCCAACAACTTAGACACCCTCGTGCCTTGGACCCGAGACTTGAAGGGCCGATACCTCTTCAACCATCCTCTCAACCCCTGCACCACCTATTATTGGCAAGTGGGCGAACGTAACGACGGTTGTCCCGTCGGTGTTTTCAGCAAGGTATGGAGTTTCACCACGATCATGCGACAGAGAATGATAAGCACCACCTCCAACCCAACGGAGGGAGGTTCTGTCACTGGCGGCGGCACATATGTTCATGGCACCACCGCCACCCTGATTGCCACGCCGGCCAACTGCTACCACTTCACTGGCTGGAGCAACGGCCTCACCAACGACACCATTCATATCGTTGTCGACCGCGATAGCACTGTCACCGCCCTCTTTGAGCAAAACGCCCCGTTGCAGGGTGACACCACGGCTGTGACCTGCGACCAGTTCAGCTGGTACGGTACAACCTATACTGCTTCCGCCGAACCGACACATGACTTTACCAACGCCGCTGGCTGCGACAGCACGGTAACCCTGCATCTGACCGTCAACTACAGCAATACCGGTGACACCAACGCCATAGTCTGCGACCAGTTCAGCTGGTACGGCACAACCTACACGGCTTCCACC
>ONLW01000032.1 GCA_900318835.1 uncultured Bacteroidales bacterium
CTGCTGGCGTTCGCAAAGGCCCAATAGTAGATACTGTCCACCCCCTCGTGAAGGGTTATGTCGGTAATCGACTTGCAGTTCCAGAAGGCACAGGGCCAGATGAGATGCGTCTTCTGCGGCAGGGCGACGGCGCCTCTCTTCCCGCTCGGGCATTCTATGATATTAGTAGAATCTTTGCTAAACAGCATGCCATCAATCGAGCAGAATTCGGGATTGGCCCCGTCCACATTGATAGTCGTCATGCGGTTTGCCGCAAAGGCTCTCACCCCAATCTCCGTCACCGAGGCCGGAATATCGATGGTGATGGGTCCGTTCGATTCCCAGAAGCACCCATCGTCTATCCGTGTGACCGACGTCGGGATGGTGACGCTGGTGAGCGTGCTCCCATAAAACGCACCATATCCTAGGGCAACAACATCGTATGTCGTGCCCTGGTAATTCACCGTGGCCGGAATATTGATGCTTCCACGATAGCCACTAGTGCTTTGATAAACCTCCACGGTATGGTCCTCCGTTGACAGGACATGATACCCTATGCCACCCGCGACAAAAACCTGCGCCGTGGCGACGGAAGGCAGACTGAGCATTGCGCCCACAAACAGGGCGAAGAGAGTTTTGGTTGTTTGTTTCATTTGTTTTTGCGTTTAATGATTGTACATTCTGGTCGTTCTGCTAATATAATACACCCAAAATGCCCCAAATCTGACATCGGACATAATTCTTTCTCAAAAAAAAACATCACCCCTCCCCAAAAACCGGCAACGGCCAACCAGCCTCCATGGGCTTCCCAACGCCCTACCAACACCCTACCAACTCCTACCACGGTAGGTGATGGTAGGGCGGAAACAGGTTGTTCGGGGTAATTTTTTTATAAAAAGATTTCTGCAGTTTCAAAAATCTTCGTATCTTTGCAGCGGAATGAGAGAGGCCGAGAACCTCTCTTTTTGTTAGTTATGATAGAGAAAATCAAGATATTAGAACTGGTAAACAGTGCCTTGGAGGGCGGCGAAAAGTTCCTTGTGAACCTCAAAATCACGCCCGACAACCGCATTTATGTCGACATTGACGGCGACAATGGGGTCACCATTGACGACTGTATCGAGTTGAGTCGCACCATCGAGGGCCAGCTGGACCGCGAGGAGGAGGATTTCGAACTCAACGTGAGTTCCGCCGGTGCCGACCAGCCGCTGAAGCTCACGCGTCAGTACCGCAAGAACGTGGGCCGCGACTTGGAGGTGGTGATGGTGGACGGCGAACGTGCCGAGGGGACCCTCGAGGATGCCTCCGACGAGGGCATCGTGCTCCGCACCCATGGTACCAAGAAACAGGCTCCAGAGACGTTGCGTTTCGCCTACAAGGACATCAAGAGCGCCCGCGTGGCCATCAGGTTTTAGGAAAAAGAAATAACATTATATAATATGAAGACGTTAGACTTGAGTGGTTCCTTTCAGGAATTCAAGGAATTTAAGAACATCGATCGCGAGACTTTGATGCGCATTCTCGAGGAAGTCTTCCGTGCGGCCCTGGCCAAGCGCTACGGCTCGGAGGACAACTTCGACATCATCGTCAACATCGACAAGGGCGACCTCGAAATCTTCCGTAACCGTATGATTGTGGAGGATGGCGAGGTGCAGGACTCCAGTCGCGAAATCGCGCTGAGCGATGCCCAGAAGATTGAGTCGGACTTCGAGGTCGGCGAGGAGTGCTCCGAGCCTATCCTTATGACTGAGTTCGGTCGCCGCGAGATTCTCTCCATCCGCCAAAACTTGGTGAGCAAGATTCAGGACTACGAGAAGAGCCTCATCTTCCAGAAATACAAGGAAAAGGTGGGCGAGATTATCGTGGGCGAGGTCTATCAGCCGTGGAACAAGGAGGTGCTTATCCTCGATGACGAGAAAATCGAGCTTGTGCTTCCCAAGAGCGAGCAGATTCCGGCCGACCATTTCCGCAAGGGCGACACCGTGCGTGCCGTGGTGCTGAAGGTGGAGATGAAGAACAACAACCCCATCATCGTCCTCTCGCGTACCAGCCCCATCTTCCTTGAGCGCCTGCTCGAGGCCGAGGTGCCGGAGATCTACGACGGCCTCATCACCATCCGCAACATCGTCCGCCAGCCGGGTGAGCGCGCCAAGGTGGCCGTGGAGAGCTACGACGACCGCATCGACCCCGTGGGAAGCTGCGTAGGTGTCAAAGGTGGCCGTATCCATGGCATCGTCCGCGAACTCCGCAACGAGAATATCGACGTCATCAACTACACCAGCCGTGTCGATGTGATGATTCAGCGCGCGCTCTCGCCCGCCAAGGTCAGCAGCATCAAGATCAACGAGGAAGAGAAGAAGGCCGAGGTCTTCATGCAGCCCGACCAGGTGAGCTTGGCCATCGGTAAGGGCGGTTACAACATCAAGTTGGCCTCCAAGCTCGTGGGCTACGAGATTGAGGTCTACCGCGATACTGATGAGGACTACGATGATGTGGCCCTGGCGGAATTCAACGACGAGATTGACCAGTGGATTATCGACGAGCTCATCAAGATTGGCTGCGACACCGCCAAGAGCGTGTTGGCACTGCCCAAGCAGGAACTCATCACCCGCACCGACCTTGAGGAAGAAACCATCGACCACGTTCTCGAAGTGTTGAGAGCAGAATTTGAATAATACTAAAAAAGAAAGGACTCGAAGATTATGGCAAGTTTCAGACTGAAAAAGGTGGCGACAGATTTCAACGTGGGTATCCAGACCCTCGTGGATTATCTCGCCAAGAAGGGGCATCAGGTAGACACCAACCCCAACACGAAGATTAGCGAGGAGCAGTATGAACTGCTGGCCACGGCTTTCCAGGGCGAACGCAAAGTGAAGGATGAGGCCGACAAGATCGAACTGGTTGTCAGCAATAGCAACCGGGTGGTGGAACTTGCCTCCAAGGGGGAATCCGAGTCCGAGCCAGAAGAGGTGATCATCAAGAACTACACCTCCCCCAAGAGCCAGCCTGAACCCAAGCCGGAGCCTGCCCCTGTGGCAGAGCCGGAACCTGTCAAGGCTCCAGAAGAGCCTGAAATTGAGCTGGAACCCATCGAAGAACCTGAGCCCGTTGCGGCTCCTGAAGAGGAGGAGGTGCCTGTCGTTGAAGAGGAGGAACCCGTAGAGGATGCCCCCGAAAGCAACAGCCCCTTCAAGGTGGTGGGAAAGGTTGACCTTTCGTCCCTCAATCTGCGTACACACCCGGAGAAGAAAAAAAAGAAGAAAAGTGAGAAGCGTGAGCCCGCTGTCTCGCCTGCCGCTGCCGCCAAACCTAAGGTTCAGGCCGAGGTTGAAGCACCCAAGCCTGCTCCTGTTGTTGAGCCGCAGCCGATCGAGACCTCTGTCGACCCCAAGCCGGAACCTGCCCCAGCACCCAAGCCTGAGCCTGAATTCATCGAGACACAATACACCAAACTCGAAGGTCCCAAGGTTCTCGACAAGATTGACCTTAGTCAGTTCTCCAAGGACGGTGCCGACACCCCTGGCAGCAAACGTAAACGTAAGCACCAGAAAAAGGAAGCCGTCAGCGCCCAGGAGGTGAAGAAGATTGGTGCCGAGGTGGCCAAGAAGGAGAATAAGGAGAAGGAGAAAGCCAAGAAGGAGAGTCAGAAGAACGCGGCCCAGCAGCAACAGGCTTCCAAGAAGAAGAAAAAGAAAGAGGAGAAGAAACCCGTCGAAATCGACGACAACGAAATCGAGAAGCAGATTCGCGACACTCTCGCCCGCCTCTCGCCCATGGGCAAGTCGAAAACCTCCAAGCACAACCGCGAGAAGCGCCAGAAGGTCCACGCCCAAATGGAGGAGGAGATGCTCCACGAGATGGAGAACCAAAACGTACTGCAGGTGACCGAATTCGTCACCGCCAACGAACTGGCAACTATGATGAATGTGCCGGTGACCAAGATTATCGCCACCTGCATGTCTGTTGGTATTTTCGTGAGTATCAACCAGCGTCTCGACGCCGAGACCATCAAACTCATCGCCGACGAGTTCGGCTTCGAAGTGAACTTTGCTTCCGAGGACGTCGTCAACACGCTGCACCAGATTGAGGAAGAGGACCGTCCAGAGGACCTCGTGCCCCGCAACCCCATCATTACCGTTATGGGCCATGTCGACCACGGTAAGACCTCACTCCTCGACTATATCCGCAAGACCAACGTCATCGCCGGCGAGGCGGGCGGCATCACGCAGCACATCGGTGCCTACGAGGTGCAGACCGCTGACGGCCGTAAGATTACCTTCCTCGACACCCCCGGCCACGAGGCCTTTACCGCCATGCGTGCCCGCGGTGCCAAGATGACCGATATCGCCATCATCGTCATCGCCGCCGACGACAAGATAATGCCCCAGACAGTCGAGGCTATCAACCACGCTCAGTCGGCCGGTGTGCCTATCGTATTCGCCATCAACAAGATTGATAAACCCGGTGCCGACCCCGACCGCATCAAGACCGAGCTGGCCAATATGAATCTCCTCGTCGAGGAATGGGGCGGTAAATACCAAAGTCAGGATATCAGCGCCAAGAAGGGTATCGGCGTCGAGGAATTGCTCGAGAAGGTTATCCTCCAGGCCGACATCATGGAACTGAAGGGCAACCCCAACAAGCGTGCCAAGGGCGTCGTTATCGAGAGCGCCCTTGATAAGGGCCGCGGCTATGTGGCTAAACTGCTGGTACAAGAAGGTACCATGCGCAAAGGCGACCCCATCGTGGCCGGTGCCGTCGCCGGCCGTGTCCGCGCTATGTACAACGAGCGTAACCAAGAGGTGATGTCCGCCGGTCCTTCGCAGCCAGTGCTGCTTCTCGGCCTCACTGGTGCCTGTCAGGCTGGCGACACCTTCAACATCATGGAGAATGAGAAGGAAGCCAAGGACATCGCCGCCAAGCGCACTCAGTTGCAGCGTGAGCAGGGCATCCGCACGCAGACCCACCTCACCCTCGAGGAAATCGGTCGCCGCCGTGCCCTCGGCAACTTCAAGGAGCTCAACATCATCGTCAAAGGCGATGTCGACGGTTCTGTCGAGGCCCTTAGCGACTCACTGCTCAAGCTCAGCAACGAAGAAGTGCAAGTCAACGTCATCCACAAAGGCGTTGGCCAGATTTCGGAGAACGACGTCACACTGGCCATGGCCTCCGACGCCATCATTATCGGCTTCCAGGTGCGTCCCAGTGTGGGTGCCCGCAAGATGGCCGAGACCGAGAAGATTGACATCCGACTCTACAGCATCATCTACGACGCCATCAACGAGCTCAAGGACGCCATCGAGGGCATGCTCGCCCCCGAGACGCAGGAGAAGATTGTGGCCAACCTCGAGATTCGCGAGACCTTCAAGATCAGCAAGGTCGGCACTATCGCCGGCTGTATGTGCCTCGACGGCAAAATCAACCGCCAGAGCAACGTCCGCATCATCCGCGATGGTATCGTGGTCTACACCGGCAAGCTCGCCTCCCTCAAACGCTTCAAGGATGACGTCAAGGAGGTGGTCAGCGGTCAGGACTGCGGTCTGAACATCGAAAACTACAACGACATCAAGGTCGGCGACATCGTTGAGGCCTACGAAGTGACAGAGATAAAGAGAAAACTATGAATGTCTGATTGCTTGAGTAATTGGGAGGCGTCAGCCACTCAAACAATCAAGCTCAAACAATAGCATTGCTCCTGTAGTTCAATGGATAGAATAGAGGTTTCCTAAACCTTTGATCAGGGTTCGATTCCCTGCGGGAGTACAAAAATACATCACCAGCACCGCCTCGCGGTGCTTTTTTATTGAACAGCAATGATTAATCGTCCAGACGGCGATTCTGTGTTGCTGAGGACGGTTTTACCCTTCTTCTTGCTTATATCGATATTGGATGTGCAAAGATACAAAATAACCGGGATAATGAACATACCAACATCCTATCATCCCCAGCTGCGGTGGGAGATGGGTGGGTGGTGGTAAGGAGATGGTAAAGAGTTGGGTAAGACTTGATGAGGTGAAGATGTTGATTATCAGTGGTCGGGAATTTTATTTTGGGGGGTCGAAAAAAATGTGTATCTTTGCATTTTTGAATCACTGGAATCACTAAGGATGAAAAATATTCGAAACTTCTGCATCATTGCACATATCGACCACGGAAAGAGCACGTTGGCCGACCGACTGCTGGAGGTAACCAACACCATCAGCCAGCGCGACATGCAGGATCAGGTACTCGACGACATGGATCTGGAGAAGGAGCGCGGCATCACCATCAAGAGCCACGCCATCCAGATGAATTACCGCGACTACGTTCTCAACCTTATCGATACGCCGGGCCATGTGGACTTCAGCTACGAGGTGAGCCGTGCCATCGCGGCCTGCGAGGGCGCGCTACTGGTAGTCGACGCCACTCAGGGCATTCAGGCACAGACGATAAGCAACCTCTACTTGGCACTTGAAAACGACTTGGAAATCATCCCGGTGATGAACAAGATAGACCTCGACAGTGCTATGCCCGAAGAGGTGGCCGACGAGATTGTTGACCTGCTGGGCTGCAAGCCGGAAGAGATACTGCGTTGCTCGGCCAAGACGGGCATGGGTGTACCGGAGATACTGGATGCCATCGTCGACCGCATCCCCGCCCCCGAAGGCGACCCCAACGCACCGCTGCAGGCTCTGGTGTTTGATTCGGTGTTCAATCCTTTCCGAGGCATTATCAGCTACTTCCGCATCATGAACGGCACTTTGAAAGCGGGCGACCACGTGAAGTTCTTCTCCACCGGCAAGGAGTATGACGCCGACGAGGTGGGTGTGCTGCGGCTGAACATGGAGCCGTGCAAACAACTGAGTGCCGGCAATGTGGGATATATTATCAGCGGTATTAAGACCTCGAAGGAGGTTCGTGTGGGTGACACCATCACCCATGTGGGCGAACCCTGTGAGAAACCTATCGAGGGTTTCGAGGCCGTTAAACCGATGGTCTTCGCGGGTGTCTATCCCGTTGACACCGATGACTATGAGGAACTGCGTGCTAGCATCGAGAAGCTGCAATTGAACGACGCCAGCCTCACTTTCGAGCCCGAGAGTTCGTTGGCTCTGGGCTTCGGCTTTCGCTGCGGATTTCTCGGCCTATTGCACATGGAAATTGTGCAAGAGCGCCTAACTCGCGAATTCAATATGGACGTCATCACCACGGTGCCCAACGTGCAGTACAAGGTAAAACTCACCAACGGCAGCGAGATTGATGTCTACAACCCCTCGGGTATGCCCGAACCGAATAATATCGCTGAGGTGTACGAGCCTTACATCCACGCCCAGATTATCACCAAGGCCGACTTCATTGGGCCGGTTATCAAGCTATGCATGGACAAGCGCGGCATCCTCAAAAATCAGAACTACCTCACCACCGACCGCATCGAGATTACCTTTGACCTGCCGCTCGGCGAGGTGGTGTTCGACTTCTATGACAAGCTGAAGTCCATCTCGAAGGGCTACGCCTCGTTCGACTACTACATCAACGGTTACCAGCCTTCGAAGTTGGTGAAATTGGAGATACTGCTCAACGGCGACCCCGTGGACGCCCTTTCCACACTTACCTATGTCGACAACGCCTATCCCATCGGCCGCAAGATGTGCGAGAAGCTGAAAGACCTCATCCCGCGTCAGCAGTTCGACGTGGCCATCCAGGCTGCCATCGGCAGCAAGATCATCGCCCGTGAGACGGTACGTCAGGTGCGCAAAGATGTGACTGCCAAGTGCTATGGTGGTGATATCACGCGTAAGCGCAAGCTGTTGGAGAAGCAGAAGGAGGGCAAGAAGCGCATGCGCCAGGTGGGCAATGTGGAGGTGCCGCAGAGTGCTTTTCTTGCAGTACTGAAATTGGATTAAACATAATATACCTTAAACAAGATGAAAAAAACTTTCAAAATGATGATGGCCGCTGTCATGACGATGGCAATGGTTGGTTTTGTCGCCTGCAAAAAGGACGACGATAAAAAAACAGATGAGCCTCAACAGCAGACGTATGAGGAGTCAACCACGTTCGAAATCCTCTACCATGGACAGGCCGTGGCCGCTGGTGCCACCGTCGAGTACACTCTCACCCAGCAGGAGATTGATAACGATGACAGTGATGCAGAATTCTTTGTGAAGAACAAGACCAATGCCACCGTGCAGCGCGTGTTCAAGGTGGAGCTTGCCGATGGTCCCGCCACCATGGGAATCGACGCCCCCATCTGCTATGGAGTCTGTGAACCGCACAACCTGCCGTACACTTCCAATGCCGTCGATCTGGCTTCCGGCACCGACGAAAAGCCCATCCAGATTCACCTCTACCCCACTTTCCATGGGAATGCCCACACGGGAACCTATAAGATTACCGTAGGTAAGGGTGCTGGTCTCGAAGACCCGCAGGTATTCTTCTTGAAATTCAATTGGTAAGAGTGCACTCATAGCGACGCACCTGCCAGAGGTACCATATCAGCAGGGACACTTGAACAAGTGCCCCTGCTGTTGCATATAGTGTGATTGTCAACAGGAAGTTGCCCAAGCTGATGCCTACGGCGATGGCGGTCACCCGTAGAGCCACCATCACAAGAAAGAAACCGAATTCGATGCGCTGGGTGGAGAAGACATTGGAGACGAACATTAGCGAAGTGGAACACAGTCCCACCAGCGCCAGTGGCAACAGCGCCTGGACATAGACCCCGCAGCCCTGCCAGCGGTCGCCGAAGCAGAAGACAAAAATCGGTTCGGCGAGGAACCATGCCAGCATACATACCGGCACCGCCACAGCCAATAGCATTACGAGGAACCGTCGTAGCATACGCATGGTCGGCAGGTGGTCACGCACAGCCTCTGCCGTGCGGGCATAGAGCACACGCTCGAAAGCGGCGCTGAGGATGTTGACGGGTTGCAGTGTAAAGGTCAGCGCCAAACCGAAGAGTCCTACCTCGGCGCGGTCGAAATAGAGTGCCGCCCAGAGGAATGGCAGGTTGGACGAGAATGTGTTGATGAAATCCTTGGAGGCTACATAGTAGGGGAAGTTGCGGTGCTTTCGGGCGGCCCTTTTGCCATCGGAAATGGTGGCTTTGGGTAAGGAAAGGCTATGAAGCCGCAGGCGGTAGTTGGCATTCGAGGCCGCCTGCCCGATTACTGTTCCCAACGGCAGTCCGTTTTGAGATACTCCCAGCAGACCCAGTATTATTTTCGTCACGGCACTGGTGCTGGCATTCACGTTGTCGGAAACGGCAATCATGGCGTAGCGGTGGAAACGATTGTATAGATAGCTGTAGACACGTGAAGTGCCGCAGAAGAAGACCATCGGCGGGATAAGCAGCACCATCCATCCTAGTTGGGCGAAGTTGCCCGGCAGGGTATTTGTGAGCCACAGCAACAGAGCAACCAAAAGCAGTCCTGCGGAAACAAGCGCGTTAAGCCTCAGGGCAAAGTGCGCCACTGCCGAAGCCTCGCGCTCGTCGTCGGCCACCACGATAGCCAGCTCGTATTTGCAGGTGCTGAAGATGATGAGCACCTCGATATAGGAATAGAAGATGTTGAAGAGGCCATAGTCGTCGGGCGTATAGATGCGGGTGAGTACAAAATAGGCCAGTAGTGTGATGACCTGCGCCAGCACATTGCCGCTCACCAGCGTCGCCGCCTCACCTACTATACCTTTCATTTTCATATCTCACCGTGATATTTGCGCAACACCCATTCGGCGCCGAGCAGCAGGATAATCAACACCAGCACCCAGGGCAGGTTGAGTAGCTCGGAGTATCGTGTGTGGGTATAGATGATGGGCTTGAACGCAGAAAGTTCATCGCTGAGTTCCGAAAGTTGGTCAGGATAATACATTTTTCCGCCGGTGATGGCACTGATGGAGCGCAGCAGGGCGTGATCGGCCGTGAGGTTGGCCTGCTCCAGATGTAGCGCCTCGACGGCAAAGGACCCCTCGGTGGTGAGTGTCTCCCCGTTATATTGTGTCTGTGCCGTGTAGCGGTAGAGTCCTTCGGGTAGACGTCCCAGCGTGAGGCTGTAGTTGTCGCCACTGCGGGTAAAGTTGAAGGCTCCTTTTACCGAATCGCCTTTTAGCGAGAAGGTGGCGTTAGGCGTGTTGAAAGGCTCGTAGGCGTCGTTGTAAAGCTGTGCGCTCACCATGATGTTGTCGTAGTCAGAATAGTGGCGTTCGGTCTCCACAATGAAACGTTCGCGCTGGTCGGTGATGGCCGTAAAGTTTATTATCTGGCTCACCAATCGGTCGAAATGTTCATGGGAACTGTTGTTCAGGTAGTCCGTCAGTCGCCATTTCCATAATCCTTCTCCCCATACGAAAACCTTATGCTGGTAACCCTGTGCCTGTGCCGCTACCAACGGCTGGCGAGTATCGATGCTGCCTAGGCGGGCGGTGAGAAGCGATTGCAGCGATGCCGATGCTTTGGCCTCGCCGAAAGGGGCGTCCAGAGGAGGCAGTTGCTCGAGGGCTTCTCCGTCGGAGGCGTCATAGTTGAAGAGTGAGAAGCGGTCGTTGTAGACGGCTGTCACTTCGCTGCTTTTTTTTACTTTGGAGACTATCTCCAAGCCTGTATGCAGGGCATTGAAGCGCGGCAGGTCGGTCTGGGTGCCGATAACGAATACCTGTGGAAGATTCTCCAACTCTTTGGGAATTTGGTGTGTGGCTGATGGCAGGTTATGAAGAATTGCCAGACTTACATCGCTTTCCACTTTCATCTTTCCATTTTCCGCCAGCATCACCTCCGCCTCATAATTGGGGTTGCTCTCCACGGCATGCTTCAGCGCAGCCAGATCAGGGTGAGGGGCGTTGCCTACAATGACCACCTTGCGACGGCCATCGATGACATCCACATAAAGGGTTTGCACGTTGTTGGTAGGCTCCACCTCGCCCTCCACCAGCGACAAACTGACCACATATTTCTGCAAGCCCTTGGCCTCGGCCGGGATGCTGAAGGTCATCGTGGAGCTGAAATCATCGTCACCATAGGCCACCTGCTGCTGTGCCACTTTCTTGCCGCGTCCGTCGGCAACGGTGAGCTGGGCCGTGCGCCCTTTCAGGCGGTGGGCGCCGATAGTAATCTCCACAGGGAAAGCGTTACCGAGGTAGGCGATGCGGTTGTAGCGTATGTTCGACAGGGCGGCATCGCAACGCGGCGTGGTGTCGCCGAGGGCCACTGTGTAGACCGGCACGCCCAGCCGCTCGGCGGTAGTGGTGGGTTGCGGACCACGGTTGTGGATACCGTCGGAAGCAAGCACGATGGCCGCCGCATCGGGCGGCACCTCGAGCATCATGGCGCTGAGGTCAGTCTGGCCTACGTTGGAGCCGTTGCCGATATATGACATCCGGCAATTTTCCTTCAAGTCATCCTTTTCCCATACTTTATACCATAAATCCAGCAGCGAGAAAGACGAATCGGCGCTCATCCTTACCGACTCCGAGCAGTCGTCGACCAGCACCAGCAGCGGCTTTTGCCGCTCGTGAACGGTGCGTTTCGCCACTGGTGCCAACAGCAGCAAGGCAATGGCCGACACCGCCACAAACCGCAGCGCAGCCAACAGCGCGTTGACCTTCTTGCTGAAGTGGCGCTTCCCCACATAGTAGAGCCCTGCGGCGTAGGCGACACCTGCCAACAGGCAGAGCAGGACGAAGTACCAAGGATAGTCTATTATCATTTCTAAATTCCGAATTCTAAATTCAAATTTCTAAATTCTTAATTCTTAATTCCCATAAACGAGGGTGCTGAAGCGGTCGGGATGGAAACGTTCCTGTGCCACACGCAGCAGGTCAGCGGGCGTCACCGACATCAGGTCGGCGTTCATCTCCTCGAGGGTGTTCACGTGGTCGTAGCTCAGGTAGGCTTTGCCGATGCTCTGCATCTCGTTCATGCCGAAGTCGTCGTTGATGGCCATCTGGCCAATCATCTGACGTTGTGCTGACCTCAGCTGGCGTTCTGTCAGTGGAGTCTCGGCCATGCGCAACAGCTCGTCGGTAATCAGGTGGCGCGCCTTCTCCTCAGCGTCGAGGTCCACTCCGGCGTAGATGTAGAACAGCCCGGTGTCGGAGAACGGCACATACTGCGACTCGATGTTGTAGCAGAAGCCGTAGCGCTCTCGGATGGCTACGTTGAGGCGCGAGTTCATCGCTGGCCCGCCGAGGATGTTGTTCAGCAGCGTGAAGGCGGTCTTGTCGCTATGGTAGATGTCGGGCGCTTCGCAGCCAATGAGCAGGTGCGCTTGGTGCGTGTGACGGTTGATGTGGCGGTCGAAGATGTGGAAAGAGGGCTCTTCTTTCCGAGTATTCTGAATACTCGGAGTATTCTGAAATCCCCCGAAATGCCTCTCGCACAACTTCACCAGCCGCTCCATCTTTACGTTGCCGCTCACAGCGATGACCATGCGCTCTGGCGTGTAGTTCGTCGCCATGTAGCGGCGCAGCCGCTCGGGGGTGAAATGTTTTACGTTACGCTTGGTGCCCAAAATGTTGTGCGCTAGCGGATGGCCCTCGTATGCCAGTTCCTCATACTGGTCGTAGATCAGTTCCGACGGGCTGTCGTTGTAGCTGTTGATTTCTTCCAGCACAACATCTTTTTCCCTTTCAATTTCGTTCAACGGAAACGTGCTGTGGAACAGAATGTCGGCAAACAATTCCAAGCAGCGTTCCAAATGCTTGCTCAGCGACGAAGCATAGACGCAGGTCTCCTCCTTGGTAGTGAAGGCATTGAGTTCGCCTCCCACGCCATCGATGCGGTTCAGTATGTGGTAGGCTTTGCGGTGCTCGGTGCCCTTGAAAAGCGAGTGCTCGATGAAGTGCGCCATGCCCTCGTCGTCCACCATCTCGTCCCGGCTTCCAACGTTGATATATACGCCGCTGTAGGTAACCCTCGATGGTGTGTGGCTTAGTATTATCTTGATGCCGTTAGGCAAAGTGTGGTATTCGTACACGTTGTGTTATTACAATATTTACCCTAATAACACAAAAACAGCCGAAATATTGTGTGAAGTTAGAATTGCATAATTAGCCCACATTCATCTTTTTTTCTCTCTCGTAAGTTGTGGCTCATCCATTCTTTTGTGAGTCTTTGAAATTAATAATTCCCCGCCTCGTATTTTGAGGCGGGGAGAAAGAGAATGTCGAGTCTTATTCTACACGGTAGAAGATTCTCATATACTCCGGAGTGTCTTCGTCTTGGCGGAGTGTCTCCGTTTTAGAGTCGTACCTGAACGGGGCGTGACGCCCTTCCGGAATCACATAGTAGCC
>ONLW01000008.1 GCA_900318835.1 uncultured Bacteroidales bacterium
AACAAGACCACAACTGCCTGTCTTCCACCTACCAACTCCCTACCATCTCCTACCACCGTAGGCCTTGTCCTGTTTTGGGCAGAAGTTTGACAGAAGAGTACATGTAGTATGGCACTTCCCTCATATAAAACAATATATTATTGTATACAATATATTTATGCAAAATATGATAAGGTTACCTGTAGACAGAAAGCATATTGCGATTTACTGATGAATGTTGTATTTTTTTTGTATATTTGCAGTTTCAAATTATAACAAACTAAACAACCAACACTTTGAAAACAAGATTATTAATATCCATCACCACCCTTCTTATGGTGTCCGTACCCCTCAAGAGTCACGCCCAGATCAACTGGGGCGAGGTCTTTAGCAAGTTCAAACTCGAAGTCCGCGCCGACGGCGAAATCACCACCACCGACTCCACCCCCAACCTCGGCTTCCACGGCAAGTACTTCAACTTCATGCTCGGCGGCGACCTGAGCGGCGGATTCAGCTATTACTTCAAGCAGCGCATCGTTGCCAATCCCGGCTCCGTCACATTCTTCGACAACACCGATTTCCTATACCTTGACTATATGCCCAACCAGAACTGGCGCCTGCGCTTCGGCAAGGATGCAATGGCATTGGGAGGCTTCGAGTACGATGCCTCCCCCATTGACGTCTACTTCCCCACCAACATATGGCGCAACATTTACTGCTTCCAACTGGCATTCAGCGGCGCCTACATCACCGATGACGGCAACCACACCTTCATCGCCCAGGTCAGCAATTCGCCCTACCTCAACTACAACAACCTCAATTACGACGCAGGGCTTGTGGCCTACAACCTCTATTGGGCCGGCAACATAGGACACTTCCACACCCTCTGGAGCACCTCGATGGTGGAGTACAAATGGAACCGCTATCTCAACATGACCATGCTGGGAATGAAGTTGATATATGACAAATGGGATCTCTATTTCGATTTCATGCACCATGCCCTTGCCACCGACGACTGGGGCAAAAACTTTGGCTTCGTCTCATGTGCCAATTACTACTTCACCGACCGCTTCAACATCTTCGTTAAAGGCATGTATGAGCAGAACAAATCGAAAGAGACGCTAGGTTCATCGGTGTCGATGGACCATCAGTTGGCCGCCGGTCACAAGACTGCCCGCTATGGCCTTGGTTTCGAATGGTTCCCCTCCGAAGCCAAGAATGTACGCCTGCATATCTATGGTTGTCGCATGACCGACAGCTACACTGACACTAACGACAAGACCGTCACCGACGCCTCGTGGAACTTCAACATCGGTGCCACCTGGACGATGGATTACTACAAGCTCTTTAAAAAGTAGTTAAGTAGACAGAAGTTTAAGTAGTTAAGACAATACCTTACGACAATGAGCGACAAAAATAACACCCTGATGAACACGATGCTGTCGGTGATTGACCCATTGCATGTGTTCCGCCACCACGAGACCGACCCCAACAAGCGCAATGGCAAACCCCGTCGCCTCAAATTCACCACAAGCCGCAGTTTCGAGGCCTTGGTTTTCCTTGTGCTGTTCTTTGGTTTCTTCGGCTTCCTGGCCTTCAAGATGACGCTTCCGCACATGCTCAACACTTTCATGCAGACGGCCTATAGCCTGCTGCTCGAAACGGTGTTCTACATCATGGCCATCTGCGTGCTGATGGGTGCCATCTCGAAACTGCTCACCGAGTTCGGCGTCGTGCGTCTGATGGAAAACATCCTGCGCCCCCTGATGAGACCCCTCTACAACCTGCCCGGCGTGGCAGCCTTGGGCGCTGTAATGACATTCCTCTCCGACAACCCCGCCATCATCTCGCTGGCCAAGGATAACAACTTTGCCCGCTACTTCAAGAAATACCAGCTTGTTAGCCTGACCAACTTCGGCACTGCATTCGGCATGGGACTGGTGGTCATTGCCTTTATGACTGGCAAGGGCTACGGCTCCGGTGCCTTGGTGGGACTCCTCGGTGCCGTTATCGGCAGCATTGTCTCCACACGCCTCATGCAACGATTCACCCTTAAAAGCTATCCCGAGCTCGACAGTCCAGTAACCGAGGACGATGGAACCGAGCAGAATATCTCTTTCAAGAGTGAGGGTAACGCCTTCCAGCGCTTCCTCAACGCCATGCTCGACGGTGGCAAGAGCGGCGTGGGTATCGGCGTGGCCATCATCCCCGGCGTGCTCTGCATCTCCACCATCGTTATGATGCTCACCTTCGGCCCTGCCGGTGAAAACGGAGAATATCTAGGCAAGGCCTATGAGGGTGTACCCGTCATCACATGGCTTGCCAACAAGGTCAACGTTGTATTCTACTGGCTCTTCGGCTTCGAAAGTGGTGCCTTGGTGGGCTTTCCCATTACCGCCCTCGGTGCTGTAGGTGCTGCCATCGGTCTGGTACCCACCTTTGACGCTATGGGTATCATCAACAACAACGCCATCGCCGTCTTCACCGCCATGGGCATGTGCTGGAGCGGCTACCTCAGCACCCACACCGCCATGCTCGACTCCCTGGGATACCGCAAACTCATCGGCAAAGCCATCGGAGCCCACACCATCGGCGGACTCTGCGCCGGCATAGCGGCCCACTGGCTGTGGGTATTGTTGAGCATGATATTCTAAAACATGAACCTTAAAGATAGATACCACCGATTCCGCACTTGGCAGAAGGAACCCCGCCACTACGCTGTCAGGGATACGGCCATGCACCACTGCAACAACTGCGACCACGAGTTCACCGGCAACTACTGCCCCGTCTGCGGACAGAAAGCCACCTGGGGACGCATCACCTGGGCTGCCGTGCGTGAAAACGTGATGCTCCTCTGGGGTATGGAATCCCACTCAATGCCATATACCCTGTACCAGTTACTGCTGCGTCCCGGCTACCTCATCGCCGAATACATCAGCGGTCGCCGCCAAGCAAGCTATCCCCCCGTGAAGATGCTCTTCGTCGTCGCCGTTGTCTACGCCGTCATAAGACATTTGCTCGGAATTGAATCAGAACCATTTACAGCAAAAGAAGAGAATATCGAATTCTTTGTCATAGTCATCAATTGGCTGAAAGACAATCCCGGCTGGGGCATGATGACTCTGACCATATTCCTCACCATACCCACTTGGTTCTTCTTCCGTTTCGCCCCCCACTATCCCCAACACTCTCTCCCGGAAAGTTTCTTCATCCAGATTTTTATGAGCTCTTTGATGCTCATCTGCCTGCTTCTTTCTGAAATCAATGAAGTACTCATACTCCTCATTCCCTTCTACTACTACATCACCTATCGACAACTGTTCGGCTACCGCTTCTGGGGAACGACATGGCGTCTTCTATTGGCATTAATTGTCTGGTTCTCAGTCATTGCTATGCTAGTCGTAACGATAGTCCTGTTTGGTGATACCAAAACCTACCATGAATTATTTAACCAAGAAGGCATCATCGGGATTGCCTGCTACTTCCTCGTCTTCCTTGTCCCAATAGCAGTGTTTCTTTTCGTCGGTTACTGGATTAGCAAAAAGGCCGAAAAAAGAAGAAATAAAATGAAATAATTTTGCCACATCGGAAATTATTCGTATTTTTGCATTTGCTTTAAAGCAAAAAAATTGATCAATTATTAATCCTAAAAAACAGAAAGAAAATGGCTTACAAAATTACTGACATCTGTGTTGCTTGCGGCACCTGCATCGATGAGTGCCCCGTCGGAGCTATCAGCGAAGGCGACATCTACAAGATTGACGAGAACGCTTGCGTTAGCTGCGGCACCTGCGCTGGCGCCTGCCCCACCGGTGCTATCCAGGAGGGTTAATCGCTCACAGATTAAAAGAAAGAGAAGCCGCCCGCAAGGACGGCTTTTTTTAGATAAAAGATAATAGTTGGGAAGGTATGCGTCTTTTGGTTTGCGTCAGCCTATTTATCACTTTTCAATTATCATTTTTCAATTTAGTCCAAGCCCAAGAACGCGACCGGCTGGCGGAACTCCCTGTGGAGTGCCTCAACCCAGCAGTTACCTATACCTCGGTGGCTCCCGACGGCTCGCTCTGGATGACGAGCATATGTGGAGAGATATTTCAGGCTGACAACATCCACTCACCATGGAGAATTCTGCAAGAGGGGCATCCGGGGAGCAGCGTCGATGAGTTTGAAAACATCATCGCCTTCGACCGCAACACCGCGGTCATCGTGGGAAATATGTATCGTTTCATGCGAACCTCAAATGGCGGTCAGGAATGGAGCAAAATCAAGTATCATAACAAGAGGAATTATGAGTGGTTCCACCCCGTCTGGCGCGGTCAAGAGGGGAACATGTGGGCCGGCTCACAGAACGGCTTTCTGACCTTCAGTGCTGACAGTGGTCGCACCTTCACCACGCTGCGCGACACCGCCTTCGACCATAAGACAGGCATCGACAATATCTATATGCTCACAGCCCACAGCGGCTGGATTGTTTGCTGTGACGGAAACCTCTATTCCTCCAGCGACAACTGGCACACCTATCACCGTTGGCCTACACCCAATGACAAAGGAGTGGACGCGGTCCGACCCTGGAAGAACTACCTAGTGGCGACACAAGGCTCCAAGAGCTACTACACAACCCTCGGCGACACCCTACAATGGCAGCGCACGCCGCTGACAATATGGTACTTGGAGGTAGACACCGCCACTGGGATGATGTGGGCGGAGGACGACAAAAAGCAGGTGGTTCTGATGGAGGACATCGACCGATGGAAACCCATGGGGGTGAAAGCGTTGTCCTTCATCGGGATTCACGACGGCCGCCTCTATTGTCGAGTCGACGGCGGCGTGATACGCGTGTCCCCCGACGGGGTGGTGGACAACTGCCCGTTCCTCACCGACGAGCGCCCCCTCAAGCAGCCGGAGCACACCTTCACTCATGGCAACCTTCTCTGGGGTCACGACGGGAAGAGCGTCTATATCCAAGATGCCGAAGGCTGGTACCGCGTGGCGCGGCCCTTCGACATCGAAGGCATGACTCCCGACCCCGACCGCGACGACCGCGTCATCGTGATGACCGAAATAAGTGAGTGGCTAGGGTCGGAATCGGGGAAGACCTTTAGCGTCGATACCGCCGGCCACATAGAGCCCTACACCCACCGCCAGCCGCTGGCGGCTTTTGTCAAGCCCGGCTTGCAAAACCTTGAAATCCTGACCTACGAAACCTTCGGGTGGAATGTCCATAAGGAAATCATCACCTTCGAGCGCAAGGGCAAATGGCTGAAGGAGGCCTCGCGCCGGGTTGTCAAAGTGAGCTACGACCCTCACTTTGGCGATGGCCTTAGGAAAAAACACCTCCCCATGGAATGTGGTAACGACACCGCCAAGCGTCAACTGCCGCTGGCCACTGTGGAGAAAGGCTTGCTCGCCCTTGGCGAACGCTACAATCTCTACCCCACCCCACAGGACTTCGGCCTGACAGACACGACGCTGGACATGCACAAGGTTTATTACCAACGCAATACTACTAGCAGCAACGTGTACGGCTATCTTATCACCATCGTCAACCAAGCAGGCGATTCCCTCACGGCAGAAGGCCACTCTTCCGCGGGTCTAGACTTAGGTTCCTCCACCCATTTCCCCTGGATGCTCCCGATGACGGTGCGCTGGCGCGGTGCCGAATTCTTCACCTACCAACCTGCACTGTGGCAAGCCCTGCGCGAGGCGATGCCCGACAGTATGATGCACAAAAACTATCTGGACAACAGCACCCTGCACGTAAAGGACACGCTCAAGAGTGGCGACCTGGTGTTTCTGAGCAACGACTGGTCGGATATATGGAAAGCCACCATCGCCAGCACAGGACGCTACTCGCATGTGGCAATAGTGGAACGCGACAGCGCCGGAGTGTGGGTCATCGAGTCCACACCCAAGGAAGGAGTGAGGAAACAAGCGTATGGTGAACTCAAAAACAGGTACAGTTGGCCTCGCATGGGCTTCCACGTCTACCGCCCCACCATTCCCTTTGATACCTCCGCCGTCATTACCCGTGCCAAGAGTCTCATCGGCAAACCTTTCGACAACGCCTTCCAACCCAACAACGATGCCTACTACGGTTCGGAACTCATTCAGGCGGCCTTCAGCGACCTCGTTGAGTCGGAGCCCATGAACTGGCGCGACAAAGACGGCAAGCTGGTTCCTTATTGGGAGAAACACTTCAAGGAACTCGGCATCCCGGTGCCCGAAGGCATTCCTGGAACCAGCCCGACAGGCATCAGCCGTTCAAAATGGCTACGCAAACTATAAGCCATACAATAATATTGCAGAAACATCGTTACTAAGGGAAAAACCAACAACATGAAACCTATCGTCAGCATCATCATGGGCTCAACCTCCGACCTGCCGGTCATGGAGAAAGCCTGTCAGTTTTTCGAGGAGATGGAGATACCCTTCGAGGTCATTGCCTTCTCCGCCCACCGCACGCCTTCCGAAGTGAGCAACTATGCCCTTAACACCGCCGGTCGCGGCATCAAGGTCATTATCGCCGGTGCCGGTATGGCTGCTGCCCTGCCAGGAGTCATCGCTGCCGAGACACCGCTACCCGTCATCGGTGTGCCCATCAAAGGCTCCTGCCTCGAGGGCCTCGACGCCACCCTCTCCATGCTCCAGATGCCTCCGGGAATCCCCGTGGCCACCGTAGCCATCAACGGTGCTCAGAACGCCGCCATCCTCGCCATGCAGATGCTCGCCCTCAGCGACGACACCATGATGAAGAAACTCATTGACTACAAAGCTGGTCTCAAGAAGAAAATCATCAAAGCCAACGAGGAACTGGACAAGCTGGAGTACAAGTACAAATGCAAATAGCCTTTAAACCTTAAACCTAATGATTACCATAGGCATCACCGGGACGCTTGGCGCCGGAAAAGGCACCATCGTAGACTATCTGGTACAGAACAAGGGGTTTGTACACTATAGTGTCCGCGCCTTTATTACCGAGGAGATTAAGAAACGCGGACTGGAGGTGAACCGCGACACGATGACGCTGGTGGGCAACGACCTGCGCGCCAAGCACACGCCGTCGTGGATTGTCGAGCAACTCTATGAGAAGGCCGTGGCTTCGGGCTGCAACTGCATCATCGAGAGCGTACGCACCCCCGGTGAGGTGGCGTCTCTGCGCGGCAAGCCCAATTTCTACCTCTTCGCTGTCGACGCCGACCCCAAGGTGCGCTACGAGCGTGCCGTGCTGCGCGGAAGCGAGACTGACCATGTCTCCTACGAGACCTTCATCGCCAACGAAAAGCGCGAGATGGACAATACCGACCCCAACAAGCAGAATCTCGGTGTCTGCATCCGTGAAGCCGACTTCCGCTTCGACAACGGCGGCACCATCGAGGACCTGCACGAACAGGTCGAGGAGGTGTTGCAGCAGATAACCTACAAGCGCCCCTCATGGGACGAGTATTTCATGGACCTCGCCAATGCCGCCAGCCGCCGTGCCACCTGCGACCGCGGCCGGAGTGGTTGCGTCATTGTGAAGGACAAGCAGTTGCTGGTCACCGGCTACGTGGGCTCGCCCAGCGGGTTACCGCACTGCGACGAGGTGGGACACCTCTTCCGCCAAACCATCGACGCCGACGGCCATATCTCGACCCACTGTGTGCGCACCGTGCATGCCGAGCAAAACGCCATCTGTCAGGCTGCCCGTCGCGGCATCGCCCTCGACGGCGCCACGCTCTATTGCCGTATGACGCCCTGCCGTACCTGCGCCATGCTCATCATCAACTGCGGCATCAAACGCGTGGTGTGCGAACGCAAATACCATGCCGGTGCCGAGAGCGAGGAGCTTTTCCGCCAGGCCGGCATCCAGCTGGAGTTCTTCCACAACGAGGTGCAGCAGTATGACAACCAATAGATTCATGCAACAGGCCATCGACGAGGCCAGAAAGGGCATTGCCTGTGGCGACGGTGGCCCTTTTGGATCGGTGGTGGTGAAGGGCGGCGAAGTCATAGGCCGCGGACACAACCGTGTGTTGGGACTTAACGACCCCACCGCCCATGGCGAGGTGGAGGCCATCCGCGACGCCTGTCGCCGATTGGGTACTCATGACCTCTCCGGCTGCGATATCTATACCACGGGCGAACCGTGCCACATGTGCCTTTGCGCCTGCATGTGGTCCAATATCAAACGAATATACTACGGCTGCACCATCGACGACAACTCCATCATTGGCTTCCGCGACGGCAAGTTCAACGACCTCTTCGAAGGACGCGATCGCCTTGGCGACTACCTCACCGAAGTGGACCGCGAAGCCTGTCTGCAGCTCTTCGACGACTATCGGAAGATGCCACACCAAGGCTATTGATTCACTGTTTCCGTAGCAGCGGCGACCGTGAGAGGTCGGTGGGGTTGGTGCCGGGAACCCCTTCGGGCACAGGAACACCGAGTTTCTCAAAATGTTCTATCCAATATTTGGGCAAGGTGCCATCCTTGTCGCGCCAATTCATAGGCCTTGATTCAAAAAGATTGTCAAACGCCACCTGGATAAGTTCCGAACAGTAGTAGGCGTCGTTGTAGGGCAGAAAAGCGTTGTCGTAAGGCTTGCCGATGAGACTTTTGGCACGGGCGATGACAGCAACGGTGTCGAAGGGAATGGTGAGACGGTAGAGATGAAAAGTGCAATATGAGACGTGAGAGGAGAAAGGACGACGAGCGACGCCATGCGTGGGAGTGGCATCAATGAGGAAGAGACTATCGCCCACGCGTTCCACCAACGCCACATGGGTATACTGCCCAGTACTCGCTTCCACAGCTTGCCCCATGCCGCTAGTGTCAGAGAAGAACAGCAGGTCACCGCTCTGCTGTCCGAAGGCGCTACCATCCGTTAGGGAAAATGTTAAAATCAGGAACAAGAGGTTTCTCGACATAGTTCACTTTTTAGTTTTCGGGGTGCAAAAATACGAAAAAATCTCCACCTCTTGTTAAAAAAGGCCAAGATACTGAATACTAAAAAGATAACAAAAACACATCCACTAGCCACCAACTAAGAACTAACTACCTATCAATCACCTATCAACTCCTAACCAACTCCTACCATAGTAGGTGTTGATAGGGGTATGGCAGGACGATGGTGTTTAACGGGTAGAAAGTGCGGCGGTGGTGGAGTAAAGTTTTTGTAGCAGACACTCAATGAAGGTGCGGCTTCCAGCATCCTCCGGAGTCTCGGCACCGCTCACACAGTCGTAAAACCAATGTCCTTCAGGGGTGAAGAGGTTAAGACAGTTTTTATCGGAGTGCATGGCGAATTGTTTTCTCGACAAGTATCTTGTTCCAAGCACATTACGACTAAATATAAAGGCCGACGCATTGAGGTGCATCTGTGCCAGAAGGGTAGCCGCGAGGTCGCTCTGGTTCATCATGCGTTCGATCGTCAACCCTTTCTTTTTCAGCGCACCGCCCACCCATACCATAGGGATATGCGGCACAGCAGCATCGGAGGTCGCCATGCCGTCGGCAAAAGGGATGCCATGGTCGGGGATAATAATCACTAACAAACTATCCCACAGGGGGGTAGCATGGAGACTATCAATCAGGCTTCCGATGCAGGAGTCGGCATATGCGAAAGCGTTCCGACGGTAGTCGCCGAGGCGGTGCATAGGCACCTCCCAAGGCTCGTGACTACTGAGGGTCAATGCTGTAGCGAAGAACGGATGTTCTTCCGGGATAAGAGCGGAGCGGAGCAAGTACTCGTCGGGGACACCCCAAGCCGTCGTCTTCTGCGCGGAGGGGAACCACTCGCTGCCGCGCACTTGGGAGAAACCTGTCTCGGAAAAGTAGAGCCGCATGTTGGTGAAGTCGATATCACCTCCGTAAGTAATTGAGGTATTGTATCCTGCCACCTTCAGCGAGCCTGCGATGGAAGGCAGGCAGCGGCAAAGGTCGGGGCGCTTCATGAGGGTGGTGGTGGGCAAACCGAGCCAGCCGCTGAGCACCGAGACGAGGCCACGGTCGGTGCGGTAGCTATTGGCATAACAATCTGAAAAATAGACTCCTTCACGCATGTATCGGTGCAGATTGGGCGCCACGGTATCGGAACCCACCATCCCCATGCCGGCCCCCTCCCAGATGATGAGCAGGATATTGGGCCGGTCGAAATGCAAAAGGGTGTCAGTCAGCGTACTGTCGGGCTCGAAGGCGTCGTCGAGCGTGGCCGTCACCTCCTCCTCGGAATGGCCACTGAACTCGTTTCCGAGGTCCTGTACCTTGAAGAGGGAGTGGAAGAGGTTGAAGGCGGGATTGAGGGCGGCGTGGTTGCAGAAGGGGTACTGGGAGAAGTAGGCGTAGGAAGGGTTAGCCGTTGATTCTGAGAGTCCCCCGCGCATGCCTAGGAAAATGAGCGCTGCCAGTGGCAAGAGGACGGTGGCCCACCAAGACGACTGCTTGGTGAGCTCCCACGGAGTAACCCATCGGAAAAGCAGTACATAGCCCACAACAATGGCAGCTACCACGGTGAAAGCCAGAATGGTAGCCCATACGGGCAGACTGGCAAGCATGTCCTTGGGCTTGGCGGCATAGATGAGGTCGTTGGCATCGAGCTTGGCACCCCAGAAGCTGTAGAGGATGGTGTCGGAAACAAAAATGAGTGATAACACTATGGCCACCAATATATAGTAAGGCATCAGCACCTTACGCAGCGGAAACTTTTTTAAAAAGAAACAGATAAGCACCACCACGGTGGGCAGGATGATAAGATAGCAGGCGGTGGCAATGTCGAGCCGCAACCCATGCCAAAGCGAGGCCACACACGAGAGGAACGGCGCCCCGTCGACCATACCCATGTTGTAGAACATGAAGAGCACCTTCTGCGAGACGAAAACAAGCAGAAGGATAATGAACAGACGGCCGAGGAAGCGCAGTCTCATGACTATAATTTACTAGTATTCAGCGAACTGACGGGGGGGGGTATTTTTATCTAACTGACAGTAGATCGAGTTGTTCGAGAGGAATTCGGGGACAATGGTCTTCATCTTGGCAACAATCTGCATGTCATCCATACCCTCGAGGATGGTCCAAAGCTCGTTGTACTCGCGGTCGATGGCCTCAAGAGGGTAACGGCGAACCTGGGCACGCATAATCTTGGGATGATAGGTGGGGATGGTGTTCTCCTTGGTGGCAAGAAGTTCCTCATAGAGTTTCTCGCCAGGGCGGAGGCCTATCTCCTTGATTTCAATATTATGCAATCCGCTCAACTGTATCATCTTGCGGGCCATGTCGTAAATCTTGACAGGCTTGCCCATGTCGAAGACAAAGATGTCGCCACCCTCGCCCATGGCACCGGCTTCGAGCACCAGGTTGCAAGCTTCGGGAATGGTCATGAAGAAGCGGATGATGTCCCTGTGGGTCACCGTGAGGGGGCCTCCCGCGGCTAACTGCTTTTTGAAAAGTGGAATAACGGATCCATTGGAGCCCAGCACATTGCCGAAACGGGTGGTAACGAAATGGGTAGTATTATTGGAGCGGCTCTGGATATAGATCTCAGCCATGCGCTTGGTGGCTCCCATGACGTTGGTGGGATTCACAGCCTTGTCGGTGGAAATCATAACAAACTTCTGCACACCGTACTTAATGGAGAGGTCGGCCAAGTTTTTGGTACCGAAAACGTTGATATACACAGCCTCGTAGGGGTTCTCCTCCATGAAAGGAACGTGCTTGTAAGCAGCGGCATGGTAGACCAGTTGCGGATGGAAAGCCTCGAAGACCTCCTCCATACGGGCCTTGTCTTTGACATTGGCAATGACAAACTCCATACGCTCCAGCTGGTCCTTGTAGGTGTTCTTCAGTTCGAACTGCAGGTCGTACATGGGACTCTCGGCCTGGTCGAGCATGATGACTTTCTTGGGCTGGTAGGTCATCAGCTGACGGCAAATCTCCGAGCCGATTGAGCCTGCGGCGCCAGTGACAAGAACCACCTTGTCAACCACCTCGCGGACGATGTTCACGTTGTCCATCTTGATGGGGTCACGCTCGAGCAAGTCCTCAATCTTGATATCCTGAATCTGGTTTACGGTGAACGAGCCATTGAGCCAGGTAGAGACATGGGGCACCGCCTTGACGGTCATACCCAGGTCAAGTGCCTTGGTAGTGATGGCCTGCTTGTGCAACGTTCTGATGGAGGGGATAGCGATAATCAGCTGGTTGACCTTCTTGGATTGGATAAACTTGGGATTGAGTACCGAGCGGACACGCATAACGGGCACACCGTTAAGCGACTGGTTGACCTTCGACATATCGTCATCGATAAAAGCCACCACACGGTAGTCAAAGTTAGTATCCTGCTGGAGAGCATTGTAGGCAATGATACCTGCCGCACCGGCACCGTAGATCAAAACATTGACCGACGGACGGCGGCGACGGAAATAATCATTGTAGACACGCTGCATGGCCAATCTCGACAGTATCATCATGATGGCGAGAAGCAAATAAAGCACCAGAGACTCACCATAGGACATCATATATTCTGTCGAGACAAACTTAGGCGAAAACTGGTTGTTGATGAAATTACAAAACCATATCAGGGCAAGCACACTAAGGTTGGCAATCATTATTTTATGAATATCCTCCATACCCGCATGACGGATGATGCCGCGGAATGAGCCCGTGAACAAGAAAATAAAGGTGGTCGTCATGAGCAGACTCCCGAATTTGAAAAAGCTGATTCGGGAGAAAACATTCTCCCAACCATCGTTGCGGATTGCTTCCACTATGAAGAACGCCAGCACAAACAAGAGAATGTCGATAATCAGCACCAACGTCTGTGGCAAAGTGGAGTGCCTGTACTTCTTGACAAGCATAAAGGCAAACTTTTTGTACCAATTCCTACGCATATATTCTAGTTTTGTTATTCATTCATTTTTTATAGTCTGGCATCCACCAAAGTGCGTGGCAAAACACCTTTCACATCGTATATCACCCCGGGTTGTGGCACCAGTAAACGAACATCGAGCTCACGGAACGCGTCATGGGCGACAGTAAGGATGGCCGCATCATAGGGACCGTCGGGCAACTGGTTGGTGACCATGGGGTTCTGAATGGTGTCGACCCAAGGGTCATAAATAGTGATATCGGGAGTGTATTCTCGAAGGGTGTGGTAAATGTCCACCACCTTGGTGTTGCGGGTATCGGGGCAATTCTCCTTGAAGGTGTAGCCGAGGATAAGGATGCGGGCATCCTTGACGGGCACACCTTTGAGGTTCATCTGCCTGATAGTTTGCATGGCCACATAGTTGCCCATGCTGTTGTTGAGCCTGCGGGCATTGCTCATCACACGTGGCAGCACACCGTAAAGCTGCGACTTCTGGATGAGGTAATAGGGGTCGACACTTATGCAGTGGCCACCCACCAGGCCCGGTTTCATCTTGATGAAATTCCACTTGGAGGCGGCGGCATCAAGCACGTCGTTGGTGTCGATGTCCATGGCATTGAATATCTTGGCCAGCTCGTTGACGAAAGCAATATTGACGTCACGCTGGCTATTTTCGATAATCTTACTGGCTTCAGCCACCTTGATGGAAGGGGCTTTGTGGGTGCCGTTGACGAGCACAGAGTTGTACATGTCGTCGATGAGGTCAGCAGCTTCTGGCGTGGAGCCGGAAGTCACTTTCTTTATCGTCTCCACACGGTGCTGCTTGTCACCGGGGTTGATACGCTCGGGGCTATAGCCGGCACAGAAGTCAGTATTAAGTTTCAATCCCGACACCCGCTCGACAACCGGCAGGCATTCTTCCTCGGTGACGCCGGGGTAGACTGTGCTTTCGTAGATGACGATATTGCCTTTTGAGATGACCTTACCTACCACTTCGGAGGCGCCGATAAGGGGTGTGAGGTCGGGACGGTTGTTGTCGTCCACCGGCGTGGGCACAGCAACAATATAGACGTTGCTGGCCTTGATATCCTCAAGCGAGGACGTGCAGCGGAAGCCATGGTTACGGATAGCCTCCTGCAGCAGGTCGTCCTCCACCTCCAGCGTGGCATCATGTCCCTGCATGAGAGCCTCCACACGGCGGCTATTGATGTCGAAGCCCATGGTGGGGTACTTCGTCGAGAAGAGACACGCCAAGGGGAGACCCACGTAACCGAGGCCCACCACACAAATCTTTATATCACTGAGTGTCATCATATTTAGTAATTAAGCAGACAGAAGTTAAGTAGTTAAGACAATAGATACAACTTGTTCAATTTCCTCGTCAGTGAGATAGGGATGCAGGGGGAGCGAGAGAACGGTCTTGGTCAGCCGTTTGGCCACGGGACAGGGGTCTTGTTTGAGGTGGGCAAAAGCAGTCTGCTGGCTCATGGTGCGGGGATAGTAGACCATCGAGGGAATACCAGCTGCCTTGAGGCGAGCCTGTATCTCATCTCGGTTGTCTGTCTGGATGGTGTACTGAGCCCAGGAAGAGGTGTATCCTTTTGGGACACAAGGTGTCGTCACCTTGCCAAAGAGTAGTTCCGTATATTTTCTTGCCACACGGTTCACGGCGGCTAACTCCTCGTCGAAATGGCGCATCTTTACCTGAAGCACAGCGGCTTGCAGGGTATCCAAACGGGAGTTAATACCTAGGCGCACATTATCGTATTTATCTAAGCCTTTGCCATGTACACGAAGTGAACGCAGCATGTCGGCATAGTCGCTGTTGTCGGTAAAAAGGGCGCCACCGTCGCCATAGCAGCCCAGCGGTTTGGCGGGAAAGAATGAGGTAGTGCTGATGTCGCCAAAGGTGCAGGCTTTCTTTCCGTTGATACTTCCACCAAAGCCTTGCGCACCGTCCTCAATGAGGAATAGGTTGAATTCCTTGCAAAACTCTGCCAACATCTTATAGTCGGCAGGTAACCCAAACAGATCAACAGCTATCACTGCCCGTGGTTTCAACCCTAATTCCCGACAAACATCAATGTTATCGTATATGTCAGCAAAATCAATATTGTACGTCTCCTTGAATACATCAATAAATATTGGCGTTGCCCCCACCATGGCCACAGCCTCGGCGGTGGCGAAGAAGGTAAAGTCGGGCACAAAGACGGCATCGCAGGGGCCGATACCGAGAGCCATCAAGGCCAGTCTAAGAGCATCAGTGCCATTGGCACAGGTAATGCAATGCTTTACCCCCACATAATCGGCCAGTTGCTGCTCAAGCTCCGCCACCTGCGGTCCCATGATATAGGCACCGCCGCGGGTAACCTTCAGGAGGGCCTCATCCATCTCGGCACGCATAGCCTCATATTGTCTATGTAGGTCTCTAAACTGCATCTACCTTTCCTATTATCTTTGCCGGTACTCCAGCCACTATTACATAATCGGGTACATCCTTGGTTACCACGGCGCCAGCCCCCACCATGGCGTGACGACCAATAGTGTGGCCACAGACGATGGTGCAATTGGCACCCAGCGAGGCTCCTTCGCGCACCAGCGTGCGCTCATATTTTCCCTGTGCCGGACGGTCGAGCCGAGGCATCAGCACATTGGTAAACACACACGAAGGGCCGAGGAACACATTGTCCTCAATTTCCACGCCTTCGTAAACCGACACATTGTTCTGGATACGTACCCCATTGCCAATCTTAACATTGGGACCGATATTAACATTTTGTCCCAATGAACAATTCTCACCCAAGACAGCCCCCTTCTGGATATGGCAGAAATGCCACACCTTGGTACCCCTGCCTAGGGTCACGCCCTCGTCAACATACGAGCTCTCATGTATGAATACGTCGTTTACCATCCGAAGGGGTGTTTTGTTAATGGGAATTTTGCCATGGGGTGATAGTCGCCGATGAGGCCAACAGGCTCGGCATGACGTATATCATAGACGGTCTGGATGCAGGGCTTGGCCTCGGCGATGCGGAATCCGCGGCCCGCGAGAACCTCCTCATAGCTGCGGGTGTGAAGGTCGGTGAAGCCATTGCTGAACTCAAACTCCTCGCCGTCAACCAGTATGGCACGGTAGCTGCCAGTATGGCCTTCGGGGAGGTGCTCGCCATTGATGCTGAGGAAGTAGCGCACTCGCGCTTGGCACAGTTCAAGATAACCCGCCACACGGTCGTGGCTGCTAACATGCACTACACTCTTCCGCACCGGACCAAATATCCATTGCAGCATGTCGTAGAAATGCACGCCGATGTTGGTAGCCACACCGCCGCTTTTCTGCACATTGCCCTTCCACGAGGCGTAGTACCAGTTACCACGGGGTGTAATATATGTCAAATCAACGTCGTAGACCTTACCCTTCGGACCGTTCTCAATCTTCTTCTTCAGCTCGACCACCGACGGATGAAGTCGCAGTTGAAAGATGGTGTAGGCCTTGTGGCCAGTCTCATTCTCAATCTGTTCCAGTGCATCGATATTCCACGGACTCAGTACCACGGGTTTCTCGCAGATGACATCGCACCCCAAGCGAAGACCATAGCGGGTGTGGGCATCGTGGAGGTAGTTGGGCGAGCAGACGGTGAGGTAGTGTATATGGCCTCCGGTGGCCTTCACATGGTTGTTGTGGCGGTCGAAGAGTTCCTGTTCGGTGAAAAACGAAGCTCGGGGGAAGTAGCTGTCGATAATGCCGACAGAGTCGTTCTTGTCGTAGGCCGCCACCAGGTTGTTACCAGTCTCCTTGATGGCCTTGAGATGACGAGGGGCGATGTATCCGCCAACCCCTATGAGCGCAAAGTTCTTCATCTGTTGATGTTTTTAAGGCAGACCGTCAAACTGTCGGTCCAGTAAGGTATGGTTTTGTGGAAAGTATCTTTGTATTTTGTCTTGTCGAGCACCGAGTAGGCCGGGCGCTTGACGGGGCTGGGGAATTCGTTGCTGTGACACGGCATGATGTTGCAATCCGTGTAACCACTCTGGCGGGCAATCTCCTTGGTGAAGTCAAACCAACTGCAGACTCCCTCGTTGCTGAAATGGAAAATCCCCTGATGGTTGCGGAAAGCCTCCTCCTCGATGATGTCGAAGATGGCACGTGCCAGGTCACCGGCATAGGTAGGTGTGCCCACTTGGTCGAAAACCACCTTCAACTCGGACCGGGTGGCCGTGAGGTTGAGCATAGTGAGCAGGAAGTTCTTCCCATATTCGCTATAGAGCCATCCAGTACGGAAAATCAGATGGTTGCAGCCCATGGCAGCCTGCTCGCCAGCCAACTTGGTGCGGCCATAGGCGCCAGTGGGGTTGCTGGGTTCGTCCTCGCGGCAGGGAGTATTGCTGGGGTTGCCGCCAAAGACATAGTCGGTGGAGATGTGGATCAGCATGCCGTCGGCACCTTTCATGGCCTCAGCCAAGTAGCCCACAGCCTCGGCATTGATGCGCAGGGCAATGCTTTCTTCACTTTCGGCACGGTCGACATTGGTGTAGGCAGCACAGTTGACAACCAGCTGTATTCCGTTTTTGGTCACAAAGTCAAGCACCGCCTCACGCGACGTGATATCCAACTCGGCCACGTCGGTAAAGAGCCATGTGTGCTTCGACTGCGGCGCCAGCAATCGCATGTGGGTGCCGAGCTGTCCGTTTGAGCCTGTGACCAGAATATTCATTGCTTTAGAATGGCGTTACAAATTCGTTAAAAGTTGGATGGTGACTGTCTTTCTCCGAGAGGAGCACGTCGCCCTTGGGCAAGCGCCAGTCAATGGCCAGCGCGGGGTCGTCCCAGGCGATGGCACCCTCGGCCTCGGGGTGGTAGTATTCGTCGCATTTGTACTGAAACACCACCTCGTCGCTCAGTACGGCGAAACCATGGGCCATACCCTTGGGGAGGAAGAGCTGGCGATGATTCTCGCCAGTGAGTTCCACCGCCACATGCCGCCCGTAGGTAGGCGAGCCTTTTCGAATGTCGACGGCCACGTCGAGCACCGTGCCACTCACCACCCGTACCAGTTTGGCTTGTGCAAAAGGCGGCTTCTGGAAATGCAGGCCTCGCACCACGCCGTAGCGCGACTTCGACTCGTTGTCCTGCACGAAAGTCACTTGCATGCCCGTCTGCTCGGCGAAGTCACGCACACTGAAACTCTCAAAAAAGTATCCTCGGGCGTCGCCAAAGATGCGGGGTTCAATTATCTTTACACCTTCTATCTCAGTATCAATCACGTTCATTGTCAACCAATTTCACTAAATATTGTCCGTATTGGTTCTTAAGCATGGGCTGCGCCACACGGCGCACATCGTCGGCCGAAAGCCACCCCTGCTCGTAGCCAATGCTCTCGAGGCAGGCCACCTTCAGGCCCTGACGTTTCTCGATGACCTCGATAAAGGTCGAAGCCTCGGCCAGCGAATCGTGGGTGCCGGTGTCGAGCCAAGCGAAACCGCGTCCCATAAGTTGCACGTTGAGCTCACCGTCTTTAAGGAATTCCTGATTGACAGAGGTGATCTCCAATTCGCCACGGGCGCTGGGCTTGATACTCTTGGCCACTTCAACCACCTTGTTGGGGTAGAAATAAAGACCCACCACGGCATAATTGCTCTTGGGTTCCTTGGGTTTCTCCTCGATGGAGAGCACACGGCCGTTCTCGTCGAACTCAGCCACACCGTAGCGCTCAGGGTCAGCCACCCAGTAGCCAAAGACCGTGGCCTTCTTGTCCTGCTCGGCCGAAGCCACTGCCGTACGCAGCATCTTGCTCAATCCATTGCCATGGAAAATATTGTCTCCCAGCACCAAACACGCCGAATCGTCACCAATAAATTCCTCGCCAATGATGAAAGCCTGCGCCAAACCGTCGGGAGAGGGCTGCTCGGCATAAGAGAAATGCACACCGAAGTCGCTACCGTCGCCCAGCAGGCGGCGAAATCCCGGCAAGTCGTGCGGGGTGGAGATGATAAGTATGTCGCGGATGCCGGCTAGCATCAGCACCGAGATGGGATAGTACACCATCGGCTTGTCATAAATGGGCAGCAACTGCTTGCTGACACCCTTGGTAATAGGGTATAAACGTGTGCCGGAACCTCCGGCCAGTACAATGCCTTTCATTCTTTTTCCTTTTTCCTATATTAAAATAAGCCCAGTCCAAACTCATACACAAACACTTACAATTTACGTCACATGGAGGCTGGAAATGCAAATTTACATAAATTTTCCGAATAATGCACCCCGAACCCAAAATTATTTTACAAACCCAGAAAAACCTCCGTACGGAAACACTGGTATTCAGCATTTCACCGTCAGTTGTCCGTTAGTTGTCCGATGTTTTATTGGACAACTAACGGACAAATAACGGACAACGAATGTACAACAGAGAGACCAGACAGGGGAAGCCTGAGAGTGCCTCGCGGATTTTTTTTCCCATATATAAAAAAAAGTTGTATCTTTGCAGTTCAATATCGTATACTAGAAAACATACAACATAATGAAAAAGACGTTATTACTGGCTTTAATGTTCTTTGCGCTTCCCTTAGTGTCGCTGGCGCAGAGCCCCAACATGATGGCAATGGCCCGTGCCGAACTGCAGAAACGAGGGCTTGAAGAAACCGAAGTACGTGCCCGCCTGTTGCAAGAAGGCATCGACGTGGACAACATTTCCCCCACCGAATATGCCAACTATCAGGATCGCGTCACCTCCATCCTGAACAAGATGCAGGCCGAGAAGGCTGCCGCCAAGGCGACCCTCACCGAAGCCACCCCCGCCGCTGCCGCCACCGAAGTCTCCAATATCTCGACTGCCACTTCGACCGCCTCCGGCACAGCGCTTATCGCCACTGCCGCCAGCGAGGCCCAATCCCCCAACGATTTCCCGCAAACAACCGCGGGTGAGGCTGCCGCTGAGGAAGCTTTGGAAGAAACCCTGAAAGAGAACCATGTCTCCAAAACTGCTGGCGACGACATCTATGGTCACTCCCTCTTCACTGGCACCTCGATGGATGTGTTCCGCACCACCGACGGAGCCCAAGCCCCTGACACCTACGTACTCGGTGAAGGTGACGAGATACACATCTCCATTTTCGGTTCATCGCAAACCGAAATACACCAACGCATTGCAGCCGACGGCTCCATCCAGCCTGCCGGTTCCTCCAAGATATTCCTCAAAGGAATGACCCTGGCCCAAGGACGCATGGCCATCCAGAACAAGCTGAGCCAGCACTACTCCTTCCGCCCCGACCAGATTGCCGTCACCATTACCACCGCCCGCACCGTGAGAGTGAGCATCTATGGTGAGGTGGGCGTGCAGGGAGGTTTCACCCTCAGTGCCCTCAACACCGCTTTCAACGCCCTGGCTGCCGCTGGTGGTCCCACCGCCATCGGTTCTATCCGCAACATCATGCGCTCCCGTGGCACCAAGACCGATCGCCTTGACCTCTATCAATACATGACCGGCAAGAGCAAGGACATGCTGTTCGACCTCCAGAATGGCGACGTAATCTTCGTTCCTGTGGCCAACAACATCGTGAGTATCGAAGGCGCAGTCCGCCGCCCCATGCGTTACGAAATGATTGATGGCGAGAGCCTCAAAGACCTCATCGAATACGCCGGTGGCCCCACCTACGATGTCTACCCCGACTTCGTCCAGATTGAACGCCGCGAAAATGACGAAATCAAATATCTGGAATACAACCTTGACAAGGTTCTCTCCGGCAAAGATGTTGTCACCCTGAAGGGTGGTGATGTGGTCCGCATCAAGAATTCCAACCGCCCAATGGAGAACTATGTTGCCATCCGCGGTGATGTCTACTATGGTGGCAATTTCGACCTGCGCCAGAACAGCAGCCTCATCAAACTTCTGGAGAAAGTGCAGCCCCGCTACACAGCCCGCAGAGATTATGTCTATGTGGAGCGCACCAGCCCCGATGAGACCGTCGAGTTCCTCACCATTCCCTTCCCTGGCGAAAACGGCAATCCCGACTTTACGCTGCAAGCCCGCGATGTCGTCACTGTTCTTGCTCAGGACAGCTACCTCGAGAAATGGGACATTGCTGTCTCCGGTGAGGTCCGTCATCCCTTCACCCGCACTTTCGGCCTTAACGACCAGATGACCCTCGGCCAAGCCATTGAATATGCTGGCGGTGCCACCCACACGGCCCGCACCGACTATGTCTATGTGGAGCGTACCCGTCCCGACTTAACCGTCGAGGTTCTCACCCTCCCCTACCCCTCCGACAACAATGATGCCGCCAACTTCCAGCTGCAAGCCAAGGACAGAGTGCGTGTGCTCAGCCTCGCCTCCTTCCGCGATGAGGACGAGATCTCCGTCAGCGGCCAAGTTCGCGAACCTTTCACCCGCACTTTCGGCCTCAACGACCGCATGACAGTGGCACAAGCCATTGAATATGCCCACGGTCTCAAGCAGAGCGTATTCCCCGTGGCCTACATTGTCCGTCGCGACCTCACCAATCCCGTCAAGCGTCAGTACATCCGTGTCGACCTCGACAAAGATGGCGAGACCCTGCTGCAACCTGGTGACCGTCTGAACATCTACGACAACACCACCTACACCAACGTGGGCGAGGTGCGTGTTAGCGGTGCCGTAAAGAACCCCATGGGCACCACCTACGACCCCTCCCTCACGCTGCACGACCTGTTGATGATGGCCGGTGGCTTCGCTGTGGGAGCCGCCTACGACCGCGTGGAAGTGTTCCGTCTCAATATTGATAAAAAGAAAGAAGTCGAACTGGAGCTCCTCACCCTCACCGTCGACGAGAACTACAATATCGTCGAAACCAAGAAATCCCCCAAAGACTTCCAGCTGCAGCCCTTTGACCACGTCGTGGTACGTATGACCCCCAACTACACAACAGGGCGCTATGTCGAGGTGAACGGCCGTGTGAGATATCCCGGCACATATGTCCTCGAGGACAATGAGACCCAGCTCTGGCAAATCATCAAGAAGGCCGGTGGCCTCCTCGACGATGCCGAACCCCACTCCATCCTTTTCCGCACCAAAGGCCGCTTCAACGGCAACATCGCCATCAACCTCGACAAGGTGAAGAAGCGCAAAGGCAACATGAAAAACAACCCCATCCTGATGGACGGCGACGTCATCACCATCCCTCGTCGCGAGAATACGGTGGTTATCCGTGAGACTGGTACCCGCATGGCTCAGTATGTGCCGGCCGAGTTCGCCTCCACCCAGAAGAACATCGTCTACCACGGTTCGCATACCGCCGCTTGGTATATCAAACATTTTGCCGGTGGATTTGATAAGAATGCCGACCGCAGAAGTGTCACCGTCACCCTGCCCAACAATGAAACCAAAGCCACCCGTCGCTTCCTATTCTTCCGCCGCACCCCCAAAGTAGAGCCCGGTAGCGTCATCACTGTGCGTATGGATGCGAAAAAGATTGAGAAGGAATCGCAGCCCAAAGAAAAGGTCGACTGGGGCGCAGAGATTTCAAAGATGCTGAGCTCGGTCACCTCAATCATGTCTGTCATTCTCCTTGTCAACAGTTTTAGCAAATTAAACAACAACTAACCACACGTATGGAAGAAAATATCAACAAAGCCAACACTCCCGACGAGGAGAAGGAAGGCCTTGATATCATGGCCATGGTGCGTAGCCTGTGGGACGGTCGCAAGACTATTTTCATCACCCTGGGCATTTTCTTTGCCTTGGGACTCATTGCCGCCTTGACAATGAAACGCACCTATACAGTCCAAACCGTGATGGTGCCCCAGATGGGAAACGATGCAAAATCAGGCCTGGGTGGTTTGGCAGCACTGGCAGGCTTCGACTTGGGCGCCACTAACAACAATGGTGAGCTCTCGCCCCTCGTCTACCCGCAGATAGTGAACAGCACGCCCTTCCGTCTCAGTATGATGCACACCCCGCTGCACTACCAAAAGTCAGACACTCTCATCAGTATGTTCGACTATGCTATGTCCGACTACGAAAAGCCCTCCGTGTTCTCCTACATACTGAAATACACCATTGGTCTGCCGGGTGTCATTATCGGTTCGCTCCGCAGCAAGCCGGAGGAGATTGTATACCCCAACGCGAACAGCAGAAAAGATGAGAAAGACTTTCGGCCGATAGTGGTAAGCCTTGATGAACAGCAGATGTTGGAGAAAATGGGTCAAGTCATCTCGCTCAATGTTGACAAGAAGGAAGGTTACATCACCCTTACCGTCAATGGCTCCGAACCCGTGCAGACAGCCGAACTTGCCCTGAGAGCCCAAAAGTTGCTTGAGACCGAGATAACACGCTTCCGCACCGAGAAATCGCAGAGCGAATTAGATTATATCCAGGCCCGTTACGACGAGGCCAAAGCCGAAGCCGACCGCTATCAGTCGGCTTGGGCCTCGACAACCGACCGCTCTCAGTTCCTGACCACAACGAGTGCCACTATCAGCAAAGCCCGCCTGCAAACGAAGTTCAACGTCGCCAACAGCGTCTTCATGGAGATGGCCAAGCAATTGGAACAAGCCAAGATGAAAGTCAAAAAGGACACCCCGACATTCTCCATCATCCAGCCTGTCACCCTTCCCACCAAGCCCTCCAATAGCCGTGCCAAGACCCTCATCGTCTGGCTCTTCCTTGGAGGTGTTATAGGTTGCGGAATCGTACTCGGCAAAGGCTACTGGCCCAAGGCAAAAGCCATGTTCAAGAAACCTGAGATCGAGGAAAAAGAAAAGAAAACAGAAGAAGAGAAAAAGTAAGTCGTGCCTTTCGTCCGCGATATATTACATTATAACAGTCTTTCCATCGTAGGTCTTGAAAAGAATACCGGAAAGACTGTTTGCCTTAATTATATATTGAATAGGCTCAACGACATGGGAGTGCATGTCGGAGTCACCTCCATCGGAGTCGACGGAGAGCAGGTGGACGCCGTCTTCGCCACCGCCAAGCCCGAGATCACCCTCTTCCGTGGCACCCATTTCATCACCTCCGAAAAGCACTACCTCGTCCGGCAGGCCGTCAGCAAGCTGGTGGCCGTCGACAGTCAGCGCACCTCGCTCGGCCCACTGGTCACGGCCGAGGTGCTCATCCAAGGAAAAGTTCTCCTTTCGGGAGCTGCCACCACAGCAGTGCTCAAGCGACAGATACAAGGCTTTAGCCACCTGGGTGTCGACCTCTCCATCGTCGACGGCGCACTCTCGCGCCTCAGCCTGGCCTCTCCCACCGTCACCGAGGCCATGATCCTCGCCACTGGTGCCGCTGTATCGGCCAATGTCAAGCAACTCATCGCCAAGACCAAGTTTCTCCACTCCCTCATCCTCCTCGACGAGGTGGGCGCCGCCTTGCGCGAGCGCCTCGTCACCATTCCCTCGGGACTCTGGGCCATCGATGACGAAGGCCAGCCACACGACCTCGGCATCGCCTCCGTCTTCCTCATCGACAAAGCCGAGAAAGACATCCTCCGCTTTGGCAAGACCCTCTTCGCCTCTGGCGCCGTGAGCGACCGCCTGCTCCGTATTCTCGCGGCGAAGGACAAGGGCATCACGCTGATAGCGCGCGACTTCACCAAATTCTTCCTCACTCCAGAAACCCATGTGGAATTCACCCGTCGCGGCGGACGCCTCATGGTCCTGCAGCGTTCCCGTCTTATCGCCGTCACACTCAACCCCACCTCGCCGCAAGGTTTCCTCTTGGACAGCAAATCCACCTGCGATGCCCTCAGCGACGCACTCCAAACCCCCGTCTACGACGTAAAAAAGATTGACCAATGAGAATCAAAGACCTGATAAAAAGCGACGCTGGTTTCCAGTTTGTCATCGACAACATGGAATTCATGTCCGCTGCCGGACGGCGCAAAATGCTGGACACCGAGTTCCTCACCGACCCCACCGCACTGCAGACCGAATGGGACCGTTTAGAAAGCGCCATCCGGGCCGTCCGCGAATACAAATACAAGAAGCCCTACATCGAGCTGCGCCACTGCCTGATGTGTCTGCACGACCTTCAGGGCACCCTCGGCCACCTGGCCAACCACACCACCCTCAACGAAGTGGAACTCTTCGAAATCAAAAATCTCGCCCAACTGGCTCAAACCGCCACCGGTGCCATAGCCGAGGTGGGGCTTGCTGATATGCTGCCCTTGCCCGACACTACAGAAGTATTCGCCATTCTCGACCCCGACCACACAGGCATCGCCAACTTCTACATCTATGACAGTTACGACATCCGCCTCGCACCCCTGCGTCGCGAGCTCAACGGCCTGCAGACCTCCGGAGGCGATCCCGTGCGCATCAGCGAACTGCTGGCCGAACAGAGCGAGATACAGAACGAGGTCTGCATCCACCTCTCCGACCAACTTGTCCAGTGGACAGAGGTGCTTGTAACCACCATGGAACAAATGGCCTATGCCGACTTCCTGCTGGCCAATGCCGAACTGGCCATCCAGTGGACGCTGACACGCCCGAAGCTGGGCGACCATATCGAATACACCGACCTTTTCAACCCGCGCCTCAAGAAACGCAACGAGGAGATGCACCTGCGCTACCAGCCTGTCAGCATTGCGATCCGCCCCGGTGTATGCCTCGTCACCGGTGCCAACATGGCCGGCAAGACCGTATTGCTCAAGAGCATCGGCACCTCCCAGACAATGGCCCAGTGCGGCATGTATGTGCCGGCCAAAGAAGCCATGGTAAAGCTGGTTGAAGGCGTAGCCACCTCCATCGGCGACGACCAAGACGAGATGAACGGTCTTTCCTCCTACGCCTCCGAGATTATCAAAATCAGCAACATACTCTCCGACTGCCGTCAGCACGAGCTGCTGGTGCTCATCGACGAACCCGCCCGCACCACCAACCCCGTCGAGGGAAAAGCCCTAGTACAGGCCATCATCAAGATTCTCGAACAGTGTCCATCGTTCACCCTCATCACCACCCACTACGGCCAGCTGGGTTCCACCTGCCGTCGCCTCAGGGTGAAGGGCTTCGTCGAGGACATGGACAACATCCCACTTACCCCGCAAAGCATCAACCGTTTCATCGACTACTCCCTCACCGAGGACCAAAGCGACAATGTGCCCCACGAGGCTCTCCGCATCGCCACCATCCTCCAGTGCGACCCTGAGATGATAGCCCTCGCGTCGGAACAGATACAATAAGAAAAAGGAGGCCTTATCAGTCTCCTTTTTTTCAGCGGAAAGGAGGGGATTCGAACCCCTGAAGCGCTGTTAACGCTTACTCGCTTTCCAGGCGGGCCTCTTCAACCACTCGAGCACCTTTCCATTCTTCCTCTAACCAAATCATCCAAATCCTTCCGAATTTCAGTTTCTATCGATTTTTTCGGTTAGCGAAATCGGGTGCAAAAGTACAACTTTTTTTCGATATGACAAAAAAAATGTATCTTTGTAGATTGAAACAATAAGCAAAAAACCTTAAAACATATTAATAATGAAAAAGTTAATAATTTGCGCTATGGCTATTTCAATGTTAGCCGCCATGGGCTGCAAAGGCAAAAAAGCAGCCGAAGAGAAGTTGGAAATCCAACAAAAAGTGGATGAGTATGCCGAGTTCGAACTCAAATCCGACCTCATTCAGAACCTTTCCGCCAATGAAAAGGAGCTGGTGAAAATCTTTATCGAAATCGGCAAAGTGATGGACGACATCTACTGGGACCAATATTTCGGCAATGAGAACCGTGCCAGCCTCGACACCATCAGCGATCCTGCCATCCGCGCCTTCGCCAACATCCAGTACGGCGCCTGGGACCGTCTTGACAGCGAGATGCCATTCATCCCTGGCTACGGCGAACGTCCCGCAGGCTGCAACTTCTACCCCAAGGACATGACCCGCGAGGAATTCGACGCCCTTGAGGACCCGCTAAAGAACAGCGAGTACAGCGTCATCCGCCGCGACGAGAACGGCAAACTCTACGTCCTCCCCTACCACGAGGCCTACAAGGAGCAGCTCGCCAAAGTTGACGTCCTCATGGAGAAAGCCATCGCTCTGGCCGAAAACCCCGGTTTGAAGAAATACCTTGAGGCACGCCGCGAGGCCTTCCGCACCGACGACTACTTCAACTCCGACATGGTGTGGATGGACATGAAAGACAGCAAGCTCGACTTCGTCGTCGGCCCCATCGAGAACTACGATGACGGCATCAACGGTCTGAAATGCAGCCACGAAGCTTTCGTCCTTGTGAAAGACGAACAGTGGAGCAACGACCTCAGCAAGTTCGCCGCCCTCCTGCCCGAGATGCAGAAACTCCTTCCCTGCGACGAGAAATACAAGAAAGAGGTGCCCGGCACCGACTGCGACATCAACGTCTACGACGTGGTCTATTACGCAGGCGACTGCAATGCGGGTTCCAAAACCATTGCCATCAATCTGCCCAACGACGAGCGCGTGCAGCTCAAGAAAGGCTCCCGCCGCCTCCAGCTCAAGAACGCCATGCAGGCCAAATTCGACAACATCATGGTGCCCATCGCCAAGCTGATGGTCTGCCCCGAACAGGTCGACAGCGTCACCTTCAACGCATTCTTCGGAAACACCTGCTACCACGAAGTGGCCCATGGCCTGGGCATCAAGAACACCGTCACCGGCCGTGGTCCCTGCCGTCAGGCCCTGGGGGCCCAGTACAGCGCCTGGGAGGAAGCCAAAGCCGACGTCTGCGGCCTCTTCCTCACCGAGCAGCTCATCAACCGTGGCCTCATCACCAACACCACTGTCAACCAGAACTACATCACCTTCATCGCAGGCATCCTCCGCAGTGTCCGCTTCGGTGCCACCGAGGCTCACGGCGTAGCCAACATCATGTGCTACAACTTCTTCGAGCAGGCCGGTGCCTTCACCCGCAATGCCGACGGCAAGTATGTCATCAACGTGGAGAAAGCCCGCGAGGCCGCCCGCGCCTGGGCCTCCCTCATCATCGCCATGGAAGGCGAGGGCGACATGGCTGCCGCCAAAGACTACAGCGACAAGAATGGCAAGATCGGCAAAGCCCTCCAGAAAGACCTCAATGCCATCCGCGATGCCAACATCCCGCGCGACATCATCTACAAACAGGGTGCCGAGGTGCTGGGTTTGTAATATTTCATTAACATAATTTTAACAATTCTACTGAGGGAGCCTCCATTTCCGGGGCTCCCTCACTCGTTTTCATAAGGTTACACTACCTACCATCACCTTATCAACTCCCTACCAACTCCTACCCAACTCCTACCACAGTAGGTATTGATAGGTCGTTCGACAGTTGATTATGTTAAGTAGAAATCCTGTTTACCCCCACCCCCTGCCCCTCTCCGAGGGAGGGGATGTGCTACGCTGGTTAATTGATAACCTTACCGGCCGGATAGCCCTCCCCTGCCCCTCCTCAAGGAAGGGATGGCCAAAGTCCGGGGTGGGGGAAATCCCCTCTTTAACTCTTCTTATATTTTTTTTCATTATATAAAAAAATTTTGTATATTTGCAGTAGACTTTCCATGTATTCCAAAAAACACTAGATACTGGAAATGATAGGGTTGCGGCAACGCCCTTGGACAGGGGTGCCCGTGAATCGGAGCATGAACAACCGATGAACCTGCCAGAAACTCCAGCTATTGTGCTGGAGGAGAGGGAGAATTGCCCCTATCACAAGTCCACAGACAAACACCAAAAGATGTCAGAAGAGCCCCTACACTGGTACGCCCTCAAGGTATTCTACAACAAAGTGCAGCCACTGATAGCCGACTGCAAAGAGGTGGCTTTGGAGTTTTTCGCTCCTGTGGAGGTCATCCAATCCCTGCTGTTCCTCCATTGTACCGAGGCTGAACTCGTAGAATTTATGGCCGACCATCAGCAGGGTGTGTTTGTCTACCGTCAAGCCGCCAGCCGCCAGCCGGCAGCCATTCCCGACCGCGAGATGGAGGTGTTCCGCTTCGTGGTGACGGCTGGCCAGCAGGGGCTTACCCTCCTTGGCGACGACCGTCCGGAGTATCACCAAGGCGACCGTGTGGTGGTGACCGACGGCCCCTTCAAGGGTGCCGAGGGCCACATCAAACGCATCAAGAAAGACCGCCGCCTGGTGGTGACCATCCCCGGCATAGTGGCCGTAGCCACCGCCTACATCCACCCGGACCTGCTTCGCAGGGTAACCGAGTAACTCCAAAGATGAAAAAAGCGCTGTTCCAGCTGCAATATGAATTCGAAGGCGACCACGCCTACTCCGAGCAAGGCACGGAGCAGGGAGCCAAATTATCGGTGGCCGACATCGAGAACGCGACAGTGAGGGACATCCTGATGGAGACCTCCAAGATGACGCAGAAGGAGCTCTTCCATTGGCTCCATGTCAACAAAGAGACCCATCCCGAAATGCTCATCGTGCCGCTGACCACCTCAACCTCCGAGGCCCTGCGCTACCGCTTCGGCAACCATCACCCACAACTGCTCTACCTCACACGTCCGCTGCACACTTTGGACGACCTCAACCGTTTCCTCTATACCGCCAACGAGTTACTGGACAATGGTGCCTACCTCTACTGCCACTCAAGGACCGCAGCGCTCAAGCGTCAAATGCTCAGGCAGAAATATTCCTGGGGCATCCGCCACATCGCCATCGGTTACGACTATCTGTGGAACCGCGTGGCACCCAAGATGGTACTCACCCATGAGCTCTACTACACGCTGACCCACGGCAAGAGCCGCACCTTCACACGTGTGGAGATCCTCGGCAGACTCTACCGTGCCGGCTTCGAGGTCATTGACGAGCAGTTCCGCTACGGCGAGTTCTTCGTGGTGGCCCGCAAGATCAAAGATCCGATCAACGACGTGGCACCCATCGGATCGCCCATCATCCACCTGCGGCGTAAAGGCAAAGACGGCAAAGAAATCATCGTTCACAAGTTCCGCACGATGTACAACTACTCTGAGTACCTGCAACCCTACGTCTATCAATACCAGCACCTGCAGCGGGGAGGCAAGTTCAAGGACGACTATCGTGTGAACACCCTGGGACGGCTGTTGCGCAGGACCTGGCTCGACGAACTGCCCATGGTGTGGAACATGCTGCGGGGTGAGATGAAGCTGGTGGGCGTGAGGCCTTTGAGCAAACAGTATTTCAACCTCTACACCCCCGAAATGCAAGAACTCCGCACCCGCACCAAGCCTGGCATGCTGCCGCCGTTCTACTACGAGAAAAACACGCCCGGAACCCTCGAAGAGATTCAGGACAGCGAGCGCCGCTACCTCGAAGCCTACCTCCAGCACCCTTTCAAGACCGACTGGCGCTACTTCTGGGGCATCATCGGAAATATCCTGTTCCACCGAAAACACTCAGCATGAAAGAAGACAACCAAGACTGGACCACCGTTATTAGACCCAAGGAGAAGTTGCTGCAGGTCGACCTAAAAGAACTGTGGCGCTACCGCGACCTGTGCATGCTGTTCGTCAAGCGCAACATCACCACACAGTTCAAGCAGACCATCCTGGGACCCCTGTGGTACCTCATCCAACCCATAATAACGGTCATCATGTATATGGTGGTCTTCGGCGGCATCGCCAATATCTCCACCGACGGCCTGCCGCAGCCGCTGTTCTACCTCAGCGGCATCTGTCTATGGCAGTATTTCAGCGACTGCCTGACAAAGACCTCCTCTACCTTCACCGCCAATGCCGGCATCTTCGGCAAGGTCTACTTCCCGCGCATGGTGGTGCCTCTGGCCACCGTCATCTCCAACCTCCTGCGCTTTGGCATCCAACTCGGCCTCTTTCTGGTGGTCTACGCCATCTACCAGATATGGATCATCCCAGAACAGATACACACCAACTGGTATGCACTCCTGCTACCGCTACTGGTAGTGATGCTGGCGGGCCTAGCGCTGGGCTTCGGCATCCTCTTCTCGAGTCTGACGACGAAATACCGCGACATGACGTTGCTGCTCGAATACTTCGTGCGGCTGTGGATGTACGCCACCCCGGTCATCTACCCCTTGAGCACCATCACCAACGAGAAGCTGCGCTTCGTGATGAGCCTCAACCCCTTGACGGGCATTGTCGAGGCCTTCAAATACGGTATGCTCGGCGAAGGACAGTTCAGCTGGGGTCTGCTGACCTACAGCTTCGCCTTCATGGTGGTGCTGCTGGCCGTCGGACTGGTCATCTTCAACCGAGTGCAACGCACCTTTATGGACACTGTGTGATTGCTTGAATGCTTGATTGTTTGAATGAGAGAAATTGATACAGCCTTTCTGTTACTGCGTGCAGCTATCACAGGAGTTGACAAGGATTCACCTTTTACCTCCCACCTTTCACCTATCTCCTCAAAAGACTGGTGGAACCTTTTCCGACTGTTGCAGCAGAATCATGTGGCGGCACTGACAGCCGACACCATGGCCGCATTGGACGTGCCTCGCGAGGTAAAGATTCCTTGGTTGGCCGAACGTGCCAAAGCCGAGTGCTGGCACCGCTACCAAGAGGAGGTGCAACAGGACATCATCGGCACCATGAAGCGGCATGGCATCGAGACCCTAGTGCTCAAGGGCGCACACACGGCACAATACTACCCGCAGCCAGAGTTGCGCGAGTTCAGTGACCTTGACCTCTACTTCTTCGACCAGCACAACAAGGCCGACGCCATTGCGAGAAAACACCTGCATGTCACGGTGAGCAACGATGCCCACCACCACAGCAAATACGACTACCGCGGCGTGACGGTGGAGAGTCATTACGACTTCGTCAACACCCACTACCCTCCCTCAAACCGCCGCTACGAGTCCCTGCTCAAGGATCTAGTCGGCGACACTCAACTCCCAACCTTCGAGGTGCTTTTCCTCCTCCGCCACATGGCTGGCCATTTCGCCGCCAGCCGCATCACCTTGCGCGATCTGGTGGACTGGACGCTCACCTGCCGGGCATTGCAGGACAAGGTCGACTGGCAACTGGTAGACAAAACCATCGAAGATTACGGCATGGCCGACTTCGTCGCCGTTCTCAACAACATCGCCGAACGACGCCTAGGAGTCTCGATGTCTCAGAGCCTCGGTGTCTCGATGTCTCGATGTCTCGAAGTCTCTTTAGAGCGCGACATCGTCTACGGCAGTGTGGACGACAGCAATGCCGACGGCCCCAGCCGCCTCCTTTGGAAGCTGCGCCGCTGGCGTTCCCTCGCCTGGAAGCGCCGCATGGTTTACAACGACGCCCCGAGCAGCCTCCTCCTCGCCTCCCTCACCTCCCACACCCTCAAACCCAAAAGCATCCTGCACAAACAATAACGTTCAGATATCGTGGCGTAGGCGTAGCATAGGCCAGTTGGGAGGAATGGCCGAGGGTAAGAGGAGGACAAGAAGAGAGGTAGATGATGGTAAGATGACTCGAAGATGTAACGTAGATCTAACGGTGATGTAACGGTGATTCACGCTACCAGGAGCGTCACACTATCTCAAATTAAAGAACAAATAGAAACTCGAAGTCTTGATGTCTAGAAGACTTGATGACTCAATAAAACATGACTGCCATAGAATTCAACAACATAAGTAAGATCTACCGCCTCGGTTTAGTATCCACGGGCACCCTAGCGCATGATCTGAAGCGCTGGTGGACGATGAACATCCGCGGTAAGGAAGACCCTTACCTCACCATCGGTGAGACCAATGATAGGTCAACCAAGGGCGAGAGCGACTATGTGTGGGCCTTGCGCGACATCGATTTCAAGGTTGAGCAGGGCGATGTCGTGGGCATCATCGGCAAGAACGGCGCCGGCAAGAGCACGCTGCTGAAGATCCTCTCCCGTGTCACCGCCCCCACCACCGGCACCATCCGTGCCCGCGGCCGCATAGGCTCGCTGCTCGAAGTCGGCACTGGCTTCCACCCCGAGATGACAGGCCGGGAGAACATCTACCTCAACGGTGCCATCCTCGGTATGACGAAGGAGGAAATCAGCCGCAAATTGGACGAGATAGTGGATTTCAGCGGCTGCGAGCGCTACCTCGACACCCCCGTAAAGCGCTACAGCAGCGGCATGATGGTGCGGCTCGGCTTCGCCGTCGCCGCCCACCTAGACCCAGAGATATTAGTCGTTGACGAAGTCCTCGCCGTCGGCGACGCCGAATTCCAGAAAAAAGCCATCGGCAAGATGCAAGACGTCAGCAGAGGCGAAGGAAGAACCGTGCTGTTTGTGAGCCATAATATGAACAGCATTCGAGCCCTGTGCCGCCATGGATTGCTGCTTGAAAACGGACGTATTAAAACTTACGGCGAGATTGCCGATGTGGTAGACGCCTACCTTAATAGCAACCAAAATATATCGCATTCTGCCAGAACCATTATTACACCAAATCTGCGCGACAACAATCGCAGTCTGAAAGTGAAATTCCTCTCTATCGAACATACGAAATGTGACGATGTCTATGCTTCCGACGAGGACATTGTGTTTGACATCGTCATAGAGGCAGAAAAAGCCGTTGAGCAATGTCGCATCAATTGTACTATCCGGACTATTGAGGGTCTTTCCCTATGCAATAACTCATCCTCTTCTTACTTTGACATCAGTGCAGGCTGTCGCAAGAAACTCAGATACACGCTGAACAACCCTGGACTAGCCGTAGGAACATATCGACTATCTTTCTCCGTTGGCATAGGAAACATGGAAAGTGGCGAAACCAATTTCGATGTGGTTACCGACGCCATCTCGGTTGAAATTGACAAACCCATGAAGAATCGCAACAGCTACTATGTAAAATGGGACACCCACAACTGGGGATACATCCTACTACATAACACCATCGAAGAATTGCCACTATGAGATACGTCACTATTGCAGAGTTAAGCGACACGATTCGCAAGAATCTCTGGAAGATTCCTCACGATATCGACCTTGTTGTCGGCATTCCACGAAGTGGTATGCTCCCTGCCAACATGATTGCTCTGTTCTTGAACACACGGTTGACAGACATAGATTCCTTTGTAGAGCGCGGAAAAGTGTATAGTTACGGCATATCTCGGGGCGAATTCATCAAGGGAAAGGAAATAAAGAAGATTCTGATAGTTGACGACAGCATTTGCTCCGGAACGTCCCTATCTGATGCCAAGAAAAAGTTGAACGCCATCACCGACAGAGATTACAAATACATCTTTTGTGCTCCAATTGCCACTTCTGCCGGAGCCGAAATGGTAGACCTCTCTTTTGAGATTATCGACGACGACAGAGTGTTTGAATGGAACATCTTTCACCATTCCATATTAAATAGTGCCTGCATTGATATCGACGGAGTGTTATGCGTTGATCCCACTGAGGACGATGACGGCAAGAAATATCAATCCTTCTTGCAGACAGCAAAACCATTATTCTCCCCGACATGCAAAATCAACACACTGATTTCTTGCCGACTTGAGAAATACCGATCCTTGACCGAAGAGTGGCTGAAGCGGAACAACATCACCTACGACCAACTCGTCATGCTTGATTTCCCAAACAAAGCTGCACGTTTAGCATGGAACAAACACGGTGAATACAAGGGAGAATACTTTAAGCAACGGGGAGATTGCACACTATTCATTGAAAGCTCCTACCAGCAAGCCAAGACGATTGTCGAGGTATCGGGCAAACCAGTCTACTGCGTTGAAACAAATACACTCATATTGCCGACCTTACAAAAAAAGATACTGATTCTTCACGCCTTACGGAAAAGATTTCCCAACCAATACCGCCGACTGAAGACTGCATACAATAGAATTAAGCAGAAATAACTGCGCAAAATGAATCCTAATCCTCTTTTTTCTATTCTTATTGCCAACTACAACAATGGCCAGTATCTGATGGAGGCCGTTGAGAGTGTTCGTGTTCAATCGTACTCGAATTGGGAGATAATCATTGTTGATGATGGCTCGAGCGACAACTCTGGTGAGGTATACAAACAGCTGGAGAAAGACCCACAAATACATGTTTTCCCTAATGGGGAGAATAAAGGGTGTGGATATACAAAGCGTCGTTGTGTAGATTTAGCCCACGGTGTGTTATGTGGTTTTCTTGATGCTGACGATATTCTACTTCCCGACGCACTCAAAGACCATGCCGGTAGCCATGCGCATCATCCCGAAGTATCCTGTGTCTTTTCGAGGTTTTACTATTGTGACCAACAGCTGAATATCACGAATGAATCACGGAAACTAAACATTCCCATTGATAAAAACTATTTTACAAACAGGGATTATCTACCCGAGCACTTCGCATCATTCAAGAAAGATTGTTACATTAGGACGGAAGGCATTTCACAAGATCTTCGCGCTGGCGTGGATCAGGATCTTTATTTTAAGTTGGAGGAGGTGGCTCCCGTATATGTTCTCGATAGTTTCACCAATAAATACAGGTCTACCCCGTCGCAAATTTCACAGGGAGAGCGATGGATTACCACCCTCTACTGGAATCTCGTAGTACGGCAACGCACATGCGAAAGGCGGCATTTGTCGCCAGAGGAATATCCGATACAAGATCTCCATGACCTCATAACCGAGATGCAGAACGAGTACGACAAAACCAAACAGGAATTAATCCGTACAAGGTCTTCTCGGGCTTTTCGATTAGGAAAGACCCTTTTACATCCTTTCTCTAAAAGAAACACTTAATGTTATCCGTTGCACTCTGCACATATAACGGCGAGAAATATATCCGCAAACAACTTGAGTCTATCCTACATCAGACCATGCCTGTGGACGAGATTGTGGTGTGTGACGACGGCAGCACAGACGGCACACTGGACATAATAGAATCTTATTCCTCCTCAGGACATCCCCAAATTCGTATATACCGCAACGAGAAGAATCTTGGCCCAGCTCGCAACTTCCAACAAGCCCTTAACCTCTGCCAAGGTGACATCATCTTCCTCTCCGACCAAGACGATGTATGGCATAACGACAAGGTCGAAATCATCGTCAACTATTTCAATCATAACCATCAAAAGCAAGTGGTCTTCACCGATGGTCAACTTATAGATGGTTCAGGGAAAGCCATATACAACGGAACACTATGGAGATGCTTCGGCGTAGACGGCAGATGCTTGAAACAAATTGAGGATGGCTTCGGTATAGAAATCTTTGCCTTTGAAAACCGTGCAACTGGTGCGACCATGGCAATCCGGCGTGAGTTTAAATACACATCATATTTCTCCTGTTTTTGCATTGACGATATTTTGCATGACGGGGCTTTAGCCATGCTTGCGTTAACCAACAATCAGCTAGGTTTCATAAACAAATGCCTAATTGATTACCGTATTCATAGTAATCAGGAATGTGGTATTGGGGAGAGTCTGAACAATCCCGTGAGTAACAACCCAAGAGAGGCCAGCTACACCGCAACATTGTGGAGCAAACTACCGTTGCCATCACCCATTGACAAACGCATTGCATTTATCATATTACGCCAACGCCGACAACACCAACCCTTAGGATTATTCCGCATGATAGGTTCCATAGGTTTCTATTGCAGATATTATCGCAGCAAATGGCTTGGTTTTCTTTTCTTCGACATAAAACAATGGTCTATCGTCATGTGGCGACGGATCATCAAATAACCCATGCCAACTGTTTCCGTCATAGTGCCCAACTACAACCATGCGCCGTTTCTCAAGCAACGCATCGACAGCATCATGGGGCAGACGTACCAGGACTTTGAGTTGATACTGCTAGACGATTGCTCAACAGATGGGAGCCGCGACATCATGGAAAGCTACCGCAGCGATTCGCATGTGAGTCACATCATTTACGGTGAGAGCAATAGTGGCAGCGCCTTCCGACAGTGGGATAAGGGGATAGCCCTCTCCAAAGGCGACTGGATATGGATAGCGGAAAGCGACGACTATTGTGAGCCTACATTCCTCGAACGCCTTATGAAAGAGGTGGTCCAAGAACCCGACTGTGTGCTGGCCTACAGCGCCACCTGGTGGGTTGATCAACAAGAAAAAAAACTCTGGGAGACACCGCATAGCGACAAGGTAAACACCTACCACGGTCACGACTTCATCCGCAAAAAGCTGGCCGTCTGCAACTCTATCGCCAACGTCAGCGAATGCATCTTCCGTCGCAACAAATTTCGTCCCGAGGAAAGCTACCGCTACGAACAGATGCGACTCTGCGGCGATTGGTTCTTTTACGTCCTTTTCGCCGAGCAGGGAAAAGTGGTGGCGGTAGATGAACCACTAAGCTACTACCGTCAGCACAACTGCAACATCTCCTCCGAGGCTGAGCATCGAGGACTTACCTTCCTCGAGGGTATTGATGTGCTGGAGTATATGAAGCAAAACAATGGATTGAAAATCAAAGACTATGCCCGCGGGTGGGGTCATCTTTGGGCCAGATACAAACGACGCTACAATTTCCCTCCCGAGGTGCAAAAAGAGATCCGCTGGCGTTTTATGACCCAACACCCCGAAATATTCATTTACTACTTGATTTTCAATTACCTGAAGAAAAAATAGCAACAACACCTCCCCTTCCCACCTAATTAACACCAAATCAATATCATCGCCTTACCAACTCCTACCCAACTCCTACCATAGTAGGAGTTGATGGGGAGATGACAGGGGGATGGTAGGTCGATCAACGATAAAAAATATGCCCAAAGTCACAGTGTTGATGCCGACATATAACGTGGCCCCCTATGTCAAGGAGGCTATCGACAGCGTGTTGTGGCAGACCTACCGCGACTTCGAGTTATTGGTTATCGACGACTGCTCGACAGACGAAACGGTCGAAATGGTGCGGAGCATTGAGGATGCACGTATCCGTATCGTGCAGAACGAGAAGAACGTAGGCCTTGCCGAGAACCTCAACCGCGGCTTGAGTCACATCACCACCGAGTATGTGGCACGCATGGACGGCGACGATATCGCGGAGCCTTTCTGGCTTGAGCGCGAGGTAGCCATTCTCGACAGCCACCCCGAGATCGGCATCTGCAGTGCTGGTTTTGAGCGATTTGGCACAGCAAATTCGCTGGTATGCTTCCCCGAGCGGCACGAGGACATCATGGCCAACATGCTGTTCGAATGCAGCGTCATCGTGCCCACCTTCCGCATGAGCCTCTACCGCGACCACGGCCTGCGCTACAGCACCGAGGCCTTCCCTGCCGAGGACTATCGCTTTTGGGCCGACTGTCTGCGTATCACTAAGATGTACAACATCCAGGAGACCCTCTTCCGCTACCGCATGCATCCAACGCAGATTTGCACCGCCCGTCGCGAGGAGCAGCAAAGTAAGGTAGCTGAGGTGCGACGCTATATACTTGAATGGCTGAGCAGTGACTTCATCGAGGAGGAGAGGGCGTATTACACAGGACCTTTCATGGCACCGCAAATAGCCTCCAGACAAGATCTCAATGAACGCAAAGCCTTTTGTCAGAAAATGATTGAGAAGAACCGCAGCGTAGGGAATTTTGACGAGGCGGCCTTACGCCACCGACTCGACAAACACCTGAAGCTTACGCTCTACAGCACCATCGTCGGACGCTTTTTTGCTGACGGATATTCCCTTCCGCGCTATCTGCGATACCTCAACAGCGGCCTGGCTCTTCGTACCAGCTGCAAATACGAAACCAAGCTCTTGCTAAAAAGCCTGTTGCACAAAAAAGTATGATATTCCACCGAATCAAACGGAACCTATATAAGGCCACCCACCCTGTGGCGGGTGAGATTTGGATGTTACACAGAGTGGTAGTGCAACGGAGCAACGTACCCGAACAACGCGAGCTAGAGGTAACCGTCGACTGGCTAGAGCAAAAGATACTGGAATACAAATCCAAAGGCTATAAATTCATTTCTATTGACAACATCCCCTTCCATACACCTTACACTTTACACTTTACACCTTTTGTGTGCCTTACCTTTGACGACGGCTACCGCGACAATTACACCCTCGCCTACCCCTTGCTGAAACGCCTCAATGTGCCATTCACCGTGTATGTTACCATCGGTTTCATCGACAACCAACTGCCAATGTGGTGGTACCCGGAGGAAAAACTGGGACTCAGCACAGAAGAACTGAAAGCACTCGATGCCGACCCACTCTGCGCCATCGCTGCCCATACGGTGAGCCACCCAAAACTCGACACTCTCACGCGAGAGCAGCAATACCAAGAGATTGCCAAATCAAAGCAGGCACTCGAAGCCATCCTCAGCCACGAGACAAGTCATTTCTCCTTCCCTCATGGCGCCCACAACGACGACACCCTCGCCATCTGCCGCGAGCTCGGTTTCCAGACCGTCCTGATGGCCTGGGGTGGTCCATGGCGACACGGCACCGACCAATGGCTACTGCCACGGGTAAACATAAAAGAGCCATGACTTTCTCCATTATCGTACCCGTATATAATGTGGAGGCCTATCTCAGCCAATGCCTCGAAAGTCTGCAAGCTCAGGATTATACAGACTTCGAGGTCATCTGCGTCAACGATGGCTCTACGGACCGTAGCCGTGAGATTCTCTCGGAATGGGATGAGAAATTCCCGCAAATAAGGGTGATAGACCGAAAAAATGGTGGTCTCAGTGCAGCACGCAACACTGGACTACAGGCTGCCACCGGCGACTATGTGGTGTTTATAGATAGTGACGACTGGGTGGAACCAAAAATGTTAGCCCAACTTGCAAAGGAAGCCAATGGCGAAGACATGATCTGCTTCGCATGCCGACAGACAGACAATAACACTTACGACACCCTCGATCCCGAACAATCCGATGGCTGGAGCTACTACAACCGTCATGCACTGGAACACCGTGAGGTGTCTTTTGTCTGCGTGTGGCAACGATGCTACCGACGCGTGTTTCTGGAGGAAAACGGTCTTCGCTTCCTCGAAGGAATTCTGCACGAGGACAACGAGTTTACTCCTCAAGCCTGCCTCAAAGCCAAGTCAATAAAGGTCATCCCAGACATTCTCTACAATTACCGTGTGCGGTCGGGGAGTATAATGACTACAAGAGGGTTAAAAAGCAAGGAAAGCCTAATAGTCATAGGCAACGAGCTGTCGGCGTTATTTGACAAAGAAAAAGGCTTCGACAAGACAACCGTCTATCGCGCTCTGACACAATACTACCAAATGGCCTTCATCAACAATACCCTTGAAGAAGACCAACACCTTCTTTCATTGATTGACTGGTACTGCTACCGCCGCGTGAGCCGCACCAAATTACGCCACCGAATACACTATTCTGCATTAAGATTCTCACCTCGGTTATTCCGGTTCATCAATCGCCACGTCTAACAATGCCCCAAAGCATCCACCTGCCCGGACTTAACGGACTGCGAGCCATCGCAGCACTCTCGGTCATGTGGGGGCATACCTTCCAAAGCGACTTCGGAGACTGGGGGGTCGAAGGATTCAGACTGCCTGCCGTGGCCGACGGTGTCACGCTCTTCTTCGTCATCAGCGGCTTCCTCATCACCTACCTGCTACTGCACGAACAGGGGCAAAGTCGGACGGTGAGCATACCCAAATTCTATATGCGACGCATACTGAGGATATGGCCTATCTACTACATCTATCTGCTCATCGCCGTGTTCGCCACATCCACCTGGCACGACACCAACATCTGGTACTATTGTTTCTTTTCTGCCAACATACCGTTCGTTCTATCAGTCGGAATCTGGCCTATAGTTCACTACTGGAGCTTGGGCGTTGAGGAGCAGTTCTACCTGTTCTGGCCATGGCTGGCGAAACTGACAAAAGGCAAAACGAAGAGGTTGTTGACGATAGCCGTCATCGTCTGCGTAGCTTGGCTCGTCTGCAAATGGGGCATATACCTAGTTTACGGCACAAACACAGCCTACCGCTTTTTCGCCGTCACACGCTTCGACTGCATGATGATAGGTGCTATTGGCGCCATCCTCTACTTCATGAAAAGCAAGCTATTTACCAACATCCTAATGAATCGCACGTTGGGTTTTGTCAGCTTCCTCTTACTGCTGTTCTCTCTGACTTGGATAGATGTTATCCCCGCACCCATACGACCACAATTGATTGCCATCCTATCCATTGTATGTATAGCGAGTCAATTGAAAAGTCCCATTATCAATCTCGAAAACCGCGTGTGCGACTTTGTGGGCAAGATATCCTATGGCATCTATGTCATCCATCCACTGCTGATATTTGGATTTTCATCCCTTTACAAGGGGGGCAGTATACAACTTCCAACAGCCGTAGTCCCCATTCTGATCTACTGCATCATCACCGCTGCTACAATACTAATCGCCTGGCTGTCCTACAAGTTCTTCGAAAGTCCGTTCCTGCAGCTGAAGAACAGGTTTGCCATCGTGCATAGCCAAAACACAATGAAATAATGCCTCAATTCTCCGTCATCATACCACTCTACAACAAAGCGCCACACGTCGGCAAGACGGTGGAAAGTGTCTTGGGGCAGACTTTTTGTGATTACGAACTGATTATCATTGACAATGGGTCGACCGATGGTAGCAATGAGATTGTGGCAAACTTCACCGATTCCCGCATTCGAATTGTCCGTTTAGAGGATAATGTCGGTGTCAGCAACGCCCGCAACAAAGGAGTCACCTTATCTACAGCACCCTATGTCACCTTCCTTGATGCCGACGACTGGTGGGAGCCCACCTTCCTTGAAGAGATGGCTGGCCTGATTGAACGCCATCCTGATGCCGGAATCTACGGCACGGGCTACTATATCGTCAAGAATGGCAAGAAATCTATAGCACCTATCGGAGTGGAAGGAACCTTCATTGAAGGAGAAATCAATTACTGTCAAGTCTATGCCCAAACACTCTGTATGCCGCTGACAAGCATCACAATAGTCATTCCGAGGGTTGTCTTCGACGAAAGTGGTGGCTTTAAGCCTCACTTAAAGCTGGGGGAAGACTTCGATTTATGGATTCGCATCGCACTAAAACATAAAGTAGTGTTCCTCAACAAACCTTTGAGCAACTACAATCAGGATGTGGATGTCACCTACCGCGGCACAAACCACTTGCACGACCCAAAGGAACACATGCTGTGGGGGCTCGGATATCTGGAGCCTGAAGAGAAAACCAATCCCGACTATAAACAACTGATAGATAAGCTGCGAACCTATGGACTTCTCCCTTACCTAATTACCAACCAATACCGAAATGCCGCTCGTACAGAACTCAACAAAGTGGACTGGAACCATCAGCCCTCCAAGACTCGACGGCTTTATCAAAAGCCCATCCTATACCTAAAACTGCGGTGTCTGTTTCTTAAACTTGGATCAAAGGTTAAACAAGCCCTCATCAAACATGTTTAACTATTCCATCGTCATCCGAACACTTGGCAACACTGGAGAGAAATACTTGCTGATGCTGCGGGCCATCGAACGGCAGACGGTGAAACCGATGGAAATTCTTGTGGTTATTCCTGAGGGGTATACGCTTGACCATCAATTGGGCAACGAGAGAATTATCCGTTCGGGAAAAGGGATGGTGACTCAAAGGGCTGTCGGTATTGCGGAAGCCATGGGCGACTACCTACTGGTGCTGGACGACGACTTGGATTTCCCGCCCGATTTCGCGGAGAAATTATATGAGACGCTACAAAGACGACAGTTGGATTGTGTATTAGCTTATGGCGGTGGTGGTAAAACAAATGAAAATAAAACGCTTCCGACAAAAACATTTTTCATAAATAAGCTGAAGCAACGCACTAAACAAATATGCCTTGCTTTCACGGGGCAAGCGTTTCAAAGTCGTCGGGAATCGCAATGGTTTGATACCATTGCCTCCACTGGTGGACACTGTACCTACGTCAACTGCGAAGAAGGATTGTGCCAAACTGGAGCATTCGCCTGCTTCTTCATCAAGACCGACAAAGCCAAAGCCGTCCATTTTGAGGAAGAACAATGGCTGGAGCAAGGCCGAATATCGACTTACGCAGCCTACGATGACGCTGTGTTCTACTATAAAATATTCCTACAAGGAGGGAGGATTGCCTATACACACAACACCGACTTCGTGCACCTCGACGCAGCATCCGGACGTCCGGCACAAGACCGTCTCACAGCCAAACGCATACGTCTGTATACCATTGCACGCAACCGAACGATTTTCTGGTACAAACATATATGGTCAAACCGCCACACCCTGCATAACTTGGCAGGTGGCATTTACGGCATGGTAAACTACGCTCTATATAACCTCGTGATAAACCTGCACCCCAAGTATTGGCCTGCCATCGGTGCCATGATGAAAGGCTACCGAGATGCCTTCAGTTATATTAGACAGTCATGATACCAAAGAAGATTCACTACTGCTGGTTTGGCCGTGGAGAGATGCCTCAACTGGCCATAGATTGTATCGCTTCGTGGCATAGTTTTATGCCTGACTGGGAGTACAAGCCGTGGAACGAGGAAAACTTCGATGTCAACAGCAACTCTTACACGAAAGAAGCTTATATGGCTGGCAAGTATGCGTTTGTAAGTGACTATGTGCGACTGTATGCTCTTGAGAAAGAGGGTGGCGTGTACATGGATGTAGACTTCGAGGTATATAAACCATTTGATGATTTACTAAACCACCATGCGTTTGCAGGCATCGAAGGTAGCAAACATCAGCCTGTAATGATGGGTGTTTGTGCTTCTGAACCTCATGGCCAGTGGGTAACGGAAATGTTGGAAGCCTATAATAACCGGCATTTTCTAAAACCCGATGGTACTCCAGACTTGACTACCAATGTGCTGTTCATTACCGGAATTATTGCCGCCAATGGATTCCGACAAGATGGTACCGAACAAGACTATAAAGATTTACATATCTTCCCTGTGGATTATTTTTCCCCACGCCACACCACAGGGGAATATATTCGCACAGAAAATACTTACTGCGAGCACAAAGGACTGGATTCCTGGTCTAATAAAAAGAAAGGCTGGAAAGCCCATGTGCTTAGCCTTGTGGGGCAGAAAAACATGACGAGACTCATCAAGCTAAAAAGACGCCTCGAAAAACTCAAACAAAACTAAAAACTCGATGTCTTGAAGTCTTTTACTTAAACATTCAATAGATGCTACCATTTTTTCCAAAACAAATAGCCTCCAAGGGCATCTACCTCTACTTCGGTGCATTGGCGGCGGTTTTCCTTTTCTTCTTCCGACACGCCATGTCATGGGAATACTATCTCATGGGTATCGGCTGGGTCATAGGATTCTTTATGCTGACTTCCTACTGTAGCCAGAAATGGGCCACCATCCCTCAGAAGAAACTCATGCTACACCTGTTTTTCATCTCCTTAGGGCTTCGCTTCGCCTGGGTATTCTTTTCTTTCTTCTATTATACTGCCAAAACCGGCATCCCATTCGAATTCTCTGCCGGTGACTCACTCTGGTATTACGAAGAGTCCGTTGGAAACATAAACACTTCTTGGAAAGACATCTGGCACTACCTCTTTATCGACACCGCCGCCGTATCCGACTCAGGATATGTATTCTACCTCACCTTCCTAGCGAAGATATTCGGTGAAGGAGTTCTTTTCCCTCGACTAATCAACTCCGTCTTTAGTGCAACAACAGTATTGCTCATCTATTCCCTGGCCAAACGCAACATGGGGGAAGGGACCGGACGTCTGTCAGCCATCTTTGCCTGCTTCATGCCCAACCTTATCTTCTACTGCGGACTGCACCTGAAAGAGTCTTTCATGATTTTCTTAGTGATAGCCTACCTGGAACGTGCCGACTATCTGGTACGCACCAAGCGATACACCATAGGATCCATCGCCATACCTGTCTTTCTTGCACTAACACTCTTCACTTTCCGGACGGTGCTTGGTGCCGCTGCCGTATTCGCCTTTGTCACAGCCGTCGTTTTCACCAACACGTCCATCATTGGATACAAGAAAAGAATCATGCTTATCAGTTGGGGTATCCTAACCGCCCTCACACTGACAGGAGGAACCATCATGAATGAGCTCGACGGATATCTGGAAGACCGTGAAACAAATGTAAGCAACAAACGGCTTATGCAAACCAACAAAGGCAATCTCTGGGCAAAATACGCCACCGGCACCGTCATGACTCCCTTGATGTTCGTACTGCCGTTCCCCACCATGGTAAATGTCGATGAACAATACACCCAGCAGATGCTCCATGGCGGCAACTATGTGCGCAATTTCCTCGGAGGATTCGTACTCATAGCCTTGTTCAGCGCCTTGTTCATCACCAAGAACTGGCGCAACTTGTCGCTGATAGGCTCTTTCACCATTGCCTACCTCGGAGTCGTCTCCATAAGCGGCTTTTCCAACTCGGAGCGGTTCCTGTTGCCAGGACTTCCCCTGCTACTTATCATGGCGGCCTACGGCATCACGCAGCTCAACGCCAAGAACTACAAGTTCATCAAGATCTGGTATTGTGTGGTGCCGGTGATGGTCTTCGCCTGGGCATTCTTCAAACTCGGCTCCCGCGGCCTGTTCTGATTATGAAGATTCTACTGATATGTAACTATAAGCCGGGTGTCGGGGGTATCTCCGGACAAGTGCGGCTCCTGCAGAAGTATCTGCGAGAGGAGGGGCATACCGTCGATATATTCTCCACCAAGGCCTCCATTCTGCGCCGCCTTCTACTGCCTCTGCAGCTTCGTTCTGTGGCTCACAGCTACGATGTGTTGCATATCCACTGCTGCTCGGACTGGGGCTTTCTTCCTGCCATCATAGGTGTTTCTGTGGGGCGGTGGCTGAAAAAGCGCATCGTACTGACCTACCACGGCGGCGGTGGTGAAACCTTTTTCGATAAGCACCCCAAACTAGTGCGCCATTACCTCACCCGCACCGACACCAATATCGTCCTCTCCGGCTTCCTCGCCAAAATCTTCGACAAGCATCACCTCCCTTATTCTATCATCCCCAATATCATCGAACTTGACGAGAAACAACATCGTCTGCGAGAGACCTTGAATCCCAACTTCATCTGCACCCGCGCACATGAAGAATTGTACAACATTCCTTGCATACTGAGAGCCTTCCAGAAAGTGCTAACCGAATTACCGGAATCCACTTTAACGCTAGTCGGTGACGGAACACAGCACAATGAACTGGTGGAAATGGCGAAAGAGATGGGCTTGACAAATGTCACTTTTACTGGCAAGGTGGGCAACAACGACATCTACTCCTATCTCCACCGGGCCGACATCTTCCTTTCTGCACCAATTGTCGACAACATGCCGGTCTCCATCCTCGAGGCCATGAATGCAGGACTACTGGTTATATCCAGCCATGTAGGAGGAGTACCCTATATGATTAAAAATGGAGCCACAGGATTGCTCTTTGATTGCGACAATCACGACGAGTTAGCACAGAAGATGTTTTGGGCCATCAGAAACCAAACTGTCGCCAGAGCAATTATCCAACAGGCACATCGCGCCATCGCCAACTACCGTTGGGAGAATGTCAAAAACAAACTATACCAGGCCTATGGGATTCCTTCATGAACAAATCATACTTCCGCTGAGCGACTTGCTTCGTGGCGAACAGGTTCACAAATACCTGAAATTGATGAAAATTGCCGAGGACTGGGCGCCAGAACAGATGGAGGCTTTCCAAAAAGAGCGTCTGCAGAATCTCATCATCCTTGCCGCCACGGAAGTGCCATTCTACCGTGACTGGTTCCATGACCACAACCTTGACCCGCAAACCGCCATCCTCGACCAATTACCCATTGTCTCAAAAGCCATTATGCGGCAGGGAGGTATCAAACGTTTCACTGCTGAGCACTTCCCCGTCAAGGATCGAATCCTGTCACGTTCCAGCGGCTCTACAGGTGAGCCATTTTCATTCTATGTCTCCAAAACGGCATATTCCGTCAACACCGCAGCAAAACTCCGCACATGGTATCTGGCAGGCTACCGTCTCGGTGACCGCTATATAAAGATTGCCAATGGTGCCCGTCATGGCAAACTCAAGAAGCTTCAAGACAAGACAAACAACTGTCTCTATGTGCCGTTCTACTCCATGAACGACGACGTACTCAAATCCATACTCGACAAAATAGAACGCTCACGCCCCACCATTATCCGCTCCTACCCTATTCCGCTTTATCTGCTGGCCAAATACCGAAACAGCCATATGGGATATTCTTTCTGTCCACGCCATATCATGACCACCGGTTCCACCTTGCCTGCCGCCTATCGAACCGAGATTGAACACGCTTTCGGATGCGACATCATCGACTCATACAGCTGTGAGGGCACACCCAACACCTATGAGACGCCTGCCCATAATGGATATAATATCTGTGGTTACTATGGTATTATCGAAGTGCTTGACGATAAAAACCAGCCTATAAAAAATGGTATCGGACATGTCGTAAGTACCGATTTATGGAATCTTGCCCATCCTTTTATCCGCTACAACACACAAGACCTCGTCGAGGTGAAAGATGGCAAGATAATACGTATCATGGGGCGTGAGTGCGAGAGTTATATCAACGCCAACGGACAGCGCTTCACCGTTCATAACTTCGTCGGTTTCTTCCAAGAGGACGACCGTCCGACACATCAGTCTGTTACCGCATATCAAGTGGTCAAACGCAAGGATGGAGGCATCACCTTCCGTCTGGTAGTCAACGAGCAGTACAGCCCCAATATCGAGCGCTATATCATCGACTTCTGGCAAAAACAGCTATCTGTACCCATATCCATCACTCTCGTCGACGAGATTCCTTTAATGCATAACAACAAACGTCTCACCATTATAGAAGAATAATATGCCCAGCAAAGAAATACTGCAATACCATCACCTGGACAGTCCGTTGGGGCGCTTCAGATACACTTTCATCCAGCTTTGGCGCTTCAGCCTCTCGCGCCTGGCATTTTTTGTCCCTTTCAAAGGATGGCGAACCAGAATGACCCGATGGAGCGGCATACACGTTGGCAAACGCGTCTATATAGGCCATGACTGTCTCTTCGACCGTGCATTTCCCGAACAGATCACCATAGGGGACGACACGTCCATTGGGGACCGCTGCACCATCACCGCCCATGGGTGCATCCCCGCACAAACACCTCTCAAAAAAATCTACCCCCTCACCGTCAAACCCGTCAACATCGGCAGCCGAGTGTGGATAATGCCCAATGTAACAATCATCTACGGTGTCACCATAGGAGATGAGGCCGTGGTAGCCACCGGGGCTGTTGTGACACGCGACGTACCCCCTCGTACCCTGGTAGGAGGAATTCCCGCCAAAATCATCAAGCATCTTGATGATATTCAATAGCGTACATACACTTACCAACTACCTACCAACACCCTACCAACTCCTACCGTGGTAGGAGTTGGTAGGGTGTTGGTAGGGCGATAATAGGTAGTTCAGCTTATGAATATACTTTTCCAACTAGGACACCCTGCCCACTTCCACCTTTTCAAGAACACTATCGCTGACCTGCAGCGCGACGGACATCAGGCCTACATCCTTATCCGCAGGAAAGATATCCTTGAAGACCTGCTGCAACAGTCCGGAATGTCTTATGTCAACATCTTGCCAAGCGGCAAGAAATCTGTATTCACGTTGATGCTACGGCTTTGGCGCGTATTCCAATTCACACTCACTCATCACATTGACATTCTTGTAGGATCCACCCCCGAAGTGGCACAAGTGGCATGGCTGCTCCACAGACGCTCGGTCGTCATGGCCGAGGACGATGCCGCCATCGTGCCACAGTTTATCAAGTCCGTCAAACCTTTTGTCGACAACTACCTCTCCCCCGTTTCGTGCAACAATGGTCCATTGGAGGCTGTCACCACACACTACGAAGGGTTCCACAAACTGGCTTACCTGCACCCTAACCGCTTCACTCCCAACCCTACTGTGGTGGATAAATATTTCGACCACCGTGAGCCCTATTTCCTGCTGCGCTTCGCACAACTGAGCGCCTACCATGACGTGAGTGCCAAAGTTCATGGAATCAGCGACAAAACAGCGCAGGAACTCATCAAGATTCTTTCGCCTCATGGTAGGGTTTACATCACTTCGGAACGGGAAATAAGTCCCGGACTGGAGAAATACAGACTTAGGATAAATCCATTGGACATCCATCACATCATGACATTCGCGACACTCTATATCGGTGACAGCCAGAGCATGGCTGTCGAGGCTGCAATGCTCGGAACGCCTGCCATCCGTTTCAATGACTTTGCCGGAAAAATCGGTGTATTGGAAGAACTTGAAAAAAAGTACCAACTGACCATCGGCATTCCGTCGAGTGAACCCGAGCGGCTATATCAGACTGTGAACAAACTGATTGCCACAGAGCATCTCCGGGACATCTACCAGTCGCGGCGACAAAAGATGATTGCAGAAAAAATCGACGTAGCCACATTCTTCACAAACTTTATTGAGAAACTATAACCATGGACTTCACCATCGAGAAATATAGCGAACTGCTAAAGGCGCTCAAGACTCACAACAACTTTATTATCAGGCACGATGTAGACCTACGGCCGGACTACTCGCTACGCATCGCACAGGTGGAGGCAGAACTGGGGATGAGAGCCACCTACTACTTTCGGACGGTGGCAGAAAGTTATGACGAAAAGACTATCCAACAGATTGTTTCCTTAGGACATAGGGCGGGTTATCATTATGAAAGCCTCACCACCTGCAACGGAGACATGACGGCGGCCTACGAGGATTTCTGTAAAAATCTGACTAGGCTACGCAAGCTTGTGCCCGTCACGACCGCTTGTGCCCACGGGAGCCCAAAGTCGAAATGGAACAGCCAGGACATTTGGAATCAGTACGATATACAAGCTCTCGGCATTGAATACGAGCCGATGATGGACACCGACTTCTCCCAAACGCTCTACCTCACCGACACAGGACGACGCTGGGACGGCTACAAGGTGAGCGTGCGCGACAAAGTGCCGCAGTATCAGAGGCAGTGGACAGAAGAAGGGCTCACATTCCACTCCACAGAGGATATCATACATGCTATCAGTGACATAAACCATCCCATTCACAAGTACAACCTCCTCATCAACACCCACCCCCAGCGCTGGATGCCCTTTGGTAGGGGTTGGCTGAGAGAAGCCGTCATGCAGAACCTCAAGAACATCGCAAAAAGAATCATCGTATGCACAAAATATTGACCATCGTCGGGGCGCGTCCCCAGTTCATCAAGGCAGCAGCCATCTCTCATGTTATCAAAGAGAAATACACCAACCGCATCAGCGAAGACATCCTCCATACGGGACAGCACTATGACAACAACATGTCGGGTCAGTTCTTCACTGAACTTGACATACCCCTCCCAAAGTACAACCTCGGAGTAGGCTCCGGTTCCCATGGAGCACAGACCGCAATCATGCTAAAAGGCATCGAAGATATCTTACTATCAAAGCATTATGATGGAGTACTGGTCTACGGTGACACCAACTCGACCCTTGCCGGTGCATTGGCAGCATCCAAGCTACATATCCCTGTCTATCATGTGGAAGCGGGGCTCCGTTCGTTCAACCGCAACATGCCGGAAGAAATCAATCGCATTGTGACCGACCATGTCTCGTCACTCCTGTTTGCCCCCACACAGACCGCCATGCAAAACCTATGGAACGAGGGGTTTAAGGGAAACAACGTAGTCTTCAGCGGCGACGTGATGTACGACAACGTCCTCCATTATTCAAGCCTTTCACCTTTCACCTCTCACCTTTCACCTTTCATCCTCGCCACTGTCCACCGCGACTTCAACACCGACCATCCGGAGAGGTTAAACAACATACTATCAGCGCTTAATACAATAGCAGAACATTATAACACCAAAGTATTATTTCCCGTTCATCCCCGGACAAAGAAACAATTAGATACTTTTAACCTTCACCTTTCACCTTTCACCTTTCACCTTGTTGAGCCCCTCTCCTATCTGGAGACTCTGGCGGCATTGCAGAAATCGCGCCTTGTCCTGACCGACAGCGGTGGACTGCAGAAAGAGGCCTACTTCTGCCGAAAAGGCTGTGTGGTATTGCGTCCGGAGACGGAATGGGAGGAACTCGTCGAAGACGGCGCCGCCCTGCTGGCCGATGCCGACAAAGAGAAAATTTTAAAGGCAACCGAAGCTCTCATTGACAAAAAGATAGAACCGTCACATCACTTCGGAGACGGAAATGCTGCCGAAATAATTGTAGAAAAAATAGTTAACAGGCAAAAAGATTTTGCTGTTTGATAAATAATACGTATCTTTGCAGATACAAAACGAATGCTGCACATAAGTGCAACGCATTTGTTTTTAGTGCAATAAAAGAAAGATGGTTGCATTTTATGAATAAGGAAAATATTATAATATCTGTCGTGAGTCTCACAATAGCCATTCTTATGGCATCATGTGTCACGCCCAGACGTGTGAACTACCTACAAGACATGACCCAAGGCAGCCAGATTCAGATAGAGAACAAATTTGAGGCCGCAATAGCCAGCTATGACGAACTGAGCATCACCGTCTCCACCTCCAGCAGCAAGAAAGAGCTTGCTGCACCATTCAACTTCTCCAGTGGTGCCAACAGTCCTTCTGCCAACAACAACTCCCTTTACCTTGTAGATGTTAACGGCAACATCCAGATGCCCATTCTCGGCAACATCCATGTGGCCGGTCTCACCCGACTGCAACTTCAGGACACCCTAACCGCCATGCTCAAAAACGGAGGTTACATTGACGAGCCCTTTGTGATGGTCCGCTTCAACAACTTCAAGGTCTTCTTCCTTGGTGGTGGCAAAGGGAAGGTATTGAATATCCCTAACGAGCGTTGCACATTCCTGGAAGCTCTGGCCATGCTGGGAAGCGACGTGGACCTCCACACCCGCCGCGACCATATCGCCGTCATGCGTGAAATCAACGGCAAGATGGTGATGCGCTACCTCGACCCCCGTTCCTCCGATGTCTTCAACGACCCCTTCTTCATGCTCCAGCAAAACGACTTCATCATTGCCGACACCTACAACAATGGCATCGTGAGGAACGAATTCTCCTACTGGCTCGGCATCGCCTCTGTCATGATGTCGGCCGCCTCCCTGATTCTTTCCATCGCCGTTCTCAGCAAAAAATAATTCCCATGGCCGAAGAAAAGAAGAACGCAGACCTCTCTTTCCTCGAAGAAAAGAACACACAGAAGATTCATGTCAAGGACATCCTCTTCACCATGCTGAGGAATATCCATTGGCTGGTACTCTGCGGTGCTATGGGAGCCATCGTCGCAGGCTACTATGTACGCCATCAAGACAGGATTTACGAGAGCAACGCCCGTGTTCTTATTAAAGGTTCTTCCACCGGAAGCAACGAAAACGCCATCCGCGAGGCCAACATCAAGAACATGTTCTCCACCCGGGCGCTCTACAACAGCTCCATCAACAATGAGATGATGCTTCTCACATCAAAATCAGCCCTGACAGATGTAGCGAGAAACCTGAAGCTCAATATCGTATATACCGCAAAAACCCGCTTGGTCAACCGCACCAAGGACCTCTACGGAGAATCGCCTTTCACTATCGACTTCATTGACAACGACGAGGAAGATTATGTCACTTTCACAGCCACCGTCAATGACGAGAACCGCATCACCATTGCCACCCCGGACTATTCTCCCCTAAGAATCAGATTCGATGATACCGTAGCTACCCCCTTCGGACGCATCGTGGCCCACAAGACATGGTTCTTCAACACCAGCTATCGCGAAATTCCCATCACCGTAACCCACTACAGCCTCAGTGCTGCAGCAGAAAAATACCGTGCCGCACTGCAAGTCAGCCGCAACGATGACTATAACACCATCGTCAATATCTCGCTCCGCGACGTCTCCCCCATCCGTGCAAAAGAAGTCATCAGCGAAGCCATCACAGTCTACAACAACGATGCCGTCAAGGACAAGGAGCGCATCATTGCCGAGACCTACGACTACATCAACACCCGTCTTGCAATGCTGCATTCCGACCTCGGTATTCAGGAGAATGCCTTGGCCAACTTCAAACGCGAAAACCAACTCCTCGACATCTCCTCTTACGGACAGAGCTACCTCCAGTCGAGCATCCAGTCGTCGGAGGAAATCGACCGTCTGAAGAAACAACTCTCGCAGGCACGATACCTGACGCAAATCAACCAATCCAGTGATGCCGCCAGACTTATCCCTCCCACCATCGGCCTTGACGACGAGAACATCATGAACCTCATCAACAAGCACAACACCTTGGTACTTGAACTGGAGAAATACCAGAGTCCCAATAGCCCTGTTGTGAAGGCCAAGACGGAGGAGCTCCGCACGCTACGGACGAATATGAACCACCTGCTCGACGGCTATATCGGCATGCTTCAGGAACGTATAGCAGAGACCCAGATCATTGCCTCAAAAGCCTCCTCAAAAATGAGCCAGGTTCCCCAGCAGCAGCTCTATATCGAAAATTTGGAACGCCTGCAGAAGATCAAGGAAGAGCTCTATCTCCACCTATTAAGCCGACGCGAGGAGTTGATGATCAGCAAGCCCTCCATCGAGCCGAACGGCAAGATTCTCGACCCTGCCCGAATCAACCGCACCCCCGTGTCGCCCAACGAAACAAAGACCACTTTGACAGGTCTCCTCATCGGCCTGCTCATCCCCGTGAGTATCTTCTTCCTGCGTCGACTGCTCGACACCAAAGTCAAATACCATAACGACATCACAGGTGTCACCAGCGCACCATTCCTCTGCGAGATTCCCGCACGTCAAAAAGACGACGACCGCGAAGTGGTGGTAACCTCGCACGACCACGACATCATGTCGGAATCCTTCCGCCTGCTGCGCACCAAGATCGACTTCCTCGGCACCCGCGAGGAAGGCAGCAAGTGCAGGGTGCTCATGGTCACCTCCCTGCTCCCCGGCATGGGCAAGACATTCATCTCGGCCAATATCGCCTCAGGATTCGGCATCGCCGACAAACAGGTGATACTCATCGACCTTGACCTGCGCAGAGGCTCCCTTACCCGCAAGTTTTACTCCCGCAAACACCCCGGCCTCTCCAACTACTTGTCAGGACACACCGACGACTGGCAGTCCATCATCACCTCCAACCTCATCAGTAATGGTGTCGACAGCATCTTCACCGGCACCATCCCGCCCAACCCTGCCGAGTTGCTCAGCAACGGCCGTTTCGAGAATCTCATTGCACATTTGCGCGAACAATACGACTACATCATCCTCGACACTGCCCCCACAGGTCTGGTGGTCGACACCGATATCATCAAGAAGATGGTCGACAACACCCTGTTTGTCATCCGATACAACAAATTCGACAAACGCCTTCTCAATACCATCGACGAGATGTACAAAGACCAGACGTACCCCAACCTCTCGCTCGTACTCAACGATGTCCACTACAAGAAGCTGATGCCGTATGAAAAGAAATACGGCTACGGTTACGGATATGGCTACGGATATGGCTATGGTTACGGATATGGCTACGGGTATGGCTATGGTTACGGATATGGCTACGGGGAGAGCGAACGGGAAAAAGATGCAGCAGAAAATGACGCCGCGAAAAAAAACAAAAATAATCATGACAACCGTCAAGGCTGAAAAGCAGAAAATAAGGAAATGAAAAAAGTTCTGACTGTACTATTATTTCTGATAGCAAGTTCGAGTTACTCGATGGCTCAAAAAAGCGGATGGCGTGGAGTCGCACTCGGTGCCGACCGTGACTCTCTGATGTATATCATAGCGTCACCATTCGACAACTGGTACATCAACACCAGCATCGGAGTGCAGACCTACATCGGCAACACACCCGACAATCCGGCAGCATGGAACAAGGCAGACCTCGGCACACGTGTCGAGATAGGGAAATGGGTTATCCCCGATGTTGCCGTCTCCCTCCGTCTGGGCTTTGCCACCGCCCATAGCAAATCGATTCACGTCGGAAACAACCCCTTGACCGACCCCGACAACGCCGTCACCTACGACGGTGCCGAACACATCTACTACCCTATCAGCGCTTACCTCGCCACAGCCATGGGTATTGTAACCTTTGACTGGACCAACTTCTTCCACGGCTACGAAGCCGGAAAACGCCGCCATTGGCATTTCTACACTCCGGTGGGGCTGGGTGGTATCGTCATGTTTGGCAAAATCGTCAACCAAAACTATGTAAACAAGGTTAACAACAACCCCGACGAAAAGGATGTAGAACTCGGTGACTTCAGCAGAAACTTCGAATTCGCATTCACAGGTGGAATGGCCACCGAATTCTTTGCCACTAAGCACATCTCCTTCAACGCCTCACTCGAATTCCTCATTGCCCGAGGCAGCCTCGACGACTACAACTACAACCTCGATGCCGACATGCGCCACGTGGACATCATCCCCTCGCTCTACCTCGGCGCACGATTCAACCTGCTGAAGAGCGTCACAAAATACAACCCCTACACGCATGAATCAAGCCGCGAAAAAGTCAACCACGAATTCCTCGCCTATGGCACACGGGGCACCATACCGAACCTCAACGCCAAAATTGAGCGCCTCTATCGCGAACGCGACTCCATCCAGAACCTGGCTGGCGACCGTGCCCATGCCGACTCGCTGCGCATCGACGACATCGACCACGAGCTCGACAGCATCAGAGCGCTGATAGACCAACTGCGGAACGAGCAAGACAAGCCCCGGAATATCTTTGATGAACTCTTGGATGTCAACGAGATTCTCAACCTACCTGCCGCCATTGTCTACTATCAGCTCGACAAATACGACCTCGACTATAACGCCTGCAAACGCCTGGAAGACTTCGCCAAAGTAGTCCGTCGCCTCGACGACACTACCGAGTACTACATCATCGGTGCTGCCGACTCCGTCACCGGCTCAATCCGCCACAACCAATGGCTCTCCGAACGCCGCTCCGAGGCCGCCTACAACATGCTGGTCGATACCTACGGCATCAACGCCAATCAGCTTATCCGCGTAAATGCCGGTGGTATCAATATCTACGACCCCAAGGAAAACAACCGCATGGCCATGATCATTCAGCGCACCCCGATTACCGAAGAAATTGTCGAACGCTGGAAGCGAATGAGCACAGAGCGAATGAAACAGTAAGTCCGTCCTCTCGACGACACCCAGCCATAGGCCGGAATCCCACCCTACGGATTTCAGCCTTTTTTTGTTAACAAACCTTAACACCCTCTTGCCCCAATCACCCTACCATCCCCCTACCAACACCCTACCAACTCCTACCATGGTAGGAGTTGGTAGGGTGTTGGTAGGGAGTTAACAGGTTGTTGACAATTAGTTAGCATTAGGCATGAAAAAGGGGTCGCGGAATGGATTTCTGCCCATTCCGCGACCCTAAATTTTGTTAAACGGAATATCTTACTTCAGGCCAAGTTTCTTCTTGACAAGAGGCATAATGTCGTCGCTGTCCTGCGAGTAGAGGACGGCCGCGGTGCCGGAGTCGAGGACGTAGGTGTAGCCACCCTCGGCCGCCACATCGGAGATGGCCTTCTTGGCACGGTCGATGATAGGCTTCAGCAGGTCTTGCTCACGCTGCTGGAGCTGTTTCTGGGCATTCTCCTGAAACTCCTGGATACGGGTGCCCATGTCCTGAAGCTCACGCTGTTTGGTGTTGCGGATAAGCTCGGTCCAACCCGACTGCTTCTCCATGTACTCGTTGTAACGCTTCTCCATCTCAGACTGCATAGACTTGAGCTGCTCCTCAAGGCCGGTCACTTCCTGCTGGAGGATGGCCTGGGCCGAGTCGCGGCCGGGCATAATCTGCATCAGGTCGTTGGAGTTGATGTGGCCAAGTTTGATGTTCTTCTGGGCCATGGCGTTGCCGCCGCAAAGGAAGAGGCAGGCAACAATTGCGATTAAGGTCTTTTTCATCTGTTGTATATTTTTTAGAGTTTTTTCGGTCTCATGGGTTCCATGTCCTTCCCCGGACGGCTACCGCGGTCGTTGTCGCGTTTCCGCATCTCGGGGTTGGTGGGTTTCTTCTTGGGCTCGTCAGCGCCAGCGGGTTCCGAAGAAGCACCTGGTTTGTAGCCAAGCGATTGGAGGACATCGTCACTGATGTCGAATTTCTTGTTGGCGAAAAGCACAGCGGGGCTGCCAGCCTTGTCGAAGACAAAGGCGTAGTTCTTCTCCTGCGAGATGCGCTCGATGGCGGCATAAACGCGGTCTTGAACGGGTTTAAGCAGCTCGGCACGCTTCTTGTCAAGGTCGCCGCCTGCACCAAAACGCTGCTGTTGAAGAGCTCTCAATTCCTGTTCTCTGGACTTGATTTCCTCCTGACGGCGTTTCTTCAGATTATCAGGCAGCAAATAACTCTCCTGCTCATATTCAGCACGAAGGGCTTCAATCTCCGACACCTTGTCTTCCAGCTCTTTCTGCCAGTCGGACACATACTTGTCGAGACGCTTCTGGGCATTGGCATAATCGGGGATGCTACGCAACACATAGTCGGTGTTGACGCAGGCGAACTTCTGCTGCGCCGCTACAGGCATAACAGCGAAGCAAAAGACCGAGAGGAATATCAATATCCTGGTTTTCATGTTTTAATCGAGACTTTGACCTATGGAGAAGTGGAACTGACTGCCACCGGTATTGCCGTCAAAACCATAGCCCCAGTCGATACCAATAAGTCCCAGCATGGGGAGGTAGAAACGGAAACCGAGGCCTGCGGAGTTGTACATCTTGAAAGGCTGGAAATCCGAGAGACGGGACCAGCAGTTGCCGCCTTCGATGAATCCGAGGACCCAGATGGTGGCGCTGCCGCTCTCGACAATGGGCTGACGCAGTTCAATGATGAAACGGTCGAAGACCGAACCGCCACCGTCGGGGGTGAGTGAGTTGTTCTCATAGCCTCGCAGGGGGATAACCTCGCGACCGTCGAGCACCCACGACGATAGACCGTCACCACCGAGGAAATAGCGTCCAAAGGGAGCCAAACCGATGTCGCCGTTATAATAGCTCATCCAGCCGAAGCGGAAACGGGTGCTGAGCACCACATCGCCCACAAGATTGAGGAACCAAGAGCCATGAAGGTTCACTTTGTAGTACTCTATCCATTTATACTTCTCTTCGGGTGTGGCACTGGAATAGTCGATACCTGTGAAGAGCGAGAATGGAGGCGTGATGTAGGTACTCAGGGATATCTCGGAACCGCTGCGGGTATAGAAGGGGGAATCGAACGAATTGCGCGAGATGGTAAAGATATAGGAGATGTCGTTGGAGGTGCCGTCGGTGAAGAGTCCTGCGGCAAGGTTGTTGTAGTTATTGAGGATGTAATGTTTATAGGCGATGCCATGCGACATGATGAAGTAGTCGTCGGGCCATTTGAGGCGCTTGGAGAAACTGACGCCGGCACCGGTAATCTGCAGGCTGTAGAAACTGTTGTCGTTCTTACGCACCCAGAGGCCGTTGCTCAGGTAGTTGTGGTATATCTGACCAGTGAGCGACTGTGCACGACGACCACCGAGCCAAGGCTCGGTGAACGAAGCACTGAAGGAGTAATAAGAGCTACCATTGGTAGTGGCGTTGAGTGCCAGCTTTTGACCGTCACCAGCAGGCAGCGGTACCCAGGCATCTTTGTTGAAGATATTGCGGACGCTGAAGTTATTAAGTTGGATACCAATCTGGCCGATAAACATGCCGGAGCCATAGCCTCCCTGAAGGTTGAGCTGACTGGTGGAGCCTTCCTTGACATGGTAAACGATGTCGACCGTGCCGTCCTTGGGGTTGGGTATCGGGTCGGGCCTTACAGACTGTTCCTCGAAGAAACGGAGATTCAACAACTCGCGGTAGCTACGCATCATGGCCTCACGACTGAAGAGGTCGCCCGGACGGGTGTGCAACTCGCGCATGATGACCTTGTCGTTGGTGATAGTGTTGCCCTCGATGGAGACATTGCGGATGCGGGCCTGCTTGTCCTCTATAATGCGAATTTCGATGTCGATGCTGTCGTTCTCCACGGCCACCTCGACAGGGGTGGCACGGAAGAAGAGGTAACCGTTGTCCATATAGAGCGACGAGATGTCGGTACCCGAAGGGTTGTAAACCAAGTTCTCTTCGAGGAGTTTCTTGTTGTAGGGGTCACCCTTGGAGATACGCAGCGAACGGTGCAGCACATCGTCGCTGTAGACAGTGTTGCCCGAAAAGGTGATGTTACGGAAATAGAACTTATGTCCCTCATGGAGGACAACCTTTATCTTCAAACGGTCCTGATTCTTCTTTCCCGACTCGGTCTCGGAGACTTCCCACACAGTATCCATCACAATGCGGGCGTCGCGGTAGCCATGCTCGTTGTAGTAGGCAAGGATATTATCAAGATCCTCGCGGTAATCATTCTCCATGTAGCGCGACTTCTTCCAGAAGACTTTCTTCCAGAAGCGGAGGCTCTTGCGGAAATGAACGTCGCGGGTCTTCTGCATCTTGCCTTTCAAGGTGGAGGTGGAGATTTCCTGGTTGCCGACAAAGATGAGGGAGTCAATCTTCACCTTCTTGCCACGATTGACATTGAAGGTAACGATAAGACGGCCAGTACTGTCGGCCACTTCAGTGGTTGGGGTCACCTCGACACGGGTGAATCCCTTCTCGATGAAGTAACTCTTGATTTTGTTCGACGAGGTGCGGAGTAGGTTCTCTGTCACCACATCGCCTGTTTTTATGTTGATTTCCTCACGCAGCTTCTTATCTTCCCCCTTCTTCACGCCTTCGAAGTTGAATTTCAGCATGCGGGGACGTTCAAGGAGGACAATGGTAAGGAAAGCCAGATTGCCCTGTATGCGTGACACACGAATCTGGACATCGTCAAACATGCCCTGTTTCCAGAGATTCTCAATGGCACCGGAGATTTTGTCACCGGGGATTTTCACCTTGTCACCCACCTGCAGGCCAGCCACAAGCTGCACAACACGATGGTCAAAATTGTCAGCACCCTCGAACGAGATACCTCCAATTTCGTATGTCTTGGGAGTCAAATAGTCAAAGTCGTATTCCGCATTACCACCCACAACAATCTGGGAATAAGCAGCCACAGGCGACATCGCCAGAAGGATGGTAAGCAACAGTAGTTTCGTTTTCTGTTTCATCAATATTTACACTTAATCCATATAATAACTCACATCTGCATGAATTATTATATATTAGTATAAAAAAAGTGTAAAAAATTGCATTTTTTTATTTTCCAGCCTCTACCTGTGCCTCTGTCTTTCCGAAACGACGTTGACGGCTTTGGTATTCGGCCACGGCCTCGTAGAGGTTCTCCTCGCGAAAGTCAGGCCATAAAATCTCAGAGAAGTAGAATTCCGTGTAGGCCATCTGCCAAAGGAGAAAGTTGCTCACACGGAGCTCGCCACCCGTGCGAATCAGCAGGTCAGGGTCGGGGTAATCCTTGGTGGTCAGGTAGCTGCGGAGGGTCTCCTCGTCGATGGTAGCAGGGTCACGGTGCTCGGAGCAAAGGGTCTTCAAGGCCTGCGCAATCTCCCAGCGCGAACTGTAACTGAGGGCCAGAATGAGGGTCATGGCAGTATTGTCGGCAGTCTCATTAATGCATTGTTCCAACATGATACGCGACTTCTCGGGCAGACGTTGCATATCACCAATCATAGCCAGACGCACATTATTGTCCATCAACGTCTTGGTCTCTTCGCGGACAGCCTTGATAAGAAGTTCCATCAGTCCATCGACTTCAGCCTGTGGACGGTTCCAGTTTTCAGTACTGAAGGTGTAGAGGGTCATGTATTTGACACCCAGTTTCACACCGCCTTCCACCGTCTGGCGCACCGCCGTAAAAGCATTCTGATGGCCAAAGAGGCGCTCATGCTGCTGCTTCATAGCCCAACGGCCGTTGCCGTCCATAATGATGGCCACATGCCGTGGCACTCTTGTCTTGTCAATCTGGTCTATCGTCATTTTTCTTTGATTTATTTTCTACAACGTTTGGAGCGCATCCAGCCCAAAAGTACATCGAAGCTGATGCCCAGCGACAGGTGGAAATAGGCATACCAGTCGTTGAGCGAGTCATCACCTCGTTTGATACCCACGGCGTTGACATAGCCCGGTTGAACTTCGCCACTGCGGTCAGCCAACTGTGCTGCCAAAGCACCATCAGCGGAGTTGGACATAAGAAAATCGGTCCCCACATAGGTCTTGCTGACATCGTCAAGATAGTCGGTCCACGTCACACGGAAGCCGTATTCCGCTGACAAAGAGAATGACTTGCCCATCCGCACCTTGATGCCGACACCGAAAGGCAGACTCAGCTGCGTTAGCTGATACATCTTGCGGTCGCGGTATTGCGACGTTCCCTGCCCCTCAGTGCACAACGGCTGCAGCTCGGCCCAACGCACCTTTCCGTCGCTTGTGACATAACGTGCCATGGGGTTAAAATGGAACACAGCCACACCGCCAAAGAGATAAGGTGCCCATAGGCGTTCCGTAGCTCCGGGTCCAAAGGGAGCAAAGTTGAATTCTGCCAAAGCAGCCAACTCCAGCATATTGGACTTAAAGCTGAGATTGCGCAACTTAAGGTAATCTTTCTCACAGGCTATTGAGCCATAGCTCACTTCTCCCCGGAAGGCCCATCGGTTGTCGAGGCGGTAGCGCAGACCAATACCTCCTGCGAAACATGGCACGGTGAGAGCACTCTGCTTGTTCAGGTCGCCAATATAATTCATCCCGCCCCCCATCAGCAGCAACTCGCTGCGGCTAAGGAAATCGTCCCGCTGGGCATGAAGCGAGTAGAAAGTAAAAAGTGGAAAGTGGAAAGCCATGCTGACACAAGCCAGCACAACCAACCGCATCATCTTTCCTCTTTTTTCCTTCATATTTCTTTTTATTTTTTCCACTTGAGTGAGTTACAAATGCCTTCTACCTGCATCAAGTAGTCGCGTTTCTCGAAACGCGGAGCATAGACGAATCCGATGACATCGACGATATCCTTTCCGTCGGGCGAAAGTATGGAGTAGCTTACAAACGGGCCACCCATCTTGTCGGGAGTGGCAATCAGACGCCACAAACCATGGGTCTCGATGCAGTAGTCGGAGCCCTCGTAGTCCACCTTGCGGGTCCCAAAGTCCACACGACGCTCGGTACCCATGTAGCCATCCAACGAGGGCGATGGCACATGACGGCGCATGATAGTATCCAAACGGTTATAAATCTTCTCCGATGTCAACATGTCTTGACTGCGATAGGGGGTCACATTGACGAGCACACCGAGACTGAAGTCCTTGGTCTCTTTACGGATCCAGGCAAAACCATCATCTTCCTCAGCCCACACAAAATCCTCACTGAAGGTAAGCTCAAAGCCAAACTTCTCTTTCATACGGTTCATCAACTCCACATTGCGGATATTGAAGAAAGCCTTAATCATGCGCTTGTGCTCAGCTTCATAGATGGCATTGACAATGTTGGGTTCATACTTGCGCAACAGGTCACGCAATGAAGCCTCGCTCGAGGCGGCAATGTCGACCACCACCTGTGGCTCAGCCCATTTGTCACGGTCGATATACACCTTGTCAGGATTACCGTTCTTCACTTCCAGAATGATGATATTTCTATGCATCTGGAACATGTGGGTATTGCGGAGCGACGACACGGGAACATTCACCAAGTCAAACCGCTGTTCGGGCTGTGGCAGGCATCCTTGGGGCTGACGAAACACCGAGTCGATTAACTCGCGAGTCACCTTCATCATCTGACCCTTGTCGGCCGCAAGCAGCACTTCGAGGGTCTTGCCCGAGGAACTCTTCTTCATAATAGCCTCATTCTGACGGCTGTTGCAGGCTGCCAGCAACACCACTGCCGACAGAAAAAGAAACGCTTTCTTCATATCATTAACTGTTTTTTCTCCATTCATAAAATTCTTTTATCGCCACCCCAATCGAGGTCCGCGGCATATTCAGATCACTCTCAGCACGACTGTTATCATAACTCTCCTTCACCAGCAGTTGCCTTATGTTGCATGTCGACACCTGAGTCTTCATACCCATCCACCTCAGCATATCCCCCACCTTGCCAACCGTCAACAGAAACCAGTTGGGCGCAAGAAGAACCTTCTGGCGGTAGCCACATACTTTGGACTGCATCTCATAGAGTTCCTTGATTGACAAACAGGCATGGCTATCCACCGCGATATATCGGACACCATTCTCACCACGAGTCAATGCATTCACGATAGCCTGTGCCACATCACCCACATGCACGAAAGCTTTTCCTCCCTGTGGGGCGAACATCAGCGGTTTACGATAGGCCGCCAACAACATGCGTCCCGACGAAGGCTTCACATCCCACGGCCCCAGCATGAACCCAGGATTGACCACCACCACATGGCGGCCCTCAGTGGCGGCCCTGAGAATCAGAGCCTCCCCCTCGCGCTTGCTGTCGGCATAGAAAGAGCGGACTCCATTCACTGTGTCCACCGTCGAGGTGTGTACCAACACACTGATTCCCAACTCATCCATCACACTCACCATCAGTCGGCACAGTTCACGGTTCACAGGCAGGTAGTCCTCATATCGAAGGAGAGCCATGTCGGTGCATCCGGCACAATTGACGATGGCGTCGCAGCCCTCGGCAGCTTTCCTAAGAACCTCATAGTCAAGCGGAGACCCCACCACCGTCTCCCATCCGCCTTGCGGAATCCATATGCCGTCGGCGCGACGCACCAAGGCCACCACCTGATGCCTCCCGGCCATCAGCCGCAGCAGCACATTGTGCCCCAGCAGGCCAGTCGCTCCCAACAGCAATACTTTCATACCCCTAATAACGTTCCCCACCCATTTTTATTGTACACCAAGGAACAAAAAGGGCCGATCACCCTACCATCGTCCTACCATCACCCTACCAACTCCTACCGCGGTAGGAGTTGGTAGGGTGATGGTAGGTGATTGTCAGGCAGTTGGAATCTACCTAAAATCACTCCGTTCGGGGGGCTTTTTGTCAGAATTTGCAGCGGAGCTGAAGATGCCATGTCTGGCGCACAGAGCCGGGAGTGGCGGCGTTGTCGGAACCGATATAATCCTCGCCAGGACGAAAAACCAAAGCATATTTGAAGCTGAGGTTAATCCATCGGGTAAGGTCGTAGCGCAACACTGCCGAGGCACGCAGACCACGTCCCTGCAGCACAGGCATGCTAAAGGCATACTGGATATAACTCTCGCTGAGATAGATGCGTGCATAATAGCCATTAATATCATGCCAGGCAGCCTGCACGGCGGTCTGCCAGCGCCCATGACTGTAGCGCACTTCCTGCGAGGCCGCCCAGCCCTGCTGGTTACCCGACTCCTCAGTGTTGAACCACGAGAGAATGACACGCGTAGTGAGTCGCCAAGGGCCACTGGTGAAACGGTACTGTCCCTGCAGCTGCTGACGGAGGGTATTCTCGATGACTGCACCACTGGTTCCGGGCACATTGCGTTGTTGGTGACGGAGCGTATAGCGCACCCACGTCTCACCCCTGTGACCCACAGCCCGACCCAGTTGCATCTGCCATTTCGAGCCCGTGGAAGGGGCATAACAACCATACTTCATTTTAGGGAAGCGGTGCAGGTCGGCACTAATCAGTGTAGCCAAACCCAGCGGCAGGCGGAAGCGCCCGTCAAGGCTGACTCCCTGTTCATTGGCAGTACGGCTACCGATACTGTAAGCTGCCGTATGGAGGTTGTGGTAGCGCGAATCGTAGTGGCGCACGGCGAGACCGATACTGTTGTCGTTGCCCAGAGAGAACTTCAGTCCCCCGATGCCTGCCGGATGACCCTCGGCATCGGTAGCCATTTCACCAAAAAGAAGCAACCTTCCCCACTGCCACAATGCATCGACACCCAAAGCACCGGCACGGTCACCACGGAAATAGTCCTGATTGTAGACATAGTTGCGCAAACGCACACTATCGTCGAGGACAGAAGCCGAAGCGGTGACGCCCAAAATAAGATTGCCATGGCGGAACCCCACATGTCCGCCACCCAGCCATTCCTCGTCAACACGCGATCCGAAAGCCGACACGCTAACCTTGCGGCCAAGACGGACAGTGGTAGCGACGCCCTCCTGCCACCCCTCCTCATAGAAGGGGCTGGCAGCCTTCACTCCACCGGCATAACGCACTGGCGAATTACCCATTAGACTGAAGGGATCAAAACCCGTCCATATCGCCACTCCCTGACCAAACTGCACATCGAAACGGCCCACGACGAGCCTCTCTAGCCGACCGATATTGTCCAGCGTCAGGCTGTAGCCATAGAAGTTATCCTTCCCCCAAGTTTCGGTGGGATCCTTGTCGGCACTGAGCTGCAGGGCGACATGATTATCATAGTTGAAACGGTAGCAGAGCAGCCCTCGAAGGTTATCCCCCTCGTACTTGCCGTTGTCATAGCCTTTGGCTCGCTCAATGGTCCCCCCAAGGCCGGTGGCCAACGTATGACGGCCACGCCTGAACATCTCAGCCATCCCAGGGAACGACTGCTTTTCGTAGGGTTCTGCCTTCACCAACGGCGTAACCAGCGCCACCGTGAGACTGTCGAACCCCGGCACCAGATGCAACTCCGCCACACTCATCAGCTGGCCGTAAAGCATGATATAGTTTTGTAACGCCCTGACCTGGAATGGCGAAAGAAATGGCAGCGAACTCACGGCAGTAGTGTCGTTGAGGTTCACCGGATTATCATTCAATTGTATCAGCAGGTCGGTCAGTTCGGAGACATTGGCATCCGAGCCATGCTCCTCGACCCATTGCTCAATGGCCTCGTCAATCTGCGCCACTGCCGTCAACGGTAGGGCAAACAGCAACAACAATATCAGTCGACGGATCATCTTGCAATCACGCCCTTGGAAACAAGATCTTTGTAGGTCTTTTCGGCAGCCAGTTGTTCGGAGGCTTTGATGGAAAAATCGATGGCCGACTGTTGGGTCACGCCGTCAATGCTCACCTGGCTCTCATACTGGCGGCGAACAGAACGTCTCTGCGCGATGGTACGCACCACCTCGAAGGTAATCTTCTTATGGTTTTTCTGGCCCCAGTCGATGAGTTTGCTTTTGAAATTCCAGTCCATGGAGGCCATTAGGTCGATATCAAGGTGAACCCGCAGGATGCGGTCGACGAGGAGACGACGGACGAACATATAGCCCTTGTCGATATACATGGCACCGACGAGTGCTTCGAAAGCGTCGCCGCCGATGGACTTAAAGCCGCCCGACTGGTCATGTTGGTATTCTATCAAGTCGAAAAGGCCAATCTTCTTCGAGAGTTGGTTGAGGCTGACACGACTCACTATCTTCGAGCGCAACTCGGTAAGGAAGCCTTCGCCCTGATAGGGGTATTTCTTGTAGAGAAATTCCGCCACCACGGCACCCAGCACGGCGTCACCCAGATACTCCAGGCGCTCGTTGTTGATGCGATGCCCGTTGTGGATAACCGAGAGGGAACGGTGCGTCAACGCAACACGATACAACTCCGTGTGCCGCGGGACGTAGCCAAGAATGTTCTTGAAGAAACTATTGAATTCCTTACTTTCCTTATTCTTCCGGAAGAACAGCATAGGAATCAATACTTTCTGAAGGCGAGGCAGACATTGTGACCGCCAAAGCCGAAAGCATTGCTGATGGCGAAACTGACCTCGCGTTTCTGTGCTTTGTTGAAAGTGAAATCGAGGGCCGGAATCTGAGGATCGTCCGTGAAGTGGTTGATTGTCGGGGGGACAATACCGTTCTTGATAGTAAGGATAGTGGCGATGGCCTCGACAGCTCCGGCAGCTCCCAACAGGTGGCCGGTCATCGACTTGGTGGAGTTGATAGCTATCTTGTAGGCGTGGTCACCAAAGAGGCCGATGATGGCCTTGGGCTCCGAAATGTCGCCAATGGGCGTGGAGGTACCGTGGGTGTTGATGTGGTCGACATCGGTAAGTTTCATGCCCGACTCCTCGACGGCCTGCTTCATCACGCTGATGGTTCCGCGCCCTTCGGGGTGCGATGCGGTGATGTGATAGGCGTCGGCAGAAAGGCCAGTGCCGGTAATCTCGGCATAGATATGTGCGCCGCGAGCCTTGGCATGCTCCAATTCCTCAAGGATGAGGGTACCGGAACCTTCGCCCAGTACAAAGCCGTCGCGGTCCTTGTCGAAGGGGCGCGAGGCCGTCTGGGGATCGTCGTTGCGCGTGGAAAGGGCTCTCATATTGCCAAAGCCTCCGATACCGGCTTCGGTAACAGCGCATTCCGAACCTCCGGCCACCATGGCGTCAACCTTACCTAAACGGATGAGGTTGTAAGCATCGCTGATGGCGGCAGCCGACGAGGCACAGGCGGCCACAGTGCAATAGTTGGGGCCACGCAGGTTGTGTCGGATGGCCAACTGGCCGGCACAGATGTCGGTGATTACCTTGGGAATCCAATATGGGCTGAAACGGGGGTTGCCTTCGGACCTGGCGAATTCCATCAACTCGTCCTGCAGGCTCTTCACGCCGCCCATGCCCGAACCCCAGATAATGCCCATGCGGTCCTTGTCGATATTTTCATCGGTAAGACCCGCATCGCGCATTGCCTCATCGACGGTAACCATGCCATACACCGTATAGCCGTCGAGAAGGCGCATCTCTTTCTTGTCCACAAAGTTGAGTGGATCAAAACCCTTAAGTTCAGATGCTATGCGGCACCTAAACTTCGAGGCATCGAAATGTGTTATTGGCCCGGCTCCGCTCACTCCTTTCACCAATGCCTCCCACAATTCGGGGACAGTATTGCCAATAGGGGTGAGCGCGCCGAGACCTGTAACAACAACTCTTTTCAACTCCATAAAGCGGAAAGAGCGACTTAATTTCTAAGGTTACTTTTTCGCGTTTTCGATGAAAGCGATAGCGTCGCCAACAGTGACGATCTTCTCAGCTTCCTCGTCGGGAATCGAAAGGTCGAATTCTTTCTCGAGCTCCATAATCAGCTCGACGGTGTCCAAAGAGTCTGCACCAAGGTCGTTGGTGAAGCTGGCTTCGGGGGTGACCTGACTTTCTTCAACACCAAGTTTGTCGGTGATGATGCTTGTTACTCTAGTTGCAATTTCTGACATTTTCTATACGATTTTAATTAATAAAACTGAATGCAAAGAAACGATTTTTTTCTGACATATAAACATTTTTTAACATTTCAAACCGACACCGAAAATACTAAATCACTGACATCAAGAAAAATAATCTAAAAAAAAAAGACACTTTTTCATTTTTTTACGCACATTTTTTCTTTGCAAACCGACCCGATTTTAATAAAAATTTGCAAAAATGACCACATCAGCACCAACACTTTATCCTCCCCCCCCCCTCCTACCCCCTATCAAAAAAGATATTGCCACAGCCGTCCCCTTTCCGAGAGAGACGTATGGGGTGAGACTCCACAAACAAGCCTCCAACACCCTACCAACTCCTACCATGGTAGGAGTTGGTAGGGTGTTGGTAAGGATATGGTATTGATTTTGTGTCTATTAGATACATATATATAACTATCATATATGATAATCAATACCTTACGTAGTATTTTAACGTTTTTTTCACTATTATCACCGCCATGTCAACTTTTATTCTTATCTTTGCATTTTATTTTGAATACATATTAATAATATGACCAGACTAGCCATACTGGGTTCCGGCAACGGAACCAACGCACAACAGATTACCGAATATTTCGCCGGACGCACCGACGTGGAGGTGGCCTGCATCGTCTACAACGTCCGCGACGCCCACATCGCCCAGCGCGCCAAGAATCTCGGCATCGAAGCCCGCTACTTCGGCCGCAAAGATTTTTACGAGAGCACCGCCGTGCTCGACTACCTGCGCGAAAAACAGGCCGACTGGGTCATCCTCGCCGGCTTCCTCTGGCTGGTGCCGGAGAACATGCTGGAAGCCTACCCCAACCGCATCATCAACATCCACCCCGCCCTACTGCCGGCCTACGGCGGCAAAGGCATGTACGGCCACCATGTGCACGAGGCCGTCGTAGCCAACCACGAGCACGAGAGCGGCATCACCATCCACATCGTCGACAAACACTACGACCGCGGCACCACCCTCTTCCAGGCTCGCTGCACCGTCACCCCAGAAGACACTCCCGACACGCTGGCGGCAAAAATACACCTGCTTGAGAAGGAACACTTTCCGCGCGTCATCGACGAAACAATCAAGGCCCGCCAGTAATGCGCATCGCCATCAACACACGCCTATTGCTGAAAGGGAAAATGGACGGCATCGGCTGGTTCACAGCCGAGACTGCCCGCCGCATAGTGCAGCAACACCTTGAGCACCAGTTCTTCTTCTTCTTCGACAGGAAACCCGCCCCCGAATTCATCTACGGACCCAACGTAACGCCCGTGGTACTCTGTCCGCAGGCGCGGCATCCGGTGCTGTGGTACCTCTATTTCGAGTGGGCCACACCGTGGGTGCTGCGGAAGTACAAAATAGACCTCTACCTCACTCCCGACGGCATGATGCCGCTACACCCTAAGGTGCCCACGCTGACGGTCATCCACGACCTGAACTTCGAGCATGCCTCGGACAACCTCAAGGCCTCGCACCAGCGCTACATGAGCCACTACTTCCACCGCTTCGCGCGCAACGCTACGCGTATCGCCACCGTGTCGGAATACTCCAAGAAAGACATCTCGGAGACATACCATGTTGATTCCAAGAAAATTGACGTGGTTTACGACGGTGCCCACGACAACTACCGTCCCCATTCCGAGGAGGAAAAAGCCACCATTCGGCAGCGTTTCACCAACGGATGCCCTTATATAATATTTATAAGTACAATATTAAAAAGGAAAAACCTCGCCAACCTGTTGAAAGCCTTTGACAAGGTTAAGAACCATAGACCAAGCGACTTAAAGCTTGTCGTGGCAGGTAGCCGTGTGTGGTGGCAGGACGAGTTGGCTGAAGCCTACGACAATATGAGTCACCAGCAGGACGTCATCATGCCCGGCCATGTGGATCCCGAAGATCTCTCGGCACTGCTTTCCGCTTCCGAAATATTGGTCTATCCATCATACTTTGAAGGATTTGGCATTCCAATATTGGAAGCCATGTATGCTGAGACGGCCGTGGTGGCCTCGAAAACCACTTCGATGCCCGAAGTGGGTGGCGACGCCGCCCTCTATGTCGACCCAGCCAACCCAGACGACATTGCACAGGCCATTATAGATCTTGGTAACAAGCAGTTGCGAAACGAACTTATTGAGAAAGGCCGTCACCAACGCACCCTCTTCAGTTGGGACCGCACCGCGTCATTGCTGTGGAACAGCCTAATGGACACTTTTGAAAGAAGATGAAGAAACACTGGATTACCCTCGCCTGCTTCCTGGTGCTTTCGGCAGCCATCCATTTACATTCGCAAACAACTGGCAACATGATATATAACCCCTCATTCGAGGAGTATCTACATTGCCCAGTGAAAATCGACGCCCTAGGGGTAATGAGCGAAGTCGAGGCTTGGTGGCAACCCACACTGGGCAGCAGCGACTACTTCAACACCTGCGGTGGACGCGAGTGCAACGTGCCACGCAACAAAATGGGTATTCAGAACGCCCATAGCGGAGAGGCCTACTGTGGAATCTATTGTTCCCAAGAACTTTACCGCGAATACATACAGACTGAGCTCAAGTCCCCGATGGAAGTCGGCAAGCGCTACCGCGTGAGTTTCTGGGTAAGCCTGGCCGACAAATCGCCCTTCGCCGTGGCGTCCCTCGGAGCCGTACTGACACCGCAACGACTGGAAGACTCGACCCGTGGCATACTAATGGAACGCGAAGTGGCATCCCTCGATGGCAGGAGTGAGCAATCAATCGCCACCTATTTCGAACCGCAAGCACTTAATTCCATGGACAATATCCTCGACAATACTAAAGATTGGGTCGAGGTGAGCGGAGAATTCATCGCCAAAGGAGGAGAGAAATTCCTGACAATAGGCAATTTCCTGTCATTCAATAAATCCTCCGTAGTGGCTATGCCAGGCACAAACTTGCCGTTGCCGGGAGCTTACTACTACATCGACGACGTATCGGTGGTGTGCCTCGACACAGAGGAGGCCATCGTTTCTCAGACATCCCAGTCGCCCAAAGTGGGGGAGGTAATAACACTCAAGAACCTTTACTTCGCCACAGACAAAAGCCAGGTGCTGCAGCAATCCCACAACGAGCTTTTCAAGCTCAAGGAGATGCTGGAACAACATCCAAGCATGAAGATTGAGTTGCGCGGACATACCGACAATCAGGGCACCGTGGAGCACAACCAAAAGCTGTCGGAAGCTCGGGCAAGAGCCGTGGCCAGATACCTAATTGACAAAGGTATCGACAAGAGCCGCCTAACCTGGGTAGGCTTCGGCAAGAGCCTGCCCGTGGCCGACAACTCCACCGAAGAAGGTCGGCGACAGAACCGTCGCGTGGAATACCGGATCATTGCCGACTAAACCCTCATTGAACCATACAAAAAAAAAGCGGGACTTCCTTTGGGGAGTCCCGCTTAACTTAGTGTATCTCAAATAAAACTATTCAATCACACGGTAGAAACTGACGCGACGGTTGAGGGCGTACTGGATGTCACCAAAGGCAACACTCTTACCCTTGTACTCGGTCTGGATGCGATCCTCGGCGATACCGAACTTCTTGACAAGGAGACGTTTGACCTCTTTGGCACGCTTCTCGGAGAGTTTCATGTTGTAGCTGTCGCTACCAGTGTAGTCGGCGAAGCCAACAACGAGAACCTTAACATCGGGGTTGTCTTTGAGAACACGGCCGACGGCTTTGACTTTGAGCATCTCGTCGTCGGTGACATTCCACTCGTCAACACCGTACTGGACGGAGAAGGGCATGGCGTAGAAGGTGAGCTGGTCAGCCTTGATCTTGTCAATGATGGCCTGGAGGCTATCGGCAGCAGCGCTGTTACCAGCACCGTTCTTGCCACCCTGAGCGAGAGCCTTGGCGAGCTGATCCTCGAGTTCGGCAATGCGGTTCTCAAGTTTCTTCTCGTTGTTGCGGCTGTTGCGAAGCTGGTTATCGAGGTTGTTCACCTGGCTGTTCAGGGCATTGAAGTTCTCCTGAGTCAGCAAGGACTTCTGGTGCTGAATTTCCTGGTCAGCTTTGGTGAGACCGAAGTTGTACATCACACCAACGTGAGCGGTGAGGTGGACATAGTTCCAATCCAGGAAATCGTTCCAGAATTTGACATGCCAGTCGTTGAAGTTGGCTTCACCTTCAGCGTAGAAGGACCACTTCTCGCAGAACTGGAGACTATAACCGAGACCGGCGTTAAGGGCGGGCATCACCTTGCCCAAGCCGCTGTTCGCGTAGTTGGAATTGGCAGGAGTTTTGATGAAAGCTCCGCCAGCACCACCAAAGAGGTACCAACTGTGATGGCAGTCGGGGTTGTAGCCATAGATGGCGTTGTTGATGGAGAACAACATCTCTGCGGTAAGAGAGACGTAGCGATTGAAATACTTACCATCGTTGTCAGCGCGGCCACGCCAGAAGGTGGGGACACCAAGACGGAGACGGAAGTCCCAAACATGGTTCAGCTTCTTCTGAAGGAAGCCGTCCATACCCACATTGATGGATCTTCTCCAAAGATTGCGGGTGTTGGGAGCGGTGTTGTCCCAAGAGTGCTGACCCAACTGCCACGTACCGGCGAAACCGCCACCAATGGACCAGTTGCTCCAGAAGCCGTAGCGAGGATACTCGGCCTTTTCCTGTGCAAAGACGCTCGTGGAGGCCAGCAGTAGCGACATCACGACGCCTACTTTGATTAATTTTTTCATCATATGACTTTTTTTAATTGGTTTATATTTCTTTTTTACACGTTCTATTTATATATGGGCTTTTTTAATCGCCGATTATCACTCTATACAAATCATGTGCAAAAATACATATTTTTTTTAAAATACAAAAAATATTTTTTTTAACTTTTCGTTAATGTAAAGAAAATATTGAAGTTACGATTTAAAAATATTTCCAAAAATAGCGTTTTAATCCCTAAAAATTAGAAAATTAACCCCAAAATTGACGAATAATATGAAGAATTTGAGTGTCAAAATGGCGGATTCCCTAGAGAATACGTATCAAAAAACTCTCAATGAGATTACTGCAGAGGTGCTTTCCGCACGTGAACATTTGAAGAAAGGAGATGCCGCTGGAAACGATTTCCTCGGATGGGTAAACCTACCCGAAAACTACGATAAAGAAGAATACGCCCGCCTGAAGGCCGACGTGGAACGTCTCAGTGCCAAAAGCAAGGTATTCGTGGTCATCGGCATCGGTGGCTCCTACCTTGGTGCCCGCATGGTCATCGAGGCCCTGCAATCGGAGTTCGCCTCGATAGTGCGCGGCAACAAACCCTATGTCGTCTATGCCGGCCATACCCTCGGAGAAGACTACTATAGTCAGCTTCTAACTCTCTTGGACCATGAGGATTACAGCGTAGCCGTCATCTCCAAATCGGGCACCACCACAGAACCCGCTGTGGCCTTCCGCATCATCAAATCCCACCTCGAAAACAAGTATGGCAAGGCCGAAGCCTCGCAGCGTATCATAGCCATCACCGACGCCCGCAAGGGTGCCCTGCACGGCATCGCCGACAAGGAAGGATACCCCATGTATGTCATCCCCGACAATGTCGGTGGACGATTCTCGGTGCTCACACCCGTCGGTCTGTTCCCCATCGCCATGGCTGGATTCGACACCGACCGATTGCTGCAGGGTGCCCGCGACATGCGCAAAATCTGCACCGAAAACAACACCCTCGAAGACAACCCTGCCCTGAAGTATGCCGCCACCCGCAATGTACTCTACCGCAGCGGCATAAAGGTAGAGATGCTGGTAAGCAGCCTCCCCAACCTGCGTTATTTGGCCGAGTGGTGGAAACAGCTCTATGGCGAAAGTGAGGGCAAAGAGCACAAAGGCCTGCTGCCACATAGCCTGAGCATCACCACCGACCTACACTCGATGGGCCAGTATGTGCAGGACGGTGAACGCCTGATGATGGAAACCATGATTCGCGTGAATGAGCCCGCCACCCACGTTCCCGTCCCCACCGATGAAGAGAACCTCGACGGCATCAACTACCTTGTCAACAAGAGCCTTACGGAGATAAATGACTGTGCCATGCGAGGCACCATTGAGGCCCATCTTTCGGGTGGCGTGCCCGTGATGGAAATCGGCGTGGAACGCATCGATGAGTATACTCTTGGTCAACTCATCTACTTCTTCGAGTTCGCCTGCGGTGTCAGCGGCTACACTCTCGGTGTCAATCCCTTCGACCAACCTGGCGTGGAAGCCTACAAAAAGAACATGTTCCGCCTACTTGGCAAACCCGGCTTCTGATTTTTACTGAACAACACAGCACTACAAAGGCGCAAGAAATTCAATTCTTGCGTTTTTTTTATAAAAAAATTGTACAACCAAATAAAAAAACGTATATTTGCACCAATGTAATTAGCCTGTATCTCCTCCTATACAGCTAAAAATATGACATATACACGTCTTCTTAAACAATTGACATTTCTTTTGGTGCTATGTTTGTCGGTACCAAGAGGTCATAGCCAGTCACTTTATGACACCTATGACTTCAGCAACGGCATCGACATGTCACTTTGGGAAGACATGTCTGATGCCACCACACTAAATCTTTCGGGAGATGACAACGCCTACACAACACCCATTCCCATAGGTTTCGACTTCAATCTAGCTGGCACTGATTACCAGAACTGGACTATCAACACCAATGGAACCATACGACTTGGCGACACCCCAATTTCCCATGCCTACTATAATTACCCTTTGAGAACAAACTTACCCTATAACTTGCCGAAAATTGTAGTACTGGGAGGCGACGGATATATTGTACAAGGCTCAGGCTATGTCAAATATAAAACAATCGGAAGCACATCCGAAGATCATCTCCTCATCATTGAATACAAGCTCTCCACATTCTCGTTAAACACCAGAAACCACCCCGTCTCCGTGCAGATCCAGCTTAGGGAGTCGGACAGCAGCATCACCCTCGTTTTTGGAGAACCTCCTCAGCTAACTCCTGAAATGAACTACCAAATGGGCGTGGCGGTGGCATACGATGACCTTGTGGAATTCAACGTCACAACCAATGCAGCTAATTTCCTTACCGGTCCAACCTCTTTCGTTAATCCCTCGGGCCAATGGCCGGAGGAAAACCGCTACTACAGAATCTACCCCAACCACAGTAACTGCCCCAGTGTTACCGACATCACCGTGGAAAATATCGACGCCAACAGTGCAACAATACGATGGGCCTCGGATGACAATCACAACCTGTATCGTGTGTGCGTCGAGGGGATGCCATGCCAAATAGTCAATGGCGACCACATTGATCTCACTGGACTCGAAGACGGAAGCACTTACAATGTATGCATCAGACGCATCTGCTCAGACGACGACAGCAGTCGGGCGAGAAACATACAATTCCGCACCCACAACATTCCAGCACACGGATGCATCAACCACGCCGACCTTGGCGCGAGCTATGTCACAGGATACTATGGTGGCACCAACGATCCCTATGCCTATACTGGCATCATCAACCATGGTTCCTCTAGCGAATCAAGCCGTCATACCCTACACACCGACCCTAACGAACTCGACCCACAAACCCACAGCCAACTTCACACCGTCCCTCCGGGATATAGCTCTTCCGTACGTCTCGGCAACTGGTTATCCGGCGGTCAAGCCGAAGCCCTGCTCTACGAAATGGAGGTGGACACCACCATCGCCGACCTACTTTTTCTACATTATGCCGCCGTGCTCGAGAATCCCAACCACTATCCCAACCAACAGCCTCGTTTCAAGTTCGAAATCCTCAACTCAAACATGCAGGTAATCGATGCCGAGTGCGGAGTTGCCGACTTCATTGCCAACAGCAACCTCGGATGGCATGAGGCCGGACGATATGTATTGTGGAAAGACTGGACCACTATAGGCATCGACCTCACGCCTTATGCTGGACAGATTATCTCCATCCGGTTCACCACCTACGACTGTTCTCAGGGAGGCCATTACGGCTATGCCTATTTCACACTTGAATGCGGCCGCAAGAACACACAGACGGAAAGCTGCGGCAACATTCTCAGCAACACTTATACCGTCCCGGCCGGTTTCAATTACCTTTGGTACACCGAATCCCCGTCCAATCCAGTCTCCACCTCGCGCTCGCTTAACATCGTCACCGACACCAACACCATCTACCACTGCCGCCTCAGTTTTGTTGACAAACCGCAGTGCAATTTCACCATGAATGTCGCAACCGGTAAACGTTATCCTTTATCGCTGTTCGACACGACTATGTTTATCGACAACTGCCAGTTTAACGTCAACTTCCACAACCGCAGCACCATATCATCTGACGGCATCACCCCCTCTGGGTCGGGAGAGAGATGTGAGACCACTTGGTGGGACTTCGGTAACGGCGACACCTCATCGCGCTACAATGGCTCAACTCACTACGACACCCCCGGAACCTACACTGTTACGCTTATCTCCACCATTGCCAACGGAGCCTGTGCCGACACCCTCCAGATGCCTGTCACCCTCACCTCCCCGGCACCTGTTCCAGTCATTGTGGGCCCCACCGAACACTGCGGCAACAATTTACAAACAGACACCCTACTGATTCATAACACCTTGTGGAATTCAAACGGCAGCGATACAATGATTGTCAATACCGTCGAGACCACCACCTATACCATTACCGCCACCGACAGTATCAACTGTCCCTACACCCTCGAACACACCATTACCATCCTTCCTTCCTATTATCTTCACGACACCGCCACTATCTGTCCACCGGACCTCCCTTACACCCATGACAACCTGATCATCACCGACATCTCCGACACTGGAAGTTATTCTTTCGAAGCATTCTCCATTTTCGGCTGCGACAGTATCGGCACAGTATTCCTCACCGTCAAAGACACCAATTCGGGCGACACCGTTGCCGTAGCCTGCGACCGTTTCACTTGGTATGGCGAGACATTCACCTCCGATGGGGACGTAGCCACGCATGTCAGCGCCAACGCCGCCGGATGTGACAGCACCACCACATTGAGACTCACCCTCCTGCGCTCTTCCGACACCATTGTCTACGACACTATTGTCGAAAACCAACTACCCTACACTTTTAATGGCGCCACCTTCAACAGCCCGGTCAACGACTCAAGCGTCATTATCCCCAACACAGCAGGATGCGACAGTATAATCTCCTATTCGCTCTATGTCCATTGGAACGTCGACTCTGTGGTCTACGACACCCTCTGCAACGATGCATTACCTTACGTCTGGAACGGCATTGAATTTGACACCACACTCACCCAAACGGCCACCCTGACGCGCAATATCGGCTATACCGCCCATACGGGCGCAGACTCCACTTTCATCATGCGTCTCACCATACATCCTCTCTACGACAACCACCTGTATGTGGACATTTGCGAAGACACCAACTTCCTGTTTGGCGACAGCCTCTATACCCTCACCGGCGAATATCTCGACAGTCGGCACTCCATCCATGGATGCGACTCCCTTGTCACTTTACACCTCACCAGACACCCAACCTTTGACAATCACACCTATGACACCATCTGTTCCAACCAGAGCATCACCTTCGCTGACGAAACCTACAACACCTCCGGCGTCTACCCCCACTCGTTGCTGTCAACTTACAACTGCGACAGCATTGCGTCGCTCCACCTCCATGTATGGCCCGCCTACGACAACCACACCTACGATACCCTCTGCGACGACATCTCGCGCTTTTTCATCGATTCCGTCTACCATCAAACCGGCACCTATCTTTACCTGTTCTCATCAGTCAACAACTGCGACAGCACCGAGTCCCTGCATCTGAAAGTCTACCCCACTTACGACCTTCACCTCTACGACACCATTTATGATGGCGACCGATATACTTTCGAGGGCACCGTCTACGACACTACGGGCAACTACTCCACCCTGCTGACCGCCACATTCGGCTGCGACTCGCTGCGCACCCTCCACTTGCAACGCAACCGACGCACCTACAACGACAGCACCCTCTGCCAGAATGGCCTTCCTCTGGTGTGGAACGGTATAACTTTTAAGGACAGGAAACACACTGGGAATGTATTGATACTGAGCGACAGCATACATCTCAATGGCATCGGCGGCATTGACTCGCTGGTGGTGATGACCCTCTACGTCCACGACACCTCCTCCATCACCGAGCAAATCCACGCCTGCGACAGCCTCTGCTGGCAGGACAGCATCACCTACACAAAAAGCACAACGCTGCCATTCATAACACTGACTAACGCCGCCAAATGCGACTCCGTCATCCACCTCGATCTCACCATCGACTACACCCAACGCGCCAACGACCAGCAAGAGACTTGCGACTCATTGCTATGGGTTGACAGTCGGCACTATTACCGTGACACAATAGGGCCGATGGACACTCTGGTCACCATTGCCGGCTGCGATTCCATCGTCACCCTTTACCTTGTGGTGAACAATTCCTCCTACGAAGAAGCTGTCGACACCTTCTGCCACGGGCAGACCTATCTCTGGCGGCAACACAGCATCGGCAACGACGACGCCCATCTCACTGTCGTCTACTACCTCACCGACACCCTGCGGACAGCCTACAATTGTGATTCAGTACTGGCCATCCGGCTCACACAGATGGCGCGTCCGCAAATCGGCTTCTCCTACGGAACCGACTGCAACCTCCACATCTACAACGTCTCCGTCACCACCGACGTCGACTACATCCGCTGGTCATCCTTTCCTTACGACAGTCTCCTCGACGGCCATGAGAGCCAACCGTCGATCGTCGTATCTCCAAATGAGCCAACCGAATATGCACTCTATGCCGACTACCGCGAGATTCCCTTCTGCCCCACCACAGCCAGCCTCCGCCTCCAGCCCATCGAGATTCCCCAAGCCATCCTTCAGGTCAACCCCAAAGCATTAAAATACAATGCAATGGAATTCACCGCCTACGACATTTCCAAAGAATATTCCGACCGCACTTGGTACATTGATGGCATACGTCAAAGCGAGACCTCACGCATGCTCTACGGACACGGCGACACCGATGTCGACACCATCGCCATCTCGCTCTCCGTATTCAACGGCCAATGCCACGACACCGCCGTCTACCTTTTGCCGGTGCTCCGCGTGGCGGTCTTTGCGCCCAACGCCTTCACCCCCTCTTGCGATGACAACAACCGATTCACCCTCGTCACCCAAGGCGTCATCGACGGAGAACTCTACATCTATAACCGCGAGGGGATCCTTGTCTACCAAACCACTGACTTCGGACAGCGCGGATGGGACGGAGGCACCTGCCCGCAAGGCGGCTACGTGTGGAAATTCATCTATCGCGCCATCGACTACCCCGACAGCAAACAGGAGGAAGTCGGCACCGTACTCCTCCTTAGGTAATCACCAAGTACAATCCCTCTACCAAATACCAATCAAGTCCCTATCAACTCCTACCATAGTAGGAGTTGATAGGGACTTGATAAGGCGTTCGTAGGCGTTTGATGCCTACTTAAACACTTCTTTCTCAAAAAGGAAGGTCACCCAGAGGTTCTGTATCGGCGTTGAGGATATCCATCAGGGGATTGTTCACATGCTGGGAATCCTCGTTGCGCTGGCGAGCCGACAACAACAGCAAGTTATCGGCCACTACCTCAGTGACATGGCGTTTGTTCCCCTCCTTATCCTCCCAAGTACGGCTCTGCAAACGGCCTTCCACATAAATCTGGGCCCCCTTGTGGAGGATGCGCTCGGCGATGTCTGCCAGGCCACGCCAGCAGACAACATTGTGCCATTCAGTGATTTCTACTTTTTCATTGTCGCGGCTACGACGATATTCGGTTGTTGCGAGGGGGAAAGAGGCTTTCTTCACGGGAATCGACCCCTCGGAAGGGAAAGTGACTACATCAGGATTTTTTCCAACGTTACCTACAAGGATTACTTTATTAACTCCAATCATACTTACTTTTAAAATTACTGTTAGTCAAAATGTGGGCGCGAAATTACTACTTTTTCGCGAATCGGCGAAATAAAGATATTCACAAAGCCTGCAAATATCTATCAATCAATCTTGACACAGGGATATTTTTTAATTCGCGGGTGGGAATTGTACGATATTTTCCCGTCGTAGGAATGGTTTCCGACGGAAGTTCGGCCTCAAGAAAAATGGCGTGAATCGTGCGATGGGTGAGTTGGTGGCGGAAAGGATGTGAGAGGTGAAAAATGAAAGGTGAAAGGTGAAAGTTTTCCTCGGCAAAACGGGCCGCCTCCACATGCAACTGTTTTTCGTTCAACTCATTGCCCGTCTCCAGCAAGGGAAACTGATAGAGACCGCGCCAGATGTCTTTGTCCTCGCGCTGTTCCACCAACGTAAATTCCTTTCCATCAGCTTGCCAACGGAGATAAAAATAATAGAACCAGCGATCTTTGGGTTTTGCCTTCGAGACTTTGACCGGCAGCATACCAACCCTGCCGGTTTCCAAAGCGTTGCACTCGTCGGCGAAGGGACATTGTGTGCAGTCGGGCACCGGCTTGCATTGCAGCGAGCCGAAATCCATCAACGCGGCATTGAAACGGTCGGGTCTCTCCCGATCTATCTGTTTGAGCAGCAGTGCCTCAAACTCGCCGTAGGCGGCATCGGTGGCAATGGGGGTAGCGATGCCGCAAAGACGGCTGACGAAGCGGTAGACATTGCCGTCGATAACCGGATGCGGCAACCGGAAGGCAAACGAAGCAATGGCGGCGGCGGTGTAGCGGCCCACGCCTTTAAGCTTCAGTATACCCTCATAATCAGAAGGGAACATCCCACCACACTCATTCATTATATATTGCGCAGCTGCGTGCAGGTTGCGCGCACGGGAGTAGTAGCCAAGCCCTTGCCACAGCTTAAGCACCTGCTCTTCGCTGGCAGCGGCCAAGTCGGCCACCGTGGGAAACGCCTCGACAAAACGATGGTAGTAGTCGCGGCCCTGCTCGATGCGCGTCTGCTGCAGGATAATTTCCGACAGCCATATGCGATACGGGTCGCTGATGCCCCTCCATGGAAGAGTGCGACCAAAGTCGTTATACCAGATGTCCAATTTACGCGAAAGTGACATTACAGGCGGTCTTTTTGTTGAAAACTTATTGCTAAGTGACTGAAAAAAATATGTTAAAACTCATTTTTCACTTTTCAGCAATAATCTATATACCAATAGTTTATATTTATCAATATGTTAAAAATATTTAAAAAGCCAATTTGAGCAGCCAAAAGGTTTGGCCAGTTTGGAAAAAGGGTGTACTTTTGCACCCGTTTTCGTCGTCATTTTTGACGAAATAAATAACGTAAATAAACAATAAAAATTATACAACAATGTCAAAGATTTGTGAAATTACAGGAAAGAAAGTGATTGTGGGTAACAACGTTTCGCACTCCCGCATCCACACCAAACGCACCTTCAGCCCCAACCTGCAGACCAAGAAGTTCTACATTCCCGAGGAGGACATGTGGATCACCCTGAAAGTCTCTGCCAAAGGCATGCGCATCATCAACAAGAAAGGCATCATCGCCGCTCTCAACGACGCCGCTGCCCAGGGCCACCTGATGTTCTAAGAAGACAAAACAGTCTTACATATTTAATTATTAACCCTTAAAAAGAAAGAGGTATTAACAATGATCGTAGTTCCTATTAAAGAAGGTGACAACCTCGAAAGAGCTCTCAAGAAACTGAAACGCAAATTCGAGAAAACCGGCGTGGTGAAAGAGATGCGCCGTCGTCAGCAGTTCACCAAGCCCAGTGTCATCAACCGCGAGAAGCACCTGAAGGCCATCTACGTCCAGCACCTGCGCCAGCAGGAGCTCGACAAATAAGAGCCCTCTCCCGCTCCGCGTTTGGACAACGCGCATTGGAAACAGAAAAAGCCCCCGAACCTTTACGGTCCGGGGCTTTTCTTTTATCTATTGTTTAGTAACGCGGTGCAGCAAGACGCTGCCACCCAATTGTAGCATCCTAACCACATAGGCTCCCGCCGGCAGCGGCGAGAGATCGACTTCACAAGCACGACCTGCTGCGAGCACACGGCAACCTTTGGCATCATACACTTCAACTTTCTCTACCTCGGTGCCGAAATAAAGCATACCGTATGTTGGCACAGGATAGAGAGCAATATCCTCTCCCTCAACGCCGCTAATTCCCTGCGACGGAGTAATGGCAAGCACCAGCGTCAGCACGCTGTCGCAGCCATAAACTGTCATGGTATCAAATGTATAGACACCACTTTCGGTATACACATGGTTATTCGCCCAGCGAAAACTGTCGATGGCGGTGACACTGTCGATGAGATGGTATTCCGGATAGATAGTCAGCACCAGCACACGCAGGCTGTCAGCACCCGTCAAGGCAGTATACATCCGCTCGTAAATGCCGCTCTCGGTATAGGTACTGTCTTCCCAATTGTACGAACCGCAAGCCCCGGCAATGGTGGTGTCGAACACAGGCTCGGAAATAGCAGCCGTCGAGAAGATACCGCGGATGAGGAAGGTGCGTTTCGTTGCAGAAGGTGCCCAGTTTCGGCCATTACCATTGGAGTAGGCTCCCATAAGGTGACCACAGTAGGTTCCGGAGCAGGCCGGATGGGCGAGATCGTCGTTGTAGAGTATTATCCAGAGAGGAAGCGTTGCATTGACGGCCAGAGCACTGTCAAAAGACAGTGATGTCCAGCCTTCTTCCGTGGATACATGGGAGAGAGAACCCAACATGTTGGAATCTTCGGGGATAGCACCGTTATATACAAACACCTGGTAGGTGCCACTTCCTTTGAAATAAGCCTGCACAGCATTGAGATGCGTATGTCCGGCCAACAGGACAGGCTCCAGTTTAATGCCCCAATAGTAAGGGCTTGCGGTGCTGTAACCCCACGAGGTGACATAACAGCCGTTGTCGTAACCCAAAGTGTCGCCATGGATCGAATCATAAACCGCGTAGAGCGTCTGGTTGCCACCCATGATGAGGCTGCGTGGGTTGTAGCACATGCCGTCGCTCCAATAGGCAAAACGATAGCAGCCGTTGGCGCTGGCAGTCAGCTCCACCGTGTCGCCGTAGGCATGGATGCCACCGCCTGTCACACTGCCATGCAGTGTGTTGTCGGGCAAAGCCGTAATGGTATGGCTTCCCGTAAGGATGGTGTCAGGCTGGATGCCGATAATCATCTTGTTTTCGATATTGTAATGACTTGTGGCGTTGCCGCCTTCACCACCCGGAGCAGGATCCAGCGCGCCTATCTGATAATAGCCATCGCAGTAGCCGCCCCACCCCCAGTTGAAGTGGTAGAGTCCGGCATTATTTCCACCGTCGCAGACGAAAGCATGACCTCCCGAAGTGTCGCGACCCGAAAAGATAACGGGACGCCCTGCGAGGAGTTCCTCCTCAAGAAGGGCTTTCCATACCGAGTCACCCACTACATCGCGTCGGACACTATGCAAAGCCTTGTCATACTTAAAATAGGTGCGCAAAGCCCGCTCGCCGGTAATGGTGTTCAGATTGTTGGCCGAGGTGGTGGTGGCACCCGACGAGGAGTGTCCGTAACTCATTTTCACCGCCACGCCAACATGGTGTACCAACGTAGCCACGGCATTAATATTCACCGTCGGCGAAACATCTGTCAACGTGTTCGACATGTTCGCCCAGTCGTAGGTCGTGGCACCGAAATTGGCGCTCACGGTACCGCAGTTGGCGTTTGTATAACTGTAGCCACCCTCTCCCTGCACAGGATGATTCCAGTATTTCATCACTTGCGCCATGGCGATGGCCACGCATCCTGCCTTGGTGTCGCGATCCAAGCTGTCGTGCGGACAGAGGGTGTTGAAAGGCGAACCCTGTTTCCATGTGGTGGTCAGCAGAGGGCTTACCACAACGGAATACAACGGTCCGTTGTCCGATGCCTTGAGCAGCTGGTCCCACTCCTCACACCGTGTCCCGTTTCCCTTCAGGCGAACAATTTCCTCAGCGTATCCGTTAATCCAGTCAACCATATTCTCCGGCAAAGGAATGGATATCTGAGCCGTAAGCGAATATCCCAAGATGGGTCTTACGCAGTCGTCACCTGCTACCAACACGAAACCTGCGTCAGCAGCAACGAAGAGGTACATCTCATCCAATCTGCAGTCAACCCATGTCAATTGCGCTTTCACGCCCTGTTTGGTCATGAAGTTGTGTGCCACAGTGCTCGCCGTCTCCAGCGACACCTTGGTAGCCTGCACACTTCCCGCCAGCAGCAATCCCACAATAAGAAAGGATACAATTCTCTTCATCTTTCTCTCCTTTTTCTTTAAAAAAAGGGGCATCCGGTAGGACGCCCCTAACAATATACATCATTAAGACATGTTTTTACTGCTGCTGAGAGGTAATTCTCTCAAGCCACTTCAACATACCAATCATGATACCCATGGCGATAAGACAGATAATCATGAACACGGCCCAGCACATCCACAAGTTGGGGAGTTTGGAATAGAAGATGGGGCCAAGCATGATAAGAGCGTTACCTATACCTGTGGCACCCAGCCAGAGACCCTGGCAGATACCCTGGATATGCTTCGGGGCAATCTTCGACACAAAGCTGATGCCGAGGGGGCTGATGAAGAGTTCAGCCACGGTGAGGCAGAAGTAGGTAACGATAAGCACCCACGGACCAGCCTTCATGCCTGTCTGGGCCTCGAGAGGCAGCTTCATGTAGTCGTCACCACTAGGATAACCCATAACGATGCTGAACACCATCAAAAAGACATAAGCCAAAGCGGTAATACCCATACCCATGGCAATCTTGCTGGGAGTGGAGAATTTGCGGCCCCATTTAGTGCCAAATATCCACATGATGGGGAAAGTGAGCAGGCACACAAAGAATGGGTTGATGCACTGGAAGATCTCAGGCGGAATAGATGAGGTATTGACAAAGTCGCGGGCAAAGAGAGAGAGAGACTCTCCGTTCTGATGGAACGACATCCAGAAGAAGACGCATACGCCCAGTACAGCATAGAGACCAGCCATGCGCTGCTTGACATCTTTGATGGCAGCTTCACGCTGCTCCTTAGTAAGTTCCTCTTTTTTCTCCTCCTCGGCAGCGACAACCTTCTTCACAGGATTGGGCATACCTTTCTTGGTGCAGAGGAAGATGGTGAGGGATATGAGCATTGCGGCGATGGAAGCAATAAAACTGTAGTGGACACCTGTGTTGAACACCTCGAGGTAGTTGCTACAGGCACCGGCCATATTACTCAGATCGAGGCCGCCCTGGTTCACTTGCTCCATGAGGGTGCTGAGGTTGGTCATCTGGTCAGGAGTCATCTGGTCGGGGGTCTCCAGGTACATGTGGCAGAGTTTCGGCAGAGTCGATTCGTAGGCCATACCCTTTACGCCGAGCCACCAACTACGGAGCAGCGGAGCCACAAAAGGAGCCACCAGACCGCCGATGTTGATGAACATGTAGAAAATCTGGAAACCAGGGTCACGTTTGGCCTTGGCCTTTTCGAGAGCCTCAGGACCCTTCTTGGCCGCCTCAGTCTCAAAATTGTCATACATCTGACCCACAATGGCCTGCAGGTTACCCTTGAACAAACCATTACCAAAGGCGATAATCAGCAGGGCGATGCAGGTGATGACAAGCACCGTGGTCATCGAGATATCCATCGCACCGTAACCGGCGGGAATCGACAGAATAATGTAACCCAACACCATAGTGAGCAGACCGGCGATAATCGTGCCCTTGAAGTTCTGCAACTTGTCGGCGATGATACCACCGGGCAGTGCCATGATATAAATGCCAAAATAGAAGCAGGCGTAGATGATTCCAGCCGTGTGGTCGCTCAAACCGAACTTCGAGCAGATGAACAATGTCAGCACGGCATTCATAATATAGTAGCCAAAACGCTCACCCATATTACTCAATGCCGCGGCGACAAGTCCTTTGGGATGACTTTTAAACATAGTTGTAATTTTTTGATTTATAAATTATTGAATTAGCTTCGATGTGTTTTTTGTAAAATTAACAATATGCAAAATTACAAAATAATTTTCATCCATGCAAGCAGTGACGCTTTTTTTTCGTACTTTTGCAGCATGAATCTCAACGAAGTCATCCAACAGACGGTTGCTGCCCTGCGCGACGGGAAGACAATCCTCTACCCCACCGACACCATCTGGGGCGTGGGCTGCGATGCCCGCAACCGCGATGCCGTGGAGCGTCTCTACGCCCTCAAAGAGCGCGACCATTCGAAGAGCATGATTGTTTTAGTGGAAAGTGGAAAGTGGAAAATGGAAAGCGGCGAAAGACCAACAACTTTCATCCTTCCGGAGGAAACCTGGAAGAAAGAAATAGGATTGGAAATCGCCGACAATATTGCTGCTGCCGACGGCTCACTGGGCATCCGCATACCACGCCACGCTTTCTGCCAAGAGGTAATCCGACAGCTCGGCGCCCCGCTGGTGAGTACCTCGGCCAATCTCTCAGGACACCCTTCTCCAAAGTGTTACAACGAGATAGAGGAAGAACTCCGTCATCGCGTCGACTTCTGCGTGCCTCCGCTCCCTGAACTCCTCTCCGAAGAGACCCGCGGTAGCCGCATCGTCAAAATCCTTCCCGACGGCACCCAGAGCGTCATACGCCCGTAGCTAACGAGGCCACGACATCGGGCAATCTTGCGTCGAGGTCTATGACATGGCAGTCTTTCGCGGCAAGGGCATCGACCATACTGCCAAAACCCTGTATGCCCGTGCCTCGCATCTTGAGGACAGCCTCCTTGCGCGTCCACAACTGCAGAAAGGCCATCGTGGAATCACCCGCGGCACGTACCACAGACTGCTCAGTCTCAGTGCATACACGCTCCACCAGACCATCGCCAATCTGCCGACGGCACTCAACATCAACACCCACCTTACCCTCGGAACTGACAGCCACAGCCACAGCCTTGCGACAATGGCTGATGCTAATGCTTATCTCCGGATGGCCGGACAGATAAGGAGCCCCCTTGCTGTCATGTTCCAACCGTGGACATTCGCCTTCGAACAGACGGCATAAGATATCGTATGCCAGCGCTCGCTCACGCTCGCGCTGGCTACCATTCCCCTCACGAAGAGGTTCTATCATCCAACGAGTGCGAGTCACTTTTAAGCCTTGCCGAGGATATCGTAAGGCACAGTACCGTCGGCCGTCGGCTCGACAATGGTGCCGAACTGCTGCTCGTACTTCTTCAGGTTGTCGTTCAATGCGGCCAGCAGACGCTTGGCATGGATGGGGCTCATGATGATGCGCTCGCGCACCGTGGCGCCCTCAAGGCCGGGAAGCATCTGGGCGAAGTCTAAGACTATCTCGGAGGGGTTGTGACTGACAACGACAAGGTTGCTGTAGGTTCCCTTGGCCACGTCGGGGTGGATGTTGAGTTTGAGGTTGTTCTGTTGTTCTTTCTGGTTTGCCATGATTGTGATTGTTTTGTGTTAATAACGTAATCATCCCTGCAAATATTGTGCCAAACGGAAAGAACTTCTTCCGGTGACATCATCCCGATGTAGGTTGTGTCGCTTGCATTTCCCTCATAGTCAACCGCGAAGCCGTAGAGATGGACAGCCTTCCCCTGCCAGCGTTCGGGCAGCGTCAGCTGCACGGAGCCCGTCCGCCGCCACACAGGGGCGGAGAGGAGACCCCCCTCCAGTTCAGGGCAGTAGGCGTAGACGTAGACCTCGTCGTCGCCGCTGGCCAGCTCGCCTTCGGCGCAGGGCGCAAAGGAAATATCCAGTGCCCCCT
>ONLW01000009.1 GCA_900318835.1 uncultured Bacteroidales bacterium
AGTGTATGGTCAATGGGTCGCATCCCTCAAAGGAGAACGGGTCCGGCGTAAAGTTGGGCAAGGGCTGCTTGCGGACTGCAACATTAATTGTGTCGCGAGTGATACAGCGCATCTCACCGCGACTATTGGTTACGCTAACAACATAAGGAATAACTCCATGAGCATCGTCAGTAGTAATGATAGTGGGGGTATTCTGGCCATAAGGTGACCAAATATAGGAGTAGTTCTCGGTAACAGAGTGGCGGTCGGTAGCGTCGAGGATGGCTCGGTCAACACCGCAAAGAGCGGTATCTGAACCAAGACTAGGCTGCGGAGTCCAGTAGGTGGTAATGCGGGTGTTGGTATCCCAAATGCAGCCGAACTCGTCATAAACATAGACATTGATGGGGAAAGTACCAGCGGTATCGGGAGAAGAAATGTGGGAAACCGTTGGAGTAATCTGTTCAACCTGAAGACCTCGATAGTATCCCAAATCATAGTCGTGATACTGGGGCGAAGGATCGGGTTTCCAAACAAGAGAATCAAGACCGACAGTGTACTTACAATCGTCATCCTGAGTGACACCGCAAATATCCATAGACCAATTGAACACCCAACCATTATCGATACCCCACTTGTCTTCAACCTTGATATTCCACGTACCATTCAGCGGACAACCAACAAGCTCGGTAAAATCCGTCCAAGGAATGTAATAATCTAACTTGTGAGCATGGTCACTTGGGTGTTTTGTGGTACCAGAGATAGAAGGTGTCACACCTCCATTATTGGTGAAATACGCAGGGATCTGGGGTGTTGATTCATTGAATGAATCCTTGAAATTTGTTCCTGTAATATAGGGGTTATTGGCACCCGGTCGAGTAGGACGACCGACAACGGCATCGGCACGTTCACCTGTAACCAAAGTATAATCACCATTTCGCGAGAAACAATAGTCAAGACCCCCTCCATAAGGATTCTGCAGAGAATCACATTTTGGGTCAGCATCCCACGGGGAACTATCAAGAGCATAACCAAGCCATGTACCATTACCGCCATAACCTGCGCCGCCACTCTCATTGCCTTCACGTCTAGTGGGGTCTTGATTACCCCAGAACAACATGGCTTCTTGTCCTGTGGGGCAAATAATAGACACCGTTATATCTCCCATGAATGAGTGCTCCATATTGATGCAAATAGAACAAACATCAGAGGCTCGTGTGATACGCTTGCTAGCGGGGAATTCAGTAAAGGTAACGGGAGCCACATACCATCCTGGAGGGCAAGAAGGACCATCGGGGATGAAGGTTCGCACCTCATTTATCTTCGACACAGTCTCATTAGACTCCACCTCTCGCAATGTCAGTGTGGCATTCTCTCCGCTATAGCCCATATTCACAGGCAGATATGTATTGTTGCAAATGTCAGATAGAGTAAAAATGGTCTTGATAGGATTGATAGAGGTACGAACTTTAACTGAAGCATAAGTCTGGGAGGTACACCCAAAAACATCAGTCAACGAGAGAACCATATCATAGCAGCCCGTTTTTTGATAGTCGCTGTATGTGATCTGCGTAAGACCACGACCACTAAGTGTATCACCATCGTTGGCCATATCCCACACAAACATCGTAGTGGCATCAGAGGGGGTGTAATAGCCATGCTCATAGGAATATTCACCATGACCTTTAAAAATCACACCATCACCCACACAAAGATGTGCTCCGATAAAATGGTTGGTATCAACACGGGTTATACCTAGAGTATCACCATTGGTATTGATATTCCACGTCGTATCATAAACAGGTACATTGCGAAGATATGCCGTATCATATATTACACCATTACGGGTCCGGTAGAATGTTTCTTCAATTACCGGCTCAACCATTTCGCAAGGAGTACCACAACTCGTACCGAGAGTAAACCCCGCTCCGCCCTGAGACTGATTAACAGCAACAAAACGAATAGTAAGATCACCACTAGTATTTGTAGATGACACAAATATTTGCTGTCCTTCATGATGTCCTGTGCAGTTGTTAATTTTTGCACGGATAGGACTGCTGGTACTGGGACCATCATAAATATACAACGTGTCGTGACAATCAATATCCAGTTCACTTAATATGAGACAAAAGCGGTATGGATCACAGAAAGAAGTTACAGTAACATAATAATCTCCTGCAACATAACGTCCCTCACCGCCATTATCCAAAATACCCACTGCATTGGATGAATCAAAAACCACCGTTTGTCCATTGGAATTTGCGTCCAAGGTAACCATCGTCAATTGCGAGTATGCCGTCATTACTGACAACATGCTGACCACCAAGAATAGACAAATCTTTTTCATAGCCTATCAATTTGATTCATTATTACTTGTCATTTCATTCGCCAAACTATGCATTTCCACTACCGAACGAAGCACTAGATAAGGGTGGGCCGAACCCGGAGTGGAGAAACAGACAACCTTGTCTACATGAGGATATCTGAGCTGGAAATCTTTGAAATTATATGCATAATAACTCAAAGTGTTCATATCAACAACGAAGTTGCTATTCAACAATTTGTCCGAATGAGCTTCTTTCACTTCTGAGATTTGGAAAACATCGGCACCTGCCGGGACAGTGTCCGACTCATAAAAGGCAGCCTTTGCATAGGCACAGCGCCATTCAAACTTGTATGGAGCCTCGGTCTGGTACCTCGCCATGCGGGTCGCATCGTTGCCAAAGTAGGGCAACATGATGGCCTCGCAATCCTGTGCTTTCACACCTGCTACCGCCATCAGCAAGGCGGCTATAATAACCATTTTTTTCATTATCTTTCCTTTCTTTTTGATTCGATTATATTTCCCCTTTTACAATAAAGAGTACGAGGTGCCATTTTGGGCTCACACTTTTAACATTTTTATGCTTTTTTAACACTTTTGCGGCGCAAATGGTTGACCAAAGCCATCAGGAAACCGAGTGCAAGGAAGCCTCCCGGAGGCAAAATCATCATCAGCATGCCGTCGGCACCGCCAATGAGGCTATGGCCGAAAATACAACCTGTGCCGAACAGTTCACGCACCATACCGATGAGGGTCAGTGCCCAAGTGAAACCAAGCCCCATGAAGATGCCGTCGAGGGCCGAGTGCCATACGCCGTTCTTCGAGGCGAAGGCTTCGGCACGGCCAAGGACGATGCAGTTTACCACAATGAGGGGAATGAAGAGGCCAAGGGTCTCATACATGTCAGCCATGTAGGCCTGCATAACCATCTGGACAATGGTGACAAAAGTGGCGATAACCACAATGAATGCAGGGATACGCACCTTGTCGGGAATGACGCTCTTGAGGAGCGAGATAACGATGTTCGACATCAATAGAACAAATGCCGTTGCCAGACCCATCATCATGCCGTTGACAGCCGAGGTAGTAGTGGCCAGCGTGGGGCACATGCCGAGGATAAGCACCCAGGTGGGGTTCTCTTTGATAAGACCGTTTTTGATAATATCTTTTGCGTTCATAGCGAGGTCTCCTTATGCATTAATTTTAGTAAAGGTTTTGTAAGCGTCATTGATGGCGGAGAGGAAAGCGCGCGAGGTAATAGTCGAGCCGCTGATAGCGTCGACATCACCACCGTCTTTCTTGACCTTAAGTCCGTCCGAAGGGTTGCGGCTGATAATAGAACCCTTGCCGTCCTTCTGGAACCATTCGCCGGCTTTGGCACCAAGTCCCGGAGTCTCGTGGCTCTCGAGGATGCTGTAGCCATAAACGTTGCCTTCCTGATCGAAACCGACCATCACCTGGAGGTGACCGCCGAAGCCTTCGTCGTTGCCTGCCTCGATGGCAGCACCCACCATATTGCCTTCGGCATCATAGGCAATGTTAATATTCTTGCCATCGATATCCTTGGCCTTAAGCTTGTCGAACTCGGGCAAAACAGCCTTGATGGCCACCTGCACCTTGGCTTCCTGGGCCTGGGCGATGGGCTCCTTGGTGACACCGTTGATGGCTGCAAGTGCTGCGGCAGCAACAAGGGCGATAGCCGTCAGCGACAGGAGCATATTGATTAATGTGGATTGAGCTTTCTTTGCCATAATCATTCAGTTTTTTACAGGTTTAACAAGCAAAGCGTTGGGGTTTGCACCAGCGGTTGATGAGCGGGGTAACGCTATTCATCAGCAGGATAGCGAAGCTGACACCCTCGGGATAGGCGCCCCAGTTACGGATGATGATGGTCAGCAAGCCACAACCGAAGCCGAAGATGAGCTGTCCACTCTTGGACATGGGACTGGTCACCATATCGGTGGCCATGAAACAGGCACCGAGCATGATGCCACCGGTAAGGATAGTCATCACGGGATCCATATAGGTCTCGGGGTTCACCAGCCACAAGATGCCGCTAAAGACAAAGGCCGTGCCAATAAAGGTGACGGGGATATGCCAGGTGATGATTTTCCTCCAGCAAAGGTAGGCAGCGCCAAGAAGGATTGCCAAGGCCGACACTTCACCCAGCGAGCCTCCGATATGACCCATGAAGGCATCCATGAAGGTTACGCCCTCAGGCAGGGCTCCCTCTTTGAAGGCTCCCAGGGGAGTGGCGCCCGTGGCCACGTCGAAGTTCATCGGGAATATGCCGTCGACGACAGGCCAAGTGGTCATCTGCACCGGGAAGGAGATGAGCAGGAACACGCGGCCGACCAATGCGGGGTTGAAGGGATTCTTGCCCAAACCGCCGAAACTCATCTTGCCCACACCGATAGCCACCAGGGCTCCGATGATGACAATCCACATCATGCTCACCGTTGCCGGCACGTTGAAGGCCAGCAACAATCCGGTGACAACGGCCGAGCCGTCGCAAATGGTGCTGGGCACCTTGAGGATGTACTTTTCAATAAGCCACTGAAAGAGCACACAACTCGCCACGGCGATGGCGCTCACCGATAGGGCATTGATGCCAAAATAGGCTATGGCCACCAGCAAGGCCGGAATAAGGGCCAGGTTGACGCGCCACATGATTTTCTTTGTCGACTCGTCGCTGTGCACGTGGGGCGAGCCAGATATATTTAATAGATTCATATTATATTATAATAATAATTCGTAATAACATTTGTTTCGTGCCGCGGCCTTCAGGTCGCGGGAACCATACTATTTCTTGGCGGCCATCATGGCGCGGACCTTGTTCTTGCCAAGACGGATCTCGTCGGTCAACGGCTTGTTGGCCGGGCAACTGAAGAAGCAGCAGCCGCACTCGATGCAGTCGAGAATATTGTGTTCTTTTGCCTCTTCGATGCGACCATTCTTCACCAATGCCGAGAACAGGTAGGGCTCCAGACCCATCGGACAGGCGTGCATGCACTTGCCACAGCGGATGCAGGCCGTCTCGGGATTGCGGCGGGCCTCAGCCTCGTCCATGACGAGCACACTGGAGTTACCCTTCACCGTTGGGGCATCGAGGTTCACCACAGCCTTGCCCATCATGGTGCCACCGCTGATAATCTTGCCTGTGGTGGCAGGCAGCTCGCCGAGCGAATGTTTGATGATATCGTTGTATGTGGTACCAATACGCACAATATAGTTGTGCTGCGAAGGCAGTTTCTTACCTGTCACGGTGAGGATGTTCTCAATAAGGGGTTTGTTCTTCTGGATGGCCTCATAGACCGAGAAAGCTGTGCCAAGGTTACTCACCACACAACCCACATCGATAGGCAGCTTGCCGCTGGGCACCTTGCGACCAGTAACGGCATTGATGAGCTGCTTCTCGGCGCCCTGAGGGTACTTCACCTTCATGGGCTCGACAATGATTCCTTCGAACTGCTTGGCCGTTTCCTGCATCTTGGCAATGGCCAAAGGCTTGTTGTTCTCGATTCCGATGTAGGCGTTTGGAACACCCAGGGCTTTGCGCAGGATGCTCACGCCGATGCACACCTCTTCGGCATGCTCCATCATCACGCGGTAGTCAGAGGTCAGATAGGGTTCGCACTCCGCAGCGTTGATGATGAGGTATTCGGCCTTCTTGCCCTCGGGAATGCTATATTTGATGTGGGCAGGGAACGTGGCACCACCAAGGCCCACAATGCCCATCTCTTTCAGCTTGGCAACAATCTCTTTCGGTTCAAGCGTGCACTCGCGCTTAATGTCGGACGTACGGTCGATGGTCTCCATCCACTCGTCGCCTTCCACCTTGATATAGACGGCAGGCTTGGCCAAGCCGAAAGCATCCTTGCAAGGTTCCACTTTGACAACAGTGCCGCTGACAGGCGAGTGGACGTTGGCGCACATGAAAGCCTGAGCCTCACCGATGAGCTGACCCACCTTCACCTTGTCGCCTTTCTGCACCACGGGGGTGGCAGGGGCGCCAAGGTGCTGGTTCATCAGCACCACCATCTGCTCCGGTACCGGCATCACCTCGATGGCGGCATCGTTCGATATCTTGTTTTCTTCGGGGTGGACACCACCCATTTTGAAAGTCTTCATTTCTTGTCTAATTTGGAATTAGAAAATTAGGGATTAGGAATTAGCCTGAGCAACGGGAGCCGGAGCGGCAGGGGCAGGAGTCTCGGCAGGCTTCGGGGCCGGTTTCACGGCAGGGGTCGGGAAATTGACGTCGACAATGGCCTTTGTGGGACACTCGGTAACGCACTTGCGGCAGGCAATGCACTTCGTGAAGTCGATATAAGACAAGTTGTCGCTGATGGCGATGGCCTCCATGGGGCACACCTTGGCGCACTTGCCGCAGCCGATGCAGGCATTGGCACAGGTCTTCATGGCCTGGGCACCTTTCTCCTTGTTCACGCAGCTTACATACACGCGGCGGTTCTTCTTGCCCTTGTTGCGCAACTCGATGACACGGCGCGGGCAGGCTTTGGCACAAGCTCCGCAGGCGGTGCACTTCTCCTCGTCGACCACAGGAACACCGTCGGGCCCCATGTGGATGGCGTCGAACTGACAGGCGGCCACACAATCGCCACAGCCCAGACAGCCGAAGGGACAGCCATTCTCACCGGTATACACGGTGTTGGCAAAAGCGCAGCTTCGGAGGCCGTCGTAGTTGGACCGACGGTTCTCGCCACAGTTGGCAGGATGACAGCGCACCACGGCCACCTGAGGTTCACCCTGCTCGACAGCACAGCCGAGCAGTTCGGCAATTTTGGCAGCCACAGCGTCGCCACCGGGGGCACAACGCAGACCCTCCAGATTATGCTGGGCCACACAGGCCTCGGCAAAAGCACGGCATCCAGCCTTGCCACAGCCGCCGCAGTTGGCACCCGGAAGCACCTCGGCCACCTCGTCAATCAGTGGGTCTTCGACCACCTTGAATTTTTGGGCTACAAAATAGAGCACCACGGCAAAGAAGGCGCCGATGACGCCTAACACCAATACCGCAATCAAGATTTGTTGAGTCATGTTATTATTTTGTGTTTTAGGTTTTCTAATGCGTTTCTATTACAATGTTTTATTACAATAAGCGAGTGCAAAATTACATAATTTATATAAATTACCAAAATTTTTTTTTCCACACCCCGTGGAAAACCCGAAAAAACGACATAAAAAAAACGAAAAAGAATCAAAAAGGAACCCATTTTTTAACATTTGCAAGAGCCTGATTCTAAGCACCAACTCCCTACCAACTCCCACCCATCTCCCTACCATCTCCCCATCAACTCCTACCACGGTAGGAGATGATTGGCTGTTGGAAGGAGGTTGGCCTGAAAAAAAAATTTGGCCAATTCAAAAAAAGTTCGTAATTTTGTCTCGTCAAAAATAAATAAAAAAAAACATGAACAAAGTTGTTGTTGGATTCGATTTTTCTTCGGGTTCGGCCTATGCTGTCGACCTCGCCATAGACATTGCGAACCGTTGGCAAAGCGACATTCGCCTGGTCTACGTAAAGGAAAAAAATGAAGACGAGGCCCCTATCCGGGCTGAGATCGAGCGCCGCAACGCCGGTGTGGCCCACCTGTTGAAAGGAATTAAACTTGAGTATGTCCTTCGTCAGGGCAACCCCTCGGAGGAATTGGCGAAACAGGCCGAAGAAGACAATGCCGCACTCCTCGTTGTGGGCACCCATGGCATGAGCGGCATGAAAAAAGGGTTCCTGGGCCGCAACACATTCCGCACCGTCGAACAATCGCCGGTACCGGTACTGCTCATCCGTGAGGACTTCAACTTCAACAAGGCCCTGGAAAACATTGTGGTGCCCATCGACAGCAGCGACGATACCCGCCAGAAAGCCGGCCAGGCTGCCACCTTCGCCAAGACTTTCGGCTCCACCATTCACCTCCTCGGCCTCTACACCACCACCAACGTCAGCATCCGCAAGGTGGTGAACACCTATATCAGCATGGTCCAGCGCCATTTCGACAAAGTGGGCGTCAAATATGTCACCGAGTTCATCGACGTGAAGGACAATGTCTCCCTCGACACCATTGCCTATGCTGAAAAGATTGGTGCCGACATGATCACCATCATGACCGAGCAGGAAAGCTCTCTCTCCAGCCTCATAATGGGCAACTTCGCGCAACAGATGCTCACCAACTCCAAGATTCCCGTCCTCACCGTCCGCCCGAAAAAGGTGCTTGCCGACACAGCACAATACTAAACCCCTTAGAATGAGAAAACAGACCCTATTCACACTAATCTTACTGACACTTGGAACGCTGGCCACCGCACAGACCGGACGCGTCACTGTGATAGGTGACGTGGCTGTCAACGAAATGGTGGCACGCCATGTGGAACTCAACACCCGCGTGAAAACCATGCCTGGTTTCCGAGTGCAGATAGCCTCTTTCTCTGGCACCAACTCGAAGACCAGCGCCTTCAACCTGCGCGACCGCTTCATGATTGATTACCCTCAGGTGCAGGCCTATATCGTCTACGACGAGCCCAACTTCAAGGTCAAGGTCGGTGACTTCCGCACCCGCCTTGAAGCCTATGCCTTCCTGCAGGAAATCAAGGAAGTATACAAGGGTTACATTATCAAGGACAACATCTTTGCCGAACCACCGACCCTCGAGGAATACGCCCCCGACGATCTTGAAGCGTCATTCGAGGAATAATTCGGCCGCCATGCCATCGGCATGCAAAAGTCCCTCTCTCGTAGGCTGATAGACACCCTCACGCAAAGAAATCCAACCACAATTGATATAAGGCTGCATCTTCATGTACAGCCTTTTTTTGTATTCCTCCGGAACCCGGTTGACATCAAGTCCACGAACGGTGCGCAAGGAGGTCATCACCAACTCATTGAAAGCATCGGTTTTGGTGAGGGTTTCCTCCTCATAGGAACCGTCGGGCTTGTTCCACCGCCTATGGGAACCATCAAAACTGTGCGCACCGGGACCAAGACCGAGATAGGGCGTTCGGTTCCAATAGCGGCTATTGTGCTTCGATTCAAATCCATGGCGAGCAAAATTGGAAACCTCATACTGTTCAAAACCGTTCTCTTCCAAAAGACTGCACATTGCATGATACTGGCGCACCACCTCGTCCTCATCGGGCAACACTACCCTCCCCTGTCCCACCTGAACAGACAATGCCGTGCCGGGCTCAACAGTCAAAGCATAGGCCGAAACATGCGATGCAAAAGAAAGAATACCTGTACTACTAATAATACTAGAACTACTAGTAATACCAAAAATAAAATCAACAGAGATATTATGAAAACCTGCCTTATGGGCATTCTCCACCGCCACTATCGCCTGCTGTGCCGTATGGCGGCGGCCTATCATTCGCAACACCGTATCGTCCAGACTCTGTATACCAATACTCAAGCGGTTAACGAAATGCAAATCCTTTAGCCCGTACAAGTATTCTATGGTCAAATCTTCGGGGTTAGCCTCCAGCGTCACCTCCTCCACTTGCGAGAGGTCGAAACACTCGTGCATGTTCTTGACAATACGTTCCAACTCATTAATAGTCAATATCGAAGGTGTTCCTCCACCAAAGTAAACTGTCTTTATCGGATGATCCTGTTCACCTCGCCGTCGCCACATCTCCTCGATGATTGCATCGACATAGCTTTCCACTCTCCACTTTGCGCTTTCCACCTTAGAGAAGAATGCGCAGTAGGTGCACTTGCGGTGACAGAAGGGAACGTGAATGTAAATCACCTCTTAACTCTCCAAGAGTTGATCTGCTGCCGCGTAAGGGCTAATCTTATTCTCAAGAATATCCTTACTCAGCACCGCGATACGATCCTCGATACCGGGAGTGCTGTAGAAACGTTCACGGAGACCGTTCTCGATGGCCTCGCTCATGATACGGAGGTTCTGCTGCTGCCGCTTCTTGTAGAAATAGCCGTTGCCTTTGGTGAAGGTGACGTAATCCATCACCGAATTCCAAAGGTCCTCGATGCCCTCCTTGGTGTAGGCCGAACAGAGGGTGACCTTGACGGTCCAACCGCTCTCGGGCATGGGAAAGAGGTGAAGGGCGTTGCGGAACTGCGCCGCCGAGAGTTCGGAGCGCTGGCGATCGAGTTCGCACTTGTTGATACTAATCATATCGGCCATTTCCATGATGCCACGCTTGATACCCTGCAACTCGTCACCAGTGTTGGCCAACTGCAGCAGCAGGAAGAAGTCGACCATCGAATGGGCCGCCACCTCGCTCTGTCCTACACCCACAGTCTCGACGATGACCACGTCAAATCCTGCCGCTTCGCAGAGGGTGATGATTTCGCGCGTCTTGCGAGCTACGCCACCCAATGAGCCTGCCGAGGGGCTGGGACGGATAAAGGCATTGGGGTCGACTGAAAGTTCCTCCATGCGCGTCTTGTCGCCGAGGATGGAGCCTCGCGAGCGTTCGCTGCTGGGGTCAATGGCCAGGACGGCAACCTTGTGATTGTGAGACGTAAGCATCTTTCCCAAAGCCTCGATAGTAGTGCTCTTGCCGGCACCGGGAACACCGGTGATGCCCAGGCGCACACTCTTGCCGCTGTAGGGCAGACAGCGCTCGATAACCTCTTGTGCCTTCTTCTGGTGCTCAAAGCGGGAACTTTCCACCAACGTGATGGCACGGCTGAGGAGGGTGCGGTCGCCATGCAGGATGCCGCTCACCAGTTCCTCCACCGAAGGCTCCTGGCGGCGCAAAGCACGCATGCGCTCCACATAGCTACTGCTCACTTGATCAGGCTGCTGCACGCCGGGGGAGACACTCAGCGCCGAGTCGTATTCAAAGTTACTGTAAAGATGTTTATTGTCCATAATGTTATTATAACGCGGAAGACTAAAGATTATTGCAAGAAGATAACAAAAAAGAGACTCACTCTGTGAGTCTCTTTCCTTGTAGCGGGAATCAGACTTGAACTGATGACCTCCGGGTTATGAATCCAGCGCTCTAACCAGCTGAGCTATCCCGCCATCATTTTGGACTTTCTCTGTCTCAAAAGCGGGTGCAAAAGTACTAACATTTCCCGACATGGCAAAATTTTTTTGTAAAATAATTTCCAAGACACTATTTTACAACGATTTATTTTTCAATAAAGACAACCCCACCCTACCACAAATTCCACTTCTCAGTCCTTGAAATAGCGGGAAATAGCCCTTCAACGATTAACCACTACGACATGGTCCTCCTGCGGTGGTTTTCTGTCCACCACAGAATAAACACCGTCGTCGACAGAATAATCAGTATGTTTTGTGACTTCATACTCATTAAGGCTCCGCAAGTCGTACCAAAAAACGGCCGTATCCGACTTATCCATCGTCTTTTCTATTGCCAGATAGTTGTTTGTGTCGACCAACAATTCCGTCGGGATGTGAGGATATTTGTAATCGACAGGGGCAAAACTACGGAATAGCGAAAGTATCTTCGCAATGCCTTCCAACGGCAAACTGCAATGGTATATCAGCTTGCGGTCAACCCCTTGGTCCGTCATGTCTTTCACCACATCCACCCAGTGGACCGAGTCGACAAGATCCTCGACAATAAGGTAATAGACTCGCCACAGCGAAGTATCCATAGCCGACACGGCCTCAAGTGTCATTTCATTCATCTGGCGACAACCATAGCAGTAGGGACTGGTAAAGATAATCACGCGGTAGTGCGTCGTGTCCTGCGCGATGGTCGCCAGTTCCTCCATTCCGAATGAGTCCTCCGGCTCATACATCTGCTTCTGTTCTTCTTTCTGTTTGCAGCCCGCCAGCAGCATCGCGCCCAAAGCGAGGACGGCGAGGAATTTGATGATGTGGTGTGTCATATTGGATGTGCTTTTGGCGGTTCAAAACTGCATCGTGAGACCACATTCGAGTTCGCAGATGTGCATCGCGACGGATGTAACCTTACGGGGAATCATTGTGGTGGGAGACACGGGGGTTACGCTATAGCGGCCATTGTCGACAGGGGAGTAGGAAAGCGAAACGAAGGGCTTGATAGTGAATGCGCCGTAGGGAATTTCAAATTGGAAGCCGACCACGCCATAGACATCGACGCTGCGGTCGTACTCAATGCCAATGTCGGCGCGGGTGTCCTGCAGGTCGTTGAAACCGATGGTGACGGGCTTCTCAACCGAAAGGCCGAGAGTGGTCAACCCCGCCCCGGCGAACAACTCGAAGCTTGACCCAGCACGGGTCACCCAGCGGAAGTTGGCTGTGACCGGCACAGCGATATCTCGATAGACGGAGTTGAGGCTGCCGACAAGACCATAGTTGCCGTCGGACACAAAGGAGAAGGTCTGGATGGTGTGGCGATGTTTGTACTTCAACTTTGCCTCAATAGACCAACTGTCGTTGAAGCGGTACTGATAGTCGAAATAGACGGTAAAAAGGGAACTCTGCACAGTGTGGAGACTGAAATCGTAGCCGAAGTAGCCCACATTGGAAAGATACTGGTTGAAGGAGCCCACGTTGTCGAGCAACGTCGTGCTCACACCGAAGCCGAACTGGTGTTTTTTTAAGTCGAAGGTAGGACAGCGGTATTTGTCCTGTGCGTTTGCCGCACCGATGGCCAGCACGCAGGCCAGCATTACGATTGTCAGTTTTATCCTTTGCATATATACGGTTTTTGTCGTTCTCTATATTATATACGCAAAAAGGAGGTCAAATCTTACTGGTGTTGAAAACTTTTTTCAAAAAATATTGCAACAGGATAATTATCAACAAGAAACGTTATTAGCAATACCTCATTTTTTCAATACAAACCCAGACAGAACGCCGCCAACAGAGTCACATTTTGCACCGGTGACGGAGGCGAGAGTGTTGACTTTGCCAGTGAGGCGGAGGTAGCCGAGGAGGGCGAAGATGAGGGCTTCCTTGTAGTTGACAATCAGCGCGTCGGGGACGGTAATCGACACTTCGGGGCAGTATTTGCCTACGAGCTCGAGCAGGTAGCTGTTCCAGGCACCGCCGCCGGTAACGAGGAGGGTCTTAATCTGCTGACGCTCAAGGATGCGGGCAATCTGTACAGCCACATGCGAGGTGACGGTGGCCAGGGCATCGCGGACCTGCAACGTGGAGGGCGAAACGCCGAGGAAAGATTTCACCACGGGCCAAAACTGGCCGACGAACCACTCCTTGCCGAGCGACTTGGGTTCCGTAACGGCATAGTACTCAAGCGTATCCAGCTCGTGCAGCAGGCAGGTATGCACCTCACCGCCTCGGGCGTGGCGGCCCTTGTCGTCGTAGGGGTAGCCAAGCATGGCGGCAAGCCGGTTGAGAGCCATATTGCAGGGGCAGATATCATAGGCAATACGCTTACTATCATCACGATAGGAGATATTTGCAATGCCGCCGAGGTTGAGACAGGCATCATAGTCGCCGAACAGCAATTCATCCCCTATCGGCACCAGCGGCGCCCCCTGGCCACCGAGGGCCACGTCAAGGGTGCGGAAGTTGGAGACCACCGGTAGGCCCGTCTCGGCAGCAATGGCATCACCGTCACCAATCTGCGTAGTCAACCCGTAAGCAAGACTGCTTCCTGCTGTCGCGACCATGCTTACAGGTTGGTGGAAGATGGTGTGGCCGTGCGAGGCGATGGCCTCAGGGCGCTCCTTGCCCTCAAGAAATTGATTGATTTTCTTTCCAAAAAGATGTCCCAACTCGACATTGGCGAAGGCGTATTCGTAGGCCGAGGCGCTCTCGAGCGATGACAGACGGCGGCGCCAATCATCGGAATAGGGATAGGTCTCGGCCGCTAAAATATGGTACCCACAAGCCCCTATATCACAGAGTGCCAAATCGATACCATCGAGCGAAGTACCCGACATCAGTCCCAAAATCTTCATATCGTTTCAGTTTTTAAATGCGGATGCAAAGATACGAAAAAAAATTGAAACACCTACCATCAACCTATCATCTCCTACCGTGGTGGGAGTTGGTAGGGAGATGACTGGGAGTTGGGTGGGAGTTGATAGGGAGATGGTACTAAGTATCAACCAGTTGCAAAATGCAAAAATCGGACGTTTTTTCAAGTTTTTCATTTTTTTGCACAAAACTCCATAACAAACTGGTTATAAATGTCATAAAAAACAATGTGAATATTTTTTTATAGAAAACAATATTAATTCAAAAAAAAGTCGTAAATTTGCATTTTCATCCATTCGCGTGGAATTGGTATAAAAAATTAACTAAAAACGATATAACATGAAGAAAATCATCAACACCCCCAATGCCCCTGCAGCCATCGGCCCCTATAGTCAGGCTGTGCAGGCTGGCAACACCCTCTACATTTCGGGGCAGATTCCCATCAATCCCGCCACCAAGACCGTGCCCGAAGGCATTACCGCCCAGACCGAGCAGGTGATGCAGAACATCAAGGCTATTCTCGACGAAGCCGGCTACACCTTCCAGGACGTGGTCAAATCGACCTGTCTGCTGGCCGACATGGAGTATTTCAAGCCCATGAACGAGGTCTACGCCAAGTACTACAACACTGACTGCCCCGCCCGCGCCGCCTTCGCCGTGAAGGGCCTGCCCATGGGCGTGCTGGTCGAGATTGAAACGATTGCTGTGAAATAAATAATTTTTCGATATGGATTTTAGCTTCACCAAACAAGAAGAACTCTTCCTGCAGATGATTCGCGAGTTTGCAGAGAAGGAAGTCAAGCCCCTCGCCGCCGAAGTCGACGAGGAGGAACGTTTCCCCATGGAAACCGTCCAGAAGATGGCCAAGATTGGCCTCATGGGCATTCCCATCCCCACCCAGTACGGCGGCGCCGGCGGCACCAACATCATGTACGGCATGGCCGTCGAGGAGCTCAGCCGCGTCTGCGCCACCACGGGCGTCATCCTTTCCGCCCACACCTCCCTCTGCTGCGCCCCCATCCTTGAAGCCGGCACCGAGGAGCAGAAGATGAAGTACCTGCCCAAGCTCGCCTCCGGCGAGTGGATTGGCGCCTTCGGCCTCACCGAGCCCAACGCCGGTACCGACGCCGCCGGACAGCAGACCGTGGCCGTGCTTGACGGCGACGAATGGGTGCTCAACGGCAGCAAGATTTTCATCACCAACGGCAGCTATGCCAACGTGTTCATCATCATCGCCATGACCGACAAGAGCCTCGGCACCAAGGGCATCAGCGCCTTCATCGTCGAGAAGACCGACCCAGGCTTCAGCATCGGCAAGAAGGAGAAGAAGATGGGTATCCGCGGCAGCGCCACCACCGAACTTATCTTCGAGGATTGCCGCATCCCGAAGGACCGCCAGCTGGGTCAGCTGGGTAAGGGCTTCGGCCTCGCCATGAAGACCCTCGACGGTGGTCGTATCGGTATTGCCTGCCAGGCCCTTGGCATTGCCCAGGGTGCTATGGACGAGACCGTCAAGTACACCAAGGAGCGTAAGCAGTTTGGCCGCAGCATCAGCCAGTTCCAAAACACGCAGTTCCAGATGGCCGACCTCGAGACCAAGGTGCAGGCCGCCCGTCTGCTCTGCCGCTCGGCCCACTACAAGAAAGACCACGGCATCCCCTACAGCGCCGATGCCGCTATGGCCAAGCTCTTCAGCGCCGAGACCGCTATGGAGGTGACCACCAAGGCTGTCCAGTTCCACGGCGGCTATGGCTACACCCGCGAGTACCCCGTCGAGCGTATGATGCGCGACGCCAAGATTACCGAGATTTACGAAGGTACCAGCGAAGTGCAGCGCATGGTCATCGCTGGCAAATTATTCAAATAATAGAAAGTTAAGACAATGAACATTGTAGTTTGCATAAAGCAAGTGCCGGACACCACCGAGGTCAAGATCAACCCCGTAACCGGTACGCTCATCCGCGAGGGCGTTCCCTCGATTATGAACCCCGACGACAAGGGCGGTCTTGAGTACGCCCTGCAGCTGAAGGACAAGTACGGTGCCCACGTCACCGTCATCACCATGGGTCTTCCCCAAGCCGAGGCCATCCTCCGCGAGGCCCTCGCCATGGGTGTCGACCGCGCCATCCTGCTCACCGACCGCAAGCTCGGCGGTGCCGATACGCTGGCCACCAGCAGCGCCCTCGCCGGCGCCCTGCGCACTATGGATGTCGACCTCATCATCACCGGCCGTCAGGCCATCGATGGCGACACCGCCCAGGTGGGTCCCCAGATTGCTGAGCACCTCGACCTGCCGCAGGTCTCCTACATGGAGGACCTCCAGTACAACGAGGCCACCAAGACCTTCACCATCAAGAAACAGCTCGAGGACGGCTACCAGATTCTCGAGATGCAGGCCCCCTGCGTCGTCACCGCCTTGGCCTCCAGCGTGCAGCCCCGCTACATGACGGTCAATGGCATCGTCACCGCCTTCGACAAGGAAGTCGAGGTGTGGGGTGCTGACCGCATCAACGTGCCCGAGGAGCATATCGGCAAGGCGGGCTCGCCCACGAGCGTCTTCAAGTCGTTCCCCAAGCAGCTCAAGCCCGCCGGCCAGACCTTCGAGGTCAGCCCCGAAGAGGCTGTGGAACTCATCGTCAATAAACTGAAAGAGAAACACATTATTTGATAGCCATGAACTTAGCAGAATATAAAGACGTATACGTGTTTGCCGAGCAGCGCAACGGCAAACTGCAGAATGTGGCTCTTGAGCTCCTCGGCAAGGCCCGCGAGCTCGCCGACGCCAACCAGGAGAAGGTCGTCGCCATGCTCCTCGGCAAGGACATCAAGCCCCTCGCCCAGACCCTCATCGAGCACGGTGCCGACAAAGTCATGGTGGTTGACCACGACCTGCTGAAAGACTACATGACCGAGCCCTACACCGAGGCCATCACCGCAATCATCGAGAGCGAGAAGCCCAGCATCATGCTCATCGGCGCCACCACCATCGGCCGCGACCTCGGCCCCCGCGTCTCCGCCCGCAACCGCACCGGCCTCACCGCCGACGCTACCAAGCTGGAGATCAGCGATGACGAAGCCCACGAGTTCCGCATGACCCGTCCCGCCTTCGGCGGCAACCTCATGGCCACCATCCTCTGCAAGAACAACCGCCCGCAGATGTCCACCGTCCGCCCCGGCGTCATGCAGAAGATGGCCGCCGACGCCAGCCGCAAAGGCGAGGTCGTCGACTACAAGGTAAACTTCGACGAGAAGAAGATTGCCCGCGTGAAGCTCGTCAAAACCGTCAAGGAAGAGAAGACCGTCACCGACATCAGCGAGGCCAAGATCCTCGTCAGCGGTGGCCGCGGTGTCGGCACCAAGGACGGCTTCGGTAAACTTGAGGCTCTGGCCAAGGAACTCGGCGGCGAAGTTTCTTCGTCCCGCGCCATGGTCGACGCCGGCGTCATGGATGCCAGCCGTCAGGTGGGCCAGACCGGTAAGACCGTGCGTCCCGCCCTCTACATGGCCTGCGGCATCAGCGGTGCCATCCAGCACCTCGCCGGCATGGAGGAGAGCGAACTCATCGTCGCCATCAACAAGGACAAGTTCGCCCCCATCTTCCAGGTGGCCGACCTCGGCATCGTGGGCGACCTCCACAAGATCGTCCCCATGCTCACTGAGCGCCTGAAAACCATGCAGAAATAATTTTTTCCGCAAACAATTACAATCGAGGAGCAGCCTCCAATGGTCTGCTCCTCGACTTATAAAAAAACAATACCAATGAACCGTACAAGCAAAATCATCGGCGGTATCGCCCTTTTGGCCTTCGGTATCGTGTGGGCCTTGGAAATCCTCAACCTAATCAGAATTAACCTCGAAGGCTGGTGGACTCTATTCATCATTGTGCCATGCTTCGTCAATATCTTCAACGACAAGCACAAAGTCGGCTCCATCATCGGCTTCGGTATCGGCATCCTGCTGCTTTTGGCGGCACGCAATGTCATCGACTGGGACGATATTTGGAAGTTCATGGTTTGCCTTGCGGCCGTGGTATGGGGCATCTCGCTACTGTTCTTCAACGAGAAAGGCAGTTGCTGCCATTGTCACCACACAGCCGACGATCCAAAGACCATCGTCATGGACGGCAGCAAGATGCACAAGATTGACGTGAGTTTCAGCAAGCAGGACTACAGCTACAGCGGCCAACGTTTCGAAGGCGCCGAGGTACATACCAGCTTTGGCTTCACCAGCCTCGACCTGCAGAATGCCGACATCATGGACGGCGCTGTCATCTCGCTCGACTGTAATTTCGGCGGCATCGAGATCCGTGTCGACAGAAATGTCTGCATCAAGAACAACATCGACACCGCTTTCGCTGGCGTGGACTGCGACTGCAACACCCAGCAGTCTGACGGTCTCAAAACCCTCTATGTCAAAGGCCACTGCAACTTCGGTGGCATCGAGATAAAGTAACCACCATCTCGACAAACAATAAGACGCGGCCTGCAGCTTTCGCTGCAGGCCCCTTTGTTTTGTCATTCCCCCTTCTTTATACCTCTGCGTATCTACACGCTCTCATATTCCCACATTAGCGCATTCATTCTCCATTTTATAGTAACATTACCATTTTCTAACACCGCGAAAAAATATATTTTACCATTCCAGAAAAAAAGAGTATCTTTGCAATTTAAAAAAAGACATACGTTGTATGAACATACAATTGAATAATATATGTATTTGGGAAAAACTATAGTTGCTATAATTAAAACACTTGGTTTCTGGAGAAGAACCGGAGAGGATATTGATAAGAAAACAGAAAATGCCACACTGACCAAAACAATAATCTTATTCATCCTTACTATTGCGGTGTCCTTTTTTTATTACAAAACGCATCAAGTCGTCACATTCGACAATGAAATTCAAGTGCATTCGGTCAAAGGTAATTATAATAATACGTATGAAGTATCAACAAAACAAGACTCAAACAATTGTTTAATTTCTAGGGATAAGATTTCTTCTTTTATTATTTTCAATTGTTATACAAACAACGATTTCGTTTGGGGTGATCCGCAATATTCAGAATATGGCTTGGAGAAGAAGAGTGGAGTATATGTGTCCTTGGATCTGGATACAGGAGGGATGGCTCCCCGAGAGTATCGATATGGTTGGCGTGTGACACAAAAGCCTTTAGATTCTTTAGAATTCTGCTACGAGGTTTACTTTTGGAATAATACAATACCCTCATTATTTCCTATATCCGTATATGACGAATGGGACAAAAACGACGAAGGCTCCTTTATGGCCCAAAACTTTGATTATTTCGACGAGTCAGAAGGCTGCTCCGGAAGACTACTTAAATCAAGTAGAAGAAAAGGTGTAGACAAAGGATTCTATACCGGTCTTGAATCGGGAAAGAGGTGTAAAAGATATTCCAAAAGCTTTGCCAGTAAACACATTAATCGATTGAATTTTTTTAGTGCTGCTGATTTATCACAGTGTCTATACATGTGTGAAATCACAACAGATATACCAATAGATAACTTTAAAATATGTTTTGATATTCCTATAGAATTATCAAACCAAGCAATATCTCAAAACAGATTTGACTCCAGGGAATTCTCTATTGATATAGAGGAGGACAAATATGGATGGGCACATAAGGTTATCTATTATCATATCAAATTCCCAACACTGGCAAATTTACAACTGATACGCTCTCTAATTTTAACTACATTACTAACAGCCCTACTATCTGTTTTCTTTGCCAATCTATATTATTATTGTAGAAAACTATATAAAAAACACATTGCCAAACATCCTCTCAATGATGCACAGAAAAGAAAAATTGAATCTGTTTGGATTCTGGTCGGCAAAATTATTATAAGATCAATAATAATACTATTTGCCTTGGCATTGTTTCTATCTATTATTAATCATCCTGTCAAAATCAACATTGTTAATACCAAAACTATACCGCTATATTTTATAGCGGGGTTACTTATATACAGTGTCATTGTATATATTTTTGTAATCCTGTATCAAGCTAGAAAAAACATGTTATGTAAGCTGAATCAATTTTTCAAGCACCAGATAAAGAGGTTGACTATTCGTTTTATTAAGCAAAAAAAACAATGCGAACTTTTACCAGAAAAGGAAGAACAAGGTAAGTTTGAATGTAGTGAGAAGCAAAGCGAGAGAGAAAAAAAGAAACAAACGCAAGAAAAACATAAAAAGAAAAGGGGAAGGTAGTAAATCGTAGCTACAGAGCATACTAAATACCATCGACGGACAAAACAGGAAGAAAGCACATACGCTTGTCGCGAGCAGTTTGCTTAACAAAAATCATCCGAGAAGATAATATCTACTATAAATTATAAACATCATGAAAAGAACTAAACATTTGACAGGCATCTTGCTTATGGCAGTATCCATGTTGCTGGTATCGTGCGATATGGACGAGATTCTTCATGCCAACATGCTGGAGAAAACAAAATGGGAACATGTAGAAAGCGGCGACTTTCTGTGTAGCGACAGCAACACTTATGCAGGAGTAAAAACAATCATGTTCAACTTCAAGACAGCCACCAAAGGTGAACTGACCGCCACCATCGTGACATCAGCAGAAACCGAAGAAGAGAGTGCCTCGTTTGAATACAAATTCATGGACAGCATGATTAGCGGCACTATCACCGTCAAAGAAGGAGAGTATTCGGGCGAATACAATGTAGCATACAGCCATTGCGACGAAACCCTGATACTGTATAACAACACATCGGGCGTTTCTATGGTGCTATACAAAGTGACCGATTAATGGACAAATGGAATACATTACCTACAAAAACCGTATAGCCGTCATTGACAACGGCGAGGAGATTGGGGAAGTGACGTTTCCCGAAAAGGATGGCACGTATGTCATCAACCACACGTATGTGGACGACCGCTACCGGGGACAGGGCATCGCGGCAGAGCTGGTGCGGAAGGCGGTAGAAACCATAGAGCAGAGAGGCGGCAAGGTGGAGGCGACATGCTCGTATGCCCTGCTGTGGCTGGCACGGAACAGGGGCTGCGAAATCACCAGTCCACTATGTTGCCCAATACAATAACATCTAACATCATGAGACACAAACTATTCCTCCTCACAGCACTGATTGCGACAACGGGCAATCTTTATGCCCAAGACATCGAGCCGGAGTTCCCTGGCGGAATAATGGCCCTGTACAACTTCATCGACAGCAACTTGCGCTATCCTACAGAGGCTCTGGACTACCACATCGAGGGCAAGATATACATCACGTTCACCATCGAGAAGAACGGCTACGCTCACGATGCCAAGATTCTGAGAGGACTCCCCGGCGGATGCGGACAAGCTGCACTGGACCTGGTGAAGCGGATGCCCCTTTGGAGTCCGGGACGAGTACACTACAACGACGGACGGACCGATACCGTGCGTGTACAATTTAACCTACCCGTTAAATTCACCCTCGACCCGCAGTCGCCACGCCGTTCCTGGGACCTTTCCTGCGACACCGCCGACATCCATTTCCCCGGCGGCACCGATGCCCTCTACCGATACCTGTCCAACCATATCAACTATCCACGAAAATACTGGAAATCAAATGTAAGCACCTCAGTAATTTTCGATTCCACAGGCAATATCACCGAGGTCTTCATCCACACACACCTGCCCGAAGAGCACCAAGGCCTTGCCGATGCCATCCGGACCGCCCTCATGTCCATGCCCCATTGGATTCCTGGGAAACTGAGCCGAAACCATGCCAGCAGCGTTCCCATCGACCTGCCGCTCCTCGCCAGCATGCACGACACCCTGCTGCGCCCATCCTTTTTCAGTTCCACCGATTACGAGTGGAAATACATCATCGCCAACGAGGACTATTTCCGCCAAGTGCTGGCCTTGAACGACAGTCTCTGTGCCGGCTACACTGTCCCCGACGAACGGCTCCTAGCCCTCGCGACGAAAGCCATTTCCATACACTCTGCCATCTTGATTACTACGTCCGTTCGGGCGATGGAATGGCCATACTGAATGCGATGGCAGACTGTGCCGTCAACGACCGTCTCGACATGATGGAACATTTCATTCACTGGCTCAACTGGTGCGATGGTTATGTCTCCGAGCTCCTCTACGACTACGCTATCGACATCGAGCGACGACATCCCGATAAGTTCCGGCGGCTAATGATGCAAATTTGTCCCGACCACTGGGAGGATTTTGTGGAATGGCGAAACGCATACCTCGAATGGGAAAAAGAAAACAAATAAACAACATGAAACAATACAACTTTGACGAAACAATCGAGCGGCGGGGTACGGACTGCTTCAAGTGGGACGCACTACAGGCGATGTACGGGCGCGGGGATGTGACGCCCATGTGGGTGGCGGACATGGACTTCCGCTCGCCGGACTTCGTGATGGAAGCCATCCGTAAGCGCTGCAAGCACGAGGTATTGGGGTATACTATGCCCTCCAAGGGCTACTGGCAAGCCGTCACAGCATGGCTGCAGAAGCACTACAACATACAGACCTCAAAAGAGAGCCTGCACTTTATCCCCGGCATCGTGGCGGGCATCTCGTATGCGTTGCTGTGTTTGACACAGCCAGGCGACCGTGTGCTGGTGACTACGCCCGTCTATCCGCCATTCCTCAACCTGCCGAAGGATAGTGGCCGTACTCTGATAGGCAGTCCTCTAAAAATAATCAATAGCCGTTTCGAGATAGATTTTGAGGACTTCGAGCGCAAGGCAGAGGGGTGCAAGCTCTTCATCATGAGCAACCCGCACAACCCAGCCGGGACGGTATGGGACACGGAGGTGTTGCGGCGTGTGGCTGAGATTTGTGAGCGGCACAAAGTTATTGTCATCAGCGACGAGATTCACGCTGACCTCACTCTCCCTGGCCACCACCACGTAAGCTATAGCACCGTGAGTGACAAGGGAATCACCTTCATGGCTCCCAGCAAGACCTTCAATATCGCCGGTCTAGGCAGTTCCATTTGTTATATAGCCAATCCCGAACTCCGGAAGCGTTTCTTCAGCTGGCTCGACGCCCTGGGCGTGGCAGGCGGCAACATCTTCGCCTTCACCGCCGCAGAGGCCGCCTTCGCCCACGGCGAAGAGTGGCTGCAGCAGATGCTGGAATACCTGAACGCCAACGTTCAATCACTGGACAATCACCTGAAGACCCGAATGCCCAAGGTAAAAGCCGTCCTCCCCGAAGCCTCCTACCTTGCCTGGCTCAACTTCAGCAACTACGGCCTCTCGCACGAGCAACTGAAAGACCTCCTCCTCAACGAGGCCAAGGTAGCCCTCAACGACGGCACCACCTTTGGCGGGAAAGACTATGAATGCTGCTTCCGCCTCAATCTCGGCTGCCCTCGCGCCATGCTTCTCAACGCCCTCAACCACATCGCAACAGCCCTAAACACAGCATCATGAAACAGACACTTTTCCTCTTTGCCGCATTGCTGATGACAGCCTGCGGTGCCAACAGTCAGACCAAAAATGATATCGATGATGATTTCCGCGTGCAGACCGAAGACGACTGCTCCGAATTGAACTGCTGTCACATCTGTGGGCCCGGTCCTGAATTTCCCGGCGGCGAGGATGCCCTCTATGCGTTCATCGACAGCATCATACGCTACCCCGAAGAGGCTCTGGACTACCACATCGAAGGCCGGATATATCTCACCTTCGTTATCGAAAAGAACGGCTACGCCCACGATGCCAAGGTCCTGCTCGGCCTCCCCGGCGGCTGCAACGAAGCGGCAATAGAACTCGTGAGACACATGCCCCGCTGGACTCCCGAAAAGCAACGCGACACCAACGGCGAGTACCATCCCATCCGGACTCAATTTAACCTGCCCATTAACTTCAAACTCGACCCGCAGTCGCCACGTCGCACCTGGAGTTATCAGGACACCAGCTACATACACTACCCCGGCGGTACCGACGCCCTCTACCGCTACCTGGCCGCCAACATCGACTATCCACGCAAGTATTGGACCTCGAAAGTGGATGTCGAAGTAACCTTCGATGGCAATGGCAATGTGGAGCATGTCCGCATCGCGACCCAACTGCCCGAAGAGCACCAAAGGCTGGCCGAGGCCATCCGCAAAGCCCTCCTGTCCACGCCCCGCTGGGTGGGCAAGCAGAACATGATGTACCACCTCCGCATTCCCATCGACCTGCCGCTGCTGGCCTCCATGCACGACACCCTCCTGCGCCCCTCCTATATCGAACCCACCAGTCTAACCTGGAAGATGATTGTCGCCAACGAAGCCTATTTCCGTCAGCTACTAGCGGTAAACGACAGCCTTGTGGCGGGCTACACCGTCCCGGCCAAGCGGCTGCGAGCCCTCATGCCGCGCGACGAGAGCCACTACCACACCCTCTGCGGTCTCGACTACTACATGCGCAACGGATGCGGATTCGCGACCTTGACGACCATGGCAGAATATGCCGTCCGCGACAGCCTCGACATGATGGAACGCTTCGTGCACTGGTTCAACTGGACCGACGGCTATGTCGCCGAGACAGTCTTTGACTACGGCATCCGTGCCGAACAACGCCACCCCAAGAAGTTCCGCCGCCTGATGCACAAGATCAGCCCCGACCAGTGGGAGGGCTTCGTGGAATGGCGCAACATGGTCCTCGAACACTAGAAAAAGAACCAGAAATCAACCACTTATACAACACGCAAAAAAAATTAAAAAAAATTGGAAAAAGGGCTGAAAAAGACCCTTTCCAACTGTCTGATTCTTAACACCATCTCCCTACCAACTCCCACCCAAATCCCAGTCATCTCCCACCCATGTCCGACCATGGTAGGAGATGATAGGGTGTTTTTAGGATGATTAATCGGAAAAAAATGTATCTTTGCACTCGCAAACACTTATTACAAACATGAAGAAACTACTTGCTATTGTAACACTTATGCTCATCTGCGCGGGGCTCGGCGCGCAAAATTACATCACGCTGAAGGGACGCATTACCGACAGTCAAACCAAAAAAGGCGTGCCATATACCGCAGTGGCGGTGCAGGGCACCTGCGTAGGCACCCAAAGCAACAATCAGGGAGAATACAAGCTGAAGATAGACGGGGCAGAAAACGCAGTCGTTTTCTCCGCTATAGGCTACAAGAAGCTGAGCGTCAGCGTAGAGCAATTGCAAAAGAACGGCAATGTGCGCCTTGTGCCACACGCGCTGGAGTTGCGCGAGGTGCAGGTGACCGGCTATGTCACCCCGCAAGAGATTATCGCCGAGGCCGTGCGTCGCATCCCGGAGAACTATCACATTGACACCACGGTAGGCACCTGGTTCCAACGCGACTACCGTATGCTCAACGGCGAGCTGTACATCTTCGACGAAAGCGTCATCGACATGCTGCGCTACGGCTATGTCCACGACACCACCAAGCGCTACTACCATTTCACCGACAACCGACGCGAGGTGGACGACAACTACAAGGTTGTGCGCAAACATCGTCTGCTGGTCTACGACAGCCTGACCGTGCGCCTTGCCGCCGGCGACATGGAAAAGGCCATGGCACCCTTGGACTATAGCGACAACCTCGCCATCAGCGATTTTGTGTCCACGCCGCATGCCAACTGGCTCACCGCAGCCAGCAATATCAAGAAACACAAGTACGACCCCATCAAGGAGTATACCGATGACGACGATGTGGAATACTGGCTGCTGCGTGCCTACGGACGCTCCAACTGGAAGAAAATAATGGTCTGGTACACCCTGCGCATCCGCAAGGACAATTTCGCCATTATCGATGCAACCTGCGAAGTCGACACCACCACAACATCCATCGACTATCCCCACGCGTTTCAAACCAGATTACCTTGGAACAAAAGTGTCATCCACCGCAGCTTCACCAACGCTCACTACGAGTTGCGCAACGGACGCTACACCCTCACCCGCTACTCCAACATTTTCGACGCCACCTACTATTGCCATCAGCACTACGGCTATGAGCTGGCCGACCCCGAACAACATCGCATGGAGAGCCACGAATGGATATTGACCGACTTGCAGCCGGGCGACACATCGTTCCTAAGACTCAACCCTGTGCAGGGACACAAGAAGAAGAATCTCATCGACGCCTTCGGCGCCAGCAACTACAACGAAGACTTCTGGGAACGCTACAACACTCTGCCTCTCGACGGCGAGGTACAGGAGGCCCTCAACCGCTTTTTTTCTAGTAGTTCTAGAGATTCTAGTGATACTGGAGATACAAGCAAAACGCTCATCGCCAATGCCGAAACAAAGCGTGGCGACCTAGGTGCCATGCGTGTCATCAAGGACACCCTCACCCCCACCCTGCCGCCTCTGCCGCGCTGGCAGTTCTATCGCTACGGCGGTGTGGGTGGCAACCGCTTGGTTGGCGACGACAGCGCCACCCACCGCTGCTTCAGCCAACAGCTGGGCCTCGGCGCACGCCTCAACCTCGGCGGACGCTTCAGCCTCGCCGCCGACCTGCAATACGCCTGGATGACCTCGCCCACCGACAACGACGGCCGCGTCTCCACCCACAACCTCACCGTCCCTCTGCGTCTCAACTTCGACCTTATCAAACCCAAGCCCAGAGCCGACATGCACCTCTACCTCACCGTCGGCGGCTGGGGCCGCTTTGCCTTCCTAGGCCGCTTGGGCAACGACTGGAACGTGTTGGGAAACAGCATCGACCGCTGGGACTACGGCTTCAGCGTAGGCATCGGCCTTGAGTTCAAGCGCACCTGCTTCATCGAGTGGAACTCCTACCGCAGCCTGCACAACAGCATCCTCCCTCCGGGCGCATCCGGGATGTTCCGCCACAACGGTGCCTTCACGCTAGGTATATTATTCTAGAACCAGCCTGTCAACTCCAGCAGGCCAGAGGTAGCAATGTAACGCAACGCCTTGCCTACAAACATGATAAGCATTGTCCACCAGGGATTCAACCGCATGAACCCCATGGCAATGGCCAGCGGGTCGCCCACAATAGGCAACCATGTGAGCAGTGCCGCCCAGACCCCGTATTTCTCGATATGACTTCGGAAACGCTCAAGTTTCTCTCGCTTGATTTTGAAGTACTTCTCCAGCCACTCCCACTTGCAAAGCCATCCCATCCAGAAGCTGATCATGCCGCCCGCGGTGTTGCCCAATGTGGCCACGAGAACAATTATCCATCGTTCGTAGCCCAAGGCCATGGCGCCCGCTACAATGGCTTCCGACGAGAAGGGAAGGATGGTGGCCGACAGCAGGCAGGTCAGGAAAAGTCCGAAAAGACCTAAGTTCTCCAACATAACAGCATACATAACGCAGGACAGCATAAATTATTGTGTTACACAATAAAACTGACGCATGCACGTTATTTTTCTTATATGAATATAAGGAAATCCACTCCCGACGACATCGAGCTCATCCTGCAGATGTACGACCATTCGCGAGGCGTGATGCGCGCCGACGGCAACAATGCCCAATGGGAAGGCTACCCCTTGCGCGAAGATGTCGAGGAGGATATCCGCCGGGGAGTGTCGTATATGATTGAAAACATGGGGACCTTCGCCTTGGTACCGGGCGTGGAACCCACCTACAGCTATATCGACCACGGACGCTGGATTGACGACCGTACCCCCTACTCTACCCCGCACCGCTTGGCCGCACTGCCGGGCACCAAAGGCGTTGCCGACATTGCTTTCGCCTACGCCAAAGAACATGCTATCCACCTACGCGTCGACACCCATGCCACCAACCGTCCCATGCGCCATATCCTCGAAAAGCAGGGCTTCGTCTACTGTGGAATCATCTACATGCCTGACGGTGGCCCACGCGACGCCTACGAATGGTGGCGCTACGATTGCGTGCCTACCGACCTCAAAGAGTATGTCGAGACAGTCATTCTCCCGCAGCATGAAGCCTACGATGCAGCCCATCGTCCCAACCACATCCGCCGTGTCATCGCACGGAGTATGATGCTTCAACCATCGGCCATAACTTATGCGGCTGCCGCCATGCACGACATCGGCATCTGCGAAGGACGCGAAATTCACCACCTGGCTTCGGGTCGCATCATTCGTGCCGACCAAAAACTACGTCAATGGTTTACTGAAGGGGAGATTGAAATCATTGCCCAAGCCGCCGAAGACCATCGCGCCTCCGCCACCACAAAGCCTCGCTCCCTGCTGGGATGCATCATATCAGAGGCAGACCGAGACATCGAGCCCGAAACCATCGTGCGACGCACCGTGGAGTATGGCCTCAGCCACTATCCAGCACTCGACCGTGAGGGCCATTGGCAACGCACTCTAGAACACTTGCATGAGAAATATGCAGAAGGCGGATACCTGAAACTATGGATGGACAACAGTCCCAACGAAGCCCCTTTAAACGACCTCCGTGCCCTCATCCGTGACGAACGCCGCCTGAGAGAAATGTTTGATTCAATAATATGAGTATCATCGTCATCATCCTTGCCTTCGTGTGCCTTGCCATAGGCGTCATCGGCTCTGTCATACCAGGTCTTCCGGGGCCACCTATTGCCTGGGGAGGAGTGCTGCTGGCTAGTTTAACACCATGGTGCAGCATCTCAGGTAACTTCATTGGAGTCACTCTTGCCGTGGCCGTCATCATCACGCTACTCGACTACATCATTCCTTCTCTGACCACCAAGCGCATGGGTGGCAGTAAATATGGTATCTGGGGTTGCAATATCGGGCTTGTCATCTCCATGTTTGGTCTTCCCTTTGGTCCCGCGGGTCTGTTGGGCGTTGTCTTCTGGCCTTTCCTGGGAGCCCTTGTGGGCGAACTGCTCAATCAAAACAACCTACAGCCCTCCCTTAAGGCAGCCGTCGGTGCTTTTCTGGGATTCCTCACCGGCACCCTCCTCAAACTGGCCTACTGCATAGTCCTCCTCACGGTGGTCGTCGCAGCACTCTTTTGAAGACTATTCCACGCCGTCAAGGCTAAGGAGCGAATGAACCGGTGCGATGCCCTCAAGAATGGCGCGGCCCTTCAGGGCTGGCAGCTCCACCAAAAAGATAAACTCCTTGATGCGTATCTTCTTGCCACCGATGGTCTGCTGACGCAGCGAGTCGACGATGCCCTCCACCGTGCCACCCGTAGCCAGCAGGTCGTCAAAGATGGTAACGTCGATATATTCGCCGTTGGCCTCGCAAGCGATAAAATCACTTAGGCGATAGAACAGTTCATCGCTGCCGTATTCCTTTATGATTTCCACCTTCACCAGATCGCCCTCGGCATGAGGCAACTTACCCTTCTTGCGGAAAGGGACGATATTCTTCACATGGTCACTCACCGACAGCAGCGGAGCGGCAAAGAGGAAGCCGCGGGCCTCAACAGTAGCCACATTGGGGGCCGTCGTCAGACGGTCAATTTCACTGATGGCCTGACTGAAAGCCTCCTTGTCCTGCAAAAAAGGCAGCACATCGATGAAGTCGATTCCCGGCTTGGGAAAATCCAGATAGTGTTTGATGACGTTCTCGAACATAACAATATTGTTTTACAAAGCCCAGACTACCAGTCCGCTGCAAATAATAATTCCAGTAATCAGCAAGTCCACCAGACAGTAGCCCATGATGTCGCGTGCCGAAAGCTTGGCGATGGCCAATGCCGGCAGTGCCCAGAAAGGCTGGATGAGGTTGGTCCATGCATCGCCCCAGGCGATGGCAGTACCGGTGAGGCCGGCATCCACTCCGAGTGTCGCTGCTGCGGGCAGCATGATGGGCGCCTGAATGGCCCAGTGACCACCGCCCGACGGTACAAACATATTCAGCAGCGCCGCGAAGAAGAAGGTGATCAGCGGATAGGTAACCGGATTGCTGACTCCCACACAGAAGTCAGCAATAACATTACCCATGCTGACGCCACTGGCGCCCACACCGGTGATGATACCCATAATGCCGGCATAGAGAGGGAACTGCAGAATAATGCCCGCAGCACCCGTAGTGGCTTTGCCGAAAGCGCGCACATAGGCCATCGGCGTGCCGTGGAGCATCAAGCCCAGCGAAAGGAATATCATGATAACTGTGCCTAAATCAAGACTGCCGCCACGGAAGCCCAGCTTCAGCACCACAAAGGCTGCCAGCAGCAGGGCAATCATCCACGAGAGGATGGGGCTGCGCTCAAGGCGCTGGGCGGGGGTAGGATGGTCCGACACGTCTGACTTGTCAGACACGTCCGACACGTCTGACAATAATTCAGGATCCACGGTCACAGCACCTTTTTTGGGGTGCATGAGCGTATTGGCAACGGTGATGGCCCCGATGACCAGCAGCACCATGACGAGGTTGTGGATATTGAAGATGGATTGCGACACCGGCACTGTGAGGTCCATCATGCCACCCGTCACCTTTCCAATCTCACCTTCGGTGGCCATGGTCAGCGGGATGGAACCCGACACACCGGCATGCCACACCACGAAGCCGCTATAGGCCGAAGCGATGAGCAGGCGGTAGTCGACACCCGCCAGCTGACGGGCGATGGACTTGGCGAAGACCACACCGATGATGAGGCCAAAGCCCCAGTTGAGCCAGCAAGCCAGCGCCGAGACCACCGTCACCAAAGCGATTGCAGCCGCAGGCGACTTGGGAATACGCGCCAACGCATCGATACCCTTCTTGATGGCGGGAGCCGCCGCCAGCGCGCTGCCACAAACAAGCACAAGGGCCATCTGCATGGCAAACGACAACAGGTTCCACACGCCGTCGCCCCAGTGCTCGACCACCTCCAAGGGGGTCTGCGAGCAAACAAATATGGTTGCCACCGCCGCCACAAATGTCAGCAGGATGGCGAAGATAAACGGCTCTGGGAGCCACCTTTGCACTAAACGAACACAGAATTTAATCATATTACAACTGCATCAACCAACGTATTTTCATAGGAATATCGATATTCTCCTGGATACCGGAGAAATAGTGGGCACCGGGTCCCATGGCAAAGACGGGAACCATGCAGCCCGTGTGGCTGCCCCAGAGAAATTTCACCTCGTTCTGCCCCTTCTCAATGTCGCCGCTGGGCAGCGTCACGCCACCGGTCTCATGGTCGGCGGTGACAATGACCAGTGTGTGGCCGTCGGCCTGCGCGAAGTCGAGCACCGTGTGAAGCATCTCCTCGAAGTCGGCCATCTCGGCGCGCAGATAGGCGGTGTCGTTGTTGTGACAAGCCCAATCGATCTGCGAGCCCTCAATCATCAGGGCGAACCCCTTCTCGTTGCGGCTCAACATGGCGAGGGCTTTCCTGACGCCCTGCGTCAGCACGTTGCCGCGGGCGGGAGCCGTCAGCGGGTCACCCTCGTAGAGCAGCGCCACCAGCTTGTCGCCAGCGAAACGGTTCATGCTATCGAGGGTGTTGACCACCGTGTAGCCGCGCTTTGCCAAAGTGTCGAGCGGCGAGAGGCCGTCCTTGCGGTTGGCCTTCTGGAAATTCCGACGACCACCGCCAATCATCACACTATGCTGGCACTGAGCCATCTGCAGGCTCAGCGTATCGAACATTTTTCTATAAGGCACGTGGCCATAGGTCGAAGCCGGCGTGGCATCCAACACACTGGAGGTCACCACGAAGCCAGTGCTCATGCCATACTTGCGGGCATCGTCGAAGAGGGTGTTGTAGCGCGCCGAGTCGGGGCCCCAGTTCACGTGGTAGTTGTCCACTTTGTGGCCTGTCATTAAAGCCGTACCGCCGGCCGACGAATCGGTGCGGTACTTGTTGCGCGAATAGGTGCGCGAGAAACCACTGTAGGGGAAACGGAGAAAAGCCGAGTTGTTACCCTTCTCGGCCACCACCGACGAGTAGACCTGCGCCACGCCCATGCCGTCGCCCACGATGAGGATGACGTTGGTGGGCATCGGCACCTCGGACTGCGTCGCCACGGTTTTCTGCAGTTCCTCGATTTGCTGCCCGCGGTTGTCGATTTCCTCCTGCATCATCGCCATAAGACTCAGGCAGCTCGACAGCAGAAATGTCGACGGTAGCACCATCAAGGCCAATATCTTGCTAATTTTCATAGTGTAAGAGTTATTAACAGTATCATTGAACAATCTGCAAAAATACAAAAAAAAATCCAATTACAAACTGCCTAATTATCAACACCCTCCTACCACCAACTCCCACCCATCTCCCGACCAACAGCCCGTCGGCTCCCGACCATCGTCCACGACAGTGGGAGATGGCCGGCCGATGATAGGGAAATGTTAAATGTTTTAAATTAACAATTTTCCACTTGACAACGGAACTTTTTCGGATTATATTATATATAGGTTAATTTTTTAACGGCGAATTTTACTAATTAAACTAATTGCTACGCTGGTCAATTGCTGGCGAATTACACTAATTCCGTTTGCCTCGCGCGGCGGCTGCCGCAGGCGATATTCGCGTAATTCGCCCATAAATAACAAAGAAAGTTAATTCGCTTAATTCGTAAAATTCGCCGTTAAATAAAGAAAAAAAAGCAGTTATGGCAAAACAACGTTTTGGAATCAACGACGGCTACCGCGGGAGCGTCGGGACGGTTATCGGCTACCAGTGGCGAGGACAATGGTGCCTGCGAGCACGGCCGCGCATGGTGCACAACCCGCGGACAGAAAGGCAACAGCAGAACCGACAGCTTTTCAAGGCTGTGTGGTCTTTCGCCACACACCTGCGCATGCCGCTGCGCACCAGCCTGAGACAGACGGCTATGGACAGCCACATGACAGAGTGCAACCGCTTCTTGCACATCAACAAGGGATGCTTCGCGCTGGACGGGGAAGGTCGGCTGACGGTTGACTATGAGAGCCTTGCAATCAGCGAAGGGCCAGTGGCACCAATAGGTTTCGAGGAGCCCGTGGTGGTGGGGGGTGCTGTCACCATCCCCTTCGAGAAGAACCCGTTGCACATTCGTGCCAACGGCGACGACGAGGTCTACCTGCTGGCGCTATGTCCCGACCTGGAGGACCACCGCCTGTCGGCACCCGTCTACCGTCGCAACAAGAGCATAAGCATCACGCTGCCAGAACTGTGGCAGGGACATGAGATGCACCTTTACGGCTTCGTCACCGACTATGCCGGGCGCTCCTCGGAGAGCATATACATCGGTGTTTTAGGGGATGAGGCTGAGGATCTCGCGCTCGAAGATGTCGCGCCTAACAATACGGTAATGAGGGTCGTAGGCGGCCCTAAAGGCAGCGCTGTGGCTCATGACGAACTTGTGGTCGGGCGAAGGAAGCCCCTTGGCACTGCGAAGGAGGGCAGAGACGAGCTGCTCGAGTGAGAGGACACCGCGCTTGACCAACACAAGGTTCACCCGCACGAAATTGCTGTCGCACAGCGTGTATTCGTAGAGCGGGAAGGTGTTCGTGTCCTTCATCTCAGCCACCTCCTTCGTGATGTAGCGCACGGCGGCCAGCGAATCGGTAAGCAGGTGCCCAGGACCGTAGAGGTCTTGGAAAACAAGTTTATAGAGGTCCGTCGCCTCGGCAGCGGGATAGCGCTCGGCATACTTCATCAATGCCGCGTTACACTGCGCGTGGGAAATTGAAAATTGAAAATTGAAAATTGAAATGAGCGCAACAAAAATGATTTTTTTCATAGGTTTTCTTTTAATCGCATTCAACCTTCTTCACTATCAAAATACTCAACTCCCAGAGCAAGTAAATGGGCACGGCGACGAGCGAGAGGGTGAAGGGGTCGCCCGTGGGGGTGATGATGGCGGCGATGATGAGGATGACCACCACGGCATGGCGGCGGTAACGCCTCATGAAAGTGCTCTTCAGCACGTGGAAGTTGGCCAACAGCCAGCACAATACCGGCAACTCGAAGACCACGCCCATCAGGAGGCTCATCACCAGCAGGAGGTCGACATAGGAGGTGAGGGAAATCTGGTTAGGCACGTCGGGACTCACCTGATAAGTGCCGAGGAACTGGACGGTGAATGGAAAGACAATGAAGTAGTTGAGCAGCACGCCGCCGAGGAACAGCAGATAGCCGCCACCCACGGCCCGCAGGGCCATGCGGCGCTCGAGGGCATAGAGGCCCGGGGCCACGAAGGCAAAGAGTTCGTAGAGCACATAGGGCGACACCACGACGATGCCCATCCACAGCGCCACGCGCATGTGGACGAGGAACTGCTGGGTTATCTGGATATTAATAAGATGGATATTGTCTCCCTTGGGGAAGAAGACTATGGCGAAGAGCTGCTCCTTGAAGCAGAAACAGAGCACCATGGCCGCCAAAGCGACCACCAGCACACGCCAGAGGCGCGAGCGCAACTCGTCGAGGTGCTCCCAAAAGGTCATGCTTTCTTGTCAGAGGCGTCGGAGGGGTCTGCCTTGTCAGACGGTTCCACTCCGTTCATGCCGTCCTTGAAGCTCTTGACGCCTTTGCCGACGCCGTGCATAAGCTCGGGAATCTTCTTGCCGCCGAAGAGCAGCAATACTACGAGGACGATGACGATAATCTCCCAGGTGCCTAAGAATAACAGTTTCATTTTTGTGTTTTTAAAATATTGCCTTTTTCGTCTTTTTCCAGTTCCTTACCGTTTTTATAGACATGGGCACCTTTGAGGTATTCCCTTTTTTTTCCCATGCATCTATTAAACCTCCATATTCATCTATTAAACCTCCTCCATATCTACCTCCAGTTAGCACTATTCCGATGAGTCCAAAAATACCTACAAGGATATCCAAAAGTGTCTTACCAACGAGTCTTTCTAGCGGTTGTTGGTATAATACCACAACTATTAGAACGAGCGTAACTATGAATACGATGATGTAACCATAGGTTATGCGTTTTTTCAAAGGTATCATACCAACGAGTCTTTCAATCGGTTGGTGTAGTCTTCAATCATGTGCATCTTCTCGGGAATCTTGATGCTCTGGGGGCAGTGCTTGAGGCACTCGCCGCAGTCGATGCAGTGGTCGGCCTGGCGCAGGCGGTCGATGTTGGCGTCGTAGCTGGTGAGGAACGCCTTGCGTGCACGGCGGAACTCGCGCTGCTCGACGGTGCCTTCGGTGGCTATGTCGCCGTCGTTGAGGCACTTGTTGTAGTGGGCGAAGATGCCGGGGATGTCGAGACCGTAGGGGCACGGCATGCAGTACTGGCACGAGGTGCAGGGGATGGCGGGGAAGTGGGCGAACTCGTCGGCCACACGGTCGAGGAGTGCCAAATCGTCGTCGCTGAGGGGTTCGAGCGGTGCGCAGGAGCGGATGTTGTCCTGCAGGTGCTCCATGAGGTTCATGCCGCTGAGAGCCGTGAGGATGCGGGGATACATGCCGAGGTGACGCCAAGCCCAGGAGGCCAAACTGCGGTTGGGCTCGCGCTCCTTGAGCATAGAGGCCATGTGGTCGTTGAGTTTTCCAAGACGACCACCCAGGAGGGGCTCCATGATAACGATGGGGATATCGCGCTCGGCCAAAGCATTGTAGAGGTGCTCGGCATTGACGTTCTCGGGTTCTATCTCGTGGGCGTAGTGCCAGTCGACATAGTTCATCTGAATCTGCGCGAAGTCCCAGTGGTACTTGTCGTGAAGGGCCACCACCTTGTCGAACTCCGACTGCTGGCCGTGGAACGACCAGCCCAGGTTACGGATGCGGCCAGCCTCGCGCTCCTTCAGGAGGATGTCGAGGACCCCATTATCGACGAATCGTTTCTCAAAGTCGCTCTTGCCGTTCTCATCCACTCCGCCGAAGGAATGCAGCAGGTAGTAGTCGATGTGGTCGACCCGCAGGTATTCAAACGACTTGTGGTACATCTCGATGCTGGCCTCATAGCTCCAGTCGCGGAAATTGCTCATCTTGGTAGCCACGAGCCATTTGTCGCGAGGATGGCGGCTGAGGGCGATACCTGTGGACTCCTCCGACATGCCTTTAAGGTACACCGGGGCAGTGTCGAAGTAGTTGACACCATGTTCAATGGCATAGTCAACCATCTGGTTGATGGCCTCTTGGTCGAGCTTTGCATCGGGGTGGTCACGCAGGGAGCCACCGCCCTCGACAGGCAGTCGCATCATGCCGAAGCCGAGGAAAGAGACCTGTTGGCCGTGGGCGTCGGTGCGCATGGACATCTTGTCGGTAGGCACCTCACCGAGGGTGTATCCCTCGGCCTGAACGGCGTTGGGGTGGTCGCAGCCCGCCGCCACGGCGGCACCGGCCACGACAGCACCCGACAGGCCTTTGAGAAAATCTCGTCTGTTCATAATTATCGTTTGTCAACTATTTCTTTGCGGGCTTTGCGCTTCTTGCCGCTGGACCAGTAGCCATAGACCTCGCTGACATTGCCGGCGGTGGAGAAAGCCTCAATCTTCTCATCCTTCATCCAGCCCAGTATCTTGCTAAACTCATCCTTGCTGAGCAGCACTTCGAGCTCGATGCTCTTCTCTCCGCTGTAGCCACCGGTGACCTCATAAAGGGTGCAGCCGCGGTGAAGCTCGTTGATGATGTACTGGCGGATGCGCTCATAGTCCTTTGACACGATGCAAAGGCGCTTGTGATTATTGAGGGTGGCGGTGAAGTAGTCGACCACCAAGCCGTTGATCCAGGTGCCGATGAGGCCGATGATGACCATACGGAAGTCATTGATGAAGAAAGCGGTGCAGCAAATGACGGCACCGGCCACAGAGACAGAGGCTCCGATATCGAAGTGGAGATATTTATTGACAATCTTGGCCAGAATGTCGAGGCCGCCAGTGGAAGCGTTGATGCTGAACATCAGGGCCTGGGAGGCGCTGAGCAACAAAACAAAACAGCAGAGATCGAGCCAGGGGTCGCCCATCACCGAAGGGGTGCCAGTGACGAGGTTATCGTTGGCGATGTTCTGCCAGGGGAAGACGGCATCCCAGAAGTTGGTCAAAGGACCGAGAATAAGGGCGGTGTAAACCGTCTTGAATCCAAACTCGCTGTCGATTAGCAAGAATGCCAGGATCAGCAGGATAACATTGATAATCATAATCAGATTACCAAGATTCATCTCAATACCCATGCCGGAAAAGATGTTGACCAACACGATGGAGAGGCCGGAGATGGTTCCGATAATAAGTTTAGAAGGTACAAGGAAATAATAGACAGCGGCGGCAGTGACAGCCATACCGAGGGTCATGACGACCAGCTCTTTCCAGAATTTGAAAGTGCCCATATACTGGACAAATTCAGTGAGAGATTGCTTGATATTAATACTCATTGTTGTTTAGATTTTTTATTGTTTTTTCGATTAATTACATTTCAACATGACGCTCACGACCCTCAACATAGATTGCTGTCATGGGGCGCGCGGGACAATAATATTCGCAGGCGCCGCAGCCGAGACACTTACTCTCGTTAACGGCAGGCTGTCCGTTAACCATCAGGATGGCCTCGGAGGGGCAATGACGGGCGCAGGCACCACAGCCGATGCAATTGTCTGGCAGCACCACAGCATGGCCGATGGAAATGGAAGTCTTCTGCTCTTTATCAATATGCTGGATAGCACCGGTAGGACACACCTCGCTACAACGGGTACAAGCGGTGCGGCAGTAGCCTTGATCAAAAGCCATATAAGGCTGCATGAGGGTGGTGAGTTCGGTGGAAGGACGCAACACTTTCTCGGGACACTTGCCTACACAAAGCTGGCAGGCGGTGCAGCGGCTCTCAAAGTTTTTCAAAGAGATAGCTCCTGCGGGCTTTAGGGGCATATTGCGTTTGGGGACCTGCTTGTCCTCGATGACAGCAAGACCTCCGTCGAGTTTCTTCTCTTGAGCATGCAAGGCTGTAGCTGCTCCAACGGCGGCTGTAACGGCAAGAAATTTGCGCCGAGAATCATCAATAGAACTAGTATTACTAGAGATACTTGTTTTTCTAGAAATCTTTATCGCCCCTTGTTTGCAGTGGCCAAGGCAGTTGAAGCACATCACACAGCGGCTGCCGTCGACCTCCTTGTCCTCAAGGTTGATGCAATTGGCCTTGCAACACTTCTCGCACTTGCCGCAAGCGACACACTTCTCGCGGTCGATACGGATACCAAAGAGGGAGTATTTGCTGATGAGACCCAACAATGTACCCACCGGACAAAGGGAGTTGCACCAGAGGCGTCCAAACAGGAAGCTCATCACGCCGACACAGCAGAGCGTGGCGATGGCTATCCAATGTACCAATCCAGAACCATGAATGTTTGCCACCATACGGGCATAGGAGCTGTAGGGGGCTACGAGTGTGGCGATGCCATTAAGACCCAGCACCATCAGTATAACAAAGAAACCTAGCACAGTGTAACGTATCCAGTTCTGGGGCTTGCGGTAGCGATAGGGGCGTTTCTTGCCAAAGATGAGTTTGTGAAACCAGATGAAGATATCCTGGAAGATTCCCATGGGGCAAACCACCGAGCAGTAGAGGCGACCGATGAGGAAAGTAGTCAGCAAGACAGCAGCAACAACAACCACGTTGAGCGCCAGAATGGCCGGCAGGAGCTGCATCTTGGGCATCCAGCCCAGCCAGTGGCGCAGCACAGCGCCATCGGTAGCATCAAGAACCAGCGCGGTGATGCAGAAGAGCACCAAGGCGGCCAAAACGATTCGTATGTATTTCAATGCTTTCATAATCCATTATTTCTTCAACATTGCGTAGACCGCCAAGCCAGCGACGGACTTGATACCGGTCTTTCGGGTGATGCTCTTGCGATGGGTATTGACGGTGTTGACGGCAATATTGAGGCGCGCAGAGATCTCCTTACTACTGAGGCCTTGGGCCACCAGTTCGAGAACCTCAATCTCACGGTCGGAGAGGTTGTAGTCCTCTTGAGGCACCAGCAGCAACTCCTCAATCATGGCATGCTTCTCAAGGTCGCGGCTCAATTGCAGGATATCAAAGACCAACTCCATCATCTCCTCGTTGAGGCGCTCGCCGGGAAGGTATTTGTAAATGATTTGCGTAAGGTCACTAAGCTTGTCGCGAATATTATCGTGACTCTTGAGGTAGTGCTCCGTCACTTGCTGTCCACCCATCAACTGGCCGAGATTCTTCTCCTCGCGACGCACATGCTCACGCACTTCACGGCAGTAATCGGCGTAGTATTTGCGCAGAATCTCACCACTCTGACCGGCTTTCTCGGTGATATGGTCGAGATGGTGCTGGAGGTGTGGCAGGCGCTCTTCCAGATAGTAGCGGTGCGAAGCACGGAGGTGCTCGGCAACTAAACTGTTGTCGATGCGCGAGAGTTCCTCGTCGTCGGGACGATAGTCGTCAAAAGTGTAAATATTGCAAACCGTAAGGAAGAAATGGTCGTCGACATTGTTGTCGCGACAGACCTCCTTGACGTTCTTCTCGCCAAAGCCCAGAGGGATGCCAAAACGTGGCAGCATAAGGATTAGATCGTAGTTCGACGCAATCATATCCGCCATCTTCATTCGTCCGGTAAACAGCATTCTATTGCTCACTGCATTAAATTATTATAAGGTGTTCGCAACCTTTGGTTCATGCTGCAAAAGTACGAAAAAAAAATGATATAATATATTTTTTGTATATTTGCATTATGAACAAAATGCTACGAATCTTCGTTTTTTGCACACTATCATTGTATTCCACAATAAGTTGGGGGCAGCAATATCCCTGGCAGGACACCACCAAGAGCCTCGACTGGCGCGTGGAATGGCTAATCAACAACCTAACTCTCGACGAAAAACTGTCGCTGATGGTTCACCAGAATCCCGCCATCGAGCGGGTAGGGTTGCCGGCCTACAGTTGGTGGAACGAGGCTCTGCATGGCGTGGGACGTGCCGGCGAGGCCACGGTTTATCCCATGCCTATCGCCCTGGCCGCCACCTTCGACCCATCCGGCATCGAGTTCATGTTCACCCTCGTCGCCAACGAGGCCCGATACAAATACCATGAGGCACAGGACACCGGTGGCACCGGCGACTATACCGGCCTCACTTTCTTCACCCCCAATATCAACATCTTCCGTGACCCGCGCTGGGGCCGTGGTATGGAGACCTACGGCGAGGACCCCTACCTCACCGCCATGATGGGGAAGGCATGCGTGAAAGGTCTGCAGCATGGATGGACCGAGAACTATGTGGGCAATCCGATAATCACCGCCGCCTGTCTCAAGCACTTCGCCGTCCACAGCGGTCCCGAAGGCACGCGCCACGAGTTTGACAGCCGCGTCAGCGAACGTGACCTCCGCACCACATACCTGCCTGCCTTCGAGTATATCATCAAAAACTCCGATGTCCAGCAGGTGATGTGTGGATATAATCGCCTCAACGGCGAGCCTTGCTGCACTAACCGCCGTCTATTCGACATCCTTCGCAACGAGTGGGGATATGACGGCATCCTCGTCACCGACTGCTGGGCCTTGAACGACGCCTACGAGACCGACACAGTCATTCCGCGCCACCGCACCCATGCCACCGCCGCTGCGGCCTATGGCGATGCCTTCGGCCGCGAGGTGGACCTCGAATGCGGTAGCGGACTGCCCGCCCTGCGCGAGGCCGTGCAACAAGGATTGGTGCCAGAAAGCAAAGTCGACGAGCATGTGCGGCGCATCCTCCGCACCCGTCTGGCGGTGACCGACGAGCCTCTGGATTCCGACGAACAAACGGAATACGATATCGACATGCTCAGTTTCCACTCTACTAGCATGGTGCTACTGAAGAACGACGGCATCCTGCCCCTCAGGATAGATGACAGCCTGCGCCTCGAAGGACCCAACATGTGGGACAGCATCATGCCTCTGGGCAACTACAACGGCACACCACGTCACACCGTCACCATCGGCGAAGGATTGCAAAACAAACCCTATTGTCACCGCATGCTTGAGAAGATGGAGCACGAAGAGGGAAGAGGTCGTATACTGATTTACGCCGGTGGCCTCAACCCCCAACTTGAGGGCGAAGAGCTACCGGTGGAGAAGGAAGGTTTCTACCATGGCGACCGCACCCTTATAGAACTTCCAAAAGAGCAGGTGGAAGAAATCAAGGCATTCAAAGCCCAAGGCTACCGCGTGGTGTTGGTGCTATGCACCGGCTCGGCGATAGCCCTTGAGAATGTCATCGACGACTGTGAAGCCGTGCTGGTGGGTTGGTATGGCGGCGAGCTGATGGGCAACGCTGTGCGCGAACTGCTCTACGGCTGTCGCGACGACTTCGGCCGCCTACCCGTCACCTTCTACCGCTCCACCGACGACCTGCCCCCCTTCGAGGACTACGATATGCAGGGTCGCACCTACCGCTATGCCGACCGCTCGCACGTGGAGTTCCCCTTCGGCTACGGCCTCAGCTACAGCTACCACCAACTCTGGGGTGCCCCCACCATCGACGAGGCCAACTTCACCGTTAGCGGCCTCGTCAGCCAATGCAATACCGACTGCAAAGCACTCATACACCGCACCGTCGTCCAAGTATACCTCAAAAACGACAACGACCCCGATGCCCCTGTCAAACAACTGATAGCAGCGAAATCATTATGGACAAGTTCTTTTGATGAGAAAAAGCCTTTCAAGATAGAGCTCGACCCCTTCTGGTTCCGCCAGTTCAACCCCGAAACCGGCCAGATGGAAGAGCCGAAAGACGGCACCGAGTTCACCCTACAAGTGGGCTTCTCCAGCGACGACCGCGATTTATTCGATTATCCGTTTATATATCACAACAGAAAATGAAAAAAATAATTATTATAGGTCTAATGGGCTTAATAGGTTTAATGGACAATGCTAAAGCTCAGCATGATTCCATTCCCGAGAGAGACCCGGCGATTGTGCACCGCATTGACGAGTGGCAGGATTTGAAGTTTGGATTCATGATGCACTGGGGCATCTACGCCCAGTGGGGCATCGTAGAGAGTTGGAATATATGCAATGAGCCGTGGATCAACCGCAACGGGGCCAACTACGAGGACTACAAGCGCTCCTACTGGGCACTCAACAAGACGTTCAATCCCAAGCATTTCAACCCCGAAGGATGGGCGAAGTCCGCCAAAGGGGCCGGTATGAAATACGTGGTCTTCACCACTAAGCACCACGACGGCTTCTGCATGTTCGACACAAAATATACCGACTACAGCAGCACCGGCAGCGAGTGCCCTGCAAAGCAAGACTTCACGCGCGGTGTGGTGGAGGCCTTCCGCGCCCAAGGCTTCTGGACGGGTCTCTACTTCAGCAAGCCCGACTGGCACTGCGACGACTACTGGGCCCACGAGTGGGCCACACCGGACCGCAACGTCAACTACTCCATCGCCGACCATCCCAACCGTTGGAAACGCTACAAAGATTTTACTTACAACCAGATACACGAGCTCACCCATAACTATGGCAAGATAGATATCCTGTGGCTCGACGGCGGCTGGGTGCGTCCCGAATGGAGCGTGAACGACGAAACGCGTCCCTGGCTGGGCTGCAACGGCCAGGTGCAGGACGTCGACATGTCCCGCATCTCACGTATGGCACGCGAGAACAACCCGCAACTCATCATCGTAGACCGCTCTGTGGGTGGCAAGTATGAGAACTACCGTACCCCCGAGAAGCAGGTGCCCGACACGCTCCTCCCCTACCCCTGGGAAACATGCATGACCATGGGCGATAGCTGGAGCTACGTGCCCAACGACAACTACAAGAGCGTCAAGACGCTGATACACATGCTCTGCGACGTGGTGGCCAAGGGAGGCAACCTGCTACTTAACGTGGGTCCCGACGCCGAAGGCAACCTGCCCACGGAAGCCCTACAGCGCATGGAAGAGATTGGCAAATGGCTGGAAAAGAACGGCCACGCCATCTACGGCACCCGTCCGCTCTACCCATACTGTGAAGGAAATATAAGATATACCCAGAGCAAGGACGGCAAGCACCAGTACGCAATAACGCTGACCGAAGAAGCCCCTTACGCCACCGTAAAAGTAGTTAAGTAAACAGTAGTCAATCAGTTATATCAAATGCAAAAAAAGGAGAAATACGCAGCCCTGCTGCCACAGGTGAAAGCCCTCTGCGAGGGTGAAACAGACACGATAGCCAAGATGGCCAACGTCAGCGCGCTGCTGCACAGCGAGTTTGGATTCTGGTGGACTGGATTCTATCGAATCATTAATAATGAATTGTTATTGGGTCCTTTCCAAGGGCCGATAGCCTGTGTGCATATCGCCTTCGGACGCGGGGTCTGCGGCTCCGCATGGAAGGAGCGCCAAACAGTGGTAGTGCCTGACGTAGAACAGTTTCCGGGACATATCGCCTGCTCCAGCGAGAGCCGTAGCGAGATTGTGGTGCCAGTATTCAAAGAGGGAGAGGTGATTGCAGTGTTGGACATCGACAGCCGTCACCTGGCCACCTTCGACGACACCGACGCACACTATCTCGAAGAAATCGTCAAACGCAGGAAACTTTGCAGGCCAACGGAAGAACAAGTATTTGATGTAAACGTTGGGTGGGAGTTGACTGGGAGTTGGGTGGGAGTTGATAGGGAGATAGTATTAAGAATCAAGCAGTTGAAAAGTAAAAAAAAAACGCCTCCGGAGAGACGTTTTTCATTTTTTTGCACAAAACATGTAACCTTCTGGTTTACAGCGAAAACTTGAGGTCGATACGGATAAACCAGCAATCTTTCTTGTCCCAGCCGTCGACATAGGAGAGGCGACGGACGAAATCAATGCGGAGAATGCGGAGAATATTCTCGATGCCGATGCTGTACTCCATGTAGGGCACGTCACCGAAAGGTCGGGTGACATCGGGCATTTTGTAGAGTCCCACGGGGTCGATGAGAACGTTGTTTTTGTCGGTGAGACCACCATAAAGGAGGTTGAAGCCCATCACCTCGCGCAGACGCAGGCGATTAATGAGGGGTATGCGGTTGAGAATCCAGCCTTTGAGATGGTAGGTGGCGAAGAAGGCTACATAGCGGTCCGTGATGAACTCCATGGGCTTCATGGTGTTAAAGGCATTGTTAGAGACCCAGATGCCCGAGTTGCCGGAAGGGATGTACAGGCGAGTGTAAGGTGCACGGTCCCAAATGGCTCCGGCCACCACCTTGGCATCGATATGGCCGAAAGAGGAGAGCCAGATGCGTTTGTCGGCTGAGATGTCAGTGCTGTGCACCCACCTCACACCGTCAACAAGGTCGACAGTATGGCCGATGCTTATCGAGGGAGCGTCCTTGCGGAGGTTCGACTGGGTTTCGCGGCGGCGCGTGCCGGGCGAGAAATTGGGGGTGAAACTGAGGCCTACATGCCACTCAGCCTCGGTAAAGAAATCGACACGCCTGGTATCGATTTGGCCAGCGTCATTGGTGTAATATTCAAGGTATTCCAGCGATCCGGAAGGTTCATAGTGACGTGCTGCAAGCCAGGTATCGAAGCGCACATGGCTCTTCCATTCCTTACGAAAACGCAACATGCCTTGGGCGACGTATTGCACATTCATCTCCTTGTCGGAGGAGGACATGATGTTGTCGCGGTCAAAGTTGTCGTAGCTCTGGCCAGGGGTTTGGAGTTCGTAGATGGCATTGAGACTGATGCTGCTGAAGGGTGCCTCGTGCGAGTGGCGGTCCTTGTCGTCGAACGTATGCGTGAGGAAGAGGCTACCCTTGGGCCGCTTGTCGCGGAAACCATAGGCGGCGTAACCCTCGATGAAGTTGCGCGGACTCAGTTCGGCCTTGCTCATGCCACCCAGACGCACTCTCCAACCCTCCTGATGGTTGAAGCTGAGGATGTTGAACACTGGACCTATGTCGAACTTGCTCTTGGAGCGCTTCTTGGCGGTGGGGATGTATCCGCTGGCGAGGAGCTCGCCGGTGTACTTGATGGCGCGGAATTCGGGCAAGCGACTCAACTCTATCCACATACTGTCGAGCACCGTCTCTTTGGCGCTGAGTTTCACCGGGCGGTGCTCGTTGAACTCACTCTTGTAGTGCATCAGGTCTTTCTTCGGCAGCGTCACCTCGTGCTCGAAAGCCGAGAAGAGGCTATCGGGCAGCATCTTGGCGGTGTCGCTGAGGTCATAGTTGGTGTAGATGCGCATCTGGTGGACGTAGAGTTCCTGGATGCGTTTCGAGATATACATGCGGCCATAGGTATCGCAGCGGTAAGGCAGCCAGCGGGTTTTTCCACCGTCCGTGGTGTCACGTCTAAAAGTTTGTACAACAGAGAGGTCGCGCACAAAGTTAAGATTCACATGGGGCGACACGGTCATCACGTATTTGGTCAAGGCGAAGGTGCTGTCGGAGTCGAGCGAGACGTACATGCGGCCGGTGAAGCCATAGCTCTGCTGGTTGGCGGGGACAAAGCTAAGTTCCACGCACTTCTGCCCTTCGACAAAGCAGGTGTCGGTGATATAGTATTTGTAAAAACCCACAGCCAGAATAGGCGATAGTGGCGAGGTGAAATGGTTGAGCATGAGCTCAATGTCACCATCGTATATATCTACTGGGGTGAACATCACACGGATATTCTCGTCAATGCCCTCGTCGGTGAGCACCTCGTCGAGGCCCTCCATGCGCTTGCCGGTGATGAGGCGACGCTGCTGATGGGGACTTTTGCGGTAGCTCTCCTCCACCAGTGCCTCACGCATCGAGACAATGAGGATGGGCGTGGCGTCGAATTCCGTCTCGTCGATGTATTTTTCCAAGAAATTGAGCTTGCGCCAGAGCCGCTTGTTTTCGAAGTCGGGGTTGAAGTCGTCAAGCGACATCGAAAGGCGCTCATAGACGTCGCGACGCCACTGGTCGGCATTCTCAATGCGGTTCTTCTCCTTGTGGTCAATAACCTTTTTCACCAGCTCCACGGCAGGATTGTTCTTGCGCGAATATTTCTTCTTGCCCTTCTTGGCTGTGATTTCCACAGCATTGAGGGTCTTGCCACGCGGCACCATCTTGACGGTCACACGCTTCTTGTTCTTGCCCTTCTCGGCTTTATAGGACTGGGGCTCATAACCCATCATGCGGAACTGGAGCTTCGTCAAACCCTTGTCGTTCGAGAGGGTAAAGTGTCCGTCCATATCGGTCTCGGTACCCACCGTCGAGCCCTCGAAAACCACCTGCACAAAAGGAATCGGCTCGTTGGTCTCGGCATCGCGCACACGGCCTTGTACACTCGTCGTCACCGTCTGTGCCATGGAAGCAAGTGGGAGAAGGAACAATAAGAACAAGTATATCGGCTTGGATTTCAACAACATATTCATTTCCGGTCTATCATTTTCAGTTTTGCAAAGATACGCAGAATAGTCCATACTGTGCTTATTTTCTTTTTGGTACACGTCAGGGCCTATTACTTGCAAAAAAAAATAGCCCCGATGTGATTTATCATCGGGGCTATCCGCTTTTTATTCGAATACTATTTAAACGCATTCTCGCTGAGACCGTGTCCGGAGAGGGCGAGATCCTTCATGTAGGAGGGCACCTCGCGGCCGAGGTACTTGTCAACATAGAGTTTGGCGAGATACTGGCCCAGCATAAAGCCGTGACCACGCAAGCCGGTGAGCAGACCCACCTCGGGGTCTACGATGTAGCGCGGCTCGGTGTAACGACCAGCCCAGCAGGCCAGGAAACTCACCTCCTTAAGACCGGGAATCCACTCGGCGAAGACCTGGCTGACAATCTCGAGGAACTCCTTGCTGTTATACTTGATGTTCTGGCGCGTCTCGTAGGCGTCGGTGTCGGGGCTGGCGCAACCGATAATCTGACCGGTATGCTCGAACTGCTGTCCATAGACGGCACTGAAGCCCTTGTAGTGGCGACGGTCGATAATCATATCCAGCGCACCGCCGTTGGGTCCCATCATGGGCAGACGGCGCGTAATGAAGGCCTGGTGTTTCACGGGATAGAGGCCTGTGTCGATGCCCAGCATGTCGGTGAACTTCTCGGCACCCCAGCCCATGGCGTTCACAAAGTGGCCACAGGTATATTCGATGTACTTGCCCTCGTGGTTACGCACCAGGGCAACGACCTTGTCACCCTTGCGCCACACGCTCAACAACTCACAGTCCTCATAATAGCGGCCGCCGAGGCTTACACCAATGCCGCGTATGTAGTCTATCACACGGCCCGGAGTAGCCTGCCAACAGTCACGCGTGATAAGGGCGTGGCTGTAGGTGTCGCGCGTGTCGTCCCATAGCGGCGAAATTTCCTTTTTAAAGTCCTTGCGGTCAACCATGTAGGCATCACTCCAAGCTCGGCTGGCATCGAGGGCTTTGTAGGTAGCCTCGTCGTGCACGAGGTTCACATAGTGCGTGGGCTTGTAGTTGATGTTGTGCACCTTCTGTATGCCTTTGAATATCTCGTGGCTATGCTGTGCGATGTCGGCAATGTCGGGATTCGAGAAGGCAGGACGGCCACCGCCGATGTTGCGCCACGAGGCGCCGCGGCTCCAGTTAACCATCACCGGCTTCAATCCAGCCTCGCCAAAGTAACGGAACAGGCCGCTACCCGAAATGCCGCCACCGGCGATAAACACCTTGACCTCCTCGTGCTGCACATCGTTTCCCTTCGGGAAGATGTAGACTTCCTTGCGACCCTCAGTGTAGACGTCGCCAAGGGTCACCTGATTGGAGAGCGGTGCACGCGGCGTGGCGTCGCCAGTAAGCTCTATGCCATGTGCCTTCAGCACTCCACGGGCACGGGCTATGCAGCGCTTGCCGCGGCAGGGGCCCATACCCATGCGGGTGATGTGCTTCAGCTCGTCGACCGATATGTACTTGCGGTCGCCAACAGCCTCAAGCATCTGCTCCTCGCTGATGTCCTCGCAGTGGCAGATGTAGGTGACGGCTTGATTGCTTGATTGCTTGAGTATTCAGAGTATTCGGATATTTCTCCTTGACAATGAAACCCTTGACATCGGTCACCTGGCCGTCAATCTGGATGACGAATACTCGCGCCACATTGGTCTTGTTGTCTTTTTTGAGTACCTTCTCCACCTTGCCCTCGCCAATCTTTTTCCCATTGTTGTCAACCAGGAAGACCTCGGCGCCATCCGCCACCTCGTACTCGATGGGCAGGAAGCACCAGTTCTTGGAAAGGTCATAGCCAAAGATGGCCAATCCAGGGCAGTGGTTGACGCAGGCCATGCAGCCAATGCACTTGTCATAGTCAACAGTGGGCGTCGACGAAGTAGAGGGCTTGCTAATGGCTCCCTGCGGACAGCTGAAGGTGCAGGGGTTGCAAGCGAAGCCATAGAGACAATCGAGCTGCACGAACGGCTTGGCTGCCATGCGTTCCACCGTGGGCAAATTGGGTTTCTCCAAGAGCCTCACGGGATGCTGCTGCGAGTCTATATACTGGCGCGAGATGTCCAGAAACTCGTCGTAATCGAAGCGCAACCCCATCTCTTGGGCTATCTCGTAGGCCACCTGGCGGCCACGCAGCACAGCGCTGGTACCCTCGCCAATCCTCACAGCGTCACCCGCTCCGTAGACATGATGTCCAAAAAGTTCCTTGCCCTTGGTGAGCTGCTGGTTGTCAGGCACAAGACCGGTGCAAATATTGATGATGTCAATGTCGTCTATCACTTGCTCAGTGCCCGGAATGGCCTTGAAGTTCTCGCACTTGGCGATAACGGCACCCGTGATGCCGGTATGATCGGCATTGGGGATGGCGCGCAGCAGCACGTATCCCGTCATGATGGGGATGCCCAAGCGGCGCACACGGTTGGCCTGCACGGGAAATCCACCCTCGCGAGGCATGGCCTCTATGATGGCCTTGATGGTGGCGCCCGCCTGCATACCCTGATAGGAAGTGAGGTAACCGATGTTGCCGGCACCCACCGTCAGCACACGCTTGCCCAGCAACGTATGCTCCTGATTCATCATCTTCTGGAACACGGCGGCGGTGTAGACACCTGGCACGTCGTCGTTCTCGAAGGCCGGCATGAAGGGTACAGCCCCCGTGGCCACCACAAAGTGTTGCGCATCAATATAGGCCATCTGTCCTGTGATGAAATTCTTCACAGCAATGCGTGGCCCTTCCAGAATATCCCACACAGTGGTGTTCAACAGGATGCCCTCCTGACTGTCTCCGGCAAGGGTTTTAGCTATGTCGAAACCGCGCATGCCACCGTACTTCTTCTCTTTCTCAAAGAAGAAGAACTGGTGAGTCTGCATGTTGAACTGGCCACCGATGCGCGGATTGCTGTCGACGACGAGGTTGTCGATGCCGAAGGCGTTCAGCTGCTCGCGGCAGGCAAGTCCAGCAGGGCCTGCACCGATGATAGCCACCTGGGTCTTATAGACCCGCACAGTCTGGGCTGCCTCCTGCGGACGAGCAGGCGGCTCGAAGGTAACACCCGGCAGGTCGGCTTCATGGGTAATAGTACGCACCTCACGGACGCCGTCCACGGCTGTGATACAGATGCGACGCACACGGCCATCAACCAACATCTCGCAAGCACCACACTTGCCGATGCCGCACTCCAGACTTCTGTTGCGACCCGCAAGCGAGTGGCTATGAACCGGATAGCCAGCCTCATGCAATGCCTTGGCAATGGTGTAGCCCTTGGTAGCCCGCACCTTGTGGCCTTCAAACAAAAATTCAACAATCTCTCCCTGGGGAATGTCCAGAATGGGGTGTTTTTCGATTCTGTACATAATAGTAAGTGTTTTTGGATTAATATTTTATGGTGTCAATCGTCAACTAACGAACACCACAAAATTAATCAAACTCTTACTAAAATGCAAATATTTTTTCAGAAAATCAACATTCTGTTGCTGGTGGGGTAGAAAATCAACGTCATCTGCCCTCGTTTCCAGTGCAGTTCGTCGGTGTGGGGACCACAGAGGGCGTCGAGACGGGTAGTCATAGTTTCAGCACATTGCGCATACCACTGCATGCGTCCTTCATATCCCATGCGATCCCACATACTGTCCATCATCAAGTAAGGCTGCGGCAGACTAAAATTCAAGAACACCGCCGCCACACGGCGGTCCTCTTTGCGCACACAATACTGGATATTTATATTGTAGAGCGAATCCACGCGCTTGCGGAAACGCAGGTTGCGACAAATGGAATCCATGAGACCGATGTCCTCGAAGTAACCGTTGCGGAGCGAGTCTTCTTCCATGAAGGTGGCACCGTGGCCACACTCATAGGCAATCACCTGATTGTCAGAAAGACTCCCCCACTCCGCCTCGAAGAATGTCAGCAGCGAGTCGAGCCCATCGGTGGGGAGCACTGGCAACGTGTCTATTGTGAGATTCATTTTTAGTACATCCACCCTGCCGTCGTGGACATCCAGCAGACCCATCGAGAGGGCGTCCTGAACAAAAGGTACCACCTGACGGCCAGCACGGATGTTTCCCCGCGGGGTAAGATCCTGGAGTTTGATATTGAAACGCTTGCCCAGCGACACTAACGTCTGCAGACGCTCACGGCCTGCAATGCGCATCAGCGCCGTACCGTCAGGCTTATTGACCAAGAGCAGCAGGCTGTCGCCCGCAACCACCGAACCCACAATTACCGTGTCGTTATACTTTCCAATGTAACTCAGGAAACCGTTGTAACGCGGGTCGCAATAGACGGTGTCGCCCTCGAGCCATGGTTTTTTGTCCGCATAGGCGGCAGTGTCGTTCTCCGACGCCCGCCGATGGTCTATCATGCTCGGCGTGACAGCATCTAACTGGCTAAGCATCAAACTCCTCACTAAGTTAGGTTCGACCACGAAGAAGGTATCACCCACACGCCGTACGGCACCGAGGCCCGTCACGGCGCACTCCTTACCCAACTTCTTGTGCCAGAACCACAAGGCCTGCCCCCACTCGCCGTTGTTCATCTCATAAACGCTGACGTCATCATCCTCATAGACTAGTTCGTCCAACTCGGAGCATTCCACCCACAGAGAGCTAACGGTGTCAAAGTAAAAATCATGCTTCGTCCACGAGCCATAGATGTCGAGAAACAGCGTGTCGTGACGCACAAAGAGATCGTCCTTGTAATGACCGAACTCCCTGGGACAAGGCAGTTGCTTCGTTTCAAGGCTGCAAGTATCAATGGAGAAAAGCATCTCATTGACCTTCATGGAAAAGGAGCTTCCGCAGCAGGTAAACATGCAGTAGTAGCACCCGTGGTACTCGACCGCCTTGCGCAGATAGGCATGCCCCTGCACCCCGAGCTGCTGACGGAGGTCGAGCACAACCGTGCGTTCCCCACCCCTTGGCTTTTCAACCGATGCGTATCCGACGGCCAAAAATGCCGTAAAAACAACTAAAAAAGGTAGCGACAGTCTCATATTCAATCTTTTAAGACAAACTAGTCATTTTTTATTCAATAACGCAAAAAACGCCCAAATATTGCCCACCATAACTACCTAATACTTAATACCATCTCCCTATCAACTCCCACCCAACTCCCAGTCATCCCCCTACCAAGTCCTACCATAGTAGGACTTGGTAGGGGGATGGTCGGGGGATGGGGTAAAAAAAAAGCCCCGCACTTCCGTGCGGGGCTTTTTCGTTTGCTTATCAGAGGGCGCTCCAGGTGGCTGGCAGACGGTAGCGATTGCTATTGTTTCCGAAGTTGTAGATGTAGCCTATCGTTATCGATGGGATTCCAACGCCATAGGAACTGCCCGAAGGCCCTGTACTGCCACCTACACGGGGATGAACCATAGTGTAGCGGAGATCGACATAGAGGTCGCTGTGATAACCGATGTAGTAACGGAACATGAGACCTCCATGGAGTCCAAGGTCGAAGAGCGGATTGTCGAAACGCCACACAAGACCGGAGCCCAAGTAGGGCAGGATATTCAGTTTGATGCCACGTGAAAAGCGCAGTGCATGGGTGAGATTGATCATGAGGTCGGCATGGAGGTTGCCATAGGTGAAGGCTCTGCCAGCCGAGTCGGTCACCTCGTTGAAGCGCTCGTGGCCCCTGATGCCGCCCAACTGCATACGGATGGTCCAGAACTCGCTGAAGTTGCGGCCAATAGTGAGGTCGATGGCGGTACCATACATGCCGTCGGCGGGGCTGAGATGTTCGAATTCAAACGACGAGAAGTTGGGGCCGAGACCGATACCGAAGAACCAGTCGAAGCCTTTGGAGCGCGATTCGAACTCGGTGCTGCGATGGAAGGGCGTGGAGAAAAAGTTGCGGGCGATTCCCACTGTGGCCATGCCCAAAAAGTTGTTGCCAATGTTCCTGTCAAACCCCTGGGGCATGACATACAGCTTGCCTTCAACGAAAGCGCTCCAATAGGGCGCGAAGAGATAGTTGGCCTGAAGGCCGATCATGGCCGTCAGGTCAAACACTCTGTTATTGCCCAAATGGTCAGCACTGATTGCGTCTCCAAAAATCAGGCCGAGGCCGAAGATGGGGTACAACTGGAATTTACTTCCGGAGATGCGACTGATAGTAGATCTGATGTCCCACAAAGCTTCTGCTGTTCCCAAAAAGAAGATGGACGAGTGGGTTGCGATGGTGCCATTGGACCGCACTGTGGAACGTCCAGCCGAGGCCATATCGAAACTGAACCGCAAGGCCAACGGACGGCCGATCCACTTGCCGAAGCTGATACCACCAGCAAAGCCCATATTCACCTTCCCGGCATTATAGTTGTTGTAGAGGCCAAGGCCAACACCTCCCGAAAGGAACGTGTTCGAGAATGCGGTGGACCCTTCGGCCCCCACATTTCTCTTTTGCGCGCCTGCACCAACCATAAGCGTCAGCAGGAGCAGTATGGAGACTATCTTTTTCATAATAAAAAGCCTTTATTATTCTTTGGCGCGCTCGGCGAACTCCTTGACTGAGACCTTTTCGACCTCGGGTTTCACCTGGTCTTTGAAGAGCTTGCTGAGATTGTCGGCATAGAGACGGTCGATGACCTGACCAACGTTCTTGCGGTCGGCGGCGATGGTGCGGGCTGCCTGCTCGAGGCGCTGCTCGGTCTCTTCCGTCTTCTCGCCCTCAACCTTGCGGTCATTGCGGCGCAGGATATCCTTGATGTAGTCGACAATCTGGTTGTTGGTAGGCTCGACAGGGCTGATGGCCTCAAGTTTGCTCTCAATGAGTTCCCACTTCAGCGAGGGGAGATATTTGTCGTTCCATTCGGCCTCAATCTTCTCAGGGGTCATGTCCTTGTCGCCACGGGAAGCAAACCAGCGCTTGAGGAAGTTCTCGGGCAGCGGGGCGGTAAACTGGTCGAGGAGGGCCTTGCGAACCTGGTTGACGAAGAGATAGTCGCTCTGCTCGGCATTGGCTTTCTCAATTTCCTTCTGAAGCATCTTGCGGAATGCAGCCTCATCCTTCACAGCCTGGCCGGGGAAGACCATCTGGAAGAGCTCGTCATTGAGCTCATGGGGGATGATGCGGGAGATGCCGCTAAGGGTCAGCTCGACATCGGATTTGAACTTCTTGGCGGTGGCGTTGTCCATATGCAGGGCACGCTCGATGTCGGCCACGGGGAAGGCTTTGGCCATGTTGAAGACAATCTTGTCTTCGGCTTTCTTGCCCTCGAAGGTGGGCATAAGTTCAGTATCCTTGAGGTTGAGGAGGTTGAGGGAGACGAAGGTCTCGACACCCCCTTCTTTCGCATTGCCTTTCTTGTCGAGCTCGACAAGTTTTCCATACATGATGTCGCCGGCGCCGACGGTTTCGGGGGTTTCAAACTTGCCGTAGCGGTTGACAACGTTGTTCAGTTCAGCATCGACATCCTTGGCTGTAACTTTCAGCTGATTGTATTTCACATCGACCTTGTCCCAAGCGATTTCGAACTCGGGGGCGATGGCCACGTCGAAGTAGAACGAGAAAGAGGTACCCTTGGCGAAGTCGACCTCACCGGTCTTCTCATCGTTGGACATGGGCATGCCCAAGATGTGGAGTTTCTCGTCGTCGATATACTTGAAAAGGGAGGTGTTGAGGGTGTTCTGCACAGCGTCGCCGACGATGGCGGGCTTGTACATACGCTCAATAAGTCCCTTGGGAGCCATACCCTTGCGGAAGCCGGGGATGGTGGCCTTGTGCTGATACTCTTTCAGCTGCTTGTTGACGTTTTCAATGTAGTCGTTTTCCTCGATATCAACCTTGATACAGAGTTCCAAATCACTTAATTTCTCTCTTGTGATGTTCATCTGATTATTTATTTTATTGATTTTTAGTCTCTTTTATATTTCTGTTAAAAATGCAAAAATACACAAAATAATTGAATCTGTGAGATTTTTTTATAAATATTTAGTAAATGCCCACACCGAGGTGGGAAAGAAAATAGAACAGTCCACGCCCCTCCGTGTCGGAATTGTCGCTCGGCAAATGCATGTAAAGATGGGTACGCCGGGAAGCAAAGAGCCCCACCCCACCCTTGATGTTGTTGTACACCTCGGTATTTTGCGATAAAGAGGAGCCTGAGACAACAGTGGAGAGGTAGATATTGAGATCCTCGGAGCAGACAGTGAGGTAGAGGTCAACATAGGGGATATAATGCTTGCGGGCTGTGTCGGCCTGCAGCTGTTGTTTCAACTCGTCGAGGAACAAATCACGGGAATAATTGTAGGAGGACCCCTGAAGCCTGTATTGTTTGGATGTCACTTCGGGGCATTTAAGGTCGACATGCTTGGTAACTCCATGTTCTTTGTAATAAAAGCGGACAATGGGTTGATAAAGACGGGCATTCTCAAGTTCGGTCCATTTCATGTTGCAATACAACGTATGGCTACTGGCTCCCACATTATCGTAGAATGCAAAACCACCACTGACAGTATCACCATTGAAAACGGTAACTGATGGTTTTGAGAAGAGTTTTTTGGAGGCATCCCTCTTGATGAGAGATATTGGGTCGGTGGTAGCCAAGATGGTGCCATCGGCGGCATTGCGTACTGTGAGAACATAGAGCCAATCCTCCCGCAGACGGTTGCGGGTCTCGAACCAGTAGAGCGGTTGCGCAGTGTGGGCGAAGTGGCCGGAGTCGACATTACGCTCCATGTATTGGAAAGACATGGAGTCTTTCTGCACACCGTCTTTATAGGCCAACAAGGAAACCGTAATGGTCCCTTGAGGATAGTTAATGGAGTCGGAAACCTGACCATAGTCATAGATACTACCCTCGGCAAGGTAGCAACGCTGTACACGCACCCAGGTGGTGTCATCGTCCTGGTCGAGCAGACAATAGACAGCCGGGAGATTCTTCCACTCGGCATTGGGGGAGAACTCCACTTCGCATGCGGTAAAAAGGAAGACTAACGGCAGGAAATACAATATCTTTCGCATAATGCTATTCAGCTTTTTTTGTTGATTCACTCACTTCTATCTCATCCATTAGCAGCCACGGCTTCAGCCCTTTGGCGCGATGCCAAGTAGGAACAGTGCCTATCGATTGTGCTTCGATTTTCAAGTAACCAATACCGACTTTGTCCACTGGGACCTTGAGCTCAACCACTTGCGGATTATTTGATTCCGACGAAGAGGGATCGAACGGCATGGCGGCCTGAAGGGTGTCAGAGTAACTCTCACCGTCGGCCGACAGAAGAATAGTCACATGTTTGGGAGCGAAAGCCCATAGTTCGGGCGAATGAGCAAAGCGAAGGGTGACAAAATCGATATCAATGGGTTTGGATAATTCAACTGTGGTCGTCACACCCTTGCCGGAAAATCCAAGCCAGCCTTGCTGCAGATCGTCAATCACAGAGTGTTCGCCGTCAAAAAGCAGAGTGTCTGTACCCACATTGAAAGGGGTGTTGGGTTGCTGTGAGAATGTGGTTCGGACGATGTAGTCATAGTTAAACTTGCGGGTGGCTGTGAACGAGGGGTTGCCGTCCTTTCCATAGGTCCGAGCCTTGACAACAGTGGTAGTAGTGAGGGTGATGGGTCCCTCATACAGTATAGAATTCTCAGATGGTTCTGTCCCATCGAGTGTATAACGAATATCTCCACTCTCCTCAGTACTAATACTGACCGTCAAAGGCTGCGTAAAACGTACCTCGGAGGCCTTGATTGTCGGCGGGTCAACAATACCCGTCTTGACGACAGGTATTTTCACGCCATAAAATTCTTCGGGAGAATACTGCGAAGTATATTTCCGCGCATGGAGATGGAAATGCCTGCTATCGGCAGCGGGCGACAACACCAACTTGCTTCCCTGCACATGCATGACAAACGGTGCGTCTGGCAGAGAAAAATACTGATTGTTCTCCCCGCTGTGGTGGGCACACCAACGCACCTGCTGACGGGTAGATGCATCCATTTTAGCAGATGGAGCCTTATACGTACCCGGTATCCCAGCGCCACGGCTCGAGAAGCATACCTCACGGTCGAATCCAAACCATGACAGAGTATCGTCCTGACCTTGCATCATATTGACAACCAACTGCGGTGATAAGGTACCACGGAAAGCATCAGTAGGAGACACTGTATAGTCTACCACAACATCTCCACTACCATAATACATATAAGTTGTCCTGACATCGCACATCGGTCTGCCATTCGACTGATACTGCAGCATTGCATCGACACAAAGGATGCTCTTGTCAAGAATGCGACGTGTGACCGCCACCACTTCGGAATTCCAATCAGTATGTCCTGCGAACTGGAGTTCTGGTGCGAAATTAGTATCCATCATAGGCTCCTTAGCATTGACAAACTGTCTTTTTTCCGGATTATTATAGGGCAGTGGAAAGACAACTGTTCCCAGCAATCGGTCCTCAAGTGAAGCCTTGCGGCGTTCGAGATCGAAGCGGATAAATATTTCCTCTCCGGGTTGAAGGTCGACAGGCGGCATGCGAAGCTTCACCGCCTCTACCCCACCACCGTCAACAGCCATCGGCAAATCACCAGCCGTAATGCTGGAACGGAGGTTTGTAAATATAGTATAATCTAATATATATTTACTGAAGTCGGAAAAGTCATTGCGATTGTACACCATGAACTCCGCATCATCGATAGTGGTACTGGAGAGGTGTACGTCGAAAGGGGCATAGAGGCTTTTTAGGTCTGCCAATTTAACTCCATCCAGCGGCCACTGGTCGACAAAACCACCTTGGAGGTTGCGGCGTGTCTCCACCAATGTCCAAAGATGCTCAAGCGAAGCAAAGTCATCCCCATCCACCGAGGCCAACATGAGATAAGGGCGGTCACTCGGCCTCTCCAACGACTGGCGCAACGCCAGCACCGTAGGATGCATCAAAGCGATGACATCAGTATTTTCCGTATGTTCGGCACCTGAAAAAATTACCGGGCGACTCATGTCGAGTTGCTTCAGGCGTTTGTATGCTGCGACCATGCAGATACCATTATCTCGTCCCTCACCTAGCGACCATGCTACAATCGAAGGGTGATTCTTGTATTTTCCATACAGATTTCCAACGCGGCGCAGAAATAGGGGGATGAAATCCTTGTCGGTTGCCACAGCATGTTGCTGTGTCGACGACGGCAAAAGATTGGCGTCACAAACCACATAGAGTCCCATCTCATCACAGAGTTGATAAAAATAAGGATCCACCGGCGAGTAGCGTGATGTGCGCACTGCGTTGATATTGCTTTTTTTCATAGTCTGAAGGTCCTGCTTCATACGCTCACGGCCAGCAAGACCTTCGGTGTGATTCAACCCGTAAGTCACACCTTTCAAAGTTACTGGCCTGCCATTCACTAGCAGCAGACCATCTTTCTCTTCTACGCGGCGGAATCCGAATCTCGCGCCCACCAATTCCTCTTCTTCCATATTCTCATTTCGGAGACGCACCACAGCCGTGTAGAGATTTGGAGTCTCAGCCGTCCAAGGTTCCACTGAGCCCCATGAGCGGCTCATGTCGACCTGCACGTTGTCAGTCTTGTCGAAGACAACCCATCGGCCCATACGATCGAAAGTATGCCCCTTAGGGTCCCAAATCTCAACCTCAAGATAATATTTTCCTTTTTTTTTGCTATTAAAGACACTAGCATCTATCGAGAGGGTTCCCGTCGAGGTCTGCTCTTCATAGTCGGCCACCATTGCCAAATCGGACACGTTGGGGTCTCCCTTGAATAGCAAATATGGTTCCCCGTTGAGACCCTCCATCAGGTCTTCACTCTCAAGCAACGCCTCTCGAGGCTGTTTCAATGCCTCAATAGTCAACGTGTTTCTCTTCCCATACTTAAGGAAGTTATTGAGTGCAAACTCATTCCAATGACGCGAATCATCTCCATAGCCCACAGTCTTGCCATTGAGCATCACACGGCAAGCGCGCCCACACCGCACGTTGAGCGACACCTGATAATCCTTCCAAAACTTCTCCACCTCCACTTCGCGTGAGTAAACAATGGAACTGTCGGTCCGCTTCTGATTCCAACGTCCCGTAAACTCCATAAAATAAGGCGAGTCACGATAGGCCGACTTGATGATTTCATTCTCTTCGTCGTATGCTTCCACATTGGCACGCGCCGACAAACGAGCTTCACCATCCATTTGAGCAATGGACGCTAACCCGCTGAGACACAGCACAACCAAAGCAAGCAAACCTTTCCTCATCGGTTATCAATCGTTACTCAGATACACCGAGATACCTGCGCCAAACATGTGAAGTGTCACCGGCTCTGCAAGTAAAGGGGCATTGAGTGCATCGTGACGAAGTACGTAATTCGACTGTAGCATCTTGTAGCTGAGATGGAATCCTAAAGCGATAGTACGATTGAATGCATAGCGGGCACCACCCTCAATACCCAAGTAAAGCCCCCCCTCTTCAATTTTTGTCACCGGAGGCTCCGATGATGCACCAACAGGCAGCGAATAGCCGACCTGCAACACTGCATAGGGCGTCAGCTGGCTACGCATAAAGTGACTGCGCAACTCTACGAAAAGGGGTAGTTGCGTGAAAGCACCCGTAGGATCGGCCAGATAGGCAAAACCCAAACCCACTGCAGCCTCCTTGCGGAACTGGAATCCACCAGAGAGCGACGGCATGAAGCCAGACACAGTGTCAGCAATGCCTCCATCACCCGCCGAACGGTTTAAATTCATCACATAGGAACCGTCACCGACAAAATAGATGCCGTGCCAACGGTACTCGATATGCCGCTGGGCGGCTGCCGTGCCGCAAAGGCACAGCAGCGCTACAGCAGCAAAGACTGTTTTTTTCATCATGTTATGCATTCATCTTTTTCAGGTCAGGACTGATAATCAGCTGGGCCTCAGTAGCAGCCTGCACCTGTTCAACGGTGAACTCGGGGTTAATCTCGGTCAACACGATACCCTTGGGTGTGATTTCCATGACACCCATCTCGGTGATAATCATATTCACCTGGCCCTTGGCAGTCAGCGGCAGGGTGCATTTCTTCAGAATCTTGGGATTGCCTTTGGCAGTGTGCTCCATGGCAAGGATTACTTTGCGGGCACCCACCAAGAGATCCATGGCGCCACCCATGCCGGGGGTCTTCTTTCCGGGAATCATCCAGTTGGCCAAGTCGCCTTCCTCATCCACCTGCATGGCACCCAGGACGCTCACGTCCACATGGCCGCCACGGATGATGCCAAAGGAGGTGGCGCTGTCAAAGGTCGAAGCGCCGGGAACATGGGTGATGTATCCTCCACCGGCATTGATGAACCAGGGGTCTTCCTTACCCTCTTCAGGGGTGGGCCCCATGCCAATCATACCGTTCTCGCTCTGCAGGACGACGTGTACGCCTTCGGGCAGGAAATTGGGAATCAAGGTCGGCAGACCGATACCAAGGTTGACGACATCGCCATCGTGCAGCTCTTGGGCAGCGCGTTTGGCGATAAAGGGTTTAATCTGTTCTTTTTCCATTTTATTATTGTTTGATTGTTTGAGTGCTTGATTGTTTGAGTGCAACGCAAGTCAAGTCAAACCATTGCGCTGTTTGATTGTATACACGCTTGAATTCATCATCTTCTATAACTTCTCAACTTGACTTTGCAACATTACAAACCTGTCTTCGGTCAGATAATTACTTGCATAAATTAAATCCAACCAGTAATAAGTTTCATTTGCTTCTTTCAGAGAGATAGCTACTTTATGGACAAAATCCTGTGGGCTTTCTGCCCCTAATGCTTCACAATAATTTGCTCCAATGCTTGTGCCCGACTTGAGTATCTGCTTCGACATAATATACTCACCCCTCTCTCTCATTTCACTACACAAAGCAATGATGTTAAGGGAGAATTCCTTACTTTTTTCGTATATTATACCTTTTGTTCTCATCACATATCGTTTCTTTGACGCGGCAGCTACTCAAGCAATCAAGCAATCAAACATTCAAGCAATATCATTATTTCCAGCCGCGGTTGACCATCTCCTGGGCGACGAACGAAGCAACATCGTCGGCATAGGTGTTGGCACCGAATCCGGCATCATAACCCAATTCCTTGGCCAACTCATGGCTGATACGCGGACCTCCGCAAACAAGAATCATCTTGTCGCGCAGGCCCTCGGCCTCCATCATCTCGACCAACTCGGTGAGGTTTTTGATATGCACGTCTTTCTGGGTGACAGTCTGGCTGACAAGCAGGGCGTCGGCATGCAACTCGATACCCTTGGCGATAAACTCATCGTTGGGGACCTGCGAGCCGAGATTGTAGGCGTCAATCATGTCGTAACGTTCCAATCCGTAGTGGCCGGCGTAGCCTTTCATGTTCATAATGGCGTCGATACCCACCGTATGGGCGTCGGTACCTGTTGAGGCTCCAACCATGACAAGTTTGCGGCCGATATGCTCACGGATATACTCGTCGCACTCGTGCATGTCCATTGTCGTCGATTCCACTTTGGGAACGTGGATGTTGGTGTAGTCAACAGTATGGGTCAGTGAGCCATAGCAGTTCATGAAGCAGAAGCCCTCGGTGAGTTCCTTCTGGTAGACCACCAGGGGATTCTCGAAGCCCATCTTCTTGAGCAACTGCTTGGCGGCCTCTTCGGCCTCTGCGCCTGCTGGCACCGGCAGGGTGAAACTCAGTTGCACCTTGCCATCGTTCATCGTGTCGCCGTATGGCTTTATCTTGGTGAGGTCTAAGGTTTTGTCGTAATCCTTAGCCTCCATCGAATACAATCCTTCGCTCATCTTTTTGATTGTTTGATTGTTTGATTGCTTGATTGTTTGAGTAATTGATTGTCTGATTGTTTGAGTATTCACTGCGTCAACCACTCAAGCAATCAAGCATTCAAGCATTATTTCTTACCTTTCATTAATTCAACAAACGGATTAAAATAGTGCTCGCCCTTGAGGGTAACGCCGTCGAGGCCTTTGCCACCTGTCTTCGGACGCTTCACGTTGCCAAAAATACCCTTCTCCAAAGCGGTGAAGAGACCTTCGCTCTCCATAGTCTCGAGCAGGTGGGTGGCGTTATGCAACACCTCTTGAGCACGGCTCTTGATGATGCCGCCCTCCTTGAACTCCACCTCCTCACCGATGTCCTTCATGTTGTTGAAGATATACTTGGCATTCTCAATGGAGAGATAGCGGTCGCTCATAAATGGAGTGTGGATAGCCTCGGTGGGCATACCAAGCAACTGCAGTCCCTGATGGGTCCACTGGCCAATAATGTTGAACAAAGCGTCTTGAATGTGGCCACGGAAAATGTTACCAGTCATGAACTTGGTCGGCGGCATGTATTTAAGCGGAGCCTTGGGGAAGATCTCGCGAATCATCTGGGCCTGTGCCAACTCGTAAAGGAAACCGTTCTCCAGCATCGGGTCCATCTCGAAGGCGTGGCCGAGACCCATCTGCTCCTCGGGCAAACCGGCCATGAGTGCCAGCTGCTCGTTGATGAGGTCGGAAGCCAACACGGTGTGAGCCTCTTCATAGGCATCGGCGGTGGTGAGGTAGTTATCCTCGCCAGTGTTGATAATAACACCGGCAAATCCGTTGATGATACGGCTCATATACTGGTCAATCAGCGTACGCTGCATGTTGATATCGCGGAAGAGGATGCCATAGAGAGCATCGTTCAGCATCACGTCGAGGCCTTCCAGCGCACCCATGGCGGCAATCTCCGGCATGCAAAGGCCCGAGCAGTAGTTGCACAGACGAATGTATCGTCCGACCTCCTCGCCAACCTCGTCGAGAGCTTTGCGCATGATGCGGAAGTTCTCCTGAGTGGCGAAAGTGCCGCCGAAACCCTCTGTGGTGGCGCCATAGGGCACATAGTCGAGCAACGACTGTCCCGTTGTGCGGATCACGGCGATGATGTCGGCACCCTGACGGGCACCGGCCTGAGCCTGAACCACATCCTCGTAGATGTTACCCGTAGCCACGATGATGTAGAGATAGGGTTTGCTGCCCTCACCTAAGGTAGCAATGTATTTCTCACGACGCAAACGATTGCTGCGGACCTTCTCAATGGTAGCATTGATGACAGGTTCCAAGGCCTTGTCGATATCGGCCTTCGAGTGTACCGGCAGCTTGGTGATATCAAGAGTGCCAACTGCGATAGCCTCGGCAATCTCCTGTGGGGTCTTGCCGGTTTCCACCATGGCATTGCCCACATAGAACATTACGCCCTCGCCGAGGACGCCATTGCTCTTCAAATGTTCCACCACGACATTGGGCATGGGCACCTCATTGTCGTCGATGCCATCGATGCCCAAGAAGCGGCACAATGTGCGCTCCACAGCCACGGTAGTGTAATCTTCCACGAAATCCTGCACCTGTCCGGCAATCTTCCTTGCTACCGAACGCGCATGCTCAACTTCCGTAAAATCAAGTCCTACTTTACTTTTCTGCATTGTTGTTGTATTGTTTATTTATTGTTTTTACATTCTCATTCGAACTGCAAAGATACAACTTTTTTTATAAATATGAACAAAAAATAATATCCACTGCCATTTTCACCCACTTTCCGGATAACAAACACCCATCGGCGAAAACGGACAAACTTTCCTAATAAACGTTAAAAAGCCTGTTTTTAAGCCAATAAAAGCCCTACCAACTCCCACCATGGTAGGAGTTGGTTAGGAGTTGATAGGTAGTTGGTAGGTACCAAATGCGAGTTTGGCCCCTCGCCATGGTCACAAAACACTTTCGGCTTGACAATGTTTATTTCGCGGTGGCAACGGTGTCGGTCTTGGTGGCCGTGGTATCGGTAGCTGTTGTGGTAGCAGAATTCCCGTCGTTCTTCTTTTTCTTCTTTGGGAGGAGAATGTCGCTAAGGTTGTGATTGCGGTCGAACTTGCTGATATCTACACAGCCGCTAATACCGCTAACATGACCTGTTTCGGTGAACTGCCACAGGGTATAGCGCACCGACGGCGTGCGGCGATAATTGGCAATAAAAATGTGATACTTGCGGTATTTCTTGCCGGAAAAATGAAGTTTGTAGACCTTCTCGGAGGTGTAGATCATAGGCTTCACACCATACTCCTTCTCCATGAGTTCCAGCAGTTTATCAACGCGTTCCATATAAAGGCGTCCGCTGTGGTGCCCCTCAATATCAAGCACAGGAATAAGATCCTGCTCTTTCTTGTTCACCATGCTCTTGAAGTTGTCCATCTGCTGGTAGGCCGTGGTCTTGCTGCTATAAAGGTGATAGCTGCCCACAAGGAGACCCGCCTTCTTGGCTTTGGCGATGTTAGTCTTGTAGTAGGGGTCGCGAATGGAGGTACCTTCGGTAGCCTTGATATAGACGAACTTAATGGTCTTGTCTTTTACCACCTTGCTCCAGTTGATGTTGCCTTGAAACTTCGACACATCAATGCCACGTGTCTGAGCCTGTGCGCACAAGGCGCACAGGCTCAGCACGAGCGCTATAAGACTACATTTGAATTTCATCGCCATTAGAATGGAAGAATTTGAAATCCAACAAGCTATACTGTTCCGAAGCTTTCATCTCTAGACGCACATGGTACTTTCTGCCCCACTGCGACTTGATACTCTTGAGCCACCCTTTGGTGAGATAGGCGTGGATGTAGGGATGCGTGACCAGCGTGAGACGCTTCTCGTTCGACGAAGTAAGAAGGTACTTGAGGCTCGACTCAATCTCGTCAACCACCACGAGGCTCGACTTGATGGTGCCCGTGCCGTCGCAGAAAGGACATTTCTCCTGCACGTCGACCTCCAAGGCGGGGCGAACTCTCTGGCGCGTAATCTGCATCAATCCGAACTTACTGAGAGGCAAGATGGTATGACGGGCCTTATCGCGTTTCATCTCCTCGGTCATCACGTCGAAAAGCTTCTTGCGGTTCTCGGCCTTGTTCATATCCACAAAGTCGACGATGACAATGCCGCCCATGTCGCGCAGACGCAATTGGCGGGCTATTTCCTTGGCGCTCTCGATGTTAACCTGCAGAGCAGTATCCTCCTGTCCCGTGCCGGCCTTGATGTGGTTGCCACTGTTGACATCGATGACATGCATGGCCTCAGTGTGCTCGATGTAAAGGTATACCCCCGAACGTATGGTGACAATCTTGCCAAAAGCACGACGGATGTCGCGCGAGATGCCAAACTGCTCAAAGATGGGAGTCTCCATCTTATAATGTTTGACAATGTCCTCCTTGCCTGGCTCAATATCTTTAAGAAACTGGCGCACATCGCCGTAGAGGTCGGCATTGTCGACATAGATGGTATTGAAATCGTCGGTCAGCACGTCGCGCAACAGCGCCGTGGTGGTGCTGAGTTCGGCATGGACTTTGGTGGGGGCGTTGACTCGCTTGAGTTTCTCGGTCATCTTGGCCCAACTGTCCATCAGGTGACGCAAGTCAGCATCGAGTTCAGCTACAGTACGGCCCTCGGCCACAGTACGCACAATGACACCGAAATTCTGCGGCCGTATGCTCTGCATCAGGCGGCGCAAGCGAGTTCGTTCCTCGTTTTTCTTGATTTTCTGCGAGATTGAAACCTTGTTACTGAAAGGCGTAAGCACCAAGTAGCGACCAGCGATGGAGATGTCGCCCGATACCTTGGGGCCTTTGGTGGAGATGGGTTCCTTGGTGACCTGCATCAATACAGGTTGACCCACCTTAAGCACATTATTCAGATCACCCACCTTTTCGAGGATGGGTTCTATCTTGAAATTCTCGAGAGTGGCGGCACTGCGGTCACCGTTCATGGCGAGGCGGAGGTATTTGTCCACCGAGCCGTAATCGGGGCCCAGGTCAAGGTAATGCATGAAACCCTCTTTGTCGCCTCCAAGGTCAACGAAGGCAGCATTAAGGCCCTGCATAATCTTCTTCACCTTTCCGAAGAAGATATCGCCGACGGCGAACTGGCCCGTGCTCATCTCCTTGTGGAGCTCCACCAGACGCTTGTCCTCCAGCAGGGCTATTTGCACACCCTCGGCATTAGATGATATTACTAATTCTTTATCCATTTAATCATTTAAAAACATAAAACAAATTACATACCTCCCCAAAAGGGAAGGTGTGTAATTTGTTCTAGAAATCTGGAAGAAACTATCTTCTTTCGAAGAGTCCAAAAATCAGTCGGACATTATTTCTTCTTATGTCTGTTCTTGCGCAGGCGTTTTTTACGCTTGTGCGTAGACATTTTGTGACGTTTGTGTTTTTTTCCGTTAGGCATTTTTATGAAACTTTAACTTATTTAACTTTCTTTTTCACATCCTGCATGAAAGTCTTGGCGGGCTTGAAAGCGGGGATGTTGTGAGCGGGGATGATGATGGTGGTGTTCTTGCTAATGTTGCGGCCAGTCTTCTCAGCGCGTTTCTTCACGATGAAGCTGCCAAAACCACGCAGATACACGTTCTCACCGTCAGAGAGACTTTCCTTGATCACGGTCATGAACTCCTCAACAGTAGCCTGGATGGCGACTTTCTCGATACCGGTTTTCTGAGCTATTTCAGCTACGATTTCTGCCTTTGTCATTTTACTAATTATTTTATTTGTTAATCTTTACTTAACTGTTTTTCAACCAAAATCGGAGTGCAAAAATACTACTTTTTTTTTAATCCGAGAATATTTTTTTTTCGAGAAGGTAATTTTTAACATTTTCTCACAGCAGAAGTCACTGTTTATCAAAACACTATCTCAGATAAAATATTTTCACCAACGCAAGGTCCAACTCCCACAAAAGAGCATTTCACAGAGTCCTATTTACTAGTTTTTAACCCTTTACCGAAAGTGGTAACCATCAGCAAAACGGCAGCTATCGAGCAGCCCAAAGTAACGGTCCAGCCAATGCCCAGCGAGGCCATAGGATCGATGCCCGACTCGGGGGTTGCAATCCCAAAAAGGAGCACCACCATGGCATTGTTCACAAAGTGCACCAACACATTGACCACCAGCGAGCCACCACCCACATAAAGATATCCCAACAGTCCTCCCAACAAGAAACGCGGCAAGAAAGCGAACACCTCACCATGAGCAAAGCTGAAGACGGCCGCCGTGACCCATACAGCCACATGCACATTCTTGAACCAACTTTGCATAATATTTTGAATACCAGCACGGAAGAAGAGTTCCTCACACAATGCAGGCACCAATGCCACACACAACAACGAGAGCAAAGGATGACACTCTTTCAGGGTGAGTTCAACTGCCCGTTGCGAAGCTTCGCCCACCTCACGGAGTTTCTGTTCCACACTTTCCCATACGCCCGACCAATGCCAGCCGTCGTTCCACACTGAAAGCCAATCGGTCAGCGGCACAAGCAAGAACAGCACCACTACACCCGCCAAAGCCAATAACCACCGACGACCTGAAAAATCGACCCGTAGCCATGTCCGCTCCTCGTGACGATGGTACATAAACGCGATAATGACTGCCGGTAAGCCAAACACAAGAATCTGAGAACATGCATTCCATAAAATGAGCGCACTCCACGCGCCGTGATCAGTGCCATTGGCAACACCTATTGCCACACCTATCACAACGGACAACACCATCAGCGCCAGCGACAACATCGCCAACACCAAAAGATGCATAAAAGGATGGGTAAACTTCTTCACTTAGTGACCCCTGCGGGATTCAAACCCACGACTTTCGGAACCGGAATCCGACGTTCTATTCAGCTGAACTAAGGGGCCAAACAGCTTTTGCCTAAAAGACAAAAACAATATAATAACTGCCAACATTAAATATTATTGTGCAGTATTGATTTTTTTTTCACCAGTTGCGGCGCGTAGCGTATCACCAGAATGTTGCAGAGGAACAGCGACAGCAGCTCAGCAATGCCCCACGACATCCATATACCATTGATTCCCAGTATTGCCGGAAGCATCCACACACAGACCAACTCAAAGCCCAACGTGCGCGCAAAAGCCGCAACAGCACTCACCACCCCGTTATTCAATCCTGTGAACAGTGCCGAGGCGAACATATTCCATCCACAAATGAGCATGGCGGGGAAATAGAGCCGCATAGCCTTGACCGTCAACCCGGTAAGTCCCTCGTCGTAACCCACGAAGATGCGCGCCAGCGGCTCGGCAAACGCCTCAGCCACTGCTGTCATCAGCGCTCCTGCCACCACAATAAGAGCCATCGACTTGCGCAACAGCGACCGTTGCTCGGAGATGTCGCGCGCGCCGTAATGATAACCGATAACAGGCGTAATACCAATATTATAGCCTATGAAAACCGCCACGAAAATAAATGCAATGTACATCAGTACGCCGAAGGCAGACACGCCGTCCTCGCCAAGGTGGCGCATAAGCTGCAGGTTGTAGCAAATGCAAACGACATTCGTCGCTATATTTGCCACATACTCAGACATCCCATTGCCGCAAGCCTTCCCCACATAAGGCCACAACATCCTGGTATGCACCAGATGCAGGGTGCCACGGTTGCGGTGCGAAGAGAAATAGTAGATGGGGAACAAGCCGCCCACCAGGCATCCTGCCGCGGTGGCTATGGCAGCGCCCGCCACGCCCATCTTCACCCCCCACACCAACAGCGCGTCGAGCAAAATATTGGTCACTCCCGCCACCACACTCATCAGCGTTCCCAGCTGCGGACGCTCAGCCGCCATGTAGAACGACTGGAAGGCACACTGCAGCACAAACCCAGGCATCCCTATCATATTCAGTCGGATATAGACGACACACTCGTCCATCATAGCCTCGTCGGCCCCAAGCCAAAGCGACACTTGCGGTGCAAAAACCGCCAGCACAACACCCAGCACCACCCCCAGCACCAATCCGAAACTCACCAGCATCGTGAATACCCGGTTAGCCTTATGGGGATAGCCCTCGCCCTTGAGCTTGGATACCAAAGCCCCGCCGCCGCTGCCAATCATCAAACCCAACGAGCCTATCATCATAATTACTGGAAACGTAAGGTTTATGGCAGCAAATCCCGACTTACCGGCGAAGTTGGAAACGAAAAAGCCGTCGACGATGGAATACACCGACGTCACGAGCACCATAGCGATGCTCGGAAACACGGAACGGACAATCCTCCGATAAGTGTAATGCCCTGATAATTCGATATTCACGTCGACTAGAAAAGTTAAATTGAGCTGCAAAAATACAACTTTTTCCAAAATCGGCAAAACCTCACAAAAACGCCCCCAAACCCCAATTTACAACTACCTGATACTAAGCACCATCTCCCTATCAACTCCCACCCATCTCCTACCCAACTCCTACCCATGTCCTACCACAGTAGGAGATGATAGGGTGTTAACAGGTGGTTGGCACGGTTTTTGCAGCAAATATTATTATATTGAATACAATAAAAAAAAAAAAGAGGCGTTATTGATGACTAAAATATTCATTGGAATGAAACGATATATTCTATTGGCGATGCTAGCAGCGTGCTGGGGCGTCGGGGCGCAGAGCCACTCAGTGCTAAGCAACGGAAGATGGTGGAGACTGAGCGTGGAGGAAGAGGGGGTGTACGGCATCACCACTCGCGACATCCCAGAACTTCAAGGCGTTGCCATCGGCAACCTTGGAGTGTATGGCGGCAGCGGCGCCATGCTGTCGACATGGAACGTCCAAACCCCTACCACCGACCTGACTCCAATACGCATTGATATTCTGGACCATAACAACAACAGCATCTTCGACCCAGGCGACGAACTTCTTTTCTTCGGCGAGGGAGCCGACCGGTGGATTTACGACAACACCACGAAATGCTGGGTGTTTGAGAACCATGCCTACGCCAATGAGAACTGCTACTATCTGACCATCAACGCTCCTGCAACCGTGCGCATTGCCACCGCCGCCGCGGTGGATGCCGACTCCTCACTAAAGAAACTGACCGTGGTAGCTCACCACGAGAACAATCTGACAAACATGTTCAAAACCGGCCAGACATGGCTGGGCGAGCGCCTGAGTAGCACCCAGACACAACGCACCTTCGACGTGAGGCTTCCCGGTACCGAAATCCAGGACGTGAAACTGCACTACGCCGTAGCCAGCACATCGACAACACAAGCCACCTTCAGGCTAAGCACCAACAGATTCAACCGTCAGGAAACCACAACTGCCAGCAACCCTTGGCGCTCGGTGACAGACGCGCTGGAAGCCAACGCCCAGAACTATACCTTCACATTGACATTCTCCCCCGTAGACAATGCCGGTTTGGGCTATTTGGACTATATCGAACTTTGTGCCCACGCCGCGGTGAACTTCGGTGGCGGACAGACCATTGTCCGCAACGACCAATACCTCGGAAACGTAGCCCGTTTCCACATAACGGGAATTGACAACAATCGTGTGTGGGAGGTCACCACGGCAGGAGGCGAACGCGAGATGGCCGTAAACAACAACTCATGGGCTGACAGCACACCGACGACACGCCGCTATGTGGTCTTCGACGAATACTCCTATCTAACACCCTCATCCATAGAAAAAATTGCCAACCAAAACCTTCACGGTGCCGCCTCGGCCGACTTGGTGGTGGTGACCAAAAGCGAATTCCTGTCCCAAGCCCAGCGGCTGGCAGGCTTGCACGAACTATTTGACGGGCTGAATGTGCTGGTAGTGACCGACAGGGAGGTTTTCAACGAGTACTCGTCGGGCAAACAGGATCCGATGGCCATACGCTCACTGCTGCGAGACCTGAACGAACGCCATGGCGACCTGCCACCGCGATACCTGCTGCTTTTTGGCAAAGGAACCTATGACAACCGCAACTACCTGGGCAACACGGTGCCGACACTGGTAACTTATGAAACCCCGGCCTCGTTCGACGAGGAGGGCGGCTCCTATGCTAGCGACGACATGCTGGGCTACCTCGGAGCCTCAGACCACGGTTCGTCCTCGGAAACAATGGCTTTGAGTGTGGGACGCTTGCCCGCCAAGGACACTGCGGAAGCACGACACTTGGTAGACAAAATAGAACATTACATCACCCGACGCGACCTGGCCGACGAAACTAACCGCGGCGATTGGCGCAACTATGTAGCCCTGCTGTCCGACGATGCCGATCCCGGCAAAAGCGGCGACACTATCTTTGCCCACTCTTCGGAAGTCATTGCCACCAGCATCAAGCAGACGTTGCCGCAAATGAACATCGACCGTCTTTATGCCGATGCCTATCACCAAGAGAGCGGCGCCATAGGCTCGTACTATCCAGACTTGAACAATGCCCTCCGTCAGCGCATCGACTACGGATGTCTGCTGCTCAACTACATTGGCCACGGCTCGGCAGCCTATATCGGCACTGAACGTTACATCGAGCCTTCGGACATCGAAAACTATAGCAACGGCGACCGCCTGCCGCTGTTCGTCACCAGCACCTGCACCTACAGTCGTTTCGACCAGACCGACGAGCTATGTGGTGCCGAAGCCTGCGTACTGGCTCCCGCAGCCATGATTGGAGTCATCGGAGCTTCACGCCCCATCAGCCATATCGAGCGCTTTAACAAAGACGTGGTACACTATGCCCTCGACCCTACAAATACCATTGGCGATGCCTTGCGCAAAGCAAAGAACCGCACACCAGTATCGCCATGCATCGGCCTGCTGGGCGACCCTGCCTTGCGGCTAAGCCAGCCTGAAAACCGCATCAAGGTAACTCACATCAACACTGTACCTGTAACTGACACCACCGACGTGACAGCCGACGTGCTTTCACTCGTCACCGTGCAGGGGGAAATACAGGACAGGGCTGGTAATCTGGTAACCGATTTCGACGGCACCATCTATCCAATAGTCTTCGACCGCGAAATGCGCTCGACTACCCTGGCCAACGACAACTCCAATACACAAATATCGTTCTGGCAACAGAAGAACGTGCTCTACAAAGGCAACCACACCGTGAGCGGCGGCCGCTTCGAATACTCGTTCATCGTGCCAAAGGACGTTCCTTACCAGTATGCTTACGCCAAATTGAGCCATTACGCCAAATCAGGCTCCGACCACGCCACAGGCAGCTACCTTCGGTTGAAACTGGGTGGCATGAGCGATGTGGCCATCGAAGACATGTCGGCTCCCGAAATTACCCTTTTCATGGGCGACACCAACTTCCGCGCCGGCGACTTGACAGGCTCCTCCCCCACCCTTTTGGTACACATCACAGACTCGGCAGGCATCAATATCGGTGCCGGCCTAGGCCATGACATCACAGCCGTGATTGACGACAACCCCAACAGCCTTATCGTGCTCAACGACCTCTATCAGCAAGACATCCTCAACAGCCGCTGCGGCAGCGTGACATACACCCTAAAAAAACTCACTCCCGGTCGCCACACCGTGACCGTCAAAGCATGGAACATCTACGGTCTCTCGGGCAGTACCTCCATTCCTTTCGTAGTGCGCGGAGAAGACACGTTGACCTTCTCGGATTTAAGCTGCTACCCCAATCCCTCAACAACGCAGGCGCGCTTTGAGTTGCGGGTAAACGACCCAACCTCCATCACTTCAGCCGAACTGCAGATCTACGACTCGCACGGCAGCATGGTCAGCAGTTTTATCCCCACTGTCTCAGCCGCAGGCTATATGGTAGGACCCGTGTTATGGGATGTCCGCGTGGTGCCTCCGGGACTCTATCTGGCACGCATGGTGATGACCGATAGTGAAGGCGAAACGCATCAGGTGGTTACAAAATGTATCGTAAGATAAACAATAAAAGAAATCTTTTCACGTTATTGATATATTGAACTTGATATTTAGATAAATGAAAAAACTGACAATCCTGACATTACTCGTGGCCATGGGCGGTACGCTCAGTGCCCAGTACTCTGAGACCGGCCAATCGAAGAACTACATCTCGACAGGTATGCCCATCATCATGATTTCCCCCGACGCCATCTCAAGCGGAATGGGCGACGTGGGCGTTGCCTCGACACCCGATGCCTACTCGGCACACTGGAACAACGCCAAGTTTGCTTTCATTGATGGTTCGGCCGGTGCCTACACTACCTACACCCCTTGGCTGCGCAAACTAAACGTGGGCGACATGAACTTATTCTACCTTGCCGGTTACTACCGAATCAATCCCCGTAGCACCGCTGCCTTAAGCCTCACCTATTTCACACTGGGAGACATTGACAACACCGACGTGGAAGGCAACAAAATCCAAACGTTGCATCCCAACGAGTTCGCCGTCGATGCAACCTATGCATTGAAACTCAACGACAATCTGTCGCTCGGTGCCACAGGCCGCTACATGCGAAGCGACCTTACCAATGGTCAGACCATCAGCGACGGCAGTGGCAATACCCCTACCCATCCTGCCAATTCGCTGGCAGCCGATATCGGGCTCTACTTCCAACAGACCATCGACAAGTCACAAGACTATGCCTTGGGTCTCTTCATCTCGAACCTAGGTGCCAAATTGTCGTACTCTGATGATGACAACGACAAAGAATTCCTCCCATCAAACCTGCGCATCGGCGGACGCTACACTAACAAAATTGATGACTACAACAAGATATCCCTCATGCTCGATCTCAACAAATTGTTGGTCCCTACTCCACCATTGCGCAACGACACTGCAGCCTGGCCTGCTTACAACAACATGGGTGTCATTGAGGGTGTCTTCAATTCATTCAGCGATGCTCCCGGCGGACTGACCGAAGAGTTGCAGGAAATACAAGTTTCTGCAGGTGCCGAATACTGGTATGCAGAACTTTTCGCTGTGCGTGCAGGTTACTTTCACGAACACGCCAACAAGGGCGGTCGCCAGTATGCTACCGTCGGCGTCGGCATCCGCTACAACTACTTTAGAGGAGACTTCTCCTACCTCATCCCCACCACCACAGTCTCCACCAACTCACTGGCCAACACCATCCGCGTTTCCATTGGCCTTGACATGAAACCCACCACCCCAAATCGCCCTGTAGAATAATGAGGATCGGCACAGGATATGACGTACACCAACTCCAAGAGGGTCTAGAGCTATGGATGGGCGGAGTGAAAATCGACCACACCCATGGTCTGCTGGGGCACTCTGACGCTGACGTGCTACTGCATGCCATCTGCGATGCCTTACTTGGTGCTGCTGCTTTCGGCGATATCGGCAAACATTTCCCCGATACCGACCTTCAGTACAAAGGCATCTCAAGTATCAAACTACTGTCACATGTGGCCCGTCTGCTGAAAGAGTACGGATATACAATAGGCAACATTGATTCCACCATCGTTGCCCAACGGCCTAAGATGGCGCCTCACATCCCGCAGATGCGCCAGAACATCGCAGATGCCTTAGGCATTGATGTGGACTGCGTATCCGTAAAAGCCACCACCACCGAGCGACTTGGTTTCGAGGGCCGCGAGGAAGGCATCTCGGCTCAGGCTATTGCACTGATAAACTAAAACAATGGAAGAGAATAAACCCTACACCTCACCCCAAGCTGACGATGAAGCCGCCGTTTTGGAAGACAACGGTTGCCGACTAGTACTATACAACGACGATGTCCACACTTTCGACTATGTCATCAAAGCTCTTGTCGACATCTGCCGCCACACCACCGAACAAGCCGAGCAGTGCGCTATCCTTGTCCATTGCCACGGAAAATGCACCATCAAGCATGGTGCCCACTACGAGCTCCTCCCCATGCATACTGCTCTTCTCAACAAGCAACTGACAACTGAAATCATCGAAAACTAAAACAGAATGAATACAACACTGCTTATTATCGTACTGATTTTGGGCGTGGTACTTCTCGCCCTTGAGATTGTAGCCCTGCCGGGCGGCATCGCCGGTGCCTTTGGTGTCGGCCTCATCGGTTTTGGCGTGTGGCAGACCTATGCCCTTTTCGGAAACACTACAGGTACTATCGTACTGCTCTGTTCCATTGCCCTCTGCATACTCATGCTCATCTGGTTCATGAAAACCAAGACATGGAAGCGGTTTAGCCTCAACGAGGAGAGCAACAGCAAAGTTAATCAACTGGAGCCAGCCGTCAATGTGGGGACCAAAGGGGTTACTATCTCGCGTCTCGCCCCCACGGGAAAAGCTCTCATCAACGGTAAAACAATGGAGGTTCATGCTGTCAACAAATTCATCGACCCCGACCATTCCATTGAGGTGGTATCCATCGAAGGCTACCGCATCGACGTGGTCGAGACCAGCGATACCCGCTTTGAGAAATAGATTAATAACAAATAAACATTAAACATTATGGAAACTGCCATTATTATCGGAGTATGCGCTATAGCGCTCATCCTGTTCCTCTATCTGGTTCCCATCGGAATCTGGTTTCAAGCCCTCATTTCTGGAGTCCACACCTCACTGGTGCAGCTCATCTTCATGCGCTTTCGCAAAGTACCTCCCACTGTCATCGTCAACAATATGATCTCCGCCTCAAAAGCCGGACTGAAAATACAGCAGAACGACCTTGAGGCCCACTACCTCGCCGGTGGTCACGTAGCATCCGTTGTCAACGCCCTTATCAGCGCCGACAAAGCCAATATGAACCTCGATTTCAAGACCGCCACTGCCATTGACCTCGCCGGCCGCGACGTGCTGAAGGCCGTGCAGACCTCGGTCAATCCCAAGGTCATTGATACCCCCCCTGTGGCCGCTGTGGCCAAGGATGGTATCCAGCTCATTGCCAAAGCCCGTGTCACCGTGAGAACCAACATCAAGCAGCTCGTCGGTGGCGCCGGTGAAGAGACCATTCTTGCCCGTGTTGGCGAAGGTATCGTCACCTCCATCGGTTCGGCCGTCAGCCACAAGCAGGTACTCGAAAATCCCGACAGCATCTCCAAGCTCGTCCTCACCAAAGGTCTCGACAGCGGTACCGCCTTTGAGATTCTCTCTATCGATATCGCAGATATCGACGTGGGTAAGAACATCGGAGCCCAACTGCAGATGGATCAGGCCAATGCCGACAAGAACATCGCCCAAGCAAAGGCCGAGGAACGTCGTGCCATGGCTGTCGCCAGCGAGCAAGAGATGAAAGCCAAAGCTCAAGAAGCCCGCGCCAAGGTTATCATGGCCGAAGCCGAAGTGCCGCTGGCCATGGCCGAAGCCTTCCGCAACGGCAATCTTGGCATCATGGACTATTACCGCATGAAAAATATCCAGGCCGACACCGACATGCGCTCCAGTCTCGCCACCCCTCAGGGTACCGTCAAACCCGCCGCCAACAAATCTTTGGATAAATAAACAAAACCATGTTCAAGAGTAGCAAAATCAGTCTCATTATCCGAGGCATCCTCTTCAGTACCCTTGGTATCCTTTGTTTCTGCGCACCGATAGCCACCATGGAATTCATCGCCAAGATGGCGGGTGTTGTCATCATCATCACTGGCATAGTATTCTTCGTCCTCGGATACAAAAGCGCGGCCCGCAGTCTTGAGACCATGCGCCTCTCTGCCTCGATACTCTTGGTGATTCTTGGTATACTCATCATGATTCACCCCGAAATTATTGCCATTCTCCTCGGAGCCTTCGTTCTCTTTGAAGGCATCGACTTCACTCTCAACACCATCAAGTACCACCGTGCCGGTGCCAAAGGATGGTGGCTCATGCTGGTGCTCGGTCTGGTAGTAATAGGCTTCGGGGTATGGAGCGTCTTCGTGCCCGAAATCACCGCTGCCACCCTCAGCATCCTCTTCGGCATCGCATTCCTAGGCATCTCCATCGCCAGTTTCACCGCCTTGGCTGGACTCAACCTCGTCGAAGACTACTTCGACGCAGCCCAAAAATCCCTCGAAGACAAAGAGACCTACGTCGAAGCCGAAGTAGTGAAATAATAGTATCCTTGTTCGGTGTAAAAACAACAACCAGCAGTGGCATTTCATGGCCGTTACCGGGTTATAGATTGTAATTTAAAAACATAATATTACTATTGTAAAATGAAGAAAGTTTTAATGACACTTACAGCAGCCTTTTGCTGCTCACTGACTGCAGTGCTGTTCGCCTCCTGCAGTGACGAAGAAACCACCTACAAAACAAATTACACCTATGAAATAGGGAACGGACGAGCGGTTGATTATGTGGAATCAGAGCATCGAGCCATTCTGGCGGCCCTATACCAAGCCATTGGCTACGATGGAAATACCTTCCAACACCATTCGAGCAAAAAAGATGACGAGATGAAGATTGCCTGCGATGCTGTCAAGGAGCAATTCAACAACATCCAGAGCACCTACCTCACCTACGCCCTCATCCGAGTGACCCACGATGCAGCCAATCCTACGGCAGAACGGAAAAAAGACACTATCGCCATCTACGAATTCGGCCGTGCTACTCAACTGCCGTATATCAAATACTCATTCAACACCAACGAGCAAGAGGCAAAAACTCAACTCAATGCCATCCGCGACTCCATCGGAGATGAAATCTATAAAAGAACACGCCGTACCTTCATACGCCTGAACACCGAATTCACCAACAGCCTTGGCTACTGGCTCACCCTTTACACCCCCGAAGATGACCAGTTCCAGCAGCAAGTGGCACACATCTGCGACTCTGTGGCCAACGCCCATGCCAACGACACCTTGGCGGTAGACTTCAACGTTTGGGTCAACAAAACCGGTCTGCTCAACAACCAGACCTCCGACGTCTGGAGTCACACCTTCCACGCCAACCAATAAAAAGTTTTTTCTACCCTATACAATATGCGCCCCAATTCGAGGGCGCATTTTTTTTATACGCCATAGATGTCTTCTTTCTATCAAGAGCCTACCACCCCCCTACCATCTCCCTACCATCTCCTACTATGGTAGGAGTTGGGTAGGAGATGGGTAAGAGTTGATAGGGAGTTGGTATTAAGTATCAAGTAATTATAGGGGGAGATTTTTCGAGATAAAACCAGACGAAAACACCCGATGCCTCAGCATCGGGTGTTTCTGTTGTAAAATACTGTGATTGGATTAATACTGTTCTTTTTCGTTGGGGAAATTGCACGATTTGACATCAGAGATGTAATGGCGGATGGCATTGGAGATGTCCTCGCCGAAGGTGCCATAGGTGCGAAGGTAGCGTGGTTTGAACTGCTGGGTGATGCCGAGCATATCCTGCAATACAAGTACCTGACCGTCAGTCTTCTGACCTGCCCCGATACCAATGGTGGGGATTTTGAGTTCCTCAGTAACCTCGGCAGCGAGTTTGGCGGGAATTTTTTCCAGAACAAGGGCGAAACATCCGGCTTCCTGAAGAATGAGAGCGTCCTTTTTGACCTGTTCGGCCTCTTCCTGCTCGGTGGCACGGACGGCATAGGTACCGAACTTATTGATGCTCTGCGGAGTGAGGCCAAGGTGACCCATGACGGGGATACCCGCCGAAAGGATGCGATGGATAGACTCGAGGATTTCCTCGCCGCCCTCCATCTTGATGGCGTCAGCACCGGTTTCCTTCATGATACGGATGGCGCTGGCGAGGGCCTGCTTGGAGTTGCCCTGATAGGTGCCGAAGGGCATGTCGACCACCACGAGGGCGCGCGTAATGGCGCGGACCACCGAGGCGGCATAGATAATCATCTCATCGAGCGAGATGGGGAGAGTGGTCTTGTGACCCTCCATGACGTTGGCAGCGGAGTCGCCAACGAGGACAACATCGATCTTGGCGCTCTCAAGGAGCGAGGCCATGGAGTAGTCGTAGGCCGTGAGCATGGCAATTTTCTCGCCGTGAAGTTTCATATTCTGTAGGACACGCGTGGTGACCTTGGTGACATCGGTTTGCAGGTAAGCCATTTTCGGTTTAAGGTTTAGGATTTAAGTTTATGGGATTAATCTTCAATAATTTCCTCACCTTTAGGTGTTTTTGATTCGATGGACTTGGAGAAGTCCTCTTCTTGTTCGGGGACAATGCGGAAGAGCGCCCGGAGGGCTTTCTTGAGCTGGTATTGTCCATGCTTGTCGACGCTGTAGGCCACAAAGAAACGTTTGCCGACGACGAACGAGGCTGCCTCGGTGGGCGAGTCTACCTCGTAGAAGTAGCTTTTCAACTCACTCTCGCTGACGCGTTTGCCAAGGTAGATAGTATCGAACTGGTCGACGCTGATGGGTGCCTGTAGCATGAGTTCGCCCTTGGCAGGCATCTTGCGCGTGGGCATTGCCTTGTACTCAATGCCCCGGGCAGTCTTCACCTTGGCGAAGAACTTGAGTTTGGCGTCGAGTTGTTCCTGTGTGACGGGGATGCGAACAAAAATGGAGTCTTTCTGCTCAAGTTCGCATTCGTCTGGACGACGGCCATAGTTGCTGCTAATCACCACATAACCTGCTTGAACCAGCAGTTGTTTACGGTGCGGAATGAGGCAGTATTGCTCGACGGTGGTTTTGTAGTCGAGATGGTCTTCCACCTTGATTTCCAAGCCTCCCGGACAGGAGTCCTTGGTGTTGTCGATGGCGTAGACAGAGCCTTTGGCGAGGAACAGCTGTGCGTAGTAGCCGCGCACAAGGCTGTCGACGGAGGGCATGAAGCATCCACGAGCACTGCCGACACACTCGTCAGGGTCGTTTCTAAATGTAATAAGGACAGTATTGCGGAGGTCGATACTCTTGTTGAGCTTGAGGCGCGCATCGGGGAGCTGGGTACAATCGTAGACGGCTGTGGACACAGGCACTTCGAAACGGAGGGTTTCAACGCTGTCGCCATGACATGAACAATGGATGGGATTGTGAGCGTAGCGGATGGGGAACGGGGAACGGGTGCGCATGGTGAAATAGCGTCTAATGCCCTCAACCCGCTCGTTACCGAGAGTCTCGTCAGCGTTGCCATAGCTCTCGATAGTCATGGTGTAGAGGTTCGGATTGTCAATGGAGAAGGCAATGCGGTAGGCGGAATCAAGGAGGTCGAGGTCATTCACCGAATAGGTGGAGTCACTGCCATGATAGGTCAGCAACAGATAGAAGGCCTCGGGGTTGGTCAGTGCCTTCTGCATGTTTTTCACCGGCTTGACAGACGGTACATAGAGTCCCGACTGGGCAAAAGTGGTGGAGAACAAGGGCAGAAGTGCCAACGCCAACAGAATCCGTTTCATGACATCAACAGTTCGTTAATAATCTGGTCGGTACTGATGCCCTCGGCCTCGGCATAGTAGTTGCGCACAATGCGGTGACGCAACACGTTGAAAGTCACGGTGCGGACATCCTCGCAGTCGGGCGAGTATTTGCCGTGGAGAGCGGCATGGGTGCGAGCTCCCATAATGAGGTATTGCGACGCGCGCGGACCGGCACCCCAAGAGATGTATTTATTTTGTTCACGCGTAGAAGTAACCAAACGTACAGCATATTCCACCACATTGTCGGGCACCGGCATGTTGCGTATGACCTCCTGAAAAGAGATGATATCCTCAGCGTTGAGGATTTTTTCCACAGTGGCCGCCCTGCTGACGGTGGTCTGCTTCACAATCTGCACCTCCTCGTCGAACGAGGGATAGTCGAGGCGGACGTTGAACATAAAACGGTCGAGCTGTGCTTCGGGCAACGGGTAGGTTCCTTCTTGCTCGATTGGGTTCTGGGTGGCAAGAACGAAGAATGGCCGCGGCAGTGGATAGCTGGTACCACCGACTGTAACCTTCTTTTCCTGCATAGCCTCGAGAAGGGCCGCCTGGGTCTTGGGAGGCGTGCGGTTGATTTCATCAGCCAAAACGACGGAAGCAAACAAAGGTCCTTGGATGAACTTGAAGTTACGCTCACGGTCAAGAATCTCGCTTCCAGTAATGTCGGAGGGCATAAGGTCGGGAGTAAACTGGATACGGTTGAACGAAAGACCCAACGTCTGCGCCAAAGTATTTACCATGAGGGTCTTTGCCAGACCAGGAACACCCAACAACAGGCAGTGACCTCCCGTAAAAAGGGACAATAGCAGCGAGTCGACAGCTTCATGCTGTCCGACGATAATCTTGCCCATTTCGTTACGAAGGGCTTTGTATTTTTGGACCAGAAGGTCTAGTTGTTCTTTGTCAGTCATGGAATTATTTAATATTCAAGTTCTCAAAGACGCAGTCCTTGAACTCATCGGCCAAACGGATATAGGTTTTTTGGGCCTGCTTGCGTGCCCACTCGCGCATATGCTTCTGCTTTGCGGTAACCAGAGCGGCATTATAGATATTGTCGTAGTCGTCCACAAGGTTAGCCTTATGTGCAGGATATTTGCGGTTAAGACGCACAATGCGGTAGGCATCGCGGTTGTCTTCGTTTTTGAAAGCCGTAGCGGGAGAAATTGCTCCCACATCCATTCCAGGGATACCCACAGCAAAATAGCTCTGCTTCAAGACCTCGGCATCGAAGCGGTTGCTGCCATCGTTGGGGTTGGTCACCGTGCCGCCCTGTTTGGCGTTGTCAACAGTGCTGTACTGCTTAGCGGCATCCTCGAAACTAATTTTTCCATCACGAATCTCGGTAGCCAAGCTGTCGAGGGTCATGCGGGCATGCAACATGTCCTCTGTCGACACCTTCGGGATGATGAGGATATGACGGGCGTTGACAGTGTTACCTCGACGCTCAATGAGCTGGATGATGTGGAATCCAAACTGGGTCTCAATGATAGGCGACACCTCGCCAGGCTTCAGTGCAAAGGCTGCCGACTCGAACTCAGCTACCATTTGACCTCGTGAGAAGAAGCCCAGTTCACCGCCCTTGCGTGCCGAGCCAGGATCCTGCGAATAGAGAGTGGCTAGCATGGAGAAGCTTTCGCCCTTGATAACGCGCTCACGCAACTCGGCCAGTTGGGCACGCACACGGTCGCGCTCAGCCTCGGAGATAACAGGTTGGATGACAATCTCGGAAATCTCGTATTTTTCAGGCATCATGGGAAGGCTGTCGGCAGGCAATTCATTGAAAAACTTGGTGACCTCAGCGGGAGTCACTTTAACACCCTCAGTAATCTTGTATTCCACTTCACGACTGAGGAGGTTGACACGAATCATGCGGTCGTACTGTTCCTTCAATTCGTCATAGGAGAAACCCGTAGCTTCACGCAGAGCCTCCTTGGAACCATACTGCTGGAGGTCGCTGTTGAGATAGTATTCCAAGTATGGCTTTACCTTATCTTCCGACACTTCAATACTGTCCACCTCTCCTTTATGCACTAGCAACTGGGTAAGAATAAGGTTCTCAAGAATGGCACAGCGCGTGGCCTGGGCATCGGTAACCGTCGAACGCATGCGCATCTGAGCCAGCGAACGTTCAACATCGGAATATTTCACAATATTCTTTCCAACAATGGCAGCCACACCATCAACAAGGGTACCATTCTGAGCCATCGTGATGGAACAAATGGACATTAAGGCTACTATAATGATTGTCTTTTTCATTTTCTAATACATTATTTCTTATAACATCCTTTCGACATCACCACCATCTTCGGCCTCCTTCAAGAGATCGGACTGGAGTTTGTTAAGGATATCTATTTTACGATGATTGAGAATAATGGCACGAATATTGTCGCGCTGCACATCAAGAGGCGACAATTCGTCGGTGACTTTATAGTCGAGAATGCGGGCTGCATAGAATAGCGTGTCGTCGCTAAAGGCTATGGAGTTATGCTGACGCAAGAAGGATTGCTCATTGTAGGCAGTAATGTGAATAGCCGTCTGCAGAGTTACGAAAGGAATCCAACTGGTGGCATCGTAGTATCCAGCGAAGCCGTTGCGGGCAGCAATCTCTTCAAACTCCATCACATCACTATCAGTGAAATTACCCTTCTGGACAATCTTTTTAATCTTGGGCACAGCAGGCGACTTGACTGGAGCCGCGAGGTAGACGGCCTTGACAATACTGCTTTTAAGCTGAAAGTCGGTCTTATGCTCGTCATAGTATTCCCTTATCTGGGCGTCGGTCACCAGAGTGTCAAGCAGTTGGTCGATAATCTGCCGCTCGTAGGCATAGGCAAGAAGGTTGTTCTTGTATTCCTGCAACTCTCGCGAGAAGTCGGTCTTTACATTCTTCTCGGCCTTGGCCAAAATGACAGCCTGCCGAATCCACTGCTCGACATAGTTCTTCACCACAGCGATGCTGTCCTCCGAAGAAAGACCGGCAGGCACCAGCCCCTCAAGGTCGCTACGATGCAGCTCACGGTTGTATACACTGGCCACCACAGGCGAATGATCGCCCCCAGCCTGGGTGCAGGCCGTCAGCAGCAGTGTAGCCACCAAAAGACTAGAAGCGAATCTTGTCAACAACATCGTGGTTAATCTTCACTCTGTATTTGCTGCGGAGTTCCTTGCAGAGACTCTCCTCCACCTCGTTCTGCCAGGCATTGAGGTAATAGCCACGAGCCTCCATCTGTCCCTTGAGGCCAGGCTCTATAATGCTCTGCACCACCAGCAGACGGTAGCCCTTGCCCGAATGGACGGCATAGACGCCAGGCGTCCACTGATCGTCGGACAGGAGATCCTGATGGGTTTGTTCCACCACTGCCACGCTGTAACTCACGGGGTTATCAACACTACACTGTTTACTGTCCACCTTCTTGATGAGGGCATCCAGCATGTCGGAACTGGAGAGATCTTTTTTCTGGGCTTTTTGCAGAATTTTGACAGCCTTCTCAGAGTCGAGACAGCGGCTATCGGAGACTTCAAAAACCACCACACGCGCACGTGTGCGCCAGAAATAAATAGAATCGTCGGGATTGTCCATGTTCTTCTTGGCACTCTCGCGGGCATAGAAATCTGCGAAACCGGCGCTGTCTTTGATAGCTTTTACCCATATCATCTGCTCGTTGTAATTGAAAATCATCAGTCCGCGACGATATTCGTCCACAAGGTCGGCAAATTCAGGATATTCTTTCTCCAGTTGACTATCGGCATAGGCGATGGTGACGCTGTCGAGGAAATCCTCAAAACGCTGACGGGCATAATACTCCAATTCCATGCGCGGCCCAGACTTCTGATTACGCTGCACATAATTGGCAAAATCAATCATGTTATATTCCTTGCCTGGAACTTTCACCAAAGGGCGCAGGTCGGTGAACACCGAGTCGGAGACTTTCCACTTGGCAAGGAAAACATTGTTGTCGAGATTGGCTGCCAATTCGTCGATTGAAGCCATCATTTTCACAGGTTCCTGTTTTTTCCCTTTTTTCTTAGCGGCCTTTTTGGCAGGCACGGGTGTCACGGTAAGGTCCTCGATACCGTATTTCAAGCGGGCCGAGGCGGCAAACGACTTACGCGAGGCGGCACCACGCGGATCACGGGCCATGCGTTGGCGATAATAGGGTTCCATGCGCTCAAACGAAGGCAGTGTATCACGCTTCACCAAACGCACGATATGCCAACCATAGCGGGTGTGGAAAGGACGCGAGAACTCGCCAACCTTCAGTTTGCTAAGTTCAGTGACATACTCCTGCGGTAACTGCTGCATGGTGGCATCGTAGATGTAGCCACCCGTTTCAGCCGTGGAAGCGTCGTCGCTCTGACGGGCAATCATCTCAAATGAAGTACCCGATTTCAGACGACCATATTCCATTTCCACAGCATTTCCGCCGTTGTGGTTACGACTCCAGAAATGCTGAAGCGTCACCTTCCCATAGAATTCCGAACGATGCAGAAGTTTGATAATGTGGTATCCATAGCGTGTGCGCACCGGCAAACTCACCTCGTCAGGCTGCAGGGCATAGGCCGCGTTCTCAAAGGGATATACCATATCGAAAGAGGTGAAGTAGTTCAGCTCGCCCTCGTTGGACTGCACCTGGGCGGCAGGGTCCACACGACGGGCCTCCTCAATGGCCAAATCATAGATATTTTCTCCTGCAACGACACGGCGGTAGAGGTCCATGGCCCGGTTGTAGGCCGCGAGGGTATCCTCGGGCGAAGCGTCGGGCTTCACCTTGACAAGTACGTGCGCCGCATGCAACGCATAGCGGTTGCGCTCATAGGCCTCGGTCATGATTTTCTTCAGCATCGCCGAATCGATGAGATAGGGCGCTGCGAGGTCTTTTCGGTAGCGTGCCAGTTCATTGCGAAGGGCAGCAGTGGTGTCAAAACCATGGCTCACGGCATCACGCAACTTTGCTTGGAAATTGGCATAAAGCTCCACATACTCCTCTAGGGCAGCCCTTTTCTCGGCCTCGCTGGCGTTCTTGGAAACGAGGTTGTCGCCCACCGACTGGCGGAAGTCCTTCATAAATTCCTGTTGACGGATTTGGCGACCTCCAATCTCCATCACCACAGGGTTGTTGTTTTGCGCAAAAAGTTGAGTGTAGAAAGTGGAAATACCAAAGATGGCCGCAGCCAGCAATATTTTCTTATTCATTTGTCTTAACTCCTAAACTACAGTCTCCTTAATTTTTATCTCGAATAGTTGGGTGCCTCGCGGGTGATGGCGATGTCGTGCGGATGGCTCTCGGTACGACCGGCATCGGTGATGCGGATGAACTTGGCATTCTGCAGGTCGGTGATGGTACGACTTCCGGTATAACCCATGCCGGCCTTCAAGCCGCCAACAAGCTGATAGAGAATCTCGCTGAGGGTTCCTTTGTAAGGTACACGGCCCACGACGCCTTCAGGGACAAGTTTCTTGGCATCAGTCTCCTTATCCTGGAAGTAGCGGTCCTTGCTGCCGGCCTGCATAGCCTCGAGAGAGCCCATGCCACGGTAGCTCTTGAACTTACGGCCTTCGTAGATAATGGTCTCTCCGGGGGCCTCGTCGGTACCTGCCACCAGCGAGCCAACCATGACGGTGCTGGCACCGGCAGCGAGAGCCTTGACAACGTCGCCGCTGTAGCGGATGCCGCCGTCAGCAATGACAGGCACGTCGTAGCCCTTCTGTTTCAGGGCACCGCACACCTCGCAGATAGCCGTGAGCTGAGGCACACCAATACCGGCGATGATGCGGGTGGAGCAGATGCTTCCGGGTCCGATACCCACCTTGATGGCGTCGGCGCCAGCCTCGGCCAGCATGATGGCGGCCTCGCCGGTGGCGATGTTGCCCACCACCACGTCAATATTGTCATACTTGGCTTTCACATTCTTGAGGGCTTCCACCACACGGATGGAATGGCCATGGGCAGTATCGATGACGATGGCGTCGGCACCAGCCTTCACCAAGGCATCAACACGGTCCATCATGTCGGGAGTGATACCCACTCCGGCGGCCACGCGCAGACGTCCGTTGCTGTCCTTGCAGGCCAAGGGGCGCTCCTTGGTCTTCATGATGTCGCGGTAGGTGATGAGACCCATGAACTGGCCTTTCTCATTCACCACAGGCAACTTCTCGATTTTGTGCTGCTGCAGGATGTCTGTAGCCTCGGCAAACGTGGTGCCCTCGTGGGTGGTGATGAGCTTGGTAATCATGATCTCGCTCAGCGGACGCTCCATGTCGCGCTCGAAGCGCAGGTCGCGGTTGGTCACCATGCCGATAAGCATACGGTTCTCATCCACAATGGGAATACCACCGATGCCATACTCTTCCATCAGGTGCAGGGCATCCTTCACCTTGGCGTCCTTGTTGAGGGTCACGGGGTCAATAATCATGCCGTTCTCCGCACGCTTCACCTTGCGCACCTCGTTGGCCTGACGCTCGATGCTCATGTTCTTGTGCAGCACGCCGATGCCCCCCTCCTGAGCCATTCCGATGGCCATAGCAGCCTCTGTCACAGTGTCCATAGCCGCACTAACCAGCGGAGTGTTCAACGTGATGTTCTTCGAGAAACGGGATGCCACCGTCACCTCACGGGGGAGGATTTCGGAGTAAGCGGGGACGAGCAGGACGTCGTCGTAAGTAAGGCCTTCGCCGATGAATTTAGAAGTGTCTGTATACATATATTTGCGTTTTTTTATTCTAATGAAATTAATTTGCAAAAATACGACTTTTTTTTGACATATCGAAAGAAAAATATCAACATCGACCCATTTTCCATCCTTCTATACTGATAATCAACACTTAATGACACCCAATCATTTTTTGTAAAAACATCCTGAAAAGCTCATTTTTACTGCATTTCTAACTACCTGATACTAAACATCATCTCCCTATCAACTCCTACCCAACTCCTACCCAACTCCTACCCATGTCCTACCATGGTAGGACATGATAGGTCGATGGCAGATTGATGGTACAAAAAAAATATTTTGCCATATCGGGCAAAAGTCGTACTTTTGCAACCGTATTTTTATAATTAAAACAATGAAAAAAACATTCCAATTCATTTGCGCCGTGGCAGTTATCGCCTTGATGGGCAGTTGCGGCAACAAGAACCAATTCACCATTAACGGTACCGTCGCCCCTGAGATGAACGGCAAAACGGTTTACATCTTCAACATCTACGGCGAAGGCTCAGATCCGGTTGACAGCGCGGTGGTGGCCGATGGTCAATTCACCTTCCAGGGCACCGTTGAAGAACCTTGGATGGCGTTGATGGGAAATAATGAAATGGGAGTTCTGCCCATGGTTGTTGTTGAACCCGGCACCATCGTTGTGACTGCCGACAGCATCGGCGGCACACAGCTGAACGACCGTCTGATGGCCTTCAACAAAAGCTTCGATATCAGCGATATCGAAAGCCAAATGAATGAATATATCCCGTTATACTACAGCGCTCCCAACGCCGAAGCCCGTGCCGAGGCCGAGCATGTGCTCGATAGTCTGGACTCCATCGGCAACGCTCGCATTTGTGAGGCAAACTGGAAACTGTACCATGAGAATGGCGACAATATACTAGGTGTCAAAGCCATGCAGGAAATTGTCTCAGCAGGCAAGTTCACCTTCAGCGAATTCGACAGCATCGTCAAGGCCGCCGCTCCCATTGTGGCCAACAACAAGAGCGTGCAGTCCAAACTCAACCAGTTGCGCGCCGTTGAGGCCACCGCTGCCGGCAAACACTACACCGACATCCAAGGTGTTGACGGAAAGCTCAGCGACCTAATTGACGGCAAGCTGGCACTGGTCGACTTCTATGCCAGCTGGTGCGGTCCCTGCCGCAACGAGATTAGAGACAACCTCGTGCCGCTGTGGAATAAATATCAAAAGAAAGGCCTCGTCATCGTAGGTCTCAACGTCTGGGAGCGCGGTGACGCCGAAGCCCGCAAGGCCGCCCATGAGAAAGTGATGACCGACCTCAGCATCACTTATCCCCAACTGGTCGACAGCACCCGCACCGCCACCGACACCTACGGCGTGCAGGGCATCCCGCAGATTATGCTCATCGGTCCCGACGGCACCATCCTCGCCCGCGACCTCCGTGGCGCCGCCATCGAAGAAGCCATCATCGAAGCCCTGAAGAAATGAGGAAACTGTTGGGTTTAATCGGTCTAATGGGTTTAATGGGGCTCCTGCCCATTAAACCCATTCTGTCCATCAACCCCATCCACGCCCAGGACACCAACCGCTTGTTCCTGCATGTAGACGGTTCCACCTTTTTCATCGACAACGAATACTTTGGCGACCGCATCAGCGGCTACACCCTGCCGGGATTTGTGTTACAACCCAAAGTGGAATGGAAACTGAATAGCGACGTAACCCTATCGGGCGGCCTGCACTGGCTTTACTACTGGGGTGCCCGCGACTATCCCGCCACAACGGCCTACGGTGCCTACCCGATATACGACAGCGTGTCGCATCCCGTGCACATCCTGCCGTGGTTGCAGGCGTCCGTCCGTTTCAACCCTTATGTAACGCTTACCATAGGTTGCCTCGACGACCACGGACACGACCTGCCGCTGCCCCTGTACGACTTCGAGAGGAAGATGGTTGGAGACCCTGAAGCAGGATTCTCCCTCTATCTCAATGCCGACTGGCTGACGATGGAGGTATGGACCGACTGGCGAGAATACATCTGGAACCGCAGCCCTGTGCCTGAGCGCTTCACCGCAGGAGCAAGCGGAAGTCTGACAATTGAGAAAGAGGATTGGAAATTGTACTTCCCTTTGCACTTTGTGGCACAGCACGAGGGAGGGCAAAACATGAGCGTGAGCCACAACATCAACAACAATTTTAACGGTGCCACAGGCATGGGTATCGGCAAAGTTTGGCGTGACTTCTGGCTTGACGCAAGTTGCCGCATGATGTGGTACCACCAAAATGGTAACGCTTCCATACCGTTCGAAAACGGCTGGGGGATTTTCCCTCAAATTGGATTCAATCACCTGACCGATTGGCGAATCTGCATCAACTACTGGCATGGCGAGAACTTTGTCCCGCTGCTGGGAAGCTGGCATTTCAGCAACCTCTCGGCCAACACCGAAGGTCTGACCTTCGACCGCACTCGGGTGTTTTCATTATACGCAGATTGGAATTGGCGATTTGAGAATGGGAATTTCCTTCTCTACGGCACCCTCTACCACTACCTACCTTCCACAGGCACCTTCGCCAACGGCACCACCAAAGACTATGGCCACCGCAACCAGTTCGCCGTTGGTGCCGCCATACTGTTTTACCCTACCGTTAAGCTACACTAAATGTTTTCTCTCTACGACATACACGGCCCCATCGCTTCCATCCCCGAACCCACAGCGGTCACTGTCGGTGTCTTCGACGGCGTCCACCGCGGCCACCGCGAGTTGCTGAAGGACGTATCTTTGGTTGTTACATTGACGTCGCATCCGTCGTTTGTGTTGGGACGAAGGGATAGCGAGTATTGGCTCGACGACCCCGACGAGCACCTGCGCCTCCTCTTCGAGGCCGGCGCCAAGTATGTCGCCGTGCTGCCCTTCACCCGCGAGGTGGCGAGCCTCTCGGCCTGCCAGATGGCACGTCTGCTATATGACCAGCTGCAGATGCGCAGCCTCTTGCTGGGTTACGACAGCCGCTTCGGGAGCAAGAGTAATGACGACTTCGACCGTCTGCCGGATTTAAGCCGTCAGTTGAGATTCACGCTAAAACGCGGTGAACCCTTCCTCGTCAACGGACAGCCCATCAGTTCCAGTCGCATCCGCGAGAGCCTGACAAGCGGAGCCGTTAAAGAAACCGCCTCGTTGCTGGGTCGCCCTTATGCTATCACCGGTACCGTGCTCCACGGTCGCGGCGTAGGCCACACCCTCGGCTTTCCTACCGCCAATATCGACCTCTCGCAGACCCGCAAGATGCTCCCCAAGGAAGGCGTTTACGCCGTACGTATCGGTGAACACATCGGAATGGCCAATCTTGGCAAGGCGCCCACCTTCGGCGTGGAGAACCCCTTGTTGGAGGTCCACCTCCTCGATTTCGAGGGCAACCTCTACGGACAGACCGTCACCGTTGAATTCACCCACCGCCTTCGCGACATCGTACATTTCGATTCCATCGAAGCCCTCGAAGCCCAGCTGAAGAAAGACCTTAACGCCTGCCGCCAGCTATGAAAGAACTGAATGTAACATTCTACCAACAGGACATCATTTGGGGTAACCCCGAAGCCAACCGTTGTCAGGTGGCAGCGGCTTTGGCCGCCTCATCCCCATGCGACCTCTTCGTCGTCCCCGAGACCTTCACCACAGGGTTTGGTGACCACATGGCAGCCTTGGCAGAGAAACCTTTGGGACCCACCCTCCATTGGGCGCAGCAGCAAGCCGCCAAATACGACCTGTTGTTTGTCGGCACATGGATTGTCCGCGATGGCGAAAAATGTTATAACCGTCTCCATTGGGTCTACCCCAACGGCGACTTCGGCTACTACGACAAAGCCCACACCTTCCGAGTCAGCGGCGAAGCCGACCAGATTGCCCGCGGCACACAGCGCGAGGTATTTGAATACAAAGGCTGGCGCATCAAGCCCGCCGTCTGCTACGACCTCCGTTTCCCCAAGTGGCTCCGCAACGACAGCCTTAGCTATGACCTCTTGATAGTCTGTGCCAACTGGCCGGGCAGTCGCCACGAAGCTTGGACAACGCTGCTCAAAGCCCGCGCCATAGAAAACCAGTGCTATGTCATTGGATGCAACCGTGCCGGTGTAGACGGCGCCAACATTCCCTATACCGGCGACAGCGCCATCATCGACTACAAAGGCTTTGTTCTCCCCGGCAATTCCACCACCCTCCTCAAAGACAAACTCGACACTTTCCGCGAACACTGGCCTTTTTACCTTGACTTCGACTAAATGAACAATATAGAACACAAACTAGGATTCGACCGCATCCGCCAAATGGTGGCAGAGCAGTGTACTAACGCCCTCGCCGTCCGCATGACCGATGAGATGGCCTTCTCCTCCAACTACGAGCCGCTGTGCCACGAGTTGAAGCTCGTGGAGGAGATGCGCCAGATCGTACTCATGGAAAGCGGATTCCCCCAGCAAGACTTTATCGACCTCACCCCTATCCTCACCCACCTCCGCGTGGGCAACACCATCATCCCTCTCGAGAACCTCTTTGATTTAAAACTCTCACTGCGCACCATCCGCGAGTGCTACTATTTCCTCACATCCGAAGAGCATCAGCAGTACGAGGCTCTACGCAACCTCGCCATCGAGGTGGAGCTGGGCTACGGGGGTAAGAGTTCGCAACTCAACGTCATCAACTCGCTTCTGGGCAAACTCATTGACGACCATGGCGAACTCTACGACAATGCCTCCCCTGTCCTGGCCGAGATACGGCGCACCAAGGCCCGCAAGACCGCCGAGGTCGACGCACAAATCAGCCATACCCTAGCGCGTGCCAAGCGCGAAGGTTGGGCTCCCGAAGGCGCCGAGGTGACCATCCGCGACGGCCGTCCAGTCATCCCACTCCTCACCACCCACCGTCGCAAAATCCGCGGCCTCATACAGGACGAGAGTGCCACACGCCAGACCGCTTTCGTGGAGCCCTCCGAGGTGGTGGAACTTGGCAACGACCTCCGCGAGCTGGACTTTGACGAACGCCACGAGATTCAGCGCATACTCCTCACCTTCAGCGACCGCCTGCGTCCCCTGCTGCCACAGTTGGACGAGGCCTACCGCTTCCTGGCACGCATCGACTTTCTCCGCGCCAAAGCTCGCGTAGCCGTGGAACTAAACGCCAGCGTCCCCATCCTCCACCCCGACCCCCGCATCGAGTGGATGGATGCCCGCCACCCCATACTCTACTTGCAGAAACGAGATGCCGTAGTTCCGTTCAACCTGAACCTTTCACCTTTCACCTCTCACCTTTCACCTTCCCGCATCCTCATCATCTCCGGTCCCAATGCCGGCGGCAAGTCCGTCTGCCTCAAGGCCGTGGGCTTGATACAATACATGCTGCAATGCGGCATGCCTGTGCCGCTGCGCCCCACTTCCGAATGCGGCCTCTTCGGTTCCATTTTCATCGACATCGGTGACCAGCAGAGCATCGACAACGACCTCTCCACCTACACTTCGCACCTGCAGAACATGAAAGCGTTGCTTTCCGAGGCCAAAGAAGACACCCTCTTCCTCCTCGACGAGCTGGGCGGCGGCACTGAGCTCCGCTCAGGGTGTGCCATTGCCGAAGCCGTATTGGAAACACTCTATAGTTGCGGAAGCTTCGGCGTAGTGACCACCCACTTTGCCGACCTCAAGTTGATGGCCGATAGCCTGCCCGGCATCGTCAACGGCGCCATGCTCTTCGACACCGACGCCATGCGTCCCCTCTACCGCCTCGCCGTGGGTCACCCCGGTTCAAGCTTCGCCTTTGAGATTGCCGAAAGCATTGGCTTCCCCAAAGATGTGCTCGATCGAGCCGGTGAAAAGGTAGGACGCGAGCAACTCAACTTCGAGCACCAGCTACAACAACTCGAACTCGACAAGCAGGAAATTGCCCGCCAGAAAGAAGAACTGCGCGTAGCCGACGAGTTCCTCAACGAGGTGACGCAGAAATACCAGCGGCTGAACGACAACCTGCAAGCCCGCCGCCATGAGATTATCAGCGGCGCCCGACGCGAGGCGCAGCAGATACTCACCGATGCCAACCGCACCGTCGAACGCACCATCAGCGACATTAAATCGGCCAAAGCCGAGAAGGAGGCCACCCTGCAGGCCCGCGCCCGTCTGGCCGAAGCCACACGGGAAAATGAAGAATTAAGAGTGAAGAGTGAAGAATTGCGGAAACTCACCCCCTCTCCACGCTCCACCACCACTTCTTCACCCGACGTCACCGTGGGTGCCATCGTGCGCATCGACGGGCAAGACACCTTCGGCCAGGTAGTGGAAATCAAGGGAAAGAAAGCCGTAGTGGAGAGCAACAGCCTCCGCATGACCATCCCGCTGGAACGTCTCTCGGCCACCGCCAAGCAGAAGATTCCCGTCTCCAAGAAACCCACCGCCCAGACGTTCTCCTCCATCTACGACGAGATGAACGAGAAGCGAGCCCACTTCAACCCCACCCTCGACCTCCGCGGCCACCGCGCCGAGGAAGCCCTCGACCTGCTGCACAAGTTCCTCGACGAGGCCATCCTCCTCAGCGAGAAGGAGGTGCGCATCCTCCACGGCAAAGGCTACGGCATCCTCATGCAGGTCATCCACCAGGAGCTGAAAGGCATGCACGAAGTCCGCACCTTCCACCCCGAGAAGGTGGAGCTGGGCGGCGTAGGCGTCACCATCGTCAACCTCCGCTAACGCGGCAGACGCTTCATGATACCGAAATAGTTCCAGCGACCATATTCGTAGGGGTCGTAGAACTCCGAAAAATCTCTGGGAGGAATATCCAGATAGAACCACACATTGGGCAACGGAACCCTGCGTGTGGGATAAACCAGTGGTTGGCGGTGGATACCGTGACGGTAGTCACGCCAAATGGGTGCATACAAGTTGGATTGCATTTTGAAACTGTTGTGATAATCGTCGCTGTACCACAACATCTTCCCCAATTCGCCCACATACCATCTCTGGGTGATATTCTCCACCACGCCGTGACAAGCGGAAACCACATTGATTACCACAATTCCCTCGCTCTCAAGCGGGATAGGAATAGTCAGAGTGCAATCTGACAGGCGGACATGCTGACCGCGAGGAACCTGATTGTTGAAGCGCACCGTGACAACGGCCTGCTGATTGGGCAGCCAACTCTCGAGGTGCAGCCATAGGGTGTCGCCCACTTGCGTGGTGTTAGTATCTATCCAAACGTTGACGGGATACTCCACACTGGGCATACGGTCGGGATAGAGGGTGGTATGCGTGGTTCTTGCATCTCTCCCCTTGGGGTCGAACAGTGTCAGCGAAGCGCGATAGACTCCCTCGGCAAGCGGTGGCAGAGCAAACGCATGCATTCTTTCCTTGGTGGGAAACCGGCGCCGGGCGCTGAAAGCCAGCGTGTCGACCTCCCAAGTATCGGTGTTGTTGCAGCGCCAGTCGTAGGCAAATAACGGATAGCGGCAATGGAAATCACGCTCGGAAATCGAATGCTTCGCCTTAGTGCTCATCGCCTCGGGGTTGAGCCAATGGTCTTTCGGTACACACAGACGCTCCATGGTGAGACGCACCTCGGCCGAATCGTGCCACCATTGCGGTGCCACATAGCAAAAGAAAATCAGCGAGTCCCACGATTGACTATCATCTTCTCCGGCAAAGAACGCATAACGGCTATAATCCTCAGGTTCCTCTGTGCCGTATATTCCCATCCAGTCAAACGATTCCTCATTCACATCTTCCTCTGCTTTGGTCGAGACCTCAATAATCCCGTTGTAGTCGGAATTGTCCCATATCCAATACTCTGTGCTATCCTTTGGAAGCACAAAAGTGCCATATCCCGCTCCGCTTTTGTCGGTAACAACCTCGACAGAATCAAGTATTTCGTCTCCATAATCAGTAACAAGGTACATTTTGTGTCTCATACCTGCCATCACGCCGTCACGGGAGAATAGCACACAATGGAAACGCACCGTGTCGCCGACGTGGGCATTGACATGATGCCACTCTCCATCGATGCCGACATTGCAAAAGACCAATGAGTCATAACCCCATCCCTCGCTATAGAAACTTGCACTGCGCCCAAGGTCAATGTTGCCGTGCATGGCGAGGGCACACTTTCGGGTGGCAAGGTGCAGAAAGTCGAGGTTGTACATACCGAACTTGTCGGTAACGGAAGCATAAACAAGGCTATCTTCTTTCTCCACTTCCACGACGAACCCTTCGACCGGGGCTCCTGTAATGAGGTTGAGGACATAGCCATGTCCATTGTCATCGTTCAGGAGCACCCAATTGCTGCGCACCAGTTCAATCTCGGCCCAAGTGAGAAACTTCTTGTCGGCCGAAGCTTGCAACAGATAGCGTCCTTCCGCCATCGGCGGCAGATATACGTAAGCCTCATGCCATTGCTGGTCATCGTGGCGTTCCACCCGCATGTCCCACTCATATAGCGGTCGCTGGAAGGTGGTGTCTTCCAACGCATAGACCTTAATCCACACCCGCTTGGCATTGCGGTGCCACAGGGTAGTCAACGCCCATTCCGAAGCCGGAATCGGATATATGTGCTGCTGATTGACAGAGTGCATCAACACCTCCGGTTGCCTTATGCGCTCGGACAACACGCGGCAGCATGCCGCCGCGTCGCTCTGCGGCCAAAGCAGAATGGCGCTGTCGCACATCACCAAGGCACTGTCGAAACACTTTGAGCAGTCGTATTTTACAGCATCTCTGTAGTATTCTTTGGCCAACTGAAGGTAGATGTCGGCAACCAACGGCGTCGTGTCGTAACGGTGACGTGCCAATATTCCACGGATACTATTAGTTCCCCATTGGTTTCGGTCGGCCACCTGCAACTCGACCCATATTCTGCCCTCCTGACTGTCGTAGGTTTTCAACAGCTCCGCCAGGATGGAGTCCATATAGAAGCATCTGCCATCAATCGCACGAAAAAACTCAGCCTGCCGCTCGTCGGGCAACAGACCATTGTCCCGCATCAACTGACCCATGGTCTCCTTTACATCGGGAATACTCTCCCTCGGATAGACATTGACAAACACCTCGTCCATCATGCCGCGGCATTCGTAAACCATGTATCGCTCGTCTTCGCCACAAATCACATAGAACGGATGCTCCTTCGAGCCGTTGCCGCTGCTCCAAACTGCCGCCGTCAGCATCTGCAGCCGCCACCATTCGTGCTGCGTCGTGGGGTGCCACTGGCCGAGGCTGTCGGCCAATCGCCGGTAGCTTCGTCCATAGTGCATCAGCGTCTGTGTGCTGTCGCCACGCAGGGCGGCACCATAGTAGAGGCAGCGGAAGTGGTCGACGGTCATCGTGGTGTCGCAGCGCTCGAAGCGCTTCACCAACTTCTTATAGTTATACTCGCCGAACCAACGCTTCGTCTCTTTCTGGATACGGTCATAATTGGGCGGCATCGGCGCCGGGTTCTCCTGAGCCCACAAGCCTCCTATACTCAGTTCCAACAGCAATAACAAGCAACAATATCTCATCTTCCCCCCCTATCTCATGTCGATAAATTGTCCAGACAAATCGAACGTCTCGTATGGATACAGGTCATCCCAATACCAGTCGAGCCGAGTGCGCCCCACGTCGACACGCGCCGACCAGGACTCAAACTCGCCCTGCCATATCGACAGAAACTTCATCTGCACCACGCCCCGCTGACGTAGCGGCTGACAGAGTATCGTGTCGTCGTTATCAAAATGCAACTGCTTGACCTCTACAACCTTGCCATTCTCCTCCACCTGACATATCACCGTCACCCCGCTGTAGCAGCTACCCACTTTCACCCGCAGCGTGTCGCCCACCGCGTGGCTCTGCCCACTGATATTGTAGGCATAGAAGGGACCTCTGCCGAGGCGGTAACCTGGAGTGCAATAGTGGTAATAAAGCCTTTCGACGGAGTCGATATCCCCCTCAGGAAGAGGCATCTCAAGAATGATGCGATACAATCCGGAATCCAATTTGTCCAAACCGATACTCGCGGAGTCACCGTCGGCCATCTCGAAGTCGTAGGAAGCAGCGAGGGTCATATTGGGCTATTCTGACAACGAGTGGCGACTCATGGTGTCCATCAGCAGATAGGGGAATCGGCGGGCGAACTCGGCACTGTCTATCGAATGGTGGATGATATCTGCTCCTATCGGGATGGAAATGAAGGTGCTCATGCGCCATGGACGCGGTTCGCCAATGCGCATCACCTCCGCATGCACTGGCACAAGGGAATGCCCGCCGCTGAAGTCCACCACTCTGAAACGCAGACTATCGCCGTCCGATGGAAGCCTCCGAAACTCACGCTGATTATAGTGATACTGGTCAAACTCATCGTCATTTTCCTGCGTCAAATCCTGCGGACCGAACTCACTTCCGTCAGTCCTGTACAGGAGCATCTTCCCGCGGGGCTGCACCAGCATGGCTTCGCCGACACCAAATTCGTTAAGCTCGAAATGCACCACACCCGCCTCACGGCCGTCTTCCGCCAGCAGCCGTGCCTCGGGCAAAAAGCCACGGCAGGCTATGCGCAACGTGTCGCCGAAGTATTGGCCTCGGATAAAATAATCCTCCTTGAGCAGGATGCCCGTCGACTGTGTGCCGGCATCGACAGCGTATTCTTTCCAGGGCTCAAGGCCACTGAAACGATAAGCTCCCACCGAGTCGGTACGGCTCCTGGACACCAGCGTTTCTCCTTCGCTATCAGTCAGTAGCACCTCTGCACCCACCACCGGCTGGCCGCTAACGGCATCAAGCAAAAAACCTTCAGACCCAATCCAAAAATAGTTCTCGTCGCACTCACGGATCATCACCGTGTCGGAACGGACAATATTCGCCTCTGCCAACCAGGGGCCCCCGCGCTGCAATGAGGCCCGCAGAAGGTAGCGGCCCGGCAACGCGGGCGGCAGATAGAGACACTCCGTGCCCTTGCCTCCTGCTATCTGCCACTCTTCCACGGCGCTGCTGTCGTCGGCTCGTTCCATCCGTATCCACAACGAATCCTCCATATTGCGAGCCACACCTACCATCGCCCACGTTCGCGCCGGATTGGCTCCCTGCCGCGGACAGAAACGGACTCTTCCACCCTGCCCGTATGATGCGCAACCCATTAATACCAAAAGAATTATAACAAGAATACGTTTCATCTTCTTTCTGATTCTGTTTGCAAAAATACATTTTTTTCCTCACCCACACAAAACAACTATACATATAATATAACCGCAAATTTTTCGAATCTCTACAGACAGGAATAATTTTAACAACAATTAACACGAACAGCCTATCATCCACCTACCAACACCCTATCATCTCCTACCGCGGTAGGAGTTGGGTAGGAGTTGGGTAAGAGTTGAGTAAGAGTTGGTAAGGAGATGGTACTAAGTATCAAGTAGTTGGAATTTGCCTTTTTCGGGTGTATTTTTTTTCGTATATTTGCATGTGAAAATGGAGGTAACGGAGTCTCCTAAAACATTGTAAACGTGAGTAAAGGAAACGAACTAAAGCCCAGAATAGGCTTCTTTGGTCGCCGCAACGTGGGCAAGAGCACGATGATCAATTTTTTGACCGGACAGCAGATTGCCATCGTCAGCGACACCGCCGGAACAACCACCGACCCTGTGCGCAAGAGCATGGAGATTGGCGGCATTGGACCTGTGGTGCTTGTCGACACAGCCGGCATCGATGACGAGGGCGAGCTTGGTGCCCTGCGAGTAGAGAAGAGCATGGCGGCGCTGGCCGAGGTAGACCTGGCACTATTGCTCTATACCGAAGGCTGTTACGGTGAACCAGAGAAGCGCGTGGAGCGTTGGTGCATCGGGCACGGAACGCCGATGCTCAAGGTGAAAACCAAGGCGGAGCCCATCGACAAGGATGCACTGATTGCCCAAATAAAGGAAGCGCTGCCCGAAAGCGCATACCGCGGAAGGTCTCTGCTGGGAGACATTATTTTCCAGGGAGATACGGTGGTGTTGGTAACGCCCATCGACAGCTCGGCGCCCGAAGGGAGAATGATACTGCCGCAGGTGCAGGTGCTGCGCGACCTGATGGACATCCACGCACAGGCGTTCTTCTGCCAGCCAGAGGAGTTGCCGTCGACACTCGCGGCACTGAAAAAGGCTCCAAAGTTGGTAGTCACTGACAGCCAAGCATTTCAACGCGTGAACGCGCTGACACCGGACGAGGTGCCGCTCACATCGTTCAGCGTCGTACTGGCTCGGCAGAAAGGGCTTTTCTCCGACTATCTGGCTGGCACAAAAAAGATTGGCGAGTTGAAGGACGGCGACCGCGTACTGCTGCTGGAGAGCTGCACCCACAACGTCACCTGCGAGGACATCGGCCGTGTGAAACTACCTGCCGCACTAAAGAAAGTCACCGGCAAAGAACTGGTGTGCGAGGTCATCGGTGGACAGTCGCCATTACCTAAAGACCTGTCTCCGTATGCGTTGGTAATACAATGCGGTGGCTGCGTGATTACCGCCCAGCAGGTGAAAGCGCGCCTGCTTCCAGCGCTTGAAGCCGGTGTTCCCGTAAGCAACTACGGACTGGCCCTCGCCTGGTGCAATGGCATCTTCGAACGTGCAACAAAAATATTTCCACAATGACTAATACTGACAAAAAGCCAAATTTAAATATTATCGTAGCGCAGGCCGAGAACCGCGCCATCGGGCTGAACGGCGACATGCCATGGCACCTCAGCGGCGACCTCAAGCGTTTCAAAGCACTCACGATGGGGCATCCTGTGGTGATGGGACGACGCACCTGGGAGAGTCTGCCCAAGCGCCCGCTGGTAGGCCGTCGCAATATCGTTTTCTCTCAGAGTAAAGATTTTGCACCTGAGGGAGCCGAGGTGGTGCACAGCGTCAATGGATTGTTCGACCTGCTGCGAGACTGCGACGACGAAGTGTTCATCATTGGCGGGGGGCGCATCTATAACATGCTGATGCCATGGGCAAAGCGGCTTTACATTACGTGGGTACACCGCGATTTCCCCGAAGCCGACACCTTCTTCCCCGTCATCGACCTCTCGGAGTTTACCAAAGTCAATGAGACCGAGCACATGACAGACGAGAAGAGCGGTATGGAGTTCTCTTACGCCGAGTATGACAGAAAATTCAGAATATGAACATTACAATCATCAACATAGGCGACGAGCTGCTTATTGGGCAGGTCGTCAACACCAATGCCTCGACAATGTCGAAACTACTCACCGAGGCAGGCATGGAGGTCCGCAAGACCTTGGTGGTGGGCGATGTCTGTGACGACATCAGGGCTGCCGTCGACGAGGCCATGCACGAGAGCGACGCAGTGTTGGTCACCGGCGGCCTCGGACCTACCAAGGATGACATTACAAAGAAACTGTTGTGTGAATATTTCAACTCAGAACTAGTTGAAAACGAGATGGCTTTAGAGAACGTAAAGCGCATCTTCGAGAGCCGTGGCTATGAGCTGACGCCCGTCAACCGCGCCCAAGCCCTCGTGCCCCGCTGCTGCGAGGTCTTGAACAATGATTTGGGGACGGCACCGTGCATGTGGTTCTGCCGTGATAACAGGGTTCTAGTATCATTGCCCGGCGTGCCGTTCGAGATGGAATGGCTTATGCGCAACCGCGTCATTCCCAAGCTACAGGAAACCTTCGGCACCGACATCATCATCATCAAGAACATCCTGGTGCAGGGCATAGGCGAATCGTTCCTGAGCGATTTGATAGAGCCGTGGGAGCTGTCGCTGCCGAAAAACGTCAAGCTGGCCTATCTGCCTGTGGCAGGGCTGACCAAGCTGAGGCTAACAGCACATTTCAAAGGTGAAAGGTTTGAAGGCATCGGCAATATCTCTCACCTTTCACCTCTCACCTCTCACCTTGAAAGTCTTTATGAGATTGCCGGCCAGTACATCGTCGGCGAAGACTGCGAGACACTCGACGAACTGGTGCACAAAACATTACTTAAAAAAGGCCTCACACTGGCCACGGCCGAGAGCTGCACTGGCGGAAACATTGCACGACTGCTCACAGCTCAGGCCGGTGCTTCGGCCTACTTCAAGGGCGGCATTGTAGCCTACAGCAACGAAGTGAAAGAAAGTGTCCTAGGCGTAAAATACAGCACCTTGGAAGCACACGGTGCCGTAAGCGAGGAAACTGTCCGCGAGATGGTCGAGGGTGTCCGCTCACGCCTCGGTGCCGACCTGGCCATTGCCACCACCGGCATCGCCGGTCCCGATGGCGGCACCAAAGAAAAACCTGTCGGTACCGTGTGGATTGCCGTGGCTGACGCCACTCATACAGAGGCCAAACTGATGCAATTCGGAGCCAACAGACGGCAGCAGAACATCGACCGCTCGACCAACCAAGCTTTTGCAATGCTAATTAGAATGATATGTCAAAAGGATTGATTTCTATATTGTTGCTCGTGGTGAGCAACGTCTTCATGACCTTTGCCTGGTATGGCAACCTGAAACTGGAGCAGATGAACGTCACCAAGGACTGGCCGCTCATCCTCATCATCCTGCTGTCGTGGGGCGTAGCCCTGCTGGAATATCTGGTTATGATTCCCGCCAACCGCATCGGCTCAAATGTCACCGGCGGCCCTTTCTCACTGATGGAGCTGAAAATCATACAAGAGTGCATCTCGCTGACGGTCTTCACTGTCATCGTGGCCACCGTCTTCAAGGGCGAGCCTATCCGCTGGAACCACATCGTCAGCTTCGGCTGTATCGTGCTAGCAGTGGTTTTCGCCTTTTGGAAAACCAAGTAACAGAGTGCCATGAGCGACCAATCTTTAATTCAACAGATTATTATGTCCGTCTTGCGGTGGCTCGACCGGAAAAGCCGCAAGCAGCCGCAACTGGAAGGCTACAGCAAGACTACCGAGTTCAAAGCCCGCAGCGGTGCCTGGCTCATGATTGTGCTCTACGGGTTGCTCATCGCAGTAGTGCTCTTCGTTATCATTACGGAACCCTATGATGAGAATCCTGATATTGGGATCCTATGGATTGATGTCCTATGGATTTTCTGTATTGTCATCTGTATTTTAGCGATGCGTCATAACATCTCGATGCTCAAGGCGAGAATTATTGTGGGACCGGAGATGTTGATTTTGGACGGTGCCATGGAAAACACCCCCAAAAGAGGATGGAAGCGCTGGTGGATAGGGGCACAAGAAGAAAGCGACCTGGTGGTGGAAATCCCCTGGGCATGCATCTCCCTTTTGGCCACTGATTTCCCCACATTGGTGGTTGAAACCTATAACAAAGAACGCTACTTGATGGAGCTAAGCCTTTTTGACATAAAGGTGACACGAGAAATCAGTAAATATCATAAGGTGGAAGAGATTGCATTATGAAGAGATTGTTGATTTTGGTGTTGCCCTTGCTGCTGGCGGCCTGCGCCGCCAAGCCAGAGCAGGTGGAACTCACCGACTGGCAGTTTGAGTACAACGGGCATTGGTATCCCACCACGGTGCCAGGATTCATCCATACCGACTTGATGGCCAACGGCCTTATCCCAGACCCTTTTGCAGGCACTAACGAGGACTCGGTACAATGGATCAAGGACAGTTCCTGGTCATATCGCACCACCATCTCGGGGCGGGATTTGCCCGAAGGCCCCTTGTATCTAGTCATGGAAGGACTGGCGGGGAATGCTTTAGTGCTATGGGTGGCCTACTTCGGCGACGGAGACCCGGATAATGGCACCGAAACGGTGGACAATATGTTCACCGAGAATGTATTCGAAATCTCGAACGGCACTCTCCAGTACGATAGCATCATGATTGAAGTGTTCTTTGAGCCTCTCACCGACTCACTTGGAGAAAACTACTATGGCATCACCCTGCCCGACCGTCGCGCCTTTACTCGCATAGCCCCCTTCCAACAGGGTTGGGACTGGGGACCGAAGCTGCAGACCTGCGGCATCTGGAAGCCAGTATATATCACTAATAAGCGTCCGAATACTCAGAATACACAAAATAATCCGAGTATTCCGAATACTCAGAAAGTGGAACTTCGGCAGGAGAAAGACAGCATCGGTCAGAGCTTCACCTTCTTTAAGGACGGCAAGCCCATCTTCATCAAGGGTGCCAACTGGATTCCCGTCCACTCATTCCCCGTGGACGACAACGCCAACCGTGCCCGCTACCGTCATCTGCTCTACTCCGCCAAGGAGGCGGGATTCAACATGCTGCGCGTGTGGGGCGGTGGCATCTACGAGCACGACTACTTCTTCGACCTCTGCGACTCGCTGGGACTCATGGTCTGGATGGATTTTAATTTCTCCACCATGCTCTACCCCGATAACCCCGAAATGCTAGAGAGTATCAAGGAGGAAGCCTATCAGAACGTAACAAGAATTGCCAAACACCCCTGTATCGTCCTCTGGTGCGGCAACAATGAGGTGAAGAACGGTTGGGAAGACTGGGGCTGGCAGGGAATGTATAAATGGACACCCGCGCAGCGCAAACAGCTGCAACACGGCATCGACACCCTCTTTGGTGAAAATGGCATCCTTGCGCAGGCCGTGAAGGCTTGCGACCCATACAGGAGACCTTATATCACCACCTCGCCACTCTACGGTTGGGGTCACCCCGAATGCGTCACCCATGGCGACAGCCACTACTGGGGTGTCTGGTGGGGCGAGGAACCCTTCGAGCGCTACGCTGAGAAGACCGGCCGCTTCATGTCCGAGTACGGCTTCCAGTCATACCCCATGCTCACCACCCTCCGCCGCGTCATCCCAAAGGACCAGCTCTATATCGATTCGCCCGCCATGCGCAACCATCAGAAGCATCCCCGTGGCCGCGAAATCATCGACAAGGCCATGCGTCAATATTATGGCTTTGATAGCTACTCCTTGAACCTCGAAGACTATTGCTACGTCAGCCAACTGTTACAAGCCTGGGGTGTGGGATACGGAATCTTATGCCACCTAGGGTCGGACGAGGACGTCCGAACTCCAAGGCACTGTATGGGCACCCTCTACTGGCAACTCAACGACTGCTGGCCCGTAGCCTCATGGTCATCAATCGACTTTTACGGCAACTGGAAAGCGTTACACTACCGTGCACAGGCTTTATTCAGCCTCACCCCCACCCCCTCTCCGAACGGAGAGGGGAATGAATACCAAAAGGCACTCCAAATTTGGGAACAATATTATAATGTATACCCCAAAGACCGTAAATACCCCGACCCAAGATACAGTATTGGTCAAACATGGCAGAGCGACGGAAGCCTTGTGGTGACACTCACCGCCCAGACCGACCTCTACGACCTCTACCTCGACACCGACCCGCATATCGACGGCCACTTCACCCGCAACTTCGTCGACCTCAAGGCCGGAGAAACCCTACACTCGGTATTCTTACCCATTAACCACAATGTCGATATAAAGTGTGTTAAAACGATTGTAAAAACGCTCAATGAACTTTATAACAAATAAAAGAAGCGGGGTTCTGAGACCTCGCTTCTTTAAATTTGAGAGAAAGGGGGATATTAAATTTCCTCGCAATCAAGAGTTTGGGAAAAGCCCTGCATTTGCTGGTCAACCTTGACATCGTCGCAGGAGCCCTCAACATCGGGAAAAGTTTGTGATGAAACTCCCACAACTTCACCACCCATGGTCTGAGTAATTGTGCATTTGCAATCCACTTTCTTTTTGCAGCCAACCAGCCCAAAGACCAGCACCAATGCTGCCACAAACATTAATTTTTTCATTGATTTTTAGTGTTTATTTGTTAAAAAATGATTTGCAAAGATACACATATATCTTGAAAAAAAGGAACTTTTTTCACAAAAAAACACAGGATAGGACATAATATATTGTATTATAAAATATTATTGAGGAATATTTTTTTCAACACCTCCTATCAGAGCGGTAAATAAATCACCTTTTTTGTCTCGAAAAACTCCTCATTGAACCATTCGCAGATGTCCCAAGTCTTCACCTTGTGGCGAAAGGGAAACATCTCTTTGGTGAGGTCTCCTCCCTTAAGATAAAGGATACCATTGTGCAGAGGGTTGTATTGCGTCTTGGAGATTTTCTTCTTCACCCAAGGGACAAACTCATCCAACGTGGTGACGGCACGGGAGACAACAAAGTCGTACTCACCGTCCAGTTCCTCGGCCCTTATCTGCATGGCTTTGGTATTAGTCAGTCCGACACGCTCGATAACATCGGAGACCACCTTAATTTTCTTGCCGATGGAGTCGATGAGCGTGAATCGTGCGTTGGGGAACATGATGGCCAATGGCACACCAGGGAAGCCGCCACCAGTACCCACATCAAGTATCTCGCTCATGGAAGCGAAAGGGATTACTTTGGCGATGGCTAGCGAATGAAGCACATGGTGCTCGTAGAAATGCTCCATGTCTTTGCGCGAGATGACATTGATCTGCGCGTTCCACTCCTCATACAAAGGCAACAGAGCGGCAAACTGCTCGCGCTGCCGCTCTGTAAGGTTGGGGAAATATTTTAGAATAATATCCATGGTTTGTTCTGTGGACAGCCATTCACGGCTGTCATCTACAAGTATGCTTTCAGGTGCTTGCTCTTGCTGCTGGATTTGAGGCGCTTGATGCCCTTTTCCTTAATCTGACGCACACGTTCGCGGGTAAGATTGAACTTCATGGCAATCTCATCAAGGCTCAGAGGATGAGGCAGGCCGATGCCAAAATACATCTTGATAACTTCGCGCTCATATTCGGTCAACGTGGAGAGACTACGCTCAATTTCCTGCGAGAGGCTCTCTTGCATAAGCTTGCTGTCGGTCGGTGGAGTATCCTCGTTGGGCAGCACGTCAACGAAGTTCACATCCTCGTCGCTAGCCAAAGGTGCGTCGATACTGACGTGACGACCGCTGATACCCATGATAGCCTTAATCTTGTCCTCGGGGATATCCAGCAACTCGGCCAGTTCCTCCTCTGAAGGCGGACGCTCCAACTGTTGCTCCAGTTTGGAGATTTCTTTTTTCAGTTTATTAAGGGCACCGAGCTGGTTGGAAGGCAAACGCACAATGCGGCTGTTCTCGGCGATAGCCTGGAGGATACTCTGGCGGATCCACCACACCGCGTAAGAGATAAACTTGAAGCCACGCGTCTCGTCGAAACGTTTAGCAGCTTTGATGAGGCCGACGTTACCCTCGTTGATGAGGTCGGGCAGCGACAGACCCTGGTTCTGGTACTGCTTGGCCACCGACACCACGAAACGCAGGTTGGCTTTGGTGAGGCGTTCCAACGCCGCCTGGTCACCCTGCTTGATACGCTGTGCCAACTGTACCTCTTGTTCGGGCGTCAGCAACTCCTCGCTGCAGATGTCCTGCAAGTATTTATCCAACGACTTGATATCGCGGTTTGTAATCGAATGGGTAATCTTCAGTTGTCTCATACTTCACCTATTTATTTACACCAAATTTTGATTCTATAACGCAGAAAAAACGAAAATGTTACGTCACATGGATTTTTTTTTTACTAATTTGACGTTTTTAACATTTTAAAAACCAATGCGCAATGTCTTTTTCGGAAAATTATTCTGCCGGAAGAGATTTTTCCTATCGAAAAAAAGTGTATCTTTGCAATCGGAAAACAATTAAAACAGACAACAATGAAAAGAATCTCATTAATGATGCTGGTAGCCGCCGTTCTTGGCCTTACCGTTTCCTCATGCCGCAAAGAGCGCGATGCCTACCTCGAGAGTTCCGGTACCCGTGTGTTAGAAGTCACCGTGAAATTCAACGACTGGGTGAATTACAATGTCAACGACGGTCTCAACTACGTCTATTGCCCCGTTGATTGGGATGTCCTCACCGATCATGTGGTCTATGACGGAAATGTCAATGTCTACCTCTATGAAAATGGCCGGCAGACACCACTCCCCTATGTTTACCCCACAGCAGTAGTCTATGATGACGGCACCACAGGTATTGTCGGAGAGAATCTCTACTATACCATTGAACCTGGGCAGCTTATCCTCTTCATGCAGGATCTCGACGGATACAAACCCGTTGTCAACCCCAACACTGCCTCCATGACATTCCGCATCGTAGCCACCGCCCCCATCACCTACGTCATCAACCAGTGACTTCTTCCCTACATTAAAACTAAAAGAGCCGTCCAAATGGGCGGCTCTTTTTTATCTCTGCTCGTGACGGTGGTAGGCTTGGAGCGTGTTCTGCAAGAGCGACACGATGGTCAGCGGTCCCACGCCACCGGGCACGGGAGTCACCCAACTGCATTTCTTGTCGACCTCCGAGTGCTTCACATCACCAATGACACGATAGCCGTTCTTTTTCGTAGCGTCGGGCACACGATGGATTCCAACGTCGACCACCACGGCACCTTCCTTCACCATATCCTCGGTGACGAATTCAGGCTTGCCGATGGCCACCACAAGGATGTCTGCCTGAAGGGTAAGTTCCCTGAGGTTCTGCGTCTTGCTGTGGCACATGGTGACGGTGCAGTCAAATCCTTTGCGGCTCAGCAGGTTGGCAGCAGGAGTACCCACAATATTCGAGCGGCCAAGCACCACACAATGCTTGCCAGTAGTCTCGATGCCATAGCGTTTGAGCAACGTGCAGATTCCCATGGGCGTGGCAGGCACGAAGCATTCTTCGCCAAGGACCATGCGACCGATGTTGATGGGCGTGAAACCGTCGACATCCTTGTCGGGAGAAATGGCATTAATAACCTTCTGCTCATTAATATGTTTGGGCAAAGGAAGCTGAACGATAAAACCGTCGATGTCAGGGTCGTTATTGAGGAACTCGATGGTTTCGAGAAGCTGATTTTCCGTGGTCTTCTCGTTCATGCGATAGACACTGGAGGTGAAGCCCACCTCATGGGAGGATTTCTCCTTGTTGGCGACGTAGGTCATGCTGGCCCCATCCTCGCCCACGATTACTGCGGCCAAATGGGGAGCACGGTGTCCCTGTTGGGTCAGCGCACGCACTTCGTTGGCTATCTCGTCTTTGATTTGCAAGGCCAAAGCCTTGCCGTCCAATAATTCTGTCATATATATCGTTTATTGTTTTATCTTCTTTTCCGCATCGGCAACTTGCCTCCATTTCTAGATACCATCTTCATCATCTTGCGGGTATCCTCGAATTGTTTCAGGAATCGGTTAAGCTCCTGGATACTGCGGCCGCTACCGGCAGCGATGCGTTGTTTGCGGCTACCGTTGAGACAACTCGGATTCCGGCGCTCGTAGGGCGTCATGGAACCTATCATCGACTCGATGGGAACAAAAGCATCGTCGCCAATTTCCACATTCTTAGTCAGTTTGTCCATACCGGGAATCATGCCGATGAGGTCTTTCATCGAACCCATCTTCTTGATCTGGGCAATCTGCGAAAGGAAATCTTCGAAGTTGTACTCGTTGTGCATCAACTTCTTAGAGATCTTTCTAGCTTCCATCTCGTCGTACTGCTCCTGAGCACGCTCCACGAGGCTGACCACATCACCCATGCCGAGGATACGGTTGGCCATACGGTCGGGATGGAACACATCGAGGGCATCCATCTTCTCACCGATACCGACAAACTTGATGGGCTTCTGAACTGTGTAGCGGATAGTGAGGGCGGCACCGCCACGGGTGTCACCATCGAGCTTGGTAAGCACAACGCCGTCGAAATCAATACGGTCATTAAAAGCCTTGGCTGTATTGACTGCATCCTGACCGGTCATCGAGTCGACCACGAAGAGTGTCTCCTGAGGCTGCAGCTCTTTCTTCAAGGCGGCAATCTCGTCCATCATCTCCTCGTCGACAGCCAGACGGCCGGCGGTATCGACAATAACCACTTGATAGCCGCGACCTTTGGCCTCGTTGACGGCGTGTTTGGCAATCTCCACGGGATTCTTCGACCCTTCCTCGGTATAAACCGGCACCTGAACCTGTTCACCCAAGGTCTGCAACTGGCTGATAGCGGCAGGACGATAGACGTCGCCAGCCACCAGCATCACACTTTTGCCCTTCTTGGTCTTCAAGTAGTTGGCCAGCTTGGCGCTGAAGGTGGTCTTACCGGAACCCTGCAAACCGGCGATGAGCACGATAGCAGGCTGCCCCTTGACATTGATTTCCACCGCCGCGGAGCCCATGAGCTTGGTAAGTTCCTCGTGCACAATCTTCACCATCAACTGGCCGGGCTCGATGCTCTGAATGACGTTGCGGCCCAGTGCCTCGGCCTTCACTTTGTCGGTGAATTCTTTGGCAATAGGATAGCTCACGTCGGCGTCCAAGAGGGCCTTGCGCACCTCTTTAACGGTCTCGGCAACATTAATATCGGTAATTGACCCTTTACCGCGAAGGGTGTGTAACGCTTTCTCTATCTTGCTACTAAGGTTCTCAAACATAATCTACACTACATTATTTTTCCATTGCAAAGATACAAAAAAAACTTATATATAATAAAAGAATTTTATGCCGCAAAACAAACGCTCCCCTCCCCCCACCCTCCTAGCACCCCTCCCTCAGGGAGGAGACGCCACGCAGGTCGTAGGATATATTACCCTACCCCCCACCATCACCTACCATGGTAGGAGATGGGTAGGTGTTGGGTAGGAGATGGTAAAGAGTTGGGTAAGACTTGATAGGTAGACAATACTGATTTATAGCCAGTTGCAAAGGCCATTTTTTAACCTTATGAGAAGAGATTGCGAAAAGTTTCTTCAATAACACTAACCGACACTATCTCAATATCATAGCGTTTTATATCCAGTTCTTTGAGGTTATATTTCGAAATGAATATTTTTTCGAATCCCAGACGGTCGGCCTCAGCCACGCGCTGCTCCACGCGAGCCACGGGACGCACTTCGCCGGAAAGGCCCAGCTCTGCGGCGAAGGCGATGCGTGGCGAGATGGGAATGTCGACGTTAGAACTCAGTATAGCACAGGCCACTGCGAGGTCGATGGCGGGGTCGTTGACACGCAAGCCTCCGGCGATGTTGAGGAAGACGTCCTTGGCTCCGAGTTTGAAGCCACAACGCTTCTCCAAAACAGCCAAGAGCATCGACAAGCGCCTCATGTCGAAGCCGTTGGCGTTGCGCTGCGGAGTGCCATAGACGGCGCTGGAGACCAAGCTCTGCACCTCGATGAACATGGGTCGCGCGCCCTCCAAAGTGGCGGCAACGGCGGCGCCGCTGAGGGTCTCATCGCGCTGACTGAGAAGGAATTCACTCGGATTGGGAACCTCACGCAAACCGCTGCCCTGCATCTCGAAGATGCCAATTTCGGCCGTGGAGCCGAAGCGGTTCTTCAAGGCACGGAGAATGCGGTAACCATAGTTGCGGTCGCCCTCGAACTGAAGTACCGCATCCACAATGTGTTCCATCACCTTGGGGCCCGCGAGGGTGCCGTCTTTGGTGATGTGGCCTATGAGCAGCACAGGCACTCCGGTGGTCTTGGCATAATGCTGGAACTCAGTGGTACACTGGCGAATCTGACTCACGCTACCGGCCGGTGAGTCGACATCCTCGGTGGAGATGGTCTGGATGGAGTCGACAATCAGCAGGTCGGGTTGCACGGCGTTGATATGCTCGAAGATGCGCTGCGTGACGGTCTCGCTGACGACATACAGCTCAGGAGACGCAGCAGGCTGCGTTTCTACAAACGTGGCTTGCGACAACCTGTCGGCACGCATCTTGATTTGTTGCTCACTCTCCTCGCCGCTGACGTACAACAGTTTGCGGTCGTGAATAGCGAGGGCGGTCTGGAGGAGTAGGGTGCTTTTTCCAATGCCCGGTTCTCCGCCCAGCAACAACAGGCTCCCTGGCACGATGCCACCGCCCAGCACGCGGTCGAACTCGCCGCAGTGGGTCGGGATGCGCTTAGTCTCGCTGTAGGTCACCTCCTGGATGCGCTTGGGGATAGAAACAGCTTGATTACCTGAATGCATGATCGGTTGAGAGGAAGTGCCTTTCACAACTTCCTCGGCGAAGGTGCCGAACTTGCCGCACTCCGGGCAGCGGCCCAGCCAGCTCGACGACTGGTAACCGCACTCCTGACAGAAATAATATGTTTTTGCTTTAGCCATGATAATCAGCGTCTATGTCTGGTTTATAAAAATTGTTGCGGCACAGAAAAAGCACTGAATAGCAGAGTGACGTCAACATGAAGAATATCTGGGCAACAATCACCGGCAGATTGGGGTACTGGTTGGCGAAAGAGATCGGCATAAGCATGTATACCAATGTACTGAGCAGAGGAATCGCCAGCGCCATACAGATATAAGTGACAGCCAACACAGTGAGTTTTTCCTTGAACATGCGGATGATGGCAATTATGACCACAACCGTGTAGAACAACGAAAGGAGAGCCGATATGCCTGAATATATATAATACGATGTCGAAGTGTCAAAGATATCGTATTCGGGCTGGGGGACGAAAAGGTACAGCTGCCTCGCCGTCACAGCTATGAGCAGCAGCAACATCAGCTTGGGGAATCGTCCCGACTGCCTAGCACCACGGTACATGCAGAAGAGCGAGTAGATCAGTATGGCACAATAGGCGAGATCAATCACATACAAGACGCCCTTATACAGTGTCGACGGATATTCATCATGTATCAGATGCCAGCACCGGTCAACAACAAACAACGGCGGCAATAAAGCCACCACGATTTCCCAGGTCTTGTATTTCTTCAAAAAATTCATAGTCTTTAGAATTCATCAATTACTTTGTCCACGCGGTAGACTTTGTCGCCACGGTGGAGCTGTTCTTTGGAGGCGAAGGAGAAGCGGTCGCCTTGATGCACCTCGGGAACGGGGTCGCGGTCGGTGCGGAGTTCTTTCACCGTGTCGCGGTAGACGCCAGTGGTTTCTCCTATAACCATGATTTCGTCTCCGACACGGAGGATCTCGTTGGTCTGCAGCTGCACTTCAGCGACGTTAATCTTGCCGAAGTAGTTGCGGATAAGACCCAGATAAACTTTGTTCTCGGTGGCCTGTGATCCATAGCGTTCACTCCACTCGCCGAGCTTCCGTCCGAGGTAGTAACCATCCCAGAAGCCACGGTTGAAGACAGTGGCGAGCCGCTGCATCCAGCCCTCGATTTTCTCCTTGGTGTAGGAGTCCTCCTCAATGGCCTCGACAGCCTCGCGGTAACACTCGGTGACGGTGCGCACATAGTCGGCGCTCCTACCCCTCCCTTCTATCTTTAATACCCTTACGCCTGCTTTCACAATCTTATCGAGGAAGCCTATGGTGCAAAGATCCTTGGGAGACATGATATACTCGTTGTCAATCTCCAACTCGAGGTCGCTTTCCTTGTCCTTGACAATGTATCCTCGGCGGCAGAGTTGAAGGCAGGCACCACGATTGGCGGAATAGTTGTAGTTGTCGAGCGAAAGATAGCATTTGCCGGAGACGCTCATGCATAGGGCGCCATGGGCAAAGACCTCTATCTGAACGAGGTCACCTTTGGGACCGCGGATGTCATTGTCGCGGATAAACTGCGTGATTTCTGCCACCTGACGCAAGGGCAACTCGCGGGCAGTGACGATGACATCGGCAAACTGTGAGTACCAGCGCACAGCCTCGGTGTTGGAAACATTGCACTGCGTGGAGATATGCACCTCGACACCAATCCGATTAGCATAGGAGATAACTGCCATATCGGAGGCGATGATAGCACTCACACCCGCAGCTTTGGCCGCCTCGAGGAGTGCATGCATCTGGGGAATCTCCTCATTATATATAATGGTATTGACGGTGAGATAGGTGCGGACGTTGGCGACAGAGGCGATGCTGACGATGCGGGGCAAGTCATCGGCGGTGAAGTTGGCCGCGGAACGGGAACGCATATTAAGTTTTCCGACACCGAAATAGACGGCATTGGCGCCTCCCTGAATAGCTGCCTGCAGACTCTCCCAGGAGCCGACAGGACTCATAATTTCAATCATCTAGAATGCAAATGTAAATCCACAAGAAGCTGTGGAGAAATCGTAAATCATGTGGTCGTTATCATTGTCGTTGACAAAGTTCGAGAGCCAGGCGATGCCGAGCTTGACATTGAACTTCACCTTCTCGCTACCGAAGCGGACCATCAGCTGCGGCTCGAAGAGGATATTCGACTTGGTATAATGCTCATATTTGGAGAGAGCCTCAATACCGTCGGAGTCGAACTTGTGGTATTCATAGTCGGGGAAGAAGGCGCCGACTTTGATGCCGAAACCAAAGTCGAGGTTGATCCTGGTGAGGTCGTGGAAACCGACATTGGCCTGGGCGAAAGGCAAGTGATAGAAACCGGAAAACTTCTCGCGATTGTCATCTTTGTCATCCCTGTTGGCGCCGCCATAGCCATAGCCAACATAGAATTCAAAGACGCTATTGTCTCCCATAGGGAAATAGTATCCGGGGGCGACCTGACCAAACCAGTTGTCACCGCCATAGTTGAGATGGACCTGACCCGTCAGCCAACCGTTAAAACCATGGCTCACAGTGGCATTAATATTGACAGCATCGGGGACAACAACCCAAGAAGACATGCTCAACGATGCATCCACACGTGTGTCGCCCGCATGGTTGATAAGGGGAATATCCACAGCCTGAGGATGGTATACAGTGCAACCTGTAAGCGAAAGCAAAAGACCCGTAAGGAATAAAAGTTTCTTCATACAATGGCTTTTAAATAAATAATACTTCTCTAACGTCGGTTGGCAAAAAATATTGTGTCCCGGCAATAAAAAGGCCCTATCGTCGTTTTAGCCAACATGTTCGCAGGAGAAATCATATCACTGTTTGTGGCTGTATCGTGGACGGCGACGGCGCTCTTTGCCGAGGTGGCGTCGAAACGCATGGGCTCGCTGCCGCTCAACACATTACGCATGACCATGTCTCTGATACTGTTGTCGGCAACCCTCTGGCTGATGATGGGCACCCCCTGGCCGCGCTACGCCGATGGAAGCACATGGATATGGCTGGCACTGAGCGGAGTAGTTGGTTATGTGATAGGCGACTACTGCCTAATGCAGGGATACATCTACATCGGCTCGCGGTTCGGACAACTCTTCATGACCCTCTCGGCACCTACCGCAGCCGTCACAGGATTCCTCCTCCTCGGCGAAAGAATGCGTCCGCTGGCCATCCTCGGTATGTTAATCACCCTCAGCGGGATAACGCTTTCCATCCTGTCGAAGAATGGCAACACCGTCAAAATGGATCTTCCGAAAAAAGGGATATTCTTTGCTGCGGTGGCAGGCATCTGCCAGGGGCTAGGATTGGTACTGAGCAAGATCGGGTTGGAGCACTACCATGCCGCCATCAACAGCGTACCGACCTCCCGACACGTCGACATCTACATCCCTTTCGCCGCCACATTTATCCGTGCCTCGGTGGGGCTGATTGGTTTTTTCTTGTTGCTCAAAGTTTTCAACCACGACTGGAAAGAGAAGCTTCGCCATGCAGCAACCGACCGCAAGGCCATGTGGTGCCTGCTGGGTGCCACAGTCTTCGGCCCTTTCATCGGCGTCTCGGCCTCGCTACTGGCGACGATGTACACCTCCACGGGCATCGCACAGACCCTTTTCGCCCTCACCCCTGTGCTCATCATTGCCCCCTCGGCGGTCTTCTTCCACGAGAAGGTCACCCTGCGCGAGGTTCTCGGAGCCCTTCTCTCGGTGGCTGGAGTCTCCCTGTTTTTCATCTAAAATCGCACCTTTCTAACTACCTCACTCTTAACACCATCTCCTTACCAACTCCTACCCATCTCCTAACCAAGTCCTACCTCAGTAGGAGATGATAGGGTGATGATAGGGAGGTGTGGGGGAGAAAATATTTTTTTCATCCGATATAATATTTCACCTCTTTGTGCGTATTTATCATGTATAAACACTATTTTTTAACAGAAACACTTTTCCAATGAAAAAATTTGCAGTTGCTATGACAGCCATCATGCTGCTAACGGGCATGGTCTCGGCCCAAGATGACGTAGCCGAAAAGAAAAACATGAGGCCTTGGATTGAAATAAATTGGGGAATAGGTTTTCTCGACGGGAGCACGGGCTTTGCCGACCACATGCAAACCTACCACCCGGAACTAGATTATAAAGATTCGTATAAACTGGGATCACAACTTGGAATCGCAATCGGTTTCGATTATCGTCAGTTCTCCCTCAGCATACACCTCGAGGGCATGAACAGCAACGCGGTATTTGTGAAGAACCAGCTTGTAAAGAAGGAGGACATGCTTACCTCTCTTGATTTTGGATACCGCTTCGCCATCGGAAAAGGATTCTCGCTGGAACCCACAATAGGTTTCGGCCTCAGTGTCAGCGAAATATTCATCTCCACCTCGCGAGGCGGTACCGATTATGTCAACTCATTCACCACGGGGAATCTAGCGGTGCCACTGACAATGAGCCTCTGGTTTGACAAAAAGCATCTCGGTGTTTATTTACAATACATCCTCAGTGTCGGACAGTTCAACAAAGCCCGCATCACAGGTCTTGAGACCGAAGTGGATGACCTGAACTTCACTCCCAGCACACTGACTCTCGGCTGGAAATACCGATTCTAACAAAACCAGCCTCACCTCGCATTCTCTTTTTGACAATTCAGGATTCCCGATCGAGCCGCTTTTTTAGGGCGGCTCTTTTTTATTTGGTCATATTGAAAATTTTTCGTAATTTTGCATCGACTTTTTGTTTATTAAACCAAACTAATTGATAACTATGAAAAAAACGTACAAAATTTTTAAGGAGAGTGTGAAGGAAGTGACGGGATATTATATGCTGCTGGTGGAGGAGACTCGGGACGAACGGCTAGTGGGAAGCACCAACGAGTGGGTGCTTGATAACTACTACATGATCAGCGAGCAGGAAAAAGTGATGAAGGCAGAGCTGAAAGGAGTGGAAAAAGGGAAGTGGAAAGTGGAAAGTAAGAGAGTGGAGGTGCTATGGAAACTGATGGAAGGCTACTTGAGAAAATGTCACCATCAAGTCGATAAAGCTTTGTTTTTCCGCTATCTAAGCCAGGTTCAGGTCAGCCAGAAAGACTACCTAACCTATCCCGAAGTGTGTGCACTGCTACCGCTCACAAAAGCCATTCTCATCAGCGAACTGGCAAGCCTCTGCCACGAATTGAAAGAGCAGAAATCCTACCTCTATAATCCCACCGACATGAAAATGGCCGAGATGGAGCACCTCAACGCCGCCGCCAAGCAGAACCTGATGATGATGAACATCTTCAGTTCGCTGAAGAAACTGACAAAGTTGCCCCTGGCGGAACTGATTGATGCGGTGAGTTTTTCAGAAAAATCCCTGAAAAGCGAGAAAGCCGGGATGTACGATGAGATGCAGGACAAGACCAAGGACGACTACCGCATCAAGATAGTGCGCCTGAGTCACAAGCAAAAAAGGGGCGAGTATGAATTGGTGAAATCCCTGGTGGCTCAAGCCGACAAGAAAGGAGAACATATAGGTTGGGATCTCTTCCCCCCGAAGCAGTGGAACATCCGGGCACACTGGTATATCTGGATTGTGGCAACCATCTCGCTGTCGCTGGCCTGCCTCTTTGCCCATCTGGCGGTAAAAAGCTATACCGGGAACAACATCAGCCAATTATGGTGGCTGGTATTGCTGCTGACAGGCTTTATGGCCGTGCCAATGAGTCAGGTCGTCATCGACCTCTTCAGCCAGTTGCTCTACAGACTGCACAAACCCGTGGACACCTTCAAGCTCAAGTTCAAAGACGGACTCATCCCCAAAGAGTACGCTACCATGATCATTATGCCCACCATCCTCAAGAACAAAGAGAAAACCATCGAACTGTTGGAGCAATTGGAGGTATACTACCTGAGCAATATCAACCGGGGCAATGGGCGCAACGGGTTCAATGGCGCGAATGGGCAAAATCTGTATTATACGCTGATTGGCGACGCCGCCTCATATAGGGAGGTCAATGCCCCTTGGGACCAGGAGGTCGTCGATGCCGGTCTGGCAAAAATCAAAGAACTCAACGAGAGATACGGAGCCCCCATTTTCAACTTCGTCTACCGTCGCCGCGCCTGGAGCGAGGGGGAACAAACCTGGCTGGGCCACGAGCGCAAACGTGGCGCCATCCTACATTTCAATGACCTGCTCCTGGGTACAACCTCCGAAGAAGACAAGTCGAAACGTTTCCGTCATGAAACTATCAGCCACTGGCGTGAAGGTGCCGTACCCGACATCCAATTTATCATCACTCTCGACACCGATACCGAGCTTGTACTCTATTCTGCACAAAAGCTCATCGGTGCTATGGCCCACCCACTCAACCGCGCACAACTCTCCCCTGACGGCCGCCGTGTGGATCGTGGTTACGGCATTATGCAACCCCGCGTCAACGTCGACGTCGAGGTAACAAACAAAAGCCGCTACGCACAGCTCTTCGCCGGATTGGGAGGACTCGACGTCTACACCACCGCGAGCTTCGAGCTGTATCAGGACATCTTCAACGAGGGCTCATTCTGTGGCAAGGGCATCTACGACCTGCGCATATTCCAGCAGGTTCTCAAAGGCACCTTCCCCGAGAACCTAATCCTCAGCCACGATCTCCTTGAAGGCTGCCACATCCGCTGCGGCCTTATCAACGACGTCGAACTCTTTGACGACAACCCCTCCAACTACATCGACGACGCCAAGCGACACCACCGCTGGACCCGCGGCGACTGGCAGATCATCTCCTGGTTGAAAGGCAATGTAAAAAACGAGAAGGGGGAGAAAGTGAAGAACCAAGTAAACACCATCGGTCGCTGGAAGATTTTCGACAATCTGCGCCGTTCGGTGCTAAGTCTGGCATTATTGGTCGCCATTCTCATGGGCTACAGCCTCGACGGCCTCAACGGCCTCAACGGCTTCAGCGGCACTTGGTTCGTCCTCGTAGCCCTGATGGCAGTGGCCAGTCCCATCGTCTTTTTCATCCTTGGCCAAGTAACCAAAGTTCCCAACTTCGGACGCAAATACAAATATTACATGACCCTCATGCGCGGATTCAAAGTCATCCTCTACCGCTCTTTGGTGCAATTCGCCTTGCTGCCCAAAGAGGCCTGGATGTACACCGACGCCATCGTCCGTGCCTGCTACCGCATGTGGTTCTCCCACCGAAACCTACTCGCATGGATCACTAGTGACGAAGCCGCAAAAAGCACCAAAGGCACTTGGGACGACTACCTCAAGAAGTTCTGGTTCAACTATGTGGCGAGTGCGGTGCTGGTGGTGATGGGTTTAATGGGTGATGTAGGATTAATGGGCTGGATAGGCATCGTGTTCTGCGTGGCGATGTGGATGTGTGCGCCCCAACTCATGTACTGGCTGGGCAAGAAATTTCCTCAAAGTAGGAAAAACCTCTCAGAGAAAGAGACCGGGGAGATACGCCAACTCGCCAACGACACATGGCACTTCTTCGACACCCTCATCACCGAAGAAAACAACTGGCTCATCCCGGACAACTACCAGCTCAATCGGGAGAACAAGACCGACTACAAAACCTCTCCGACAAACATCGGATACTCTCTCATTGCTGTCGTCAGCGCCGCCAAATTGGGATTCATCACCGAAAAAAACGCCGTAACCCGCATCGCACAAGTTGTCAACACCGTCCACCAACTCGACAAATGGAACGGTCATCTCTACAACTGGTACAACATCAAAACCTTGAAAGCACTGCCAAACTTCTTCATCTCCACCTGCGACTCTGGCAACTTCATCGCCTGCCTCTATGTGGTGAACGGGTTCCTGTCTGACCTATCCGCCCCGTCCGACATGTCCAAATCGCTGTCGGGAAAAGTGCAGCGGCTCATCGACCAGACCGACTTCACCAAGCTCTACAACCCACAACTCGACGTCTTCTCCATCGGCTACGACACCACCAACTACACCCTCCTCCCCTACCACTACAACAACTTCGCCTCCGAAGCCCGCCTCACCTCCTTCCTCACCATCGCCCAAGGAGACGCCCCCTACAAACACTGGTTCTGTCTCGACAAAACACTCGTCCAGTATCGCGGCTACAAAGGAGTAGCCTCCTGGTACGGCACTCTCTTCGAGTATTTCATGCCGCTTATCTTCCTCCCCACCTACAAGCATACGCTGATGGACGAGACCTACTCCTTTGCCATCCGCGCACAGCGCGCCTTTATCCGAAACACTATCAAGCAATCAAACAATCAAACAATCAAGCAATCACTCCCCTGGGGTATCTCCGAGACCGCCTACAACGAACTCGACGATGCCCAAAACTACAAATACCACGCCTTCGGTGTTCCCTACCTCAAATTCCAGAACACCACCCCCGACCGCATCGTCATCTCACCCTACAGCTCCCTCATGGCCATCTCCGTCGACGACCGCGCTGTCTACCACAATCTCCTGCGCTTCAAATCTCTCAAAATGTACAACAACTTTGGCCTCCTCGAAAGCTACGACGTGGAGGACCATGTACCCGTCCAGGCACACTATGCACACCACCAAGGCATGATTCTCGCCTCCCTAACCAACTACCTCACATATGGTAGTCGCGACCATACGGGAGCAATTACCACATGTGGGTGCCTCCAGCACTATTTCATGCACGAACCCGCCATGCGCTCCATGGAAACCCTCCTCAAGGAAAAAGCCCAAGTAAAACCCTACATCGACCTCAAAGTCACACAATACAAACGCTACCAATACTCCAAAGTACAGACCGAAAGCGATGCTCGAAGCTTCGACACGATAGCCAATGTGCCCGAACTAGGATTCATCAGCAACGGACAGTACACTGTGCTGATGAACGACCGAGGAAGCGGCTTTTCGCGCTACAAAAATATCCTCCTCAACCGTTACCGGAAGATTTCGGCCGACCACTACGGCACCTATCTCTATATCCGCAACTTAGAGAACGGCCACCTGTGGTGCAACACCTATGCTCCGCTCGACGTGATGCCGGAAAGCTACCATGTAAGTTTCGCCAGTGACAAGATTAGCTACCTGCGAGTGGACGACGACATCGAGACGAAGACTGAGGTGACGGTGCTGAAAGACCGTAGTGCCGAGATACGCCGCATCACCTTCACGAACAACAGCGGGCAGGATGTGGACCTCGAGCTCACCTCCTATGGCGAGGTTGTCCTTTCGCCTGCAGCAGAAGACGAGAACCACCGCGTCTTCAACGCCATGAAGATAAACTCCGAGTATGACGCCGAACACCAGTCGCTCATCTTCAGTCGTCCGGGCAACTTAGGCAACCGCCACTATATGTTGCACAAACTGTGGGTATCCGACACGTTCGACGCGTCCGATAGGCCTGACATGGTAGAATACGAGACCTCCCGCATTAAGTTCATCGGTCGTGGCAACAGTCTTCGCCACGCCGACATTATCGAGAGCCGTCGAACCCTCTCCGGCACCGTGGGCACCACCCTCGATCCAGTGATGAGTATGCGACGCCGCATACATGTGGCTTCCGGAAAAAGCGTCGAGGCCTTCATCCTCACCGGCTTTGCCAAAGCCAAAGAGCATCTGCTGCAACTCTCCGACCTATACCAAAGCTCGACCGATGTGGAACACGCCTTCAAGACGGCTTCTGTATTCAACAACATGCGCACCAGTCTCTCGCTGTTGAAGGGAAGCCAAATGCGACTCTACAACAATATTTCGAAATACTTCGCTCAGACCGCCACGCTTGGCAACGAGCGTAGTGCCATCCTAGCCAAGAACACCCTCTCTCAGAGCGACCTCTGGCGCTTCTGCATCAGCGGCGACCTCGACATCCTCCTCATGGAAATCGACAGCATAGAACGTGCCGACTACGCCAAAGAGATGCTCCGCGCCTTTGAGTACTTCAAAGTACATGGTATGAGTCTCGACTTGGTGTTTATCAACGACGCTCCAGAACGCGACCGCGAGGGCTTGATGCACTTCATTCGTAACATGGCCAATACCGAACATCTGTGGGCCGAACACAGCGATGTCGGCAAAGTCTATGTGCTCGATGGACACGACGTGAGCGAGGCCGAGCGAACGCTGCTTCATACCATCGCCCGCCTCACTTTCAGCACTACCAAAAATATCACTATTGCCGAGCAATTGCATCAGCTCGAATTGGCCAACCAGCACTATCAGGACAAGGTGGAATACCCGCTACTCAAATCCAAGAAAGAGTTCCGCGTGTGGAGCGACCTCGAATTCTATAATCAATACGGAGGATTCGACAATGACGGCCGCGACTATGTCGTCACCAACACCAACACGCCCATGCCGTGGGTCAACGTCATTGCCAATGAGAGCCATTTCGGCTGCATCGTCAGCAGCACCATGGCTGGGTTCACCTTCGCCCACAACGCTCAGCAGTTCAAACTCACCTCCTGGTCCAACGACATCGTCCGCGATACCCCCTCCGAAATGCTCCTCATCAATAAGAAACAGTTCATCCCTGCCACCGCCCGCCACTCTCAAGGATGGTCTGCCTTCGATGCCGAATACGACCTCCTCAAGGTTGCCGTCCGCATCTTCGTCGCCGTCGACCGTATGGAGAAATACTACCAAATCAAAGTGGAAAACACCTCTGCCGAACCGCAGCAAGTGCGACTTGATATGGTCTACAAACTAGTGCTCGGCATGAGCGAAGAACAAACTGCACGCTACCTGTACTCGGAGTGGGACGAATCTTCCAATACCCTACGGATACGCAACGTCTACCATGCCATCTACCACGACCAAGTCGTCAACCTCACCGCCACTGAACCTCTCAACGACGTTTCCCTCAACTATCCCAACCGCAAACGCCTCGGTCTCGACCTCGAACTTCCCGCGAAGGACAAGAAGGAACTGGCCTTCATAATAGCCACTAGTAACACTAGTTATACCAGTAATACTAACCTCGCCACCATCAATGCCGAGTTCGAGAAGGTTGTCGCCTACTGGGACGAGAAACTCTCCCATATCCAGGTGGAGACCCCCGACCGCAGCTTCAACCACATGCTCAACCGCTGGTATCTCTACCAAGTCTGCTCCTCACGACTCTTTGCCCGCGCAGGCTTCTACCAGGTGGGGGGAGCCACGGGCTTCCGCGACCAACTGCAGGACGTCATGTCACTGCTCTACAGCGACCCCGCCTATGCTCGCCACCAAATCCTCGACCATGCGGCCCACCAGTTTGCCGAGGGCGACGTGCTGCATTGGTGGCACGAAAGCATGAAGATGGGTGCCCGCACCACCTTCAGCGACGACTACCTCTGGCTAGTCTTCGTCACCTATCAATATGTCCACATCACCGGCGATACCTCTATCCTCACCGAACAGGTGCCCTTCACGTTGGGCGACCAATTGGGACCCGGCGAGGCTGAGCGTGGTATTAATTATGCCATCGGTACAGAATATGCCTCATTGTATGAACATCTGCGCCGCGCGATGAACCGTTCCATGTCACGCTCTGGTATCCACGGACTTCCCTTAATGGGCTGCGGCGACTGGAACGACGGCATGTCCACCGTCGGTGTCGAGGGCAGAGGCGAGAGCGTCTGGGTTGCCTTCTTCCTCTGCGACCTGCTGCCGAAGATGGAACAGCTCGCGCAGATGGTGCCCGATGCCGACCTCACCTACTGCGAAGAACTCTCGACCTATCGTAAAAAACTCGTTGACGCCATCCAGAAAGCCACGTGGGACGGTGCATGGTTCCTCCGTGCCTACTTCGACAATGGAGACCCCATGGGTTCACGCAACAATATCGAATGCCAAATCGACCTCATCTCACAAGCATGGTCCATCCTCACCGACGTGGCCACTTCCGAGCAAAAAGCCTCTGTCTTCCGCGAGACCGACAACCGACTGGTCAACCGTGAGCATGAGATTATCCAGTTGCTCACCCCGGCCTTCAAAGACTCGAAACCTTCGCCGGGCTACATAGCCAACTACCCTGTGGGAGTGCGCGAAAACGGAGGTCAGTACACTCATGGTGCCATGTGGTACATCATGGCACAGTTGAAAGAGGGTCGCAACGACCTCGCCTACCACCTCTACTCCATCATCAACCCCATCCACCGCACACAAACCCTTGCCCACGTTCTCAAATATCAAGTCGAACCCTACTGCATCGCCGCCGACATTTACTCCAACCCCCAACACCCTGGTTGCGGCGGCTGGACTTGGTACACAGGCTCCGCCTCATGGGCCTACAAAACCGCCATCGAAAACATCCTCGGCCTCCAAAAACACGGCGACACCCTCTCTCTCAACCCACACATACCCTCTCACTGGCCACACTTCACCCTCAAATACAAACACCTCTCCTCACTCTACATCATCCACTACTCCAACAACAACGGCCTCTCCTCTCCCCTCTCTATCGCCCTCCTCGACGACGGGAAGACCCACGAAATAACCATCTAACAAAAATAGCCCCCCAACATCCAGTCAGCACATCCAACCCCAAAACAACAAATATGAAACACACCATCCCACTCCTCCTCTGCTGCATCGCACTCCTCTGTGGATGCAACGGGAAACAGGTCGACTCCCGATGGAGCGACACCATCACCGTCCACGGTCTCATTGTTTCGAATGGAAACAACACTGGCCAGCGCCAATATATTGGCGACATAGGCTCGGAGGTCGAGGTTAACTTAAGTTTTATCCTCGGAGGCACCCTCACTAAAGTGAACGTCAGCAACGGACAAAATGTGTGCAAAGGCCAAGTGCTGGCAGAATGCGACGCCACCACTGCCAGCAGCCTCCACAACACCGCTTTGGCCACCCTGCGACAGGCAGAGGATGCCTATAACCGCATGAAAAACGTCCACTCGGAAGGCGGTATCAGCGACGTGAGATGGATACAGATGGAGACGGATCTGGAAAAAGCGCGGCAAGCGGAAGTTGCAGCGCGCAAACGACTGGAGGATTGCATTATCACGGCACCTTTCGACGGGGTAATCTCGTGCAAAAACCATCACGTTGGCGAGGAAATGAAGCCACTGGAGGTATTTGCCCGCATCATTGACATGAGTCGCCTCCGCGTAGGCTTCTCGGTGCCCGAACACGAAATTGGCCTCCTCCCCGTAGGAACCACTGCCACAGCCATCATTCCTGCATTGGACGACCGCGAGTTGACCCTTCGCATCAACGACAAGAGCCTTATTGCCAATCCCCTCGGACACACCTATAAGGTTTTCGCCACAATCGTTTCTGGCGACACTAAAGACCTACTGCCCGACATGGTGGCCAAAACCAATCTATCGCTGAACGACAAGGTGGGCATCGTCATCCCCTCAGAGTGTGTGAACGTAATGCCAGAAGGATCTGTGGTATGGGTCGTCACCAACGGTAAAGCCTATCACCGTGCCATTACTATCGGGGATTTCGTCCGCAACGGTGTTATCGTAGAATCAGGCCTGAACGATGGTGACACGGTAATCACCCTTGGGCAGCAGAAACTCTACAATGGAGCAAAGGTAAAATTCAGAAAATAGCGACAATCCATGGCACGAAAGACCAATATGATTGAAGGGGCAATGCGCAGCTTCCCCATTCTGGCACTGACGCTCATTGCTGTAGTGCTCATTGGTATGTACGCGCTGCCTCACTTGAAGAAGAACGAGTTTCCAGACGTGACCATCCGCCAAGGTGTTGTAGCTGTGATTTATCCCGGCGCGACGGCGGAGGAAATTGAAGAGCAGGTAGCCTCAAAAGTGGAAGATTACTTGTTTACCTTCAACGAAGTTGACAAAACCAAGACCTATTCCTACAGCAAGGACGGAATGCTGTATGTCTTCGTCTCGATGGTGCATACCAAAAGCGACTCGAAGGTCACCTGGTCGCGTATCCGCGAAGGAATGACACTGTTCCGCATCACCGATCTTCCACAGGGAGTGGTGGCCACTGCCGTCATCGACGACTTCGGCAATTCTTCCTCGCTGCTACTGGCCATGGAAAGCGACCAGCGGTCGCCACGTGAACTCGAAGAAGCCTCTAAAAAACTCTCAGCACGATTGCGCAGCATTCCTGAATTGGGTAAAATCAACGTCGTGGGAGACCAAAAGGAGGAGATAGCCGTCCACATGGATCCCATGAAACTTACCCAGTATGCCATTTCACCCTCAGTAGTTTCGGCCGAACTGGCTGCCCAAGGAATCCGCACCATGTCGGGAAAGATAACCAACGAGGAGGGGAGTGCCCTAGTGCATGTGTCGATTCCTTTCGGCAGCATCAACGATCTCAACGACATGATAGTCTTTGCCGACCCCATCACGGGGCAAAGCCTCCACCTGCGAGACGTGGCCACCTTAGAGCCCCACTACACCAAAAACACCCCGTCCATCCGCTACAGCGACACTACCACCGACCGCCACCGCTGTATCATGCTCTCCCTCGAAATGCGCAGCGGAAACAATGTGGTTGATTTCGGCAAAAAAGTCGAGAAAATAATCTCCGAATTCGAGCAAGCATCCACTCCCGACATCCACATTCACCGCATCACCGACCAACCCCGTGTTGTCGACGCTTCCGTAAAGTCGTTCCTCAAGGACCTCATTGAAGCCATTCTGGTGGTCATCCTGGTGATGCTCATGCTCTTCCCCCTACGCACAGCCATCGTCAGTTCCACCTCGGTGCCCATCTGTATCGCCGCCACTATTGGCATCATGTACTTCATAGGCTTCGAGCTGAACACTGTGACCCTTGCCGCACTCATCGTCGTCCTAGGCATGATTGTCGATGACTCGGTGGTGGTTATCGACGGGTACATAGATCTCTTGAAAGCCGGACACTCTCGATGGTATTCAGCTGCTGTATCCACGTCGCGTCTCGCCGTCTCCATGCTCTTCGCCACAGCCTCCATCGCGCTGATGTTCTTCCCCACCTTGCCTATTTTCGAAGGGGGCTTCCTGGGCGACTTCATCAAACTCTTCCCCTGGACCATCCTCATTGCCTTGGCATGCAGTTTCTTCTACGCCATCCTGGTGATACCCTACCTGTCGGCCAGCATGATTAAAGCGTCCAATGCCAACAAGAAAACGAAGTTCGAGAAGTTACAGGAATGCTTCTTCAACGGCCTGCAGAGAGGATACGAAAAGCTTCTCTCCCTCTGCTTCCGTCACAAAAAAGCGACCATTGCCATCGGTGCGGGATCGGTGGTAGCTGGAGTACTCTTCGCCCTTGCCATCAACATCCAGATTCTTCCAAAAGCCGAACGCGACAGTTTCGCCATCGAGATGTACCTAGACGCTTCTGCCTCGGTGCAGGAGACCCAAGCCGCTGCCGACTCATTGGAAAAGATTCTTCTTGCCGACCCCCGCATCACCAGCGTCACATCGTTCATCGGCATGTCGTCGCCACGATTCCACATCACTTATGCCCCGCAACTCGCCTCCGACAACTACGCCCAATTCATCATCAAAACCACCGACGACAACGCCACCAAGACCGTCATCCAAGAGTTCGCCCAACTCCACGAACATTTCCTGCCCAACGCACAGGTGCGTTTCAAACAACTCGACTACCAAATGGCGACCTCGCCCATCGAGTTCTACCTCAAAGGAGACAATTACGACGACCTTGTTCACCTGCGAGACACCCTGCTCAACATCATGAAGAACAACCCCAACCTGTTCTTTGTCCACTCCGACTTTGACGAAACCGAGGAGATGGTCAATGTAGTCCTCAAACCCGAAATTGCAATGCCTCTAGGTGTCTCCCAATCCACCCTCTCGATTTCTCTTGCCAGCATCCTATCGGGAACCCAGCTCACATCTCTCTGGCAAAAAGACTACAACATACCCATCAAAGTATACAGCGACGGCGCCCAAAACCTCGACTACAGTTCTCTGGGAGACCTTCTCATTCCTTGTGCCACTCCCGGCATGTGGATACCTCTGCGCCAGGTGGCCGATATCAAACCACAGTTCCATCACAACAACATGCCCCACCGCAACGGACTCCGCTGCATCACCGTCTCAGCCGACGTGATGCCCGGTGCCGGACAGATGAAAGAGCAATTGGCCATCGGTCACCAACTCGACGAGATGAATCTTCCCGAAGGTGTCACCTGGGAATATGGCGGTGCAGTGGCTTTCACCAACGAGATCATGCCCGGCCTCATCATGGCTGTTATAGCGGCTCTCGCCGTCATGTTCCTCGTTCTCATTATCCACTATGGCAAGATAGGTATCTCTGTCCTCTCCATCTCCATGGCCTTGCTATGCCTCTTCGGTGCCGCCTTCGGACTCTGGCTCTTCGACCTCGACTTCTCCATGACTGCCACTCTGGGTGTCATTTCCTTGGTAGGCATCATCGTACGCAACGCCATAATCATGTATGACTATGTGGCCGAACTGCGCGCCAAGGAGCAGATGACGGTCTCCGAAGCCGCCTACCATGCCGGACTGCGCCGCATGCGGCCCATCTTCCTCACCTCGGCCACCACAGCCCTCGGTGTCATCCCCATGATTACCGCCGGCACCCTCCTCTGGATGCCTCTCGGTGTCGTCGTCTGCTTCGGCACCATTTTTACCCTCCCCCTCGTCGTCACAGTCCTACCTGTGGCCTACTCCGTCGCTTTTGAAAAAACAAAAACCAACAACCGCCCTATCAGAGTCGGTAAAAAATAACGCCTTATGAAACACATCACAACGCTGAAGCTGATTGTTTGCATCAGCCTGCTTTCCTCTCTCCACTTTCCACTTTCCGCTCAAGTGTTGTCCCTCGACAGCTGTCTCTCACTGGCCCGACATAACAATGCCGACGTCCGTTCCTCACAAATCGCCGTGAAAAAGGCTCAAGCTGTCAAAGACCAAGTCTTTACCAAATACTTCCCCAACATCCAAGTACGTGCTTTGGGCTATATTGCAGCAAACCCCATGATTGAATTTGGGGTCGACGACATCAAGTCGACCGACATGAGAGAACTATTGGAAGCCATTTACGAAGCCTTTTCCGAGGAAACCGACGTCTCTAACCACCTGGAACTAATGAAACACGGCCTCGGAGGCGCCATTATCGCCGCACAGCCCATCTATATGGGTGGACGCATCGTCAATGGCAACTGCCTCGCCAACCTCGGTGTCGAAGCCGCCAACCTCCAATCCGAGATAAAAACCCGCGACATCCTCGAGCAAGTGGAATCTTCCTACTACCTTGTTGTAGGCCTCAAGGAAAAAACCGCCACCGTCGAGGCTGCTCTAACCCTGATCGACTCTCTCTCCCACACCGTCAACGCAGCCCTTGCCAATGGTCTTGCCACCAAGGCCGACGCCCTTCAGATTGAGCTTAAACGCAACGAAATCAAGGCCCAACAGCAGCAACTCATCTCCGGCCTCCGCCTCTCAGAACACCTCCTATGCATCCAAATCGGCATCGACTACTCTGACGACCTCAACTTTGAAGGTGAAAGCTTAAACCTTTCAACTTTCACCTCACACCATTCACCTTCCCCCCGCCCCGAACGCCAACTCCTTGACATCAATCTCAGAGCCCAACAGCTACAGAAAAAACTCACCATTGGCGAAGCACTCCCCCAGTTGGCCCTTGTCGGCATCGGATACTATGGTAACACCATCCGCAACACCCCCACAGCAAATGCCGTGGCACTTCTCTCTCTATCCATTCCCCTCACCGATTGGTGGGAGACCTCACACAAAATCCGCGAGCACAACCTCCGCATCGAAGAGGCACGCACCATGCAGGAAGACCTCAACAAAAAGCTATCGCTCGAAGAGGAGAAGGCCTACACCGACATGGTCGACGCCGCCATGCTCATCCGCTCCGACTCGGCAGCCCTCGACCTGGCACAGGAAAACTACCGCCTCGCCAACCTTAACTACTCCGCTGGCGCAATCACCCTCAACGATGTCCTTCAAGCCCATACCCTTCTCCTCAAAGCCCAAAATGCCCTCACCGACCGCCGCATCGCCTATCTGGTGGCACGGCGCAGGTTGCAGGATATAACAAAATCATTGCTGTCCACTAAAAATCAGTAAAAGTTCTTTGAAATTATTGTGAATTAATTATTTACAGAAGTTTTTTGAGAGAACGGATTTGAATTTGTAT
>ONLW01000007.1 GCA_900318835.1 uncultured Bacteroidales bacterium
CAACAATAATCAACTCAACGATTTCAAAGAACTCAACAATTCAAATGGACAATTATTGTTAAACTTTTAATATGTTAAATTTTTAGTGGACACTAATGTTAATATTTATTAAAATTCGAATGGGGATGTAGAGATTTTGGAAAAAGTCCGTTATATATTTATATGTACTGGTTGGATACCGGTGGTTTATAAAAAGGATATTGTATGAAAAAGACAGTTGTGATTTTATTGTTTGCGGCGATGGGCCTGGGGGCGGCGGCTCAGTCGAACCTGAAGCCTCGATTCGGGCTGACAAAGACGCAGATAGAACATATTGACACTCTCCTGGCCCGCATGGCCAAAAGCAAACATGTAAGCCTGCAGTGGGGCATCTGGGAGCGTGACAACCAGTGGGACGGAGCCACGACGATGCAGATTCTCAACCGAATGCTGACGGCCTACGAACTCTACGATTTGGCACTGCACCACACGTCGCCGGCGGTGAGGGTGACGGCGGGCAGCATTCTCGTGGAGCGTTACACGCAGTTGGCGCCGCAGGTGGTGATGGACCTGCTGGCCGACAGCGGGATGTTCCATTCGGCCCAGGGTTGTCTCAGATTTGTCGATTATGTGGGAAGTTGGGTACTGAATAAATCTGTGGAGAATAAGACGATGCCTGACAGTTTGTTGCATATTGTCGACAGCCTTATTCTCCTGCCTGGCTACCGCCACATCGAACGCCGTTGCGATTTGGTGCGCCGCCTGCCGCTCACCGACGAGAACCATGACCTGCTGCTACGCCTGTGGAAAGAGGAGGGACAGCGCGATGCCTTGGGCAGGATTGCCGCTTTCCGCCGCGAGGCCGACACGTCGGTCATCATCGAGGCTTTGCACGACAACAGCCGCAAACGCGTCACACGCAAACCATTTTATCATAACAGTCCAATGGATCAGGCGTTGGAAGCCATCGTCCTGTGGCCCCACGGGGCGTTCAAGCCCCACCTGGAGGCTATGGCCGACAAGTATACGAGGAACAGCGCCTTCTACGAGACGGTGCTGGCCTTCGACACGGCGTGGGCGGTGACGCTCATCGACAGCATGTTTGCCCGTCTGGCACGCAATCCCGAGAACAAGGTGGAGAGCTATGCGCCGCAGGGCCAGATGTCGATGTGGGCGGGTGAGGCTCTCTATAGGGCATACAACAAACGCCCCAACGAAGGGTTGAGGCGGAGGTTGGGACGTTACATGGTGATTCCTTAGGAATCAGTCTGCCAGACGTTCAACAATTTTACCAACGAGTTGGCGCATCTGGGGGTGGTAGTTGTTGAGGAAGGTGTCGCGTGGGCGGTTGGCGATGATGAGGCAGACCGTCAGGGCCTCGTGGCCGAGGAGGTGGCTGAAGCCGAAAATGGCCGAAGTTTCCATCTCTAAATTAGTCACGTTCCATTTTCCATTTTTCTCTTTCCACTCGAAGGTGGCCAGTTTCTCGTTGAGGCCGTCGATGGAAGGGTGCAGGCGGATAGTTCTGCCCTGGGGACCATAAAAGCCAGGGGCGGTGGCGGTGATGCCGTGGTGCATGTCGAAAGCAATCTTGTCGAGCAGCATCTCGCTACCCTTAACACAGTAGGGACGGGCCAAGTTGTCGTCGAGGCCCATGTGCTTTATAAAAGCATCTTCCATATCTTTCCACTTTCCATTTCCCACTTTCCACTCTTTATAGTAGTTCATCAGTCCGTCGAGACCGATGGCGTAGGCTGAGGCTACATGGCTGCCGCAGTCGATATCTTCCTGCAGGGAGCCGCTGGTTCCGATGCGGACAATTTGGAGGTGGCGGTCTGACTTGTCGGACCAGTCGGACTTGTCAGACAAATGTAACGCCGCGTCGAGTTCGGTCATCACGATGTCGATGTTGTCGCATCCCATGCCGGTGCTGAGTGCGGTGAGGCGGGTGCCGTGGTAGGTGCCGGTGAGGGCGTGGATTTCGCGGTTGTGGGACTCGAACTCAACGGTCTCGAAGATGTCCTTGAACATCTCTACGCGGCCGGGGTCACCAACGAGCAGCACCTTGTCGGCCAAGGTGCTGCTGTTGAGTCGTATGTGGTAGAGTGTGCCGTCGGGGGCAAGAACCAATTCGCTGGCTTTCATGGTGTGTTATCTTTTGCGGGTAGAGGGAGTGGTGTTTTTGTTGCGCGAGGAGCTCGTCTCCTTGGTGGCGGAGTTATTGCCGTTGTCGCTGTTGCGCGAAGGGGTGACGGAACTGTTACGCGTGGGAGTGGTTGTTGTGCCATTGCTGTTGCGCGAGGGCGTGGTTGTAGTTGCTGTGTTGTTGCCGCTGTTATTGCGTGACGGAGTGACTGTATTGTTGTTTCGCGAGGGCGTGACGGTGGTGGTGTTGCGCGACGGCGTGGTTGTAGTTGTCGTGCTGTTGCCGCCGTTGTTACGTGAGGGCGTGACGGTATTGCTGTTGCGCGAGGGGGTGGTTGTGCTGCTACTGCTGTTGCGCGAGGGTGTGACGGTATTGTTGTTGCGCGACGGTGTAGTTGTGGTGGTGGGTGTGGTGATGGGGGTGGTCACGTTCCTCGAGGAGCTGCTATTGCGGTTGCTGGAGGGGGGATTGGTGCTGTTGTCGTTGCCGATGTGCGAGTTGTTAGTATTCGGTATCACCGTGGGACGGTCGATACCCGGTGTCCAGCGGTTGGAGGGCATGGGGACTGAGGTACCGGGAGTGCGCATGTAGTAAGGGTGCATGGGCGGGCGTCCGGAACCCTGTCGGTAGGTGGGAGGCATCCAGCCGTGGCAGTGGATATCGTAGTGATATGTGCGGACATAGCCGTGGCGGTGCACAACGCGGGTGTAGGGGTTGTAGGGTGGGACACGCCAGACGAGAGAGGGGGTGCGGATATCGACGCGGAAGCGCAGGTACTGGGCAGCGTTGTACATGCGGCCGGCACTGTAGAGCCATACGCACTGTAGGTCGAGAGGCATATAGATTTCCTCGCCAGTATAGGCGTCATAGCCGTAAATCCATATCTCGTAGTAGGAGGAGTTGACGCGCTCCATCCAGATTTCGTTGATGAGCACATAGGTCTCAATCTCATAGTCGTAGCCGCAGTAAATCATCAGCTCGTTCTGTGTGTTGAGGTAATTGACGGTGCGTTCGGCTTGGCTGTAGGTGAAGTAGTGGATGGACCGAGCCGAAGCTCCCAGGCTCATCAGGACCATAACTACAATGATTGCAATGCGTTTCATGGCGTTTAGATTTTAAGGTTTAAGATTTTATGTTTTCTTTTTCTATTAATTCTGTACTGCAAAAGTACAAATTCTTTTGAATATGGCCAAAAAAAGGTTTCGGGTTGAGGGTTTAAGGTTTAAGGTTTAAGGTTTAAGGTGGCTGATATACAGTGTTTTGTGTTTTTTGTAAAAAAATATTGTTGTAAAATCATGTTTTTTTATTATTTTTGCCTTCGGAAATAATATGTAATAATTCGAAAATATGAAACGATTTTTGATAGGTTTGTTGGCTTGCGCGCTGATCCTCGGAAGCGTAGATGCGCAGGCTCAGAACAAGAAGAAATCATCTAAGAAAAAAGCTGCGACGACTGCCGCCACTGGCAAGAAGAGCAAGAAAGCCAAGACTCCGGAGCCTGTGACACCCACGTTTGTCACCCTTCCGGTCAACAGCAACGACTGCCTTTTTGCCATCCCGTTGGAGATTGACAAGCCCTACGGCCCCACGACGGGGCCCGACGGTGCCGGCCGCATACAGGAGATTGTGGCCGACAAGGCTCATCCCAACATCTTTGAGCGTGAACACAACACTGTATGGTATAAGTTCAAGGTGCCCTACAACGGCGACCTGGAGATTGCCATCATGCAGGTCTCCCAGTGGGACGACTACGATTTCCTTGTCTATAAGAACACCGGCAGCTACTTCTCCAATCAAGTGATGCTGAACAAAGTAAGCCCTGTGGCTGTGAATATGGCCGGTATCGATAGTGCCGCCATGTTTGCCGCCGTAATGAAAAGTGGCAAAGGAAAGACCGAGAGCACACCGCGCCATGAGGGCTCAAAGAGAAAGGCTGCTGTCGAGAGCGACCTTCCTGTTTTCGACATGGCTCCTGACGCCAAACCCACCATCGGCATGTTCTACGATGCCACTGACAAGATGCTCACCAAGAAGCAGATTGGAAAATTCATCAAGTCTATCCCCGTGCGCAAGGGCGAGGAATATTACATTGTTCTCGACAACCGTACCCTCAATGGACAGGGCCATACCATCAGGGTATCGGTCCATGTCGACGCCTATGAACCCTTGGTGCTATTCTACGACAAGAAGGGTAAACGCTATGTCGATGTGAACCTGATGATTCTTGAGCGTGGCGGTAAAGGCGAGGAACGCCCCATTGTGCAGGACGAACATTACCGTGGAGGCAAGGTGAAGTTTGTCCCCGGATTCAGCTACCTGCTCTATGCCAAGCGCGACGGCTATTTCTCCATCTACAAAGAATTCAATTCGTGGAACCTCATGATGCAGGACACCATCATGCTCTACGACATGGAGCGCACGGAGCGTGGCTCGAGTTTCCAGATCCGTGACCTCAACTTCGAGAGTGACGAGGCCACCCTCATCGGCAGCTATGATTCTGTGCTGATGGATTATCTGCTGATGTTCCGCAACCATCCCGAAGTCAACTTTCTTGTCAAGGGCTACGTGCAGAGCTACGGCGTGAATGCCGAAGCCGACATGCTGCTCTCCCTTGACCGTGCAAAAGCCATCAAGGAGTGGTTTGTGAAGAACGGTATTGATGCCAAGCGTATCACTACGGCAGGCATGACCAAGAACGAAATCAAGCGTGCTGCCGCTGCTGCCCTAAATGAGAAGGGTGGGGGATTCTCCAACATCAAAGCCGAACTCATCATCACCGGCAAAGGTGACAGATAAAATGATTTAAGAATTGTAGAGACGCTGCGAGCAGCGTCTCTTTTTTGTATATTTTAATATGAAAAGAATAATTATCGCGCTTGCACTATTGGCCTGTTTCCCGATAGCCGCGCAGACCGACTGGAAGAAGATAGACAACCTCATTGAGAACAAGTTCTATAAGACCGCTTATACTCAAGCGGAGGCTGTTTTCAAAAAGACCAAGAACAGCACGGACCTTCTGACAGCGGCGTGGTATATGGCCCGCGCTGCCGCCGAATACCAGGAGGCCGGCTACGACAGCGCCGAGGCCCGCTTCCGCGCCATCCTGCCGCGCCTCGAAGCCCCCGAGCGCGCCGTGTGCTACGTCATCCTTGGCGAACCCGATTCTGCCCTTGTCGACGAGGAGGTGCTCAAGCGCACTTCCTCCGACCGCATCCGCCGATTCTGCGAGCAGACCGAGTCGAAGGGCATCAACATCACCCCCACGGTCTACGATGTCGTTGTCCGTCAGCTGATATATGGCCCCGGTTCTAGTTCCCGCAGCAACGACGCATTAGCATTGTTGCAGCGTTTGGTTGACTTCCACCGTGACGATGCCGAGGAGCTCCGTCTCTACCTCGACATTGAGTTGCTCAACGTGATGGCCAATATGAGGGCGGAACGCTTCAATGAACACCTCCTCCAATCCTACATCAACAAATACCGCGGCAGCAAGAGCGTTATGCTGACCGACCTGTACTATGCCATGGCCCTTTATCTGAAACGGGAAATGCGTTACGTCGAGGCCGTGACCTATTGCGACAGCGCCCTCGCCCTCGCGCCCAAGAGCCGCGGCGGGGCCAACTGTGCCAACATCAAGAACGAGCTTTGCGCTCCCTCTATTAATATCGAGGGCGGTCAAGCCAGCTGCATCGTTTACCCTGGCCGCTGGTCGCTCAACAGCCTTACCTACTGTAATCTGAACCGCATCTTCTTCTTCGTCTACCCCTTGGAGGGCGACAAATCCGTTCCGTTCGAGAACCTCCCGCAGCCCGTCAAGCAGTGGCAGCTGGACGTGGAGGACGATGGCAGCCATAAGGATAGATCTATCTACTTCGAAGTGCCGCCCCTCGAGGCGGGACGCTACCTCCTGGTGGCTTCGCCCAGCGCGAAGGTGAAGGCGGGGAAATATGCCTATTACGAGTTCTTCTGCACCGACATGATGGTGGCCCGACATAATTTTATGTTCCAGCTCGTCGATTTCATGAGCGGCAAACCCATTGTCGGGCAGCGCATGGACTTCTGTGTGGACGACAATAACGACGACTACATCATCGACAGCGCCTACAGCGATGCCGACGGCCGAGCGGAATATACCGGTGCCCCCAAAACCATTATATTAAAGATCAACCGTGACGGATGCCTTTATAAACGTGATGCGTGGAACTATCGCAGCACCTCGGAAGAACGCGAGTTGAAGACGCATGTCCAGTTTCTGAACGACCGCCCCATCTACCACCTCGGCGACACGGTGCATGTTGCCTTGCTCTGCTACGAGAGCGACGGTGTCGACGGCCGTGTGGTGCCCAATCTCCAAGGCCACTGCACGCTCAAAAATCCGCACAGCCAGGCGGTCGACACCTTCTCTTTCGTCTCGGACGAGCACGGCCTGGTCTCGCTCACCTTCGTCATCCCTGCCGACGGAATGGCGGGCTCGTGGGATTTGGCTGGCTATTATTTCTCCTGGAATGATGACAAGAAAAAAATTAAAATTAACTTTTGGGACGACATCAGGGTGGAGGAGTACAAGCCTCCCAAGTTCATGGTGTCGCTCGACGACCTGCCGGCTGCCGACTTCAAGGCCCCGGTTTTCGGTGAGCCTTACACCGTTCGTGGCATTGCCCGTGCCTATAGCGGTGCCTCGCTGGCCGGCGCACAGGTGCGCTACAGGATAGAGAGGTACAGCTGGAGATCTGTGCGCAACGGCATGGTGGCCACGGACACCCTGGAGGTGGCCACGGACGGCACCTTCGACATCACCTTCATCCCGTTGCCCGACAGCGACGACGACCTCTCGGGCAAATTCGGATATGATTTCTATGTCAAAGTCGAGGTGACCGACCTTAACGGAGAGACGCATGAGGCCCGCGTGCACTTCCAAGTGGGCACCCAGCGCTATAGCCTTTTCCTTTCCGGCATGGAGACGAATGTCTCGCGGCTCTCCTCGGTAGACTATGTCCTCACCGACGCAAGTTATCGTCCAGTCAAAGGCACCGTGACGGTCAGTGTGCAGCGTCTGGCTGCCGCCCCTCCGTTGATGCGCCACCCGGTAAGTTACTATAACAAAAAAGAGGTCCGTGCCACCTTCAGCCGCGAGCAGTTTGCCGAGCACTACCCCGGTTTCGCCTATCCTCTCGACCGTTATTCCTATAAGGACCGTGCGGTCGAGTGGTCGTACGAGGTCCGCCATGAGGCCGACGGTGTCTCCTGGCATCAGACCATCGCCCTGCCCGAGGGGTTGAAGTCGGGCTTCTACCGCATTGTGGCAACCGTCGACGACGACTCCGACACGGTTTACACCACGCTGACCCTCCCCGACGAGCGGCACGTCTGCTCCGAACAACTTGTTTGGTTCGACCTCTCCGACTCCGTGTGTGAGGTGGGCGACCGTCTCGTCATGCGCTATGGCTCTGCCTTCGACGATGTCAATATCTTCTACACCCTCATCGGCCCCGACGGCATGGAGCGCGACCACCGCTGGCTGTCGGCCGGCACCTCCATCAAGCAATTGTCCATCCCTGTCGACACCGCGCTCCTCGGGGGCTTCCGGGTGAGGCTTGTGGCTGTCAAAAATGGTGTCAACGCCGAAGAGGGAGGGGAGGTGAAGGTGCCCTTCACCCACAAGAAACTCAATGTCGACATCGCCACCTTCCGCGACAAACTGCAACCCGGCCAGCAGGAAGAGTGGACCATCAAGGTGACAGCCCCCGACACCTCTCATCTTTCACCTCTCACCTCTCACCTTGTAATGACCATGTTCGACGATGCCCTCACCTCCTACGGCTTCCTTGCCGGACAATGGCATGTCTACCCTTGGCGCGGCTATATTGATGACTACTGGTCGTTTTCCTGGATGCGGCCGTGGTACCGAGATGACTCCTACAATGCTTTCAACAGGAGGGATTTGTTGAAGGGTAAGGATCCCGACTTGCATAAGTTGACCATCTTGCGCGATTTCCTCCTCTCCATGAACCGTGGGCGGAGCCAGCTCTATTACTCCTCGAATGGCGGCGAGACCACCGCAGCGTCGCAGGGCGTGCTGAAAGGGACGGTCACCGACGCGGAGACACGCGAAACGCTCCCGTTCGTCAACATCGTCGTCAAGCAAGACGGCAAGCAGGTTGCTGGCGGCGTTACCGACTTCGACGGCGTCTATTGCATCAAGCCCCTAAAGGAGGGCACCTACGACATCGAAGTCTCTTTTGTGGGTTACAACCGTTTTGTACGGTCGGGTGTCCGCGTGAAGCCCACGGGATTCACCGTGCTCAACCTCCAGCTGGCCTCGTGCGCCACCCAACTCGAAGAGGTTGTCATCGAGTGCGAAGAAGTGCCCATGATTGAAATCGGCACTGCCCAGTCGGCTACGCGGTCGAACAAAGCAGTCATTGCCGAAAAGTCCGACCAATTGGAGGATGAAGTTGTGGCAGTGGGTGGTATCGGTTTCGATGACGGTAACAATGCGCCCGTGCAGTCGCGCACCAACCTCAACCCCAGTGCCTTCTTCGTCGCGGGCCTAGAGACCGACAGCACCGGCACCGCTACCTACCGCTTCCGCGTGCCCGAACTCCTCACCCGTTGGCGTGTCTACGGCCTGGCCTATACCGACGACCTCAGAATAGGCTCCCTCGACACATCCCTCGTCACGCAGAAATCCCTTATGGTGCAGCCCAACATCCCGCGCTTCCTCCGTCAGGGAGACAGTGTGGTGATGATGGCCAAGGTGGTGAACCTCAGCGACAGTGCGCGACGGGTGCGGGTGATGTTTACTCTGAATAATCAGAATGCTCAGAATGTTCAAAAGGGTCTTATTACCAAAATCTATCAGGTGGTTAATGTTCCTGCCCATGGCTCCAAGCAGGTGACATTCCCTTTCAACAACCTGCCTCGCGACCTTTATGTGGCCACCTACGAAATCACTGCCCAGACCTGCGACGATCATGGAGCTCAATACAGTGACGGCGAGCGCGGTCAGATTCCCGTTGTCTCCGACCGTCAGGCCGTCACCCTCTCGCAACCCATATATATCAACGGCGCAGGCGAAAAAACTTTCCACTTTTCACTTTCCACTTTCCACTCCTCCACAGCCTCGCCCCATTTCCTCGCTGCCGAACTGGTCGACAACCCCGTCTGGCTGGCCGTCAAATCCATGCCCCATCTCAAGGAGACCGAGAACCCCTCCAACCTCTACCTCGCCAACCGCCTATATGTCAATACCCTTGCCAAGGAAATTCTAGATAATCTAGGAAATCTAGATATTCTAGATAATCTAGAAAAACTAGAGAATCTAGCCGACACCGCAAATACCAGCTTGAAAATCAACTCTGACATCCGCCAGACCCTCCTCGAGGCCACTCCCTGGCTCCGCGATGCCGAAGGCGAGGTGGAGCAGCGTCAGGCCATCGCCAACTACTTCGACAGCACGCGTATATCGAATGAACTGGAGAAACTTAACGACCAGATTGCCTCCCGTCAGAATTCCAACGGCGGATGGAGCTGGATGCCCGACGGCGAAAGCTCCCTCTGGGTCACCCGCCAAATCCTCCAACGCCTGTCCATACTCAAACAATCAGACAATCAGACAATCAAGCAATCGCTCGACTATGTGGACAAAGAGGAGCAGCGCTGCTATGAGCAATACATCAAACCCTACCTCAAGGGTGACTTTAAGTGGGCTCCGGACAACATTGATTATCTGTACACTCGCTCCTTCTACGGCAAAGGTACCACCGAGGCGTATAAGTTCTATTACAAGAATGCCCGGAAGAACTACCGCTCCTACACGGGCCTCTACACTCAGGCCCAGCTGGCCCTCATCTTCCACCGTCACGGCGACAAGAAAGCCGCCCGTGACATCGTCCGCCGCCTCAAGGAGAAGAGTTTGCAGAGCGACGAGATGGGCCTCTACTGGCGCGACAACCGCGGCGGCTGGTGGTGGTACGAGCGTCCCGTCGAGACCCAGGCCCTTCTCATCCAGGCTTTTGCCGAAATCACCCCCCAGGACACCGCCACCATCGCCCTCATGCAACAGTGGCTCCTCAAGCAGAAGCAGGCCAACCATTGGGGCAACGACCGCGCCACCGTCGAGGCCATCAGAGCCCTCATGATTCAGAATAATCAGATTGCTCCGAGTAATCCGAATAATCAGATTGCCATGAAAGCCTGTGGTGCAGAGCTTACGGCTCCCACCGAGGGCCTCGAGGGCTACCGCTCACAGCGCTGGGCAGGTCCCGCGCTCGACAGCATCATCGCCCTCGGCGACAGCACCATCACCCTTCGCAAGGAGACCCCTGGCATCGCCTGGGGTGCCGTCTACTTCCAGTACACCGACGACATGGACAAGATCCCCGCCTCCGAGAGTGGCATCACCCTCAAACGCACCTATCTCTATATGAACAACCTGGAGGCTCCCAAGGTCGGCGACCGTGTGAGGATCCGCATCGAAATCACCTGTGACCGCACCATGGAGTACCTCGAACTCATTGACAGCCGCCCCTCCTGCGTCGAACCCGTCAGCACCCAGTCGGGGTGGTGTTGGAATCAAGGACTGAGGTATTATGTTGAAGTCAAGAATACCGCCACCCATTGTTATATCAACCGCCTCGAAAAAGGTAGTTATATCGTTGAATATGATGCCTTTGTCACCAACCCCGGCACCTTCCTCGCAGGTCCTGTCACCATGCAGTGTCTCTATGCTCCCGAGTTCCGCGCAACGGCTCCGGCAGAGCGTTTTGTAATCCGTTGATAATAAGTACCAACTCCCTATCAACACCCTACCAACTCCTACCCATGTCCTACCATAGTAGGAGTTGGTAGGGTGTTGATAGGTTTTTGATAAAAATATCGTGTCAAGTTTGTGGGGTTTCAATCTTTTTTGTATATTTGCAATTTTACAAGGCTGGCCTTTTTCGGGTGAAGTTGTTGTGTATTAATTATTAATAAGAATATGACTAATAAAAATATTACACCGTGTAAGGTTAATGTGAGTTCGGAGACGGGTATGCTGCGTGCTGTGCTGCTGCATCGACCTGGTGTGGAGATTGAGCGAATGACCCCCCTGAATGCTGCCCACGCGCTGTATAGTGACATCTTGAATAAACCGATTGTCGATACCGAATATTCCAATTTCTGCGGCGTGCTGGAGCACTGGACCAACGTCTATTATGTAGAGGATATTCTTGAGGAACTGTTGAAGGACAACGAGATACGCCAACACCTCGTCTACGAGAGTTGTGACATGGACAATTGCGACGACGGTCTGGCAGAGCAGTTGATGGAATTGGATTCCAAGCAATTGGCCGATATTTTGATTGAGGGTTACGAAGACCCCGAATGGGATGGGGGAGAGGACCGCTACCTTTTGAAGCCTCTTTACAACCTCTTTTTCACCCGCGACGCCTCCTCAACGGTCTACAACCGTGTGCTTATCAACTCGATGAGCTTCGAGGTGCGTGAGCGCGAGACCCTTATCTATGAGGCCATTTTCAAGCACTTCTTCAAAGTTGATACCCTCAATGCCATGGCTTGGGACCGCGACGCGCGGACCGAGGGCGGCGATGTGCAGATTGCCTCGCCCAACCTGCTCTGTATCGGCCAGGGTATACGTACCAATACTAAGGGTATCAAATACTTGGCACAGACTTTTGCCAAGGAGCGCGAAAAGTTCAACATCCTTGTGCAGGAACTGCCGAAGAGCCCCGAAAGTTTCATCCATCTTGACATGGTGTTCACCTTCTTGGGCAAGCACCAGTGCATGGCTTTCGAGCCGATGCTGAAGAAGACCGGCCTCTTTGCGGGCAAGGATACTACGCTGATTTCCATTGAAAACGGAAAAATTAGCTACCACAAGGTGAACAATATCGTTGACGGACTGAATGGCCTCGGATGGGACATTGAGCCTGTCATTGGAGGCGGCAGCGACCCGTGGAATCAGCTGCGCGAGCAATGGCACAGCGGTGCCAACTTCTTCTCGCTGGGCGATGGCAAGATTATGGGTTACCGTCGTAACACGCACACCATCGATGCCCTCGACAAGGCCGGTTTCGCCATACTCAAGGCCGAGGATATCTGCAGTGGAAAGGTAAAGATGGCAGACTACGAGAAGTTTGTTGCCGCCTTCCCCGGCAGCGAACTGCCCCGCGCAGGCGGTGGTGCCCGCTGCATGACTATGCCTATTTTGAGAGAAAACTAATTAACTAACACAATGAAACAATACCATCTAGCAAACAACATCATCGGATGGGTAATCTGCTTGATTGCCTGCACGGTGTACATCATGACGGCGGAAGCTACCGCGTCGTGGTGGGATTGCGGTGAGTACATCGCCACCGCCTTTAAACTGCAAGTGGGACACCCTCCGGGAGCCCCAACCTTCCAACTGCTTGGACGCCTGTTCTCTATGTTCAGTGACACGACGACAGCAGCCCATGCCGTCAACGTGCTGAGCGCCGTTTGCAGCGGTTTTACTATTCTGTTCCTTTTCTGGGCTATCACTTTGTTGGGCAAGCATTTGCTTCCCGACCCGAAGAATCCCAGCCTGAAGGACTGGAAGACTTGGGCGGTCTTTGCCGCCGGTATTGTGGGTTCGTTGGCCTACTGCTTCAGCGACACCTTCTGGTTCTCGGCTGTCGAGGGCGAGGTCTATGCCATGAGTAGCTTCTTCACGGCACTAGTGTTCTGGGCCATCCTGAAATGGGAGGAACAGAGCGATGACCCGCACGCGCTGCGCTGGCTCATCCTCATCAGCCTGCTGGTGGGCGTGGCCATCGGTGTCCATCTGTTGAACCTGCTTACCGTGCCTGCCATCTTCTATGTTGTGTACTTCAAGAAATGGCCTAAAACTACCTGGAAGGGTTTCATTGTCACGGGATTGCTTTCGTTGGTAACTCTCGGCATCATTCTTTGGGGTATCATCCCCGGTATTGTGAATGTCGACTCGGCCTTCGATGTTTTCTTTGTCAATACGCTGCACCTGCCGTTCAACAGTGGCACCATCTTCTTCTTCACGTTGCTCGTGGCCCTGATTGTTTGGGGCCTGTGGTTCACATGGAAGAAGAAACATCCGGTGATTAATGCCGCCATTCTGAGCTTTGCGATGCTGGTTATTGGCTATTCGACTTTCTTTGTGCTCGTTATCCGAGCCAATACCAACACGCCGCTCAACGAGAACGCTCCGAAGGACGCTGTGGCCATGAGGGCTTATCTGGGACGTGAGCAGTACGGCGACACGCCGCTCTTCAGCGGTCAGTACTACACTGCCGGACGTCCCATTGATTCCAAGAAGGGCTATACCAAGTATGTACGAGGAAAGGACGAGCAGGGCCGCGACCGCTACATTGCAGCCGACTATGCCCGTGAACTTATCTACCGTGAGGAACATACAGGCTTCTTCCCTCGCATGTGGAGCAGCGACGGCACCCGCCAGCACCCGAAGTTTTATGAATATTGGGCCGGTTCCGCTCCCAGCGGCATGAAGCCTACTTTCGGACAAAATCTGAAGTTCTTCAACCGCTACCAGTTGGGCTGGATGTATTGGCGCTACTTCATGTGGAACTTTGCCGGTCGTCAGAACGATGAGCAGGGCCATTATTTCAACGACGATGGCACACGCGACTATTTGCATGGCAACTGGATTAGCGGTATCAAGTTCCTTGATGAAAGCCGTTTGGGTCCCCAGACCGACTTGCCCGAGGCGATGCAGAACGACCGCTCCCGCAATGTCTACTATCTGTTGCCGTTGATTCTGGGTCTCCTTGGCCTTGTCTACCATCTGCGCAAACACCCGAAAGATGCATTCATCGTCTTCATCATGTTCTTCATGACGGGTTTGGCCATCGCCATCTATCTGAACATGCCGCCGCGCCAGCCGCGTGAGCGTGACTACGCTTTCGTGGGATCTTTCAGTTTCTTCGCCATCTGGATTGGCTTGGGAGTGATTGGCTTGGCCGAGTGGATCAGTGCTCTTTTCAAGAAGAACAAGGAGAAGATGTACAAGGTAGTGATGCCTGTGGTCTTCGTGCTTTGTTTCGCCGGTGTGCCGATGCTCATGGCTTGCCAGAACTGGGACGACCACGATCGCAGTGAGAAGACTGCCGCCCGTGACTTTGCTCAGAACTATCTGCAGAGTATTAAAAAGAATGGCGTCCTTATCACTTTCGGCGACAACGATACCTTCCCCCTGTGGTATGCCCAGGAGGTAGAGGGTACCCGCACCGACGTGCGCATATTGAACTTCACCCTGTCGGGCATGTACTGGTATGTGGAGCAGCTCTTCAACAAGCTTTATGAGAGCGAGCCTCTGCCATTCACACTGCCTAAGGAATTCTACGGGCTTGGCAAGGACCAGTATTATGTTTTTGACAATTCGACCGAGTATCTGGAGGTGACAGAGGTTCTAGGGCTGCTGCGCGACCATCCGGAGCGCTTCACGTTGACCGACCAGCGTACTGGCGATACTTTCATGGCGCTGCCCACCAAGCGCTTCAAGATAACGCTTGACATTCCCGCATTAGTTGAGGCCGGCATGATTCCCGCCGAGATAGCCGACCAGGTGCCTCCCGAGATTCGCTGGGAACTCAACCTCAAGCCCAATGCCCCGTTTGTCTTCCGTCATGAACTTATGCTCCTCGACATTCTGGGAACCAACAAGTTCATGCGCGATATCTATATAATGAATCCCGGTTCGAGTGGCATCCCCGACATCTTCCCGCCGGTCTACACCTACACCATTCAGGATGGCATGAACTACAAGTTCATCCCTTACCCCAAGAACAAACGCTTCACCGATGGGACTGCCGACTACTTCGTCAACGGCGTTGACGGTCAGCCACTGAAATGGGGTAACCTCAACAGCGACATCTATGTCGACCCGGTTTCCCGTCAGCAATTTGTTCCTGCAGTGCATCAGACTATTTTGGTGTTGGCTCACGACGAGATTGCCAGAGGTAATGTCGACAAGGCTCGCCGTCTGCTTGAGATGTACGACAACAATTTCCCTGAAAAGAATTTCCATCCCGATGTCACCACAGCCTACTTCCCTGCCAGTGTCCCCATCGATGTGGTGGCTATGTACAAGGAATTGTTTGGTCTGGAGAGAGCCCGCCAGCAGTGGGACAAGGCCTTCAAATTCTTTAGTCAGCAAGTGGTCTACCTCAGTCGATTCCAAGGTGAGAAGGCCATTGGTGTGCGTGGAGAACTTCAGTATGACCTTCGTGTGATGGGAGCATTGAGAGACATTGCCCGCAATACGCTCGAAGACAAGGAAGCCGTGACTCAGGTTGATGCTGTGCTGGCACCGTTCAAGGGATTGATGTACGAATAACTTATGAACAAAAAGAAGACCCCCAAACCGAAGAAGTACACTCTCACGCTCAGCGAGCGTGAGAGTGCACGTCTCGGTGCCTATGCCGACAGCCTAGGCATTAGTCGTCCGCAGGCATTGCAACGTTTGACCAAACAGGCATTGCGCCAGGTGGCCGATGTCCCGGCCGATAGGTGCGACGCCAACCAGTTGGGGCTCTTCGATACCCTACAGATTGACATCTTCAACAACACTGCAGTAGTAAATAATAAGGAATAATAAATATGAGGAAGATAATAGTTCTCGCTATGATGGCGCTCTTTATGGCTATGCCTGCCACCATGCGTGCCGAGGAGAGTGAACAGTTCGATGCCGGCTCGATGATTATCGGCCATGTGACTGACGCACACTCGTGGCATCTGTTTGACTATAAATCCTCCGATGGCGAGGATCATGCCGTAGCCATCCCATTACCCGTCATCCTATGGAACGACGGGCACCTTGATGTCTTCATGTCGAGCAAATTCCACCATGGTCATGCTGACTACAACGGCTATCGCCTAATTGGCGGTGGAGCCGAAAAGGAAGAGGTGGCTTGCGTGGGGGCCGACGGCGAGCTGATGCTTGATGCAGACGGCAATGTGGTGAAACCGCTCGACCTGAGTATCACCAAGACCGCGGCAGCCATCATTATTGCTGTAGCATTGCTCATCGTTATCATCATGGTGGCCAAGAAGGGTTATAAAAAGCGCCCCAACCAGGCTCCCCATGGCCTCCAGAGCCTCGTGGAGTTGCTGGTGGTCTTTGTGCGCGACGACATTGTCAAGCCCATGATAGGGGAGAAACACTACCGTCGTTTTTTGCCCTATCTGCTCACGCTCTTTTTCTTTATTTTCTTCTGCAACATCTTAGGACTCATACCCATCTTCCCTGCAGGTGCCAACATCAACGGCAGTTTGGCCGTCACCGCCACCTTGGCCGTTATCACCTTCCTCATTACCAATATCAGTGGTAACAAGCATTATTGGACCGACATCTTCAATACTCCTGGTGTACCGGCATGGCTGAAGGTCTTCCCGTTGATGCCTGTGGTTGAGTTGGTGGGTGTCTTCACCAAACCCATTGTACTGATGATTCGACTTTTTGCCAATATGACCGCTGGCCATATTGTTATCCTCGGATTCATTGTCATCATCTACATTATAAGCCAACTCTTCGGTGTCGTTGCCGGTGGGGCTGTGTCGGTGGTGAGTGTCCTCTTCTGCGTGTTCATCAGCCTGCTGGAGTGCCTGGTGGCCTACTTGCAAGCCTTTGTCTTCACCATGCTCTCGGCCCTCTACATCGGCATGGCCGTGGAAGAGCCTCATCACGCCGAAGCCCATTAATTTTGCCCAATAACCCATTAACCCCATAAACCCATGAAAAGTATAAAAGATACCAATTTCGCAGGCCGCAAGGTACTGCTCCGCGTGGACTTCAACGTCCCCATGAACGACCAGAAGCAGATTACCGACGACACCCGCATGCGTGAGTCGATGCCCACCATCGAGAAACTGCTCAAGGATGGTGCCGCCATCATTATCATGGCCCACTTTGGCCGTCCAAAGAAAGGAGGCTTCGAGCCTGAACTGTCCCTCGAACCTGTGGCCAAATACCTTGAGACCCTTGTGAACCGTCCCGTGAAGTTCACCCAGGAACTCCTTGGCAGTGGCAAGCCCGAAGCTATGGCAAAGGAACTGAAGGGTGGCGAAGTGATGCTCCTCGAGAACATCCGCTTCTATCCCGAAGAGACCAAAGGCGGAGAGGATCTCGCCCGCCAGCTGGCCGCCCTCGGCGACTGCTACATCAACGATGCCTTCGGTGCCGCCCACCGCGAGCACTCGTCGACTGCCGTCATTGCTAAGTTCTTCCCCAACGACAAGTATTTCGGATTCCTCATGGAGAACGAGGTGCGCAACCTTGAGAAGCTGATGCAGAATCCCCCGCGTCCCTTCACCGCCATCATTGGCGGCAGCAAGGTCAGCAGCAAGATTGGCATCCTTGAAAACCTCCTCGACAAGGTTGACAATATGATTATCATCGGCGGCATGCGCTATACCTTCACAAAGGCCCTCGGTGGCAAGATTGGCAACAGCATCTGCGAGGACGACAAACTCGACCTGGCTCGCGAACTCATGCGCCGCATGGATGAGAAGGGCGTGAAGTACTACCTGCCCGTCGACAGTGTCATCGGTGACAAGTTCGGCAACGATGCCAACACCAAGATTGTCCCCTCCGGCGAGGTGCCCGACGGCTGGGAGAGCATGGACTGCGGCCCCGAGAGCTGCAAGGCCATCCACGACATTGTTATGAACAGCAAGACCATCCTCTGGAACGGCCCCGCAGGTGTCTTCGAGCTCGAGACCTTCGCCCGTGGCACCAAGGCCATCGCCCAGAGCGTGGCTGAGAGCTGCAAGCAGGGCTGCTTCGCCGCCGTGGGAGGTGGCGACAGCGTGGCTGCCGTCAAGCAGATGAAACTTGCCGACCGGATGAGCTATGTCTCCACCGGCGGTGGCGCCATGCTCGAATACCTCGAAGGCAAAGTCCTCCCCGGCATCAAAGCCATCCAAGACTAAAAATAAACCTACTACTCAATATTTCAAAGAACTCTCACACGTCCGTCCTCCCACCCCGCAGGACGGACGTGTGTTATATATATAAAATAAGGCCACTTTGATGGGACATTTGTTTTTTAACTAAAATTTAACACATTGGCCATGCTTTTCCCGTTGGTAAAGTATTGTTAATAATAATGTTTTGCCGTTTCAAAAAGATTGCGTATCTTTGCAAATTGAAAAAAACACAGAAATATACTGTGAGATGGATTACAAAATTTTAAATCCCACGCAGGCAATTGCCAAAGTGCTGCTTCGTCAGTCTTCACAAATGGACGAGGTGCAAACATTCCGCGCTGCCATGCGGGAGTTGTTGTCGCATATTGATTCTGAAGAATCAGAAGAATTCAACAAGAACCTTGTAGTAGAATTCCTCAACAAGAGCCTCTATCGCGACCGCACCTATATGGTTAATACCTATCAGCGTACCGACCTTGCCATATACACCAACAGGGGGACAAAAGAAGAACACCCTGTTGTGCTGTTTGAATTCAAAGGCCCTGGACGTCCGGATATGGTAACGGTGGACGATCTAAAACGCAAAGCTCTTTACGAACTCATTCTCTATTATATTCGTGAGGAAGTACGCGAACGCAATACCGACATCAAACACTTGGTGATAACTAACTGTTGGGAGTATTTTGTATTCGAAAAGAAACTGTTCTACCAGCTTTTTGTCCGCAATCGCCGTTTTGCCGACCGTGTAATAGAGGCCGATACAGGTGATGACAAGAAGGAATATATTTACGATGAAATTATTCGTCCCGAAGTGGAACGCATAGAACATCGGCTTCAGTTCGTATATGTTGACCTTCGAAAAATGAAGAGGCGCATTGCCAGCGACGAAGTCATCCGAAATCGCCAATTCCTGTCTGTCTTCAAATTCTTCTCCCCAACACATCTTCTGAAGCTTCCTTTCTCCTCTGACCACAACACCCTGAATCGTGCTTTTTATGCAGAACTACTCTACATCATGGGTGTTGAGGAGGTGACTGACAATAATGCTCGCAAGATTAAACGTCTCCGAAATGGACGTCAGCAGTATTCCTTGGTGGAACAGGCATACGTGAAACTTGAAGACTATTCAAGTATCACCACCGAAGAACAACGCTTTGAAGCAGCATTGGGGTTGGCTCTAACATGGATAAACCGTATCCTCTTTCTGAAACTATTGGAGTCGCAACTTGTGAGTTTCAATCGAGGCAACGATGTCCGTTTTCTCGATACAAATCATATTGGCGATTATGATGCCCTTCACGACCTCTTCATGCAAGTGTTGGCCAAGCCTGTCGATGAGCGGAACGAAGAGATGCGTAACAAGTTTCCAAATGTACCATACCTCAATAGTTCCTTATTTGAGCTGTCAAAGGTTGAACAGGATTACTTCCCCGTGACTGGTATTCGGTTGGGCGACATGCAAGTCTATTCGCGCACGGTGCTGAAGGATGGGAGCGGCAGACGCATCACCGGCATTCTTTCATCGCTCGATTATCTATTGCGTTTTCTCGATGCATACGATTTTGGTAGCAACGCAACCGACGATGACACCATAAGGGCGGAAAGTAAGACACTAATAAACGCTTCGGTTCTTGGACTTATCTTCGAGAAGATAAACGGCTATAAGGACGGTTCTTTCTTTACCCCAGGCTACATCACAGAGTATATTTGTAAAGAAACATTGCGTAATGCCGTTGTCGACAAATTCAACAAGGCAAAAAAGTGGCATTGTAAAGACTTCGATGACCTAAAAGAACAAATTGACTATGGTAACCGTGAATTTCGCATCGAAGCAAATACGATTGTCAACAGTTTGCGCATCTGTGACCCTGCTGTGGGAAGTGGCCACTTCCTTGTATCGGCCCTCAACGAGATAATTGCCATCAAGAGTGAATTGGGCATTTTACAAGATAGGCAGGAACAACCTAAACGCATCCGCGATTATGATGTACGGGTGGAGTACGATGAGTTGGTCGTTGCAGACGAGGATGGTGATGTGTTCAAGTACAATCCTTCAGAATCAGCCAGTCAGCGTATCCAAGAGACGCTCTTCGAGGAGAAACGTACCATCATCGAGAACTGCCTGTTCGGTGTCGACCTCAACCCCAAGAGTGTAGAGATATGCCGTCTGCGCCTATGGATTGAACTACTCAAGAACGCTTATTATTACCGCACAGACGATGGCAAACGCCAACTTCAGACGCTGCCTAATATCGATATCAACATCAAATGTGGCAACTCGCTTGCATCGGTTCATCCTGTGTATATTGGAAAGAAAATCTCCGAAAGTTTCGGTATGCAGAATCTTGTAAGAGACTATAAGAGAAATGTCAGAGAATATAAAAACTGCCGTTCCAAGTCCACAAAGAATCAGTTGAATAAAGATATTTTGGCTCTCAAATCCAAACTATTGCCTGGCATACAATCTAATCTTTTTGACACTAACAACGAGCAGATTGGCAATCGTCAAATAGTGATGAAACAGGCTTTGGAGTGGATGATTGAATTTCCTGAGGTGTTGCGTGAGGATGGTTCTTTCGATGGCTTTGATGTGGTAGTTGGCAATCCGCCATATATTAGTTTGGAAAGCCTTTCTCGTGATTCGGAGGTGTATCGGTGTATGAATCAACGTGACGAATCTGGGCAGCCAACGGCGACATATAAGACCCTTGAATCACGAGGCGACATTTATACACTCTTTGTCGAACGGGGACTTCAAATATTGCGAAAAGGAGGTATCCTGTCGTTTATCATACCAAACAAATGGGAGGAAGTGATGTATGGTCGCCCGTTGCGGCAGCTGTTCCTTGACAACAACCTCTCGCACTTGATTGATTTCGGTGACAATCAGATTTTCGAGGATGCCACCACATATACTTGCATTATCCGAATGAAAAAAGAGCCTTCTTTAGGGCAACTACAAGTCTCCACCATAGAAAAAGTGAATGCAGAGACATTATCGGACGATGTGGAGGAACAACGTGAGCTTTTCGATAAAACCGAAATGGATAGCGACATTTGGGTGGTGTCAAGTTTGGAGAACTTCCACCATGTGAGGCGGCTCAAACGAGAGATGCCCACGTTGGGCGAATATGTTGGAGAAGAAGAGTATTACGGAATAAAGACAGGTTTGTCAGATGCCTTCAATGTAACGCCCGAGCAAGCCAACCAATTAATAACCGAACATGAAAGTTCGAAAGAGTTGTTGCGCCCGTTCATACAGGGTCGAGGCCTGGTTGCCTATGGAAAACCGGAAATATCGACTTACTTGGTGTTTATCCCCAAAGGATTTACGCTAAAAGGGTTGGGCATAGCGTTGACTGAAGAGGATAGAAGGAATAGGACAAGAAGAAATGAACTGATGCCTTCGGAAGAGGCCGCATGGGAATGGTTCAGCTCCAACTATCCCGCCGTTGCGGGATGGATGCTGCCTTTCGCCAAGAGAGCACGAGCACGTTCTGACAAGGGTGACTATTGGTGGGAATTGAGAGCTTGCGACTACTACGACAAGTTTGAGAATTCTAAGATATTCTATCAAGTATTCCAAACAAAACCCTGCTTTATTTACGACGATTCTTCAACGTTTTGTAATAACTCCATGTACTTCCTCTCTGTTAGTGACAAACGCTTACTGACGTTGTTATGTTCAAGTGTGGGATGGTGGCTTATCACAGAATTCTGCCCACCCATACAAAATGGCAGGCAACTCATCTGGGACAACTTCCGCCAGATACCCATCCCCAAAGAATTGCCTGAAGAGTTGAACGATTATGCCGACCGTCTAATGACCGCCCGAAACAACGAAACCGAATTCACCCGTCTAAGTGCCGAAGTGGACGCTATCATCAAAGAATGTTATGGGTTGAAATAATTATCATTTTGTAAGTGTTCTTCACATAATTAAACGTGGATTTATTACAAAAAGAGGAATAAAAAAGAAATACGGAAACATGGATAATACAAGTATAGCTCATTTAATCAAACTCCATAAAGCATATAAACAAGGAAGATTGGTTGTCTTTGTTGGGGCGGGTGTATCTGCAAATTCTGGTGTACCCACATGGGGAAAACTCATCAAAGCTCTAAAAGATGATTTGCCAGATAATTTCGAAGCCGAGAAGGATGATTTGAAAGTTGCTCAAATATATAAAGATTCCCATGGTTACAAAAACTACGTTGAAAAAGTACGAGATGTTTTAAAGGATGGGAGAGCAACATATAACCCCATTCACCAAGCAATTCTTGAACTTAATCCCATCCATATCATTACTACCAATTATGATGATTTAATTGAACAGGCAATACAAGCTGACTGTAAACAATATGAGGTTATTGCAAGGGATAGCGATTTACCATATTATCGTTATCCCAATAAGCTGGTGAAAATGCACGGAGACTTTAAATCTGGCAATATTGTACTTACAGAAGAAGATTATTACAATTATTCATCCCGTTTTCCTTTAATTCGTTCTTTTGTCACCTCTCTTTTTACCACTAATATAGTATTGTTTGTTGGCTTCTCTTTTAATGATTTAAATCTAAAAGTCATTTTAAATGAACTAAAGAATATACTGGACAAAGACATGCAAAGGGTTTATCTTCTTTCTGATCTTTTGTCCATAGATTATTCAACATATAACTATTATGAGCAAAAAGGAATTGCTGTAGTCAACATCCATAACGCAGACGAACTTATTTTACGATATGATATTGCTGTAGATGAAGCTGCAATTAATAAAATAAGTACACAAAAAGGCCAAACTCTATACAAACAGTTACAACTAATTCGCCTTATTGAAGAAGACCATTCGACAGAAGTTCTCAAGATTATTTCGTCTCGTTTAAAATCAATACAAACAGAACTTACTGTATTAGACGAAGGTCTAAAATATTTATTTCCCCCCAAAACTTTTCAATACTGGAATTTCTATTCAAGAGGATTGCAACTGGAGTCGAAATATTTTAATGGATTATATAAGACATTAGGTACCGTGTCTGGAAGACGAAAATTTGTTTCTGAATTTCCAAGGTCAGAACGAAAGTTTCTCCTTCAACAAGCAATGCTTAATCGCGTATATTCTATAGATGCTTTAAGTATTATTACAGATAAAAATAGTGAAAAAGTACGAAACGAATATGATAGCGATACTCCTGCGTTATTTTTTTACGATTTAAAGTTTGAAGAACTAGATAATACCATTTCATCTCTACGGAAACAAGGGTTTTACTATGATAAAAGGGATCTTTTTTTGCCATTTTTGCTATGTCGCATCGGTAGATTTTACGAAGCATATTTGATATACAAGAAATTGATTCCTGAATTTTGGAATAAAAGCCTATATGTGTTGTACTTTATAAGTATTTATAACTTATGTAATATTCGTGGCGGAATATGGAATGATGTCTGGAACAGAAAGGATATTAATGTTGACGCAATATTAGATGAGATTGATGGGTTTGATACAGAAACAATATTATCAAAACTACCGATAGGGGATATTGAAAGGAAGACATTAAAAGATTTATTGTCTAATAAAATCTTCAGTAGGGTTACTATAAAGGCCGATGAGTTATCATCAAAGATCCATCTACAAAGAAAAAAATCCGAATATGGGAGTGTGTCAACTAATAGTAATATTTATGGATTGCTCTCTCGTTTTTGGCGAATGTTTTTCTTTTGCATAAGAAATAGTATCGAATATAGAAATGAATACTTCGATATTATTGTAAAAGACACTATTGTGGGAATATTAAATAGTCATACAACTACCAAGGGGGTTATTGCCAATATTTTCGAAAACACTAGGATAGATGCACTAGAGAGTGGCCATTTATTTATTATCATTTCATTTGTTTCCACAAAGGAATTGGCAGAGATTCTTACTCAATATGAAATTAAAAAAATCAAATGTAATGATCAAGCAATAAATTACAGTGAAGAGATGGTGGAGAATCTTCACAAATCAATAATAGGAGAACATTCAACTAATAATCTTTCTTTTGATTCGAAATACATCAGTCATATTTTAGGTAATATCATTTTAATGTTAGATCTGGCGACAAACGATTTGTCACCAGAATGTATAACAAAAATTTATGAAATAGCTATTTTGGAATGGCATTTGTTGTACAATGATGGAAATGTTATTACTGCATTGAGCCATCTTGTGAACAAATATCCTCCCAATGAGGATGTCGCAAAAAAACTTCTTAACAATTGTGTTCACACACCTTATATAGCAAATAAAAATTTAACATTCTCTGTTGCAAAATTGCTGACGGCATCAGGTTACCAGTATCCGAACACTTTAGAAGACTCTTACCTGATGGGTGATTATGGCTGGAATGGTTATGCTCTTTATAAAGTGCTCCACAAAAAAGTTAGGGCACATTATGTTTCTCTGTTACAGAAATCTTCAAAGGATTTGTTTGAATATTCAAACATTCTTCTTCTTCTTAAAGTCAAAATAAAAGATGAAAACCAATTCGGAACACTTTTGAACAAGGTAAAAATTGCGAAAGGATCAAGTAATGAAAGGAAGTGGGCTCTTATTTCTAATCTTGCTAGATTAAGAAAAGACCGAAGGTTTTCGAATATTCATAGCATATTAGACGAATTTGGAGAAAAACATAAGGAATATCTTTTTTTAATGAATCCTACGAAATATGACATAATTGAAGAAATAGAACCTATATGGATGTTAGCCTGCACAAGAAAGGAATTGAAAGAATTGTTAAAAAATGAAGTTTTAAGAAAGAAAATGAAAGACTATATTATCTCTGATGCGGGACGACAGTATTTTGATTCAATTTTCCCCCTATTATAATAAGGTAATAATTACAAGAAACTATTTGTATTTTAGGGTGTTATATTAATAGATACCAAAGAGATTAAAAAAATTAGATATGGAATATGGAATAGTTTATCTTTTAACAAACCCAGTGATGCCTGGTTTGGTCAAGATAGGGATGACCGCACAGGAGGATATCGACAAACGGATGCGGGACCTTTATACAACGGGAGTTCCTGTGCCGTTTGAATGTAAGTTTGCGTGTAAGGTCAAGAAAAGTGACTGCCTCAAGATAGAGAAAGCGTTGCACAAGGCTTTCGACCCGCAACGAATCAACCAGAACCGTGAATTCTTCCGCATCAACGTGGAACAGGCCCAGGCAATATTGGAACTCTTTCATCATGAAGATGTGACGGAAGATGTGAGCGAGGAAATCCAAAACGACCTTACCGATGAAGACAAGGCCGCCAGTTCCAAAGCACAATCCAAACGGCCAATGTTGAATTTCTTCGAAATGGGATTTAGGAAAGGTGATGTCCTTGTCTGGAAAGACGACCCTTCAAAATCCGTCACAATCATATCAGAACGCAAAGTTATCTACGACGGAGAAGAGACCTCGATAAGTGCCTTATCGGCAAAACTGAAGGGATACAACGTCAAGCATATCGCCCCCGGTGCACATTGGCTTTTCAACGACAAACTATTAAGCGACATCTACGACGAGACATATCCATTTGAGGAATAGGCATTAGGAAGCCTGCTACAAAAATAGCAACTCGTGATGGGTAAATTTACACTATGGGACATTTTCTGCCGATAACGTTGGAGGAGGTGAAGCGCCTGGGATGGGAGCAGGTGGACGTGGTGCTGGTCACTGGCGACGCCTATATTGACCATCCGTCGTTTGGTACCGCGGTCATCGGGCGGACGCTGGAGGCGGCAGGGTACCGCGTGGCTATCATTCCGCAGCCCAACTGGCGCGACGACTTGCGCGACTTCCGCAAGTTCGGTGCCCCGAGGCTCTTCTTCGGCGTGACCAGCGGCGCTATGGACAGTATGGTGAACCACTACACCGCCGCACGCCGCCTGCGCCACGACGACGCCTACACCCCCGGCGGCCAGGCGGGGTTCCGCCCCGACCGCGCCACCTATGTCTACTCGCGCATCCTCAAGCAGCTGTACCCCGACGTGCCGGTCGTCATCGCCGGCATCGAGGCCAGCATGCGCCGTCTGGCACACTACGACTACTGGGACGACAAGCTGTTTCCCAGCATCCTCATCGACACCCCTGCCGACCTGCTGAACTATGGCATGGGCGAGCGCACCACGCTCAAGATAGCTAAACTCCTCTCCGAAGGCAAAGGCATCGAGGCCTGCCACTCCCTCCCGCAAACAGCCTATATCGCCCATTCGCCCCATTTAACCGAGAATACCATCGAGCTCCATTCTTTCGAGGAGTGCCAGAAGAGCAAGCGCTGCGAGGCGGAGAATTATCAAATTATTGAACGTGAGAGCAACAAGATAGAGTGCGCGACGCTCGTCCAGCGTCACGGCGACCGCTATGTGATGGTGAACCCGCCCGAGCCGCCAATGACGACGGAGGAGGTGGATGCCAGTTTCGACCTGCCCTATCTGCGCCTGCCGCACCCCAAGTACAAGAAGCGCGGCCCCATCCCCGCCTTCGAAATGATACGCTGGAGCGTCAACACCCACCGCGGCTGCTTCGGCGGCTGCTCGTTCTGCACCATCAGCGCCCACCAGGGCAAGCAGATAGCCAGTCGCAGCGAGGAATCGATACTCAACGAGGTGAACCTCATCACCAACGACCCCGACTTCCACGGCGTGCTCACCGACCTCGGCGGTCCCTCGGCCAACATGTGGCGTATGAAAGGAAGAAACCTCGACCTCTGCCGCAAGTGCAGCCGCTACAGCTGCTCGATGCCAAGCATCTGCAAGAACCTCGACAGCGACCACCGCCCCATGATAGCCCTTTTAAGAAAGGTGAATGCCAACCCCAAGGTAAAGCACCTCTACGTCGGCAGCGGTATCCGCTGCGACCTCTTTGCCGAGGGCAACGCCGGCTGGGAGTATTTCAAACAGGTGGTTGTCAATCACACCTCCGGCCGTCTGAAGGTGGCGCCGGAGCACACCTCCGACCATGTGCTGGCGCTCATGAGGAAACCCTCCTTCAACCTCTTCCGGGAGACAAAGCGCCGTTTCGACGAGATATGCAAACAGGCGGGATTGCGCTACCAGTTGATACCTTATTTCATCAGCAGCCACCCCGGCTGCCGTCTCGAGGATATGGCGCAACTGGCTGTGGATATGAAACAAATGGGCTACCGACTGGAGCAGATACAGGATTTCACTCCCACCCCCATGACCCTCAGCACCGAGGCATACTATACTGGCATCGACCCTGCCACCATGAAGCCCGTCTACGTGGCCACCACCCCCGGCGACAAGGCCGACCAGCGCCGCCTCTTCTTCTTCTACAAGCCCGACCAGCAGCGCGACATCATCGCCAGCCTCCGCCGAAATAATCTCACACACTTCATTTCCAAGCTTTTCCCAGGAAAAGGGCGATAAAACCCCTCCGTAGAGACGCAGCAGGCTGCGTCTCTGCGGGGGAGGGGGAATTAGGTAGAAAGAGCTACCACCGACCTACCATCACCCTATCATCTCCGACCATGGTAGGAGTTGGTAGGGAGTTGATACGGTGTTGGGTCGGTGTTGATAGGGAGTTGGTGCTTAGTATCAGGTAGTTAGAAATGTTAAAAAAACCGCGATTTTCGGAAAAATCGCGGTTTTTTGATGAATGTTCGTAATCTGTTAAATATCAGACCATTTGCTCGATATTCCATACAAATGCCCTATTGGGGGCTTCATTTAGACCATCTGGTCGATGGTCCAGACGAAGGCCCGGATACCGACCTCTTCGTTGCGCTTGTCGAGTTTGCGGACGGAGAGGAGGAGGTCCTCGACTTTGTCGTCCTCGACTACGGTCATGATGGCGTTGTTGAGTTCGGGCCAGGTGTGGGTGCCGCGGTGCGGGTCTCCGACTTCATGACCACGGCCTTGCACGTTCTCCCAGAAGGTGAATCCGCGGATGCCGAGGGTGTCGAGCATGTATTCCACACGTTCGTTGTTGGCCTGATTGTATACTATTAAAACTGATTTCATGGGGTGAATGGGTTTAATGGGTTTATTGGGCGTTGTTGTCGAGTTCGATATTCATGAATACGAATTTCTTGCGTTCCTTCTCCTTCTTCTCGATGTCGCCACGGCGGTTGAAGACGCCGTAGAGGACGGGGACGATGATGAGAGTGATGAAGGTGGAGACCAGCAGACCGCCGATGACCACGAGACCCATGGTGGTCCATATCTCCGAGCCCTCGGAGGTGGAGGTTGCCATGGGAATCATGCCGAGGATGGTGGTGAAGGCGGTCATCAACACGGGACGCAGACGGCTTTGGCCGCTGATGGCGATGGCCTCGTTGAGAGCTATGCCACGCTCGCGCATGAGGTTGATGTAGTCGACCAGCACGATACCGTTCTTCACCACGATGCCGATGAGGAGGATGAGGCCGAGGAGACCCACCATGTCGATGTTGTTCCCGGTGAAGAACATCATGAGCACCACGCCGCTGATGGCAAAGGGGATGGAGAACATGATGATGAAGGGTTTGCTGAAGGACTCGAACTGCGAAGCCATGACGATGTAGACGAGCATGAGGATGAGCGCACCGAGCAAGCCCATGTCGCGTGTGGAATCTTGCTGGTCCTTGTAGTTACCGGCGAGGGCGACGTGAACCTCGGAGGGGATGTCCATCTGGTCGATTTCCTTTTGGACGCTTTGGGCCAGTTCCTGAAGCGAGGTGTTGAAAGGCATGACGGTGAGGGTGAGGTAGCGTTGGCGGTTCTTGCGCTCGATGGTGGGCGGGCACCAGTATTCCTCAACCTTGGCGACCTCTTCAAGCTTGATAATCTTGCCGGTGGCTGTGGGGAGGGAGAGTTGCTCGATGTCGGAGATGGAGGAACGGTATTCCTCGCGGAGACGCACCACGATGTTGTACTCCTCGCCGTCCTCTTTGAGGTATCCGGCGGCCATGCCGTTGACGCGGTTGCGAACATACATGGCCACAGTGGAGCCGTTGAGTCCGTGGAGGGCAAGTTTCTGCTTGTTGAAGGTGATTTTGAGTTCGGGACGGTCCTCGTCACGGCTGATTTTGGTGTCGCGGGCACCGGGAACGTTCTGTTCGACACGTTTTTTGAGTTCCTGAGTGAAGCGTGTGGTTTGGTCGAAGTCGTAGCCGTAGATCTCGACAGAGAGCGAGTTGTTGCTACCCATGCCGAAGCCACCCTGCGAGACTTGGAAGTTGACAATCTCGGGGTACTCGGCGAAGCACTGGCGGAGTTTTTCCTGGAGTTGGAAGATGGTCTCGTCGCGGTCGTACTTCTTGGTGCAGCGTACGGTCATGGAAATCTTGTTGTTGGTGGTGGAGTTGAAGAGGGCGGCAAAGCCTGCATCGTCGTTGGAGCCTGCCGAAGTGGATACCACAAGGACATCCTTGCCGAGGATGCGGTAGATGTCGTCTTCCATGTGGCGTGCGGTCTTGAGGGTCTCCTCGATGCGTGTGCCGCGCTGCAGCTCGGCACTGACGCTGATCTGGCCGTTATCCTGCATTTTCATGAAGTCCATACCAATCTTGCCGGCAAACAGAGGGATGAGAGTGACCACAAAGAATGCCAGAGCGATGAGGAGTGTGGCTTTCTTGTGGTGGAGACACCAGCGGAGGAGGTTGGCATAGGCCGCATCGACAGCGTTGAAGGCACGGATGACGGTGCGGTTGTAGAGGCTGTTATCGTGTTTGGCCTTGTAGGCCTCTTCCTCTTCTTTCTTGAAGAAGAAGGGACGCTCCTTGAGCATCTTGCTGGAGAGCATGGGGATGAGGGTGATGGCGGCACAGGTGGAGACGCAGACCACGATAGTAATGATCCAGCCCATCTCTTTCATGAAGATACCCATCATGCCGGGCAGCATGGTGAGAGGCACGAAGACGGCGACAAGCACCAAGGTGGTGGCGATGACGGAGGTCCACACCTCGTTGGTGGCGCAGATGGCGGCCTCGCGCGGATTCTCTCCGCGGTCGATATGCTTGGAGATGTTTTCCAAGACCACGATGGCATCGTCGACCACCATGCCGATGGCCACGGTCAGCGAGGCCAGTGATATGATATTCAGAGAACTGTCGGCGATGAGGAGGTAGATGAACGAGGTGACGAGGGAGATGGGGATGGTGAGGGATATGATGACGGTGGCGCGCCAGTTTCCGAGGAAGACGAGCACCACGATAACAACGAAGAGCAAAGCATAGAAGATACTCTCACTGAGGCCGTTGATGGCGTTGACAATCTCCTCGGAGCCATCGCGGATGAGGGTGGCCTCGATGTCGGGAGGCAGGGTCTTCTGGATACGCTCCATCTCGGCTTTCACCTCGCGGGCAATCTGGACGGTGTTGGCACCGGTTTGCTTCGAGATGATGATACGGGCACCGTCCTCACGGTTAATCTTCTCGTCGAGTGAGAGGTCCTTGATGGTGTCGCGCACGGTGGCGAGATCGCGCACAAAGACCTGTTTTCCGCTCATGGTGGTGGTGACGGCGATGTCTGCGATTTCAGAACTCTCGACATATTCACCCTTGACACGCATCTGGTACTGTTCCTTGCCCATCTTGACGGTGCCGGAGGCAAGGTCGAGGTTGTTGGCGCTGATGGCGTTGCCCACCTGCTCGACACTAAGACCATAGGCATCGAGTTGTTTGGGGTCGAGGTCGATATAAACATAGCGCTGAGGGGCACCGGAAACGGTGATATTGCCGATGCCGTCGATGCGGTTAAGCTCGTTGACGACGTTGTCTTCAAGGATGCGGTCCAATCCTGAATAACTCTCTTTGGCGGTGAAACCGTAAATCATGACGGGCATGGCCGAGGAATTGAGCTTCAGGATCATGGGGCGGCTGACGCCGTCGGGCAGGTTGTCGAAGACCAGGTCGACGTAGGATCGGATGTCGTTTAACGCTTCGTCGATGTTCTCGCCCCACTCGAACTCAAGGGTGACAACGGAGATGTTGTCCTTCGAGGTGGAGGTGATGTTCTTCAGTCCGTCGACAGAGTTGAGCGAGTTCTCGATGATTTTGGTGATATTGGTCTCGATGTCGCTGGCGTTGGCACCGGCGTAGGTGGTCATCACGGTGACGTATGGCGGGTCCATCTCGGGCATCTGGTCGATAGGCAGACGCATGAGTGAGAAGAGACCCAGCACAATGACGGCCACAAAGACCAGTCCCGTGGTGATGGGTTTATTGATAGCGGTTTTGTAAATTGCCATATCTTTCTAGTTTTTCTAGTATTACTAGTATGACTAGTATAACTGGTTTATTCTACAATTTCTAACTTGTCTCCATCGACTAGTCTAGCCTGACCGGTGACAACGAGGCGGTCGCCAGCCTTGATGGCTCCAGCTTCAACGGGGATGACCTCGATGCGGTCGTCAAAGCGCTGGCCAAGGGTCACGGCCACGCGGCGGGCCTGGTCTCCATCGGCAACAAATACATAACGGTCGTTCGAGCCGGTGAGTTTCAGCACACTCTGGTAGGGGACAACGATAGCGTCGATTTCGCCAATGGCCAGAGTGGCACGTACATACATACCCGGACGGATCTTCTCACCGCTGTTGGGAATGTTGAGTTTGGCCTGGAAGGTGTGGCTGGCGGGGTCGACGGTGGGGTAGACAATCTCGATGGTGGCGGGGAAGGTCTTGCCTGGATAGATGTCGCTGGCGATGTCGACCTTCATGCCGGTCTTCACCAAGGGGAAGTAGGTCTCGGGGATGTTGATGATGGCTTTGAGGCGGCTGATTTGGGTCAGTGTGAGGATGGGCTGGCCGGCATACATCTCGCCGTCCTCATAGTTCTTGGCGCTGATGACGCCGGCGAACTGGGCCTTGACAAAGGTGTTCTCGTTGAGGAAACGCTCGTTTTCCACCAGCTGGTCGTAGCCGGCCTTGGTCTGGTCGTAGACCTGCTGGCTGACGGAACCACTGGTTTTTAGGGCGGTGACGCGGTCGAGTTCGGTCTTGGTGGAGGCGAGGTTGATGCGGGTGGTGTTGAGTTGTGTTTGGTCCATGCGGACGAGCATGGAGCCTTTTTGCACGCGGCTGCCAACCTCAACATAGATGTGCTCAATGTGGCCGGTGACCGAGGGGGCGATGTTCATAGTCTCGTATCCTTCGAGGGTGGAAGAAAGTTCGAGGCTCTTGGCGATGCGCTCGCTTTCGAGGACCTGCACTTTGACCTTCTCGGCCTCTTTCTTTGTGGTGGTGGCTGCTTTGTCGCCACCTTTGCCGCCACAAGCCGTCATGGAGACGACGGCAAGGGCGATGGCTGCAATTCTGAAGTACTTGTTCATATCGTATTATTGTTTATTCAAAAGGTTTTCTAATGCTGTCTGGGCGGAAATGACGTTCATCACGGCTTGAATGTAGCTGTTCTGGGCAGCGATGATGTCGTTGGACGAGGTTGTGACCTCGAGGCTGGAGGCGCGTCCGTATTTATATTTCTCGCTCACATTGGCGAAGACACGCTGGGTGACCTCGAGGTTGCGATGCTGTATGTCGTAGGTCTCAAGAGCCGACGCAAGGTCGTAACGCAGCTGGTTGTACTGCACCAGCAGGCCGTCTTCGGCTTGCTTCTTGCTATTCTGGGTCTCCTGAAGGGCTATGCGGGCGCTCTTGATGTTGGCGTAGCGGGTGCCGGAGGTGACCAGGGGCCAAGAGATGGAGATTCCCACCATGTTGGGGGGCGTCATGTTCATACCTTCTTCCTTGCCGAAATAGGTCTTGGCACTATATTGATAGTAGGCCGAGAGGGTGGGGAGGAAGTCCATCCACGCCATATTTACGTTCTTTCTGGCAATTTCTTCGTTTTTTTCGAGCAGTTGATAGTTGTAGTTCTTCTCGATTTCGAACGACTCGTTGAGGAATGCCAGAGCGCCATCGACGTTGAGAATCTGTTCCACGGGGGTGGTGAGCTCAATGGTGGCGTTGACATCGGCACCCAACTGTATCAGCAATGAGTTGCGGAGCATCTGCAGTGAGCGGTTGGTGGCGTTGATGCTGCTGCGTAGTGTGGCCACCTGCACCTGTAGTTTGTCGGCGTCCACCTGCTCGGCAGCACCTACGTTGACGGCCTCCTGGCTTGTGGTGGCGAGGCGTTCGAGGTTGGCGAGGCTGGAATCCAGCAGGCCCACAGTCTCTTCCATGATGAGGATAGAGACATAGATGTTTTTCACTTGTGAGCGAGTGCTCTGCTCGGTCTGTTGACGCGTGATGTCGGTCATCTCCATGGCTATGTTCTGTAGCATGGTACCCACAATCTGGCTACCGGTGAGGGCCACGGCTGCAGTGATGCTAAAGCTGCCCGAAGGATTGAGGGGAATGGAAATGGAGGTTCCACCCATGCCCATGTGCATTTCGTAACCGAGCATGTTCTGGTAGTCGAATCCTGCTTTGACGGTGGGCAGCATGGAAGAGAGGGTCTTCCAGCGGTCGAGCTCGGCCTTCTTCACATCAAGGTCGGCGTTCTTCATCGTGGCATTGTGCTCGACGGCATACTGCTGAGCTTCATCCAGAGTGAGGCGCAGGGATTGCGTCTGCTGGGCTGTGGCGGAAAGGCCGAGGGAAGCGACGATGAGTGCTAATGTCAGTCTTTTTAATTTCATTTTATATTAATACTTATTTATTATTATCGTTTTTGTCTTCCTGCATCGCGAGTTCTTCTATTATTTGACGGAAATGAGGCTCCGATTGCTCATAACGCTCGATAGTTTCGATGGTCATCAAGCCTCGCATAAAGGTAAAGCATATCTCGTTGATTTTTCTGGCGTAGGCGATGGGGTCCGAGACTTCCGACATCCGTCGTTGTTGGATGAGGTCGCAGATGAAGTCGATGGCCACATCTATGTCGGCATCGGAGCGCAGGTAGTTGTGCTGGCGCACATAGTCCATGCCATGTTGTATCATTGTACGCATGGATTCGGTGTGAATCTTGAAGTAACGGTCGTGGATTTCAGGATAGTAGCGTTCTGATTCCTCGATGAGCCTGTGGTAGCGGTGGTTGCTGTAGACGTTGGCACGGAGCATGTACATGGCCACCAGTAACGGTTCATCTACCTTATTGTGGGCTTTGCGGTGCATGTCGTTGATGCGGTCGTGCACGCGCATCAGGCATTCCGATAGCAGTTCCTCTTTATTGGCAAAGGTTTCGTAGAGGGTGCGCTTCGACATGTGGAGCGACTGGGCGATATCGTCCATCGTCACCCCTTTGCAACCGCGCGAACTGAACAGTTGCAATGCCGATTCTACGATTTTTTCTCTTATCTCTTCTGATGCCATTTGTTTGTAAGTTGTTGCTTATCAGTTATAGACAAACAAATATCGCTTTCTCCACAAGGCGGAAAAGCGATGCAAAGATACGAATAAAACTGGAAAAACTGATGAAGTTTTCCGAGTTTTCTATTAAAAAAACTTAAAGGAGATTATTTCTCTTTTTGTACAGGAATGGGCTGTAGGGTGCCGATTTGTACCTTCATGCGGGCTCCGGGAGCAGCTTCAACGGTGGCCATCGATCCCTCGCGACTGACGAAAGTGACGTGGATGCCGTCGGCGGTCATCAGGCGGTCGCCTTTTTTCAGGCTGTCGCGGTAGGCCTGTTCCTTTTTGGCCTTTTGGCTCTGCGGGCGGATGAGGAAGAGGTAGAACACGGCTATCATCAGTACAATCATGATGGCGGTTTTCCAACCGTTGGCAATGTCCAGGAGTATGAATTCAGTCATATCGTTGTCTATTTTTTTGTTGATGTGGTAAAAACGCCTCGAATCCTTTTTTATTGCATAAATGGTACAATATTTTTTTGTCTCCGTCGTTAAAAGAATTAGTATGAATGACATGAATGCAAAATATCGGGAGTTGCGGGAGCGTTATCCAGAGTTTGAATATTTGGCTTATCATCATGAGGTCACAGAAAAAGGATTGCGCCTGTGGTTTGATTTCCGCATGGGCGAGGTGGAGTTCCATCCTGAGGCTCTGTTTGAGGCTCGCCCTTTTCTCAATCTTAAGGCCGTGAATCTTGACCGTTTGGTCTTCGATATCGGCATGATTGAACTGATAAGCTACTGGAAATGCGCATGTACGCCGACGGTCAAGGTCTCCTGCGGCAGTCTTGCCGACGAGCAGATAGCCTTTTGGAAAAAACTCTACTGGAATGGTCTGGGAGAGTTTTTCTACACCAATGGAATCAACTCGAACGTCACTGACTTTATGAATATTGAGGGGACACAGCGCTCCCTGCCCGCAGGTGTTTTTATTGAGAAACGCGACTCGTATCTGGTGCCGGTTGGCGGCGGAAAGGACAGTGTTGTTACCCTTGAACTGCTCCGCCGAGCAGGAAAAACTATCCGTCCGCTAATCATGAACCCTCGCGGAGCCACCACGGAGTGTGCCCGCGTAGCGGGATTTCCGATGGAGGAGGTGTTGGTCATTCGTCGTAAGATTGACCCCGTTTTGCTGGATCTCAACGCTCAAGGATACCTCAACGGACACACGCCTTTCTCGGCCATGCTGGCATTTTACACACGCCTGGCTTCGGCCTTGAGTGGCATTCCCAACGTGGCTTTGAGCAACGAGAGTTCTGCCAACGAAAGCACCGTGATTGGCACTTCGGTGAACCATCAATACAGCAAGAGCCTGGAGTTTGAGGATGATTTTCGCTGCTACTGCCCAGGATTCAACTATTTCAGCTTCCTTCGTCCGCTCTCCGAGTTGCAGATTGCCATGCTCTTCAGCCGATTTACGGCCTACCATGATGTCTTCCGCAGCTGCAATGTGGGCAGCAAGCAGGACATCTGGTGCGGACATTGTGCCAAATGCCTTTTTGCCTACATCATCCTCGCGCCCTTCATTGAGCCAGAACGACTGAATCAGATCTTCGGCAAGTCGATGCTCGATGACATTTCTTTACGGCTTGAGTTTGAACAACTTATAGGCGAGGCCGAAACCAAGCCATTTGAGTGCGTGGGCACCGTCGGCGAGGTTCGCCAAGCCCTTGCGATGACTATCGACTGCTGGTATAATGTGGGTCGCAGGCCAGCCCTCCTGGAGAATTTGGAAATACGAGAAAGTCTAGTGCAACTAGACAAACTAGCGAATCTAGGCAACCTCACCTCCGAAGAACGCTTAATCCTTCAACAAGCATGTACCGAGAAGAACAACTGAAAGCCCTGCTTGAAGGTCGCAGGATATTGATTGCCGGCTACGGTCGCGAGGGTAAGAGCGCGGAACGACTTGTCCAGCGGCTTGTGCCCAATGTCGAATATGTCATTGCCGATGGCAACGAGCAGATTGCCACCGAGGCATCCAAAGATTATGACTTGATAATCAAGAGTCCCGGTGTGCCTATGCGTGTCATGGGTGGGGTGGAGTGCTCGTCACTCACCGACCTTTTCCTGCAGGTCTATGGCGACATGACCATTGGCGTCACCGGCACTAAGGGCAAGTCCACCACCGCCAGCCTCATCCACCACCTGCTACCAGGTAGCATCCTGGCTGGCAACATTGGTATTCCGTTGTTCGATATTCTCGACGAACTTCGCGAGGATTCTATTGTGGTGGCGGAACTCAGTTGTCACCAGCTTGAGAATATCCATCGCGCACCGCATACCTCGGTGCTTCTCAACCTCTTCCAGGAGCACCTCGACCACTACGAGAACTACCTCGGCTACAAGATGGCCAAGCTCCAGATAGCCCTTCGCCAGCATCCTGGCGACCATTTCTTCTATTGCACCGACAATGCCGAGCTCGCCGACCTCGTCGCGCAGCATTCCGCAGCCATTGCCTCAGTCGTGCACCCTTATTCCATCAATGGTGTCTCCGTCGATGAGAGCACGCTCCTCGACGCTTGTCCCCTCGATGGCGAGCATAACCGCAGCAATGCCCTTGTGGCCTGCCGCGTGGCATCGCTTGTGACGCGTCAGCCACTTAAAACTTACAGCTTAAAACTTAAAACCTTCCAAGGGTTGCATCACCGCATGGAGAAAATAGGCGTGTATAAAGGTGTCACATGGTACGACGACAGCATCTCCACCATCCCCGCCGCCGCCATCGCCGCCGTACGCGCCCTCGGCCGTGTCGACACACTCATCCTCGGTGGCTTCGACCGTGGCATCGACTATACGCCTCTCGTCGACTTCCTGAAAGAAAACCCGATAGCGAACCTTGTTTTCGTCGGACAAGCGGGCCGCAGGATATACAATCTCCTTTCACCTTTCACCTCTCACCTTTCACCTTTAATAGAGGACGACTACACCAAGATTGTCCCATGGTGTGCCGAGCATACGCCACAGGGTGGGGTAGTGCTGCTCTCGCCTGCCGCCGCCAGCTATGACGCTTTTAAGAACTTCGAGGTGCGCGGAGACTTCTACAGGGAACAGATTCTAAAGCTATGATTGATTACAAGGAGATTCGGTATCAGCTCCATGAGCATCCGCAGACGGCTGGCTACGAGCAGTTTGCACATGATTTGATTGTCAAGCATCTGCAATCGCTTCATCCCGACAAGGTGTATACCAATGTTGGGGGCTATGGTGTAATCGCTGTTTGGGGGGTAGATCCCGCTGTTCCCACTGTTGCCTTCCGTGCCGACAATGATGCCCTGCCCATTGGCCACCGCTGCGGCCACGACGGCCACACGACAATATTGTTGCGGTTGGCAGAGCTTGTTGACGCTGCCAACAGTGACGTCAACAAACTCCTTCTTTGGCAGCCTGCCGAGGAGACGGGCACTGGCTCTCGTGCTGTGCTTGAGACGGGCATCCTTCAGCTGTATAACATCAAGGCTTTCTATGCTCTGCATAACCTCCCCGGCTATCCGTTGGGCACCGTCGTCCTTTGTCCGAGGACATTTGCCGCCGCCTCAACGGGCGTTGTCTACCACCTCGATGGGCGTGAAACCCATGCTTCGACACCCGAAATGGGCTTGAATCCAGGAATGGCTATCGCCGAGATAATCAATAGGTTTGATGGGTTTAATGGGGCGGGTGCTCCCGCTGAGCATTATAGTGGGGAGTTTCGTCAGTCCACACTCATCTGTGTCCGTATAGGGCAGCCGTCTTTCGGCACCTCGGCCGGTCACGGCGAGGTGATGTTCACCCTCCGTGCCTTCACCAATAGCGAAATGGAGAGGATGTTGGCTGATGCCAACAACATGGTGGCTGAGGTTGCAGAGCGCTATGGGCTGACGGTCAGCCGCTCGCTGGTGGAGCCTTTTCGCGCTACGGAGAACAACCCAGACTGCGTGAATGCAATAGAAAAAGCGGCAAATGAATTGCCGCTAAATATTCAGTATCAAGAAACTCCCAACCGCTGGAGCGAAGACTTCGCCGAGTATCTGTTGGAGTTCAAGGGAGCCATGTTCGGTATCGGCAGTGGCGAAACCCATGCCGAGCTTCATCATCCCGATTACGACTTCCCCGACGACCTCATTGAGCCCGCCGCCCAACTTTTTTTACGCCTCAGCTCTTCTTTTTAGAAAGGGTGCTGGTTTTGCCAGTGTTTTTAGTGGTGCCAGTTTTCTTCTCCAGCGTGATGTAGTTGGGGAAAGGAACCTGCGTGGTACCGACCGAGAGGCTGGGTTTCACACGGAGACCCACCTTCGACGAGGTGCCGTCGGAGGTGAAGCTGCTGGCGAAATTCTTCAGCGCATCCAAACCTTTTTTCGAGAACAGCTGGCCGAGGTCAGTGCTCACCGGCAGCGGCACCATGGTGGTGGTGCTGGGCTTGATGGTGTAGCTGCGACTGTTGACGCCGTTGGCGATGTCGGTGCCGTCGATGGCCAGAATCCAGTCGAGTGCCGTCATGGCGGCTTGCGTCTTGGTGGGATTGGTGATGTCGACGTTGACGTCGAGGGCCAGCGGCACCTGTTTGCTCTGGTAGGCCGCCACGAGTTTCACAATGTCGGTGGCCGACAGGTTGCCCTGAGTCAGGTTTTTAACATTTACGCCCGCCACGCTTACGTTGGAAACGTTTTTGAGGGCGAATTCACAATTGGCTAAGTTGGCCACAGAGGAAAATTGCGAGGCAAGTTGATTGATTACATCGCACGAACTCAGCAGGATAGAACCTGCCATAACTAAAGCAAGGGTTATCTTTTTCATGCTGCAAAAATACTACTTTTTTCGGATATGGGAGGAAAAAAATCCATCCCACCGACGTACCATCACCCTATCATCTCCGACCATGGTCGATGATGGTACGGAGATGGTACGGAATTGATACGGTTTTGGGTCGGTGTTGGTCCCTATGAGGTATTGAGTATCAGTAATTTATGTGGTGTTTATAGTAAAGATGTTATATTATTGATTATCAATATCTTGGGTTTTGTTCAGAAAAAAGTTTGCAGAGGTGGGATTTTTTGTGTATTTTTGTAGATTGATTTTTGATAATTATATATATATAAATATAATAGTATTCAATTTGTTATGGAAGAAAACAATGCTGCTGAGAAGCAACTGAACTTTCTTGAAGAGATTATCGAGAGCGGTCTGAAGGACGGCACCTACACCTCTATCCAGACCCGTTTCCCGCCGGAACCCAACGGCTACCTGCACATCGGCCACGCCAAGTCGATATGCATTAATTTCGGACTGGCGAAGAAGTACGGCGGCAAGACCAACCTCCGTTTCGACGACACCAACCCCGTCAAGGAGGACACCGAGTATGTGGACTCCATCCAGGAGGATATCCACTGGCTGGGCTTCGACTGGGCCGAGAAACACTATGCTTCCGACTATTTCGAACAGCTCTATGAGTGGGCCGAACTGCTGATACAGAAGGGTCTCGCATATGTCGACGACCAGACGCTCGACGAGATCCGCGAGGGCCGCGGCACCGTGACCACCCCTGGCAAGAACAGCCCCTACCGTGACCGCACTGTCGAGGAGAACCTCGACCTGTTCCGCCGCATGCGCGCCGGCGAGTTCCCCGACGGCAGCAAGGTGCTGCGCGCCAAGATCGACATGGCGCACCCCAACATGATGTTCCGCGACCCCATCATGTACCGCATCCTCCATGCCCACCACCACCGCACGGGCGACAAGTGGTGCATCTACCCCATGTACGACTACGCCCACGGCCAGAGCGATTCCATCGAGCATATCACGCACAGTATCTGCACGCTGGAGTTCGACATCCACCGTCCGCTCTACGACTGGTTCATCGAGCAGCTGGGCATCTGGCCCTCGCACCAGTATGAGTTCGCCCGCCTCAACATCAACTACACGGTGATGTCCAAGCGCAAACTGCTCCAGCTGGTTAAGGAGAATTACGTTACCGGCTGGGACGATCCCCGCATGCCGACTATTTGTGGTTTCCGCCGTCGTGGCTACACGCCCGAGAGCATTAAGGCGTTCTGCGAGCGTATCGGTGTGGCCAAGCGCGACAATATCATCGACTATGGCTTGCTGGAATTCTCGCTGCGCGAGCACCTCAACAAGGTGGCCCAGCGCCGCATGGCCGTTTTGGATCCCGTCAAGGTTATCATAGACAACTACCCCGAGGGTCAGACGGAGATGCTGACGGCCGTCAACAATCCCGAGAATGAAGCCGACGGTACCCGTCAGGTGCCTTTTGGTCGCGAACTCTACATTGAGCGTGAGGACTTTATGGAGGTGGCGCCCAAGAAATACTTCCGCATGGCCATCGGCCAGGAGGTGCGTCTACGCTACGCCTACTTCGTCACGGCTCAGAGCGTGGAGAAGGATGCCGAGGGTAATATCACCTGCATCCACTGCACCTACGACCCCGCCACGCGCGGCGGCGACGCCCCCGACGGACGCAAGGTGAAGGGCACCATCCACTGGGTGGCGGCACACAGCGCCATCGACGCCGAGGTGCGCCTCTTCGACCGCCTCTTCGCCGTCGAGGCCCCCGACGATGTCGAAGAAGGCCACACCTTCCTCGAGAACCTCAACCCCGACAGCCTGAAGGTGGTCACCGCTAAGTGCGAACCTGCCCTGGCTGAGTGGAAAGATGAAAGTGGAAAGTGGAAAGATGGCATAGTGCGTTACCAGTTCGAGCGCATGGGCTACTTCTGCACCGACCGCGACAGCACCCCCGAGCATCCCGTCTTCAACCGCACCTGCACGCTGAAAGACAGCTGGGCGAAAATCAAGTAATACAAGATGAGTACACCATACCTTATATTGTTGGCTGTCATTGCAGCGGCGTGCTTGTTTTTCGCTCGGCGGAAGAAGGAGGAGGAAAAAAGTAGTGACTTCGAGGAAAAGACGAAGGTGGATGCCGAGCGTGTCATTTGTGTCTACGACATGGATAAAGAGCGTTTGCAGGAAACCATTGACGGGTTCATCAATATGTATTCCGACAATGGTGACGTGGAGCGTCCGACAGTCAGGCATGAGGGTATATATTATCGGCTTTCCTTTAGCTCGAAGGTGGACTATGTCTCCTTGGCTTACTGGGTCAACTATCTTGTTTATTGCGACGAAAAGCAGCTGCAGCGCTTCATGGTGCGCGGATGGTATCCTTTTGGAGAGGTGCTGATTAAAGGCAAAATGATGCCTTTCAGCAACCAGACCGTAATGCTCTATGTGGACAGGGAGGACAAAGAATGCGACAACATCTCCTTAGTCACCCCCGACGGCAACCATTACCTACAGCCATTCGCCATCAGTGGCAATCTTAAGCTCCTCGACCAAGGCAGCGAGAGTTATCAGCCATTGCCGCAGGTGCCGGATTAACAACGACTATACAATAAATCAGACAATCTGTTTTATAGTGGCATGGATAAGATACGGTACATAAACCTTTGTATTGTGGAGTTCGGCAAGCGGAATGGCATGCCTGCAGCGTTAGCGTTCAACTATCTGAACAAATACAAAGGTTTCTATTTTCTTGACCGTAACTATGAGGCAGAGCATTTGCTGCCATTGGACGACACTCTGACCGACCTCGCCGAATACTGTAGACGTCACGGAGGGACCTCTTTGGCACAGAACGAGCCAAGCATCACACAGGATCAGTTGCAGTTTATCATCAACAGCGATGTGGAGCATATTGTCAGCCGACTACAGGGCGAGAAAGGAATGCCATTGGACGAAGGTTTTAACTGTGTATATAACTCCAATACCTACAAGAAATTGTTGAATGTTGACACCGGCCTTTATTTACAGAGTGCCGACTACATATATGACTACCTGAAAGAAGAGCTTTGTTGATGTAAAACGACGATTGTATGCAAATTATTGAAAATCCGACAGACAGAAAGGTGTTGATGCCCATGATGCCAAACTATTTTGGCGACATGGTGAAAGCTGTGGTGGATATTGAGCGGAAGATTATCGGTGTGGATGCCGAGTTGCATGCCGACATAGAGCAGACGCTGTTGGGACAGGGTTCTTCGCAGTATGACCTATGGGGTATCAATCTGTATCCCGAAATGGAGGGGGAGGATTTTATTGAGTTTGACTCGATGATTAACATACGCCCCGGACAGGGCAACCGCAGTCGCGACGTGCAGGATGCCGACACGCGGCAGAGGATAATAGACACAGTAAACTATCTGCTGCCATGTTGACGATGGAGTTCCAACATAAGGACTTGGCCAATGGCCGGTGGGCGCAGATGTCGCTGGCCGAGCAGATGCTGAACATCGGCAGCGAGGTGTCGCGTGCCAACCGTTGGAAAGCCAAAGGCAACGAAGAGCAGTGCCGCCGTGCCGCCGACCGTGCCTTGGAGCTGGTGTCGCTAACCATCGATGCCCACACGCACCGCCCCGGCTTGAAGGAACTCTGTCGCCTCTACGAGGTGATGGCTGATTACTACTACGACAAGAACACTTACCAAACCGACCCCAATGCCCTGCAGCGGTATTTTGATGTGTTCTACTTCGATAAAAACAAAACAGAATAGATGGTATTATTTGCGCTAAATTTGAAAACCGAAACAATGAAATAAAAAGAACAATAATTAAGACAACATATTGAGCTAACCGCCCATTATTCTCCCTATTAGAATCTGCAAAATTCAAAGCGTAAGAGAATAAGCTCGCGGGAGTTCACGCTTGGGCGTGGATTATTCGCACCTTATTATTACGCTGGCTTTGCAGAGCCTTAATAGGTGATAAGGAGCAACAAAGAATAATTCAACGCCTTTTTTATATGAAACACAAATCATCTTTCTTTTTTCACTACTTAACAATGGTATTAATTGTTTTCTTGGCCTGCCGCAGGTTTTGTGGCTTATTCTATAATTTGAGTGTAATATGAAACCCATTTTTCCTTTACTTGTTGGCGTATTGTTGATGTCGTCATGTAGCAATACAGATAGCAACAAATCATCAGAACCATTGGTTGACATTTGGTTTAAATATGACGAGCCTGTAAATGGGTATGATATCAAATTGCACTGTCGGCAAGCCTTCGATGGGTATCCGAATTATTTTAGTTTAGAATTATACCTAAATCAGGGGCATAGACGCATAAAAGAATTTACGACAGAACTTATTGCATTAGAGCGTATTTGGAGAGATGATTTTATTGGCCAAGACACAATAATACTCCATAACACACATGAAGAAATTGGTTCTCCTTTTATTGACTGCAAAAACATTGTTTATTTCGAGGATATGAATTTTGATGGGAAGAAAGACCTTGTTATTTGTATGTTTCCAGGCGGTGCTCCAAATGTAGGGGATTGTGAGAATTATCTCGTATATTCCATTAATGATTATGGCATGACTTTGTGCGATAACACGTTCACTCGCGAAATAGGAAAGGCTGTTTGTAGGGCGGACTACACGGTGGATAGCCTAAACAAAAGTATTACACTAACTGAGTATGACACGTATATAGGATACACCGAGAAAAAATATTGGTTCAAAAATGGATACCCATACAAATACGACTATACGAAAGTCTATGACGATGAAAAGTTTCAATACCACATCAAATTATATGATGCCGAACTTGATGTAGCAGAGAATTATTGGCCGTATTAAAAAAAGGACTATTATGGAAAACAATATCTCATTGTCTGAATATTTGAAGAAATACGAATTTCTCAAATATGGTATGATAGCACAATGTGCGCTAATAAAGGAAATAGAAATTTATGCCTTTGCTAATTGTAGCAAGGATATGTTTGAGAAGTTTAGGTATAACCAGTACCACTTACTTGGAATCGTTGACAAGGATTCGACGCACCAAGTTATTCGAGGAACATATATGTACCAAGTGGTTGAATGGTATGACGGCGAAAAGGTACAGCACACTGGAATAACGACACCTCTTTATTTAGGACTACGGTTATCGAAGGAAGATACGGAGATGGATATTGCGAATTTGTATATTCCTGACTTAATCTCTAATGAATTGTACAAAATAATTCGTTCCCGTAGAGGTTCTGGTGTAGAAGTAACTCCTCAGTTGGTAAACAGGTATAAAGTACCCAAGGGAATACATGATATATGGTCTTCGCATAATATTGAAGTCAAGGATGGAAAGGCCTACCTGCCGGTTAAGAAAGGCGACATTTTATGCATTCATGCAGTAGACCATGCAATAAAAAGCATTGGTCAAGAGATTATAGCAATATGCAGATACACATGTAAAGAAACAGGACGTTTGGTCTACGCAAATTTCAATCTTGATGAATTGACAATTGAGGATAAAGACGACAACGGGTATTATGATTTACTTTGAAGCATTGGCACAAACATTTGATTTTGGTAAATTTAAGGGATGTGATCTTGGAGAAGTTTTAATGTGTGCACCAGATTACATAACTTGGGTTACTAATAATATCGAGGGCGAAAGATGTGCTTTTTCTGAAGAGATTATTGAGCAAATGAGAACCGTATTCCCATATATTGAATTGACAGATGATTTGTTGAGAAAAATTGAACAACGAAGAGATGAATACTTAGAAGACCAATACTTCAAAACAGTAACACTTGAGGAAATGCTGGAAAGCGATAGGGAGGATGAAGAGTGTAGAATGGCTATAGAAGAAACTTATGATAGATATAACGGTACATATGCACAGGACGAAATGGGCTATAGTGATGACGACATTGACACAATATTTGATGGAGACCCCTCTGCGTACTGGAATATTGATTAGGAACCGACATGTATCCGACTACGTGCGCACTAATGGTCGGACTACGTGTGGGCATGTGGTCGCACTAGATGTGGGCATGTAGTCGCACTAGGTGTGCGTGCCTAGTTGAAGGTCGAGAAAAGATTATATCTTTTTTGCAAGAAGATATGCTTTTTTTTTATGATTGGGTATATGTTTTGGGGTCAGAAAAAAGACTATACATAGACCGCCGACTCATCGCCGAGGGATCACCGAGAGGTCATGGGGTGATGGTTTTGAAAATCAATGTTTTGTATGTTTATTGTGCTGCTTTATATATTGGGCTGGTTTTCAGTGGTTTTGTTGTTGCCGCAAAGAAGGCGCAAAGAATACACGAAGAAGGAGAGAAGAAGGCATAAAGAGCTGTCAATTACTGAGCCATAAATGATGGAGAGATTTTGCTTGTTTTTTGGGGAGTCAATTCCAAGAAAATTATAATATTTTTGGAGTGTATTCCAAAAAAGTTGTATATTTGCAGTCGGAAAATATACGGTTATGATAGAGCGTTTTTTGTATAAAAGCATTGAGAATAAACTTTTTAAAGGTAAGGTTATTATCCTTGCCGGTGCTCGTCAGGTGGGCAAAACTACCTTGTTGAAGCAAATTCTTCGCAACAAAGAGGGGGTTTTATGGCTGAACGGAGACGAGTTGCAGGTGCAAAATCTCTTTAACAACGCCTCGGCCGACAGGCTATTGTCGGAATTTGGCGGCAGCAAGATTGTAATTCTTGACGAAGCGCAACGTATTGAGAATGTTGGTTTGCGGTTGAAACTGATTGCCGATGCCGACAGCGATATACAGATAATAGCCACTGGTAGCTCTGCCTTTGAGCTGGCAAACAGGGTTAATGAGCCATTGACGGGACGAAAGTGGGAATACCAGATGTTTCCGCTGTCGTTTGGAGAGATGGTGGCGCACCATGGGAAAATGAAGGAGATGAGGATGCTTCCACGGCGTATCGTTTACGGGTATTACCCAGAGGTGGTAACAAACGAAGGTAACGAGGTGGAGATACTTAAATTGTTGACCGATGCCTATCTGTACAAAGATATTCTTTCGTGGGAAAATATCAAGCATCCGGACAAGTTACAGACACTGCTTCGTGCATTGGCCTATCAGATGGGGGCGCAAGTGTCGTTCAACGAGTTGAGTCAGATGTGCTCTCTTGATAGCAAGACGGTGGAACGCTATATCACACTGTTGGAGCAATGCTATGTCATCTTCAGATTGCCGTCGTATTCACGCAATCTGCGTCATGAGCTCAAGGCAAGTCGCAAGATATACTTTTACGATAACGGTATCCGTAACGCCTTGATAGCTGATTATACTGCTCCAGAAATAAGGCAAGACATCGGTGCATTATGGGAGAACTTTGTTATTTCGGAGAGGATGAAATACAACGAATACTATCGTCGCTGGGTAAATCGATACTTCTGGCGCACAACACAACAGCAAGAGATTGACTATTTAGAGGAAGGAGGGGGAAAACTTTATGCATACGAAATGAAATGGAACCCTCGCAAAAGGGCCTCTGTCACTAAAACGTTTACGGACGCCTATCCTGGCAGCGACTTCAAAGTGATTACTCCAGATAATATTGCGGAGTTCTTATTACCCGAGTGATTTTTATTGTTGTAGTTTCATGAAAAAGTTGTATCTTTGCAGTTTGAATGCAAAGTATATATATTATTGATAATAAACTGATACATATATGAATATTTCTTTTGATTGGCTTAAAGAGTATGTGGATATTGAGGATATGACTCCTCAAGAGCTGGACGACCTGCTGACGTTCTCCGGCTTGGAGGTGGACAGCATGGAGAAGGTGGAGACCATCAAGGGCGGCCTGGAGCATGTGGTTATTGCACAGGTGCTGACCTGCGAGCCGCATCCTGATAGCGACCACCTGCACCTCACCACCGTCGACGTGGGCGGCGAGCGTCCGCTGAACATCGTCTGCGGCGCCCCCAATGTGGCCGCCGGACAGAAGGTGGTGTGCGCACAGATTGGCACCAAGATATACACCTCGGATACCGAATACTACGAGATTAAGAAAGGTAAGCTGCGCGGCGCCGTCAGCGAGGGTATGCTCTGTGCTGCCGACGAGCTGCAGCTCGGCACCGACCACGCCGGCATCATGGTGCTGCCCGACGATGCCCCTGTCGGAATGCCCGCCAAGGAGTACTTCCATGTGAAAGACGACTGCATGCTCGAGGTGGCTATCACCGCCAACCGCATGGACGCCATCTCGCACATCGGCGTGGCCCGCGACGTGGTGGCCGTAAGAAATACCCGTGAAGGAAAACAGTTGAAGATTAAGTGGCCGGAGGTGGCCAATTTCAATGATGAATGTGGAATGAGGAATGAGGAATTAAATGGCGCAGCAGCCAATTCATCATTCAACACTCCTCATTCCTCATTACCTATCAGGGTGACTGTCGAGGAGCCCGACCTCTGTCCGCGCTATACCGGCATCACGCTGCGCAACGTGAAGGTAGGGGAGAGCCCCGAGTGGCTTCAGAACCGCCTGCGCACCGTGGGCTTGCGTCCCATCAACAACGTGGTGGACGTCACCAACTTCGTTATGATGGAGGTGGGTCAGCCGCTGCATGCCTTCGACGCCGACAAAATCGAGGGCGGCCACGTCATCGTGAAGCGCCTGCCGCAGGGCACCAAATTCGTCACCCTCGACGGCGTGGAGCGCACGCTTGACGCCCGCGACCTGATGATTTGCAACGCTGGTAGGGGCGTACCCCCGTGTACGCCCGAACCCATGTGCATCGCCGGTGTCTTCGGTGGACTGAAGAGCGGCACCACCATGGAGACCAAGAACGTTTTCCTCGAGAGCGCCTTCTTCAATCCCGTGAGCATCCGCAAGACCAGCCAGCGCCACACCTTGAAGACCGACGCCAGCTACCGCTACGAGCGCACCTGCGACCCCAACATCACCGAGTGGGCTCTGCGCCGTGCCGTGAAGCTCATCCAAGAGCTCGCTGGCGGCGAGATTTGCGGCCAGATGGTGGACCTTTATCCCAACAAGATTGAGCGCCCGACGGTGGAGGTGAACTTCCGCCGCATGTTCGACCTCGTGGGTCAGGACATCCCGCTGGAGGCCGTCCGCACCGCCCTCACCTCGCTCGACATCGAGATTGTGAACGAGACCGCCGAGGGCATGACCCTGAAGGTGCCCACCTGCAAGGCCGACGTCACCCGCGAGTGCGACATCGTGGAGGAAATCATGCGCATCTACGGCTACAACAACATCCATATCGGCGACACCGTCAACAGCTGCCTCTCTTACGGCAAGAAACCCGACCCCCTCAAGCTCAAGAACGCCGTCAGCGACTACCTCACCGACAACGGTTTCAGCGAGATTATGAACAACTCGCTGACCAAGAGCGAGTATTATGAGGACAACTCCGACTTCCCCGCCGACCGCTGCATCCCCATCATCAACCCCCTCTCGAAGGAACTCAACGTCATGCGCCAGACGCTGCTCTACAGCGGCCTCGAGTGCATCGCCCGCAATATCAACTTCCGCATCCTCGACCAGAAACTCTACGAGTTCGGCCACTGCTATGTAAAGACCGACGAGGCCGCCAATCAGGAACTGCCGGTGACAAAGAGGTTCAATGAGACCGAGCACGTCAGCATCTTCATGACCGGCAACATGACGCCCGAGAGCTGGAAGATGAAGCCCGCCGAGACCGATTTCTTCTACCTTAAGGCCTATGTCATGGATATCCTGCACCGCATGCGCGTCAACATGGGCCGCGTGGAGATGGTGCCGACGCAGTACAAGTTCTTCGCTGAAGGCCTCGACATCATCCAGCGCGACAGCAAGAAGATGCTCGGTACCATCGGCCGCATCGGTCGCGAGACGCTCAAGAAGATGGACATCAAGCAGCCCGTCTTCTATGCCGACCTCAATTGGACGCTCCTGCTGAAGCAGTACCCCACCAAAGAGGTGCTCTACCAGGAGGTGGCCAAGTTCCCCGAGGTGCGCCGCGACCTGGCCCTCATCCTGAAGAAAGATGTCACCTTCGCTCAGGTCGAGCAGGCCGCCATGCAGTGCGAGAAGAAACTGCTCAAGAATGTCAGCCTCTTCGACGTCTATGAAGGCAAGGGTATCGCCGAAGGCTTCAAGTCCTACGCCGTCAGCTTCACCCTGCAGGACAAAGACAAGACCCTCGCCGACAAGCAGATCGAGGCAACCATGTCCAAAATCCAGAAGACCCTCGAGACGCAGCTCGGCGCCAAGATTCGTGGATAGAGCCCTGTAAGGGCGACAGATGTTAGCCGTGGGCGTGAGCCCACGGGACACATGACACCCAACAGTTAGAGTCCCGGAGGGGCGACACAAACCATCGTTGGAATGTGCCGCCCCTCCGGGGCTCAAAACATACGCCTCCTTCGTTCCGTGGGCTCACGCCCACGGCTAACCAATGCCGCCCCTCTGGGGCTCCCCTGCCTTCCGACGTGACAATAAAAAATCCCGATGGGACTTTCCAATTTCCCATCGGGATTTTTCATTTTCCCCACGGGATTTTGCAAAATCCCGTGGGGATTTTTATCGAGGTCAATTTAGAACCTCATACCTATCTTAAAGCATAATGTGCTCGCTGTGGTATTAACCTCCTCTGAACTTGCTCCATCGTAGTAGCTGTACTCATAACGGTCGTAGTGTAATTTTTGCAGATTGATGCCAACTTGAAAATAAAGAGATGTTTTTTCTTCGAGGCTAATATCAACGCCAAATGCTGGTTCCCAATAAAAACCCACAGCATTACCTTCTACCGAGCCAACATTGATTGTGTATCCGGCATCACATAGTAACATGGGTTTGACTTTTGTCGTTGTAAAGTTGTATTGAATTCGAGCAAATATGGGCAATAAATAATCACCCGAATAAGAGTCACTGGATTCAAAATGTAAGCTGCCGTACTGCATATAAGACCTCCATGTATGCATAAATAATGCGTCTGTATACTTAAATCCAACACCGATACCAGCATACAGATTGGGAATTATTCTGTAGCCATTGACCATGGAAATTCCCAATGAGTATTTTGTGCATTTATTCATGGCCGGACCTCCGTTTATCTCAATGGATTTCTCGTAACCGGTGTTTTGCGCTTTTGCAGTCATTGAGAGAACAACTGCGGTTAAAAGGATTATTATTTTCTTCATTTTTATTCTTTTTGCGCTCTCCCGTGCCCCGTTAAGCGATTAATATAGAAGCGTGACACCGTATGCCATTTCTTTAGTTGGAGGTCGTAGGAAACCTTTGAAAGCAGAACTGGTAATGGTACCACGCTAAAACAGCGCGAACCGTTACACCGAACTTGCTTTCTATGGAAGTGTCCTACGTTTCCAACTTCAAGAACGGGCATAACGCCTCGTGATTTACTCTGAAATCGACTGCAAAGATACGAACATTTTCCGATATGGCGAAATTTATTTTCCCCTGGGGTGGAAAAGAGGCAATATTGCAGAGGGTTTTACGTTAATAGGAACGATGAAAGGCTTGGAGCAATACGATGTGAAGTTGCTGCTGGCGCTGGTGAAGAGCGTCAGCGGGCGGACGGATTTCTTCAAGGTGCTGGTCGAGGGGCCGCATCCCGAGCTAGCGGCTTTCAGCAACGCCATCCGTGGCGACGACGACGCGATGGTGTGGCTCTTCAAGCACGACTTCGCCTGGCTGGCCATCCTCAGCAACGCCTGCGACGGCGACGAGAAGGCCATCGACTGGGTCCGCAACGGCCTGACGCCTGTGAACCTCCGCTTCGCCTTGGCCTGTCGCCACGATGTGGACTCGCTGAAATGGCTCTACAAAAACAAACTCGGCGTGCTGCTGATGCTGGTACGTGAGGTGGAGAAGTTCTTGAAGTACCAGGAAAAGGAATATGCCTGGCCCTACGTGATGCATTTTGGCGGACACTACCGTGCCATGATGGAACTGGAAGAATGGAAGAGCGCGACCGAAGAGGAGCGAATTGAACCACAGAAACAAAATAAAAAAGACAATGATAAAGAACAACAAACCGAACAAGGAGAACAAAGAGGAGAAGAAGACCAGAGAGGGTAGACCTGTTAGAGAATCTAGATTTTCTAGAGAGTCTAGAGATTCTAGACCTGCTAGAAGAGGCACCCGCCCGGCGGGCAAAAAGCCCACAATGCAGAAACCCAAGGAGCCCCATGCCGAAGGTGCCATGCGCCTGAACAAGTATATCGCCCATGCGGGCATCTGCTCACGCCGCGAGGCCGACGAGCTCATCGCCGCCGGCAGCGTGAAGGTTAACGGCAAGGTAGTCACCGAGATGGGCTACCAAGTGATGCCCGGCGACGAGGTGCAGTACGGCGGCGAGAAGCTCCGCAGCGAGCGCCTGCGCTACTTCCTCCTCAACAAACCCAAAGGCTTCATCACCACCACCGACGACCCGCAGGAGCGCCGCACGGTGATGATGCTCATGGACGGCTGCTGTGCCGAACGCATATACCCCGTCGGCCGCCTCGACCGCGCCACCACCGGCCTGCTGCTCTTCACCAACGACGGCGAGCTGGCCAAGAAGCTGACGCACCCCTCCACGCAGGTCTATAAGATCTACCAGGTGGAGCTCAACAAGCCCGTCACCAAGGAGGACATGAAACGCCTCCTCGAAGGCATCGAGCTTGAGGACGGCCCCATGCATGTGGATGACATCCAGTATGCCGCCGTCGGCAAGACCATCGACAAGCGCATCGTGGGCGTTGAGCTGCACAGCGGCCGCAACCGCATCGTGCGCCGCCTCTTCGAAGCCCTCGGCTACGAAGTCCACAAGCTCGACCGCACCACCTTCGCCGGCCTCACCAAGAAAGACCTCCCCCGCGGCCGCTGGCGCGAACTGACAGAAAAGGAAGTCGGCTTTCTCAAAATGATTTGAGAAAGCCGACTACCTTTTTGGTGGGCTTTTTGAAGATGATATAGGATATAATAAATATATGTATACTGCGTTATAGTATATTATGATTGCAGAGAACATAGCCAAGATTCGTGCTGAGCTGCCCGAAGGCGTACGCCTGATAGCGGTCTCCAAGCTGAAGCCCGTGGAGGACATCCAGGAAGCCTATGCTGCCGGTCAGCGCCTCTTCGGTGAGAACTACGCCACCGAGTTGCGCGACAAGCACCCTCAGTTGCCGAATGACATCGAGTGGCACTTCATAGGCCACCTGCAGGGTAAGCAACTGAAATACTACATCCCCTTCGTGAGCATGATTCACGGCGTGGACAGCATCGAGCACCTCGAGGAGGTGGAGAAGACCGCCGCCAAGGTGGGCCGCACCGTCGATGTGCTGCTGCAGGTGCATGTGGCGCAGGAGGAGACCAAGTTTGGTTTCCTGCCGGAAGAACTAGAGAATCTAGATAATCTAGGGAATCTAGAGCATACCAGAATCTGCGGTGTCATGGGCATGGCTTCTCACACTGATGATGAGGCCCGTGTCCGCGCCGACTTCCGCGCCATCCGTGCCATCTTCGACCACCTCAAGGCCGGCCCTTTTGCCAGTCATCCCGAGTTCAAGGAAATCTCCATGGGTATGAGCCACGACTGGCACATCGCCGTCGAGGAGGGCAGCACCCTCATCCGCCTCGGAACTTCCATCTTCGGTCCCAGAGATTACTCTAAAATTAAAAATTAATAATTAATAATTAAAAATCATGGGTAACGTGATTCTTGACAAGAGCGTTGATTTTGCAGTGCGGTGTGTGAAGTTCTACAACTATCTGCGCGATGAAAAGAGGGAATATGTCATGAGTAAGCAAATGTTGCGGAGTGGAACCAGTATTGGTGCTAATATTAGCGAAAGTCAAGGATCTCAATCCAACCCGGATTTTATAGCCAAATTGCATATTTCGCTCAAAGAAGCCCAAGAAACATCCTATTGGCTTTTGGTTCTTTATAGATCGGAAATTATTAGCGAGACAGAATATGATTCCATGAACAACGATTTAAAAGAGATAATCGCCTTGCTTATATCAATCATCAAATCCGTTAAAGTCAACTCTAAATAATTTGGTCAAATATTTTTAATTCTTAATTCTTAATTTTTAATTTATATTAAGATGCAAATATTTAAGAACAGCAAGCAAATCATCATGTCCTACGTGATTATCACCATCGGACTGATGACCTACACCTTTGGATGGTCGGCCTTCATGCTGCCGGCGCGGATTGTCGGCGGCGGTGTCAGTGGCCTCTCCGCCATCCTCTATTATGCCGTGGGCATCCACATCCCTATCGGTATCCTCAACCTCATCTTCAATGGCATTCTGGTGGCCATCGGCTTCAAGATGCTGGGATCGAAGTTCGGTGCCAACACCATCTACGGCATCGCTATGAGCAGTGTCTTCTTCATCATGTGGCAGCAAGGCCTCCATGTGGAGAACCTCTTCATGAACCCCGATGGCACCATGCAGTTCGACCCCTTCATGTGCGCCATCATCGGCGGCGCCCTCTGCGGCTTGGGTATCGGTCTGAGCTTCATCATGGGAGGCAACACCGGCGGCACCGACATCATTGCCCTCATCATTTGCAAGTATCATAACATCTCGCCCGGCCGCGTCATCATGCTTATCGATATCGTCATTGTGGGCTGCTCCTTCTTTGTCTCTGGCAAGCTTGGCAACGTGGTTTATGGCTATGTTGTCATGGGCGTGATGACTTATGTGCTCGATATGGTGCTCGATGGCAACAAGCAGAGTTACCAGATTATGGTCTTCTCGCAGAAGAACGAGGAGATTGGCGACACCGTGGCCCGCGAGGTGGGCCGTGGTGCCACGCTCCTCGACGCCGAAGGATGCTACACCAAGCAGGGCCAGAAGGTGCTCCTCATGATGGTGCACCGCACCGACAAGTCCCACGTCATGCAGATTATCCACCGCATCGACGAGAACGCCTTCATCTCGGTCAACAAAGCCCAGGGCGTCTATGGAAAAAACTTTGAAAAACTGAAATTGTAACACAAGCAATCAGACAATAACACAATCAAGCAATGAAATTGATATCCCCTTCGTTATTAAGTGCCGACTTCGGCAACCTCCAGCGCGACATTGAGATGCTCAATGCCAGCGAGTGCGACTGGCTGCATGTCGACGTCATGGATGGCATCTTCGTCCCCAACATCTCCTTTGGCCAGCCGATAGTGAAACATATCAAAAAGCACGCGCAGAAACCTCTCGACGTGCACCTGATGATTATGGACCCCGGCCGCTATGTGCAGGATTTTAAAGATGCCGGTGCCGACATTCTTACCATCCACTACGAGGCCTGCCATCACCACGACCGCGTGCTCCACGCCATCCACGACGCGGGCATGAAGGCCGGTGTGGTGCTCAACCCCTCGTCGCCCGTCAGTCTGTTGGAGGACATTATCCAGGAGTGCGACATGGTGCTACTCATGAGCGTCAACCCCGGCTTCGGTGGACAGAAGTTCATCGAGAACACCTACTCCAAGGTGCGCCAGCTGCGCGAGCTCTGCAACCGCAAGAATCCAAAGTGCCTCATCGAGGTTGACGGCGGTGTCAACCTGCAGAACGCCCCCTTGCTCTTCGATGCTGGTGCCAATGTCCTTGTGGCTGGCAATGCCGTTTTTAAGAGTGAGAATCCTGCCGCCACCATCCACCAGATGAAACAATGAACAGACCTCGTTTAGTCATAGCCCCCGGCAAGGAAAAAGCCATCCTGCGTCGTCACCCGTGGATATTCTCGGGTGCCGTGCGACGTATCGAGGGCAATCCGCAGGAGGGTGACCTTGTCGATGTCGTCGACGCCCGCGGCCAGTGGATGGCCTCCGGACACTACCAGAACGAGAGCATCATCTGCAAGGTGCTCTCCTTCGACACACCGCAGATTGACGTTGACTTCTTCCGTTCCCGTCTCCGCTCTGCCATCGCCTATCGCGCTCATCTCGGATTCTTCAACACTCAGGACACTAATGTCTTCCGTCTTATCCATGCCGAGGGAGACTATCTGCCTGGCCTTGTTGCCGACTGGTACAACGGCGTGCTGGTGTTGCAGGCCCATTCGGTGGGCATGCACCTCATCTTCCCCCAGTTGGTGGAAATCTTCAAGGAGGAACTCGCCTCCTATGGTCTCCAGTCCATCTTCGACAAAAGCAGTGCCACCGTGTCGTCGACTTCAGTTGACGACGGCTACCTCTATGGCCCCGAGCCTCCCGAACATGAAATCACTGAGAGCGGCAACCGCCTGCTCATCAATTTCTACGAGGGTCAAAAGACGGGTTTTTTCGTCGACCAGCGCGAGAACCGGAAGCTGGTGCAGGAGTTGGCCCGGAGGCACCGTGTCCTCAATTGTTTCGGCTACACCGGCGGTTTCTCTCTTGCCGCCCTCCGCGGCGGTGCCGAATATGTGGAGACTGTGGATATCAGCCGTAAAGCCATCGACCTCTGTAACCGCAATGTGGATCTGAACTACGGCCACGACGCCCCGCACCAGGGCACCGTTGCAGATGTTCTCCATTTTTTAAGTGCAAAAGAATCTTTCACCTCTAACTTTTCACCTTTCACCTTTATCATATTAGACCCTCCCGCTTTTGCCAAGAATCACCGTTCCCTGCAACAGGGCCTGAAAGGCTACCGCGCCATCAACCAGCGCGCCATAGAGGCTTTGCCTGCAGGAGGATTGCTGATGACCTTCAGTTGCAGTCAGGCCGTTAGCAAGGAGGACTTCCAGACCATGGTCTTCACCTCGGCTATGAATGCTGGCCGTCGTGTCCGCATCGTCCGCCAGCTCCCCCATGCGATGGACCATCCCGTCTCCATCCATCACCCTGAGGGTGAGTATCTTAAGGGACTTTTACTGGAAGTGGAATAACCTCACAAAACCGATACTTGTAATCGGTTGATTTTTAGTATGCTCTAGAGACCAACACCGTCCTAAAACCGTACCAGCGACGTACCATTCCCCGACCATCCCCGACGATGGTCGGAGATGATAGGGTGAGGGTAGGGTGTTGGTATGTTGGATGGGGTAAAAAAATAATATGCCCAGAATATACTTTGGGCAAGTTTTTTGCGTTATTATATACTAAAATGAAAAATGAAATGGAATTAGGATACCAGAAAATAGACAAATACGACGAAGCGTGTGTCAGCGAGATGGCTGAACACTACAAAGCTATCATCAAACTCCTGGGAGAAGACCCTGAGCGCGAGGGACTGTTGAAGAGTCCGGAACGTATCGCCAAGGCCATGCTTTTCTTCACCAACGGCTACGACCTCAACCCCGAGGAAATCCTCCGCTCGGCCATGTTCCATGAGGATTACAAACAGATGGTCGTAGTGAAGGATATCGAGCTCTATTCGCTCTGCGAGCACCACATGGTGCCTTTCGTCGGCAAGGCCCACGTGGCCTACATCCCCAACGGTACTATTGTGGGTCTGAGTAAGATACCGCGTGTGGTGGATGCCTTCGCCCGCCGTCTGCAGGTGCAGGAACGTCTCACCAAGCAAATCAAGGACTGCATCCAGAATGTCCTCAACCCCCTCGGCGTGGCTGTGGTCATCGAGGCGCAGCACATGTGCATGTCCATGCGCGGCGTGCAGAAGCAGAACAGCGTCACCACCACCTCCGACTTCACCGGCGCCTTCATGAAAGACCCCAAGACCCGCGAGGAGTTTATGAACATTATCGGTGTTAATCTTCATTGATTATGAAAAAGTTACTTATAGGCCTTATAGGCCTTATAGGGTTTATAAGCGGTGTCCAGGCTCAGATTACGCATAACTCGCAAGGTCGCCTCGACGAGAATGCCACCGAGGTGCTGGGCAAGGCTGCCAAGAAGTTGCAAAGCGTCAAGGGCAGCGTGACCCTCACCTTGCTCGACAGTGAGAAGAAGCAGACCGGCAAGTACACCGCCGAGATTGTCTACTGGAAAGGCAAATACCATCTCACGACCGATGGCATGGAAATATGGTGCGACGGCACCACCGTATGGCAGTGGAACAAGACGGCCAAGGAGATTGTCATCAATAATATGCCGCCCGACAGCGAGATAGACCTCCTCAACCCCGGCCGCCTCATCGTAAACTACGCCAAGAACTTCCGCGCCAAGTATATCCGCACCGAGGACGACGGTACTGCCATCATCGACCTCCAGCCGCGTTCGGCGCAGAGCTACCACAAGATACGCCTCTTCATCGACGAGGAGTCGGGCGTGCTCAAGCGCATGGAGGTGCAGAAATACGACTCCAGCCGCGAGATATACGATTTCTCCAAACTCAAGTTTATTCCCATCAAGGGTGCCTTCAAGTTCAACCCCGAGCAACACCCCGAGGCCGAAGTAATTGACATGCGATGAAAATACTTCTGATAGAAACAGCTACCCAGATATGCTCCGTGGCGCTGGCCCTCGACGGCCGTATTGCCGTGCGCCGCGACAGCGATACCCCCAACGCGCATTCCACTCGCCTCTCGGTATTTATTGACGAGGTGTTGAAAGAGAGCTACTTGCAGCCGCGCGACCTTGACGCTGTCTGCGTTTCTGCCGGTCCTGGCAGCTACACGGGCCTCCGCATCGGTGTGAGCACTGCCAAAGGTTTTTGTTACGCCCTCGGCATTCCGCTTATTTCGGTGCCCACACTGCTCTCCATGGCTGCACTCTACAGCCTTAAGCATCCAGAATACAAGGGCCTTATCTGCCCCATGATTGACGCCCGCCGCATGGAGTGCTACACCATGATAGTAAAAGGTGAAATGGAAATACTCCGTGACACCCATGCCGATATCCTTGACGACGCCTCTCACCTTTCACTTTTCACCTCTTACCTTGATGGGGGAGAGGTGATGTTCATCGGCGACGGTGCCGAGAAGACACGCGACCTCCTTGGAATTCATCCCAATGCACATTATGATAGCACTTTCCGCCTTTCGGCTGAAGGAATGCTTCAACTCGCCGAGGCCAAACTGAAGGCCGGGCAGACCGAAGATGTGGCCTACTTCGAACCTTTTTATTTGAAAGATTTTGTTGCCAAGAAAAGTGTTGTCCACGGACTGAGGTAAGTATGCTGCGCTATGTGGGAAAACGGCTGTTGTATGGATTCCTGGTGCTGCTGGGAGTCGTTACGCTGGTGTTTTTTCTCTTCAACATCCTGCCAGGAGATCCTGCGCGCATGATGCTCGGCCAGCATGCCGATGCTGAGAGTATTGAGGTCATCAACCGCGACCTCGGACTTGACAAGCCCCTGATGACGCAGTTTGCAGGCTACCTCAACGACCTCTCGCCACTTTCGTTTCATAACAACACCGACCCGCAGAGTTTCTTCTATCTCTCGCCCGACAAATACCATTACGCCACGCTTCTCAAGCTGGGCTCCACCTCGCTTGTCGTCAAAGCGCCCTATCTGCGTCGCAGCTACCAAAGCCAGCGCCGTGTGAGTGAGATTATTGCCACGGCTTTCCCCCAGACCGCCGTGCTTGCCCTTGTGGCCATGTTTTTTGCGTTGGTGGTGGGCATCACGCTGGGCGTCATCTGTGCCCTGCACAAAGACACGTGGATAGACCGCACAACACTTGTCCTCAGCACCCTTGGTATGTCGCTGCCATCGTTCTTCGCTGCCATCCTCATTGCCTGGTTCTTCGCCTATGTACTGGCTGACTGGACGCACCTCAATATGTTTGGCAACCTTTTCACCGTCGATGACTATGGTGAGGGTGAATACCTTGACCTTAAGAATCTTATCCTTCCCGCTCTCACCCTTGGCATCCGCCCTTTGGCTACGCTCACGCAGCTCACCAAGAACTCGATGCTCGAGGCCCTGAGTCAGGATTATATACGTACCGCGCGCGCCAAAGGCCTCAGCCATCGCCGTGTGGTGGTACACCATGCCTTGCGCAACGCCCTCAACCCCGTGGTTACATCGGCCTCGGGATGGCTGGCAGGATTGCTGGCTGGTGCCGTTTTCGTGGAGTATGTCTTCGATTGGAAGGGGATGGGCGTGGTGATTGTCGACGCCCTCGATACCTATGACTTCCCCGTTGTCATGGGAACCATCCTATTCATTTGTGTCTTGTTGGTGATAATCAATATCCTCACTGACCTTGTCTATGGCCTCCTTGATCCTCGCGTGCGCCTACAGTGAGGCGATGGCGGAGGTCATCTTGTCCCAGCCGTATTTCTGTTTCTCGATGCGGCAGCCTTCTGTGAGGCGTTCTTGCCAATCCTCCTCAAAGTAGCGTACGATGGCGTCGGCGATATGCTGTGCGTTGGGCTCCACCACAAAACCGGCTTTTTCGTTGGGTACAATCTCGGGCAGACCACCCACGCGGGTAACTACCATGGGCTTTTCGAAGTGGTAGGCTATCTGGCTTACGCCGCTCTGTGTGGCGGTCTTGTAGGGTTGCGCGACGAGGTCGGAGGCGCAGAAGTAGCGGTTCACCTCATGGTCGGGGATAAAGTCGGTGTGCATCACCACGCGGTCGCCGATGTCGAGGCGGGCAATCTGCTCCTGATAGGGCTTGGGGTCGCCGTAGAACTCGCCGGCCACGATGAGTTTCACTCCCAGGCGCGACATGCGTTCGTCGGCCATGGCGTCGAGCAGCAGGTCGAGGCCCTTGTATTCGCGGATGAAGCCGAAAAAGAGCACGTAGCGTTGGCTCTCGCGCAGGCCGATGAGGTCGAGAGCCTCTTTGCGGCTGAGGGTGTCACCGTATTGGTCGTAGAGGGGATGTGGACTGAATAGGCGTGGCTTCAATCCATTGGGGTCGAAGAGGTTGAGTTCCTCAAGAACCGATTTGCTGAGGGTGACAAAACCGTCGTTGGAGCCCACGAAGAATCGCGAGAATTGCTTGTCGCCCGGCCGGTGCTCGTGGGGAATGAGGTTGTGGAGGATGGCCACGCGTTTCATCCCCTTGCGCTTGGCCACGCGGCAGGCTGAACCCAAAGCCGGTGCCATGAAGGGCAGCCAGAAGGGGGTGACCAGCAAGTCGGGCTTCTGCCGTTTGATGTATCTACCTGTGCGCCACCAGGTGAAAGGATTGATGGCGTTGAGTTTGCGGCAAATCTTCAGCCCTTCGGGAGCGGGCTCTTCGCTGTATTGTGTCTTGCCGGGGAAGAGGAACGAGGGGTACTGGAGGGTGAATGTGACCACCTCCACCTCGTGGCCTTCCTGTTGGTATTGGCGCGCCAACCTTTCGCTGAAGGCCGCGATGCCGCCACGGTAGGGCCATGCGGGACCCAGGATGATGACTTTCATGGGATGTTATTTCAGTGAGAAGTTGATGGGTAGATTGTATTGCACGCGCTCGGGATTGCCGTGCTGGCGGCCGGGTTTCCATTTGGGCATGAGGTTGACTACACGCAAGGCCTCTTCCCCGAATCCATGGTCAGGGCAGGGGTCGCGCAACACTCTGGCGTTGCTCACGCTGCCGTCTTTCTCGATGACGAAGGTGATGTATACCTTTCCGGAGCATTCGCAGTCGTTGCAGGGGTACTTGAGGTTGGCCGCGAGGAACTGATAGAGGGCTTCGTCGCCTCCCGGAAACTCAGGCTTCTGCTCAATCACGGTGAATATTTGGGTCCCGGATTCCGCCACCTTGGAGCCGTCGGGGGTCACTTTGACCTCTACCTTCGTATTCTGTGCCAATGCTATTCCGCTGGATAACAGTAGGAAAGTAAGGAATATCGCTCGTCTCATGGTCGTGCTTATTACTAATGTTTTCCACTATTAACGCGCGATTTTCGGGAATATTGTATCGGTCGGCGAATAAATATCCAATGTAGACGCTGTCGGAGGCGCGTCCGGCATAGTCGGTGACGAAGCCGTAGAGGTGCACTTCGAGGCCTGTCCAGTTTTCAGGCAAAGAGATGGAAACCTGACGGTTGCGGCGGAAGGCGGGGGCGGAGAGTGTGCCCTGCTGCAGCGACGGGCACCAGGCGTAGAGATACACCTCGTCGTCGCTCGACGAGCTGAGGTGCAGGGGATTCTTCTCGAAAGGCAAGGTGATTCCCGCCTCGCCGACCGTCGGTTCGGCGAATCCCACCGGCGCCACGGGCCCCACGGCAACGAGGAGGTTCTCGTAGTCGACATGCAACTGGTTGTCGGCGAGCGAGAAACATGGTGTGTTGAGACTCATGAAGTGGTTGCATTCGGTGCGATGCGCCTTGAGGGCCTGGTTGCGCATGCCGAGGCGGAGTACGGAGCGCATCCTCGAAGCCAGTTGCGAGGCGTGGGCGAAAAGACCGCGCGCCGCCATCTGCTTGGGGGTGCGTGGGTTGCGCACAAAGCGCGGGCGCGAGCGCAGGCACCACTTGCCGCGCCACTGATAACCGATGACAGTCCCGACGGTCCCGCGGTAGCCGTCGTTGATTCCGAAACTTTGCTTTGCCATAACTGCTTATTTTTTTTCTTAATTTAACGGCGAATTCTACGAATTAGGCGAATTGTTCTTTATTAATTACAAGCGAATTACGCAGATCTCGCCTGCGGAAGTTGCCGCGCGAAGCGAGCGGCATTAGCGGAATTCGCCAGCAATTGACCTGCGTAGCATTCGTTCAATTCGTTTAATTCGCCGTTGTGAAATTAACCTGCATATAATATAAGCCGAAAATGTTCCGTTGTCAAGTGGAAAAATGTTAATTAACAGTTTTTATAAAAAATCACCCTATTCCCGCCGTACCATCTCCGGCCATGGATGGCGATGATACGAGGGGTATACGGCTGTGGTACGCCGATGGGACGGTGTTGGTGGTTGGATGGGCTGAAAAAGAGCGCGGTATGAAGGGCTCCAAAAGGGGATTTGACGAAATGAATAAAAATTTATAGATTTTTCGTCTGGATTGAAATTTTTTTTGTATCTTTGTTCTCTAATTGATATGCAAAAAGTCAATTAATTTAATTAATAATCAATAAAATAACCTATTATTATGCAGAAAAAAGGCAACAAGTACGGTACCCACCGCGTCATCGAGCCGAAGGGTGTTCTCCCTCAGCCGGCCAACAAGCTTGACAACAACATGGATGAGATTTGGGACAATGAGATCCTCATCGACGTTCAGACCCTGAATATCGACAGCGCTTCGTTCACCGACATCCACAACTATGCCAAGCAGCAGGCCGGCGAAGGTGCCAGCCAGGAGAAAATCATGGAAGAGGTCAAGAAGGAGATGCTCCTCAACGTCGAGCTCCAGGGCAAGCACCGCAACCGTCGCACCGGTTCGGGCGGCATGCTCCTCGGCAAGGTGGAGAAGATTGGCGACGCCCTGAAGGGCAAGATCGACCTCAAAGAGGGCGACCGCATCGCCACCCTCGTCAGCCTTTCGCTGACTCCTCTCCGCATCGACGAGATCCTCGAGATCCGTCCCGAGGTCGACCAGGTGGACATCAAGGGTAAGGCCATCCTCTTCGAGAGCGGTATCTATGCCAAGATCCCGACCGACATGCCCGAGAAACTCGCCCTGAGCGCCCTCGACGTGGCCGGTGCTCCCGCCCAGACCGCCAAGCTGTGCCAGTATGGCCAGACTGTCGTCATCCTCGGCGCCGGTGGCAAGAGCGGTATGCTCTGCTGCTACGAGGCCAAGAAGCGCGTCGGTGTGACCGGTAAGGTCATCGGCATCGCCAACAGCCCCAAGAGCACCCAGCGCATCAAGGACCTCGGCTTCTGCGACATCGTGGAGAGTGCCGCCGGCATGACCCCCGTCCAGGTTTACGAGCTGATTGAGAAGCTCACCAACGGCAAGATGGCCGACGTCACCATCAACTGCGTCAACGTTCCCGACCAGGAGATGACCGCCGTGCTCTGTACCAAGGATGACGGTATCGTCTATTTCTTCAGCATGGCCACCAGCTTCACCAAGGCCAGCCTCGGTGCCGAGGGTATTGGCAGCGACGTGAACATGATCATGGGCAACGGCTACACCAAAGGCCACGCCGAGTTCACCCTGCAGGAGCTCCGCGAGAGCCCCAAGCTGCGCAAGATCTTCGAAGAGCTCTACGCCTAAGCTTTAACTAAAAGGTTAAAACTAAAAAGTAAAAGGCTGTCGCCTCAATGTGCGACAGCCTTTTACTTTTGTCAATTCTTCTTTTCTATTTTTTAGTTTTGCAGAGGTCTTGGATGATGAGGCCGGCGAGGGTGAAGCCGTAGATGGCGGTGATGTGGGCTGTGGTGCCGTTTATTTGGGCTTTGGCGGTGCACCACTCGTGGTCGGCGAGGTCGGCACGGCCTTCTCCATTGCCTTTTTTGGGACACATGCAGGCTGAGGTGCCGCAGGTGCGGGCTTGGCCGAGGTTTGGGAGCACCTCGGGACTCCACACACACTGGAATCTACGGCCGGGGAAGCGCTTCTGCTTACGCATGCGGCGACGCAGCACGGCGGCCAAGGGACAGCCGTCGACCTGCCAGAATTCGCTGATATGCACCTGTGTGGGGTCCATCTTGAGGGCTGCCCCCATGGAGCTGTAGAACTTCGGTTTCGCAAGGGTTTTGTCGGTGGCGCGCACGATGAGCTCAATTTTATCTTTCAGGCTGTCGATGGCATCAATGATATAGTCGTATTCTTCGAGGTGAAAACTGTCGGCGGTATCGGCGGAGAAAATCTCCTGGATGGCAGTGATTTCGGCGGCAGGGTTGATTTCCAGCAGACGTTCTTTCAGGGCGTCGACTTTCACGCGCCCCACGGTCTGGGTGGTGGCCATGGCCTGGCGGTTGACATTGGTGATGCAGACGCGGTCGGAGTCGACGATGGTCATCCTCCGTATGCCGCTGCGCACAAGGCTCTCGGCGCACCAGGAGCCCACGCCGCCCACACCGAAAATGATGACACGGGCGTTGGCGATGCGCTCCATGGCGCTGTCGCCGACAAGCAGCGTGGTGCGGTTCAGTATGGCTTTCTCTATTGTCCTCATTTGTTACTTTTATTCTATTAACGCAAAATGTATTTTTATATTGTAAAAAATTGCCTCTTCCCTAATAGTTACCCCGTAGGGGTTTTCATAATAATAGGAGAACAGACCAATTACGAATCTTTTCCGTTGCAGCCCGGCGTTTCTGCGCCCGGGCTGCAACGGAAGGGTGAAGAGGTGTGGCTATGGCGGTTGCTATTAAAAGACAACTCCTAACGGAGTGTTTCAGTATTTTGCGGTTAATAAAATAAATTTTGCCATGTCGTCTTATTTATGTATCTTTGCAACGATGAATCATGTGCGATGAAGCACTATTATATTGATATATAAGAAGAAAAAATATATATAGTATGAAAGTAAACCGCAGAAAAGAGCTGTTCCCGAACGTCACCGACGAGCAGTGGAACGATTGGAAATGGCAGGTGAAGAACCGCATTGAGACCTATGAAGAACTGAGCAAGTATTTCACTTTCGCTCCCGAAGAGGCCGAGGGTATCAAGAAGGCTTTGGCCAAGTTCCGCATGGCCATCACTCCGTACTACCTCTCGTTGATAGACCCCAACGATCCGTACGACCCCATCCGCCGTCAGGCCATCCCCGCCGGTGAGGAGTGCAACATCGCCCCCGCCGACCTCAACGACCCGCTGCATGAGGACGAGGATTCGCCCGCTCCCGGACTCACCCACCGTTATCCGGACCGTGTGCTGTTCCTCATCACCGATATGTGCTCCATGTACTGCCGCCACTGCACCCGCCGCCGTTTTGCCGGACAGAAGGACGACGAGAGCCCCAGCGAGCGCATCGAGAAGTGTCTGGCCTACATCGAGAAGACCCCGCAGGTGCGCGACGTGCTGCTCAGCGGTGGCGACTGCCTGATGGTCAGCGATGAGAAACTGGAGTACATCATCGGCCGTCTGCGCAAGATCCCGCATGTGGAGATTGTCCGCCTCGGCAGCCGTACCCCCGTGGTCTGTCCGCAGCGTATCACCCCCGAGTTGTGCGAGATGTTGAAAAAATATCATCCTATCTGGCTTAACACCCACTTCAACCACCCCAATGAGTTCACCCCCGAGGCTGAGCAGGCCCTCGCCCGTCTGGCCAACGCCGGTATCCCCCTGGGCAACCAGACCGTGTTGCTGCGCGGCGTGAACGACTGCGTGCATGTGATGAAGAAACTGATGCACGAGCTGGTGCGCAACCGCGTGCGTCCGTACTATATCTACCAGTGCGACCTCAGTATGGGTCTCGAACACTTCCGCACCCCCGTGAGCAAGGGTATCGAGATTATCGAGAATCTCCGCGGCCATACCAGCGGCTATGCTGTGCCCACATTCGTGGTCGACGCTCCCGGCGGCGGCGGCAAGACCCCCGTCATGCCGCAGTACGTCATCTCGCAGAGTCCCGACAAGGTTATCCTGCGTAACTTCGAGGGTGTCATCACCACCTACACCGAGCCGCGTGAGTATCACGAGGATTGCCACTGCGAGGCCTGCCAGGCCAAGCGTCGCGTGGACGAAGGTGTGGCCAGCCTGCTTGAGACCGACCGCATGGCTCTCGAGCCCAGCCACCTCATGCGCCACGAGAGAAACAAAAAATAAGTGAAACTAAGAAGTAAGAACCATGAACTAAGAAGGTGCTGCCGTGTGCTTTGCGCCTTTGTGGTTCTTATTTCTTATTCTTTACAATCCAAGGCCCAGATTGCTGGTCTGAACACGCTGACACTGCTCGATCTCAGCAGTCAGGCACGCACATCGGGTCTGGGATTGGATTATCTTTCCGTTTTTGACACCGACCCCGTCATTGGCATCGACAACCCGTCGCTGCTTCGGCGCGAGATGGCGGGCGTGGGGTCGTTGAGTTTTGTCTCCCTTTTCCGCGGGAGCATGATAGGGACTTTGTCCTATGCCCACAACTTCGAGCGAGTGGGTACCTTGATGTTCTCCTTCCGGTTCAACAACTACGGCCGTTTCGACGGTTACGATGAGGAGGATATCTCCACCGGCACTTTCTCGGCTGCCGACTATGCTTTCACCGTGGGGTGGGGTATGTGGCTCGACAGCAACTTCTCCGTAGGAGCCAACTTCAAGCCGGTGTTTTCACACTATGAGAGCTACTCGTCCATGGCTGTGGCCTTCGATGTGGCGGGCAGTTATGTCAGCGACGACCGCCGCTTCGCCGCCACGGTGATGGGTCGCAACATCGGTGCCCAGATTTCCACCTTCGATGGTACGCGTGAATCTTTGCCGTTCGAGCTTTCGGCAGAGCTCTCTTATAAACTATCCAGGGCTCCGTTCCGCTTTTTCTTTGCCGCCAATGAGCTGCAGCGCTGGGACCTGCGCTATGAAGACCCATTGAACCCCACCACCACTGTCGACCCCTTCACCGGCGAGAAAACCACCGAGAGTTGGGGAAAGGGCTTCCTCGACAACCTGCTGCGCCATGCACAGGTCGGAGTGGAAATCAACATCAGCAAAGCCCTCTTCGCACGTGTGGGCTATAGCTATCGCCAGAGTGCGGAGATGCGCGGCATTGAGGGGGTCAACTTCAGTGGGCTTTCCTTTGGTATCGGCATCCACACCAAGCGCTTCGACTTCGCCTACTCGCGTCGCAATTACCACATGTCGCAGGCCCCCGACTTCTTCACCCTTAGCTATAAGTTTTAATGAAACAGCAATTTATTGTATCGAATCAGACGGAGCCGTATTGGAATATCTCCGTTGAGAATTATCTTGTCGAGCACGCCGATGCGGTGGTGCTATATCTCTGGCGTAACCGCCGTACTGTTGTTATCGGACAGAACCAGAATCCTTTCAGCGAGTGCAACGTCGAGGCTCTCGAAGCCGACGGCGGCTACCTGATGCGTCGCAAGACCGGCGGCGGTGCCGTCTACCACGACGACGGCAACATCAACTTCTCCTTCGTCGTCCCCAAGGCGTTGTATGACCAGACTCGTCAGTTTTCAGTCATCCAGCGCGCCGTGGAGAGTTTCGGCCTGCATACCGAGCTTTCGGGCCGTAATGATATATTGGCGGAAGGACGCAAGTTCAGCGGCAATGCCTTCAGCAAGGGCCGTGTCAACGACCTGCACCATGGAACCATCCTTATCAAAGGCAATATGGACGACCTGGCGCGTTACCTGAAGCCCAAGCCCGCCAAGCTGCAGAAACACGGCGTCGCCTCGGTGCGCAGCCGCGTGGTGAACCTCTCTGAGCTTAACCCAGAGATTAATGCCGAGGCGCTTGCTCCGCGCTTGCGCGAGGCCTTCGAGGCCGAGTATGGTGGCGTGGCTATGGAAGTCTCCTTTGATAGTCTGATGCAGTTGCCCGCTGTGCGAGAACTGCACGACCACTTTGCCTCCCCCGAGTGGAAATACGGTCGCTGGCGCACCTTTACAGCCCAGCGCTCCGCCCAGTTCGACTGGGGTGGGGTGGAACTTGCCCTCACCGTCGACGAGGCCCGCGGCGTCATCACCGACGTCCAGATAGCATCCGACGCCCTCGACCTCGCCGCCCTCGACGATGCCCGCCTCCTCCTCACCGGCGCTAAAACAGACCAGCGCCCCAAGATAGAAAACCCTGTCATCAATGATATCCTGTCGCTGATATATTAGAAAACCCCTGCAGGCAAATCCGCATGGGTCGTTGCACAGTTGTTTTTTTTCTTTCAATAACCTCCAGCCATCACCTCCCGTCCGGCCCCGGTGTCGGGTCGTGGTCCACGTTGATGTATGACTTCCTCGTCCTCCTCCTCCATCGGGTCGGAAAAAAGGCTGTTTTCAAAAAGGTTAGCTTTTTGCCCTAAAAAGGTTAACTTTTTAGCCTAAAAAGGTTAGGTTTTTGTTTTGGCTCTGTTTTTGGGGTGAAAAAAACGGGTGTTCTTGGAAAGGGACTATGGGTGTTGTTGTCACCTCCTCCAGGTAACATTGTCACCTCCTCCAGGTGACATCGTAACCTCCTCCACTTGACACCGTAACCTGGAGGAGGTTACAAATGCCCCTCGTCGGCTATGATGGCCTTCTGGTTGACATTGAGCTTGTACGAGGTATAAGGTATCAACTAATACGAGGTAAAAGGTTGATGCTTGTACGAGGTAAAAGGTTGCCACGTGGAACAAGGGGTTGTCCAAATCTATCTTATCACCACCTTGCGGGCGGAATGGTTGCCAATCATCGGAAAATCGTTGAGATTGAAGGACTGGCGAAAGGTTTGTTCTAAATTATCTGTTTTATTATATCACCACCAACGGGCATTGTCGCTGATGGCATTATATGGTTGTCCAGCATATCCAAAATAACCAGTCTCCCCACTCAGATTACCATTGTAATACGCCAGTGAGTATGTGTATATTTTACCGTTCCCTTTAGAGCTTTGTCGGTATATTATGTTGGAACGATAGATATATTTTTGGTTTGTAGAGCTGTGTTCCTGCCACGAGCCATTCTTCTTAATCTTCAAAATATTCTTGGCATCACATGTTGATGTGTATCGCATAAATCTCTGTCCATCATACCATGTTCCGCTTATCCGATATGGCTCACTCAAACCAAGGCTATATTCTGTACCAGTCAAGGTAGTATGATAGGGACGCTCAACTTTTCTAAAGTCATGTAGTAGAACGTTTATATTATGCGATTCTCCGGTTGCCGCTCCCCAAACATATAATGAGCCTTCAATCTGGGCAATCTTTGACGGAATTTTATCTGAAAACGTGATAGTAAGAGTTTCTTGTTTTCCTCCGTGCATTGTGTTGGACAAGTGAACGGCTGACCCATCAAACGTGTATGAACCTGACGCCATAAGGTTTTGCCCTAAAACATAGGCATACGTGCCCCATGGGTCAAATGAAAGGAAGATGAGGGAGTCTATCTGCCATTGCCATACTCCAACTATGGATTTTGTCTCGGTTTCATTTCCGTCACTTTCTTGGGGAATATAGACATATTCCGTTTTTGTGCAACCAATCGTGGAGACAATTATTAGAAAAAAAATAGCGAGTTTGTTGCGTAATCTCATTTTCACCATTTTACTTTGTTTTGATTATCCTAAAGTTGTAAGCGACACCAAACATTATGCGCCCCAATAGTCCTTTGTGTGTTTCTGGGTTATTGGTTTGGGCATTATACTCATTGTATTTGAATGGCACACCGTCGAATGTCAATGACATATCAAATTTGTTATACGATACGCCTAAAGACACTCCTGCATAGAAACGGGACAATCCTTCTCGTTCCCATGTATCGTTATAGTCGGATGAAATAAAATGCCTTCTGTAACCATTCATAAGTGCATAATTCCGCAGAAAACCGATTGAAAGGTCAACATAAGGACGCCATATATTCGTATTGGTATAGTAATATCTCCCCATAATATATAAAGGACCGTTTACTTGGGTTATTACATTGTGATTAAAGCCATATTCACTATTACGCGAGTACGAATAAATGAAACAGAAATTGGCACCCAATCCGAAAGTAAACCTATCATTGCACTGCCACAAAGCCCTCAATGATGCATCACCGTGTAGTCCCAAGTCACAACCGAAAGGAGACCAATGTGCGAAGTCCAAATAGACAGCTGGCTGGATATAGATGCCGTTCTCTTTGGGGTGTTTAAATGTTGTACTTGTTCTTGACTCTTGCAGTGTCAGCACTTCCTGCGCGCTGATGCCGAAAGAGTAGAGGATAAGCAGAGTTGTTAGTATAGTACGTTGCATGGCTACTTGTTGTTAAAGTTAGACATCCAAACATCGCTTTGCGTGGCTTTGCGCAGTTTCTTATACTTGACACCGTAGCCCTTTACAACAACAAGAAGTTCTTTCCCCTCATTTCTTGTATGGGTGATGAACGTAGCGTTTACAATCATGTCGAACTGACTTGTGAAGCAGAACCTTTCAAGTGCCTCCTGCTTGAACACGGGCAAATCGGCACGCAAAGCTCTGTCATCATTATAGTCGGAGATGTGGAACACGGTGCTATCGGAAATCTGTTGAGGTGTAACATAGTCAACTTCCAGCACCATCGGCTCGGTGAAAATTCCAGCTTGCGCTTCGGCGACGCGTATCTGCTTCTCATGCACCATGAGTTGTGTTTGTGTGCAGCCAGTCAGTATCAAGACCGCAAAAAAGATAAGGAGGATTCTTGTTTTCATTTCGTCAATATTGGGTTTTTATAATCCATTGAACCGGAAGCCGGTGTTTGAAAGGGGTATAAAGAAAGGCGCAAACTCCTTCAATTGATAATACCCTTATTCGAATTGCAGGTGTCTGGAAATACCTTTGGGTAAATAAGGGGAAGAAATTCACGCCTAAACGTGAACTTTCGCCTACTTATTCTCACCCATTGGTTCGTTTTCCAGACTTCGCAATTACGAGAACAAGAGCGTCAGCTCAAATATGATGTCTTTACAATATTTCGCCTGCTACATAAGCATCGGTTTTAGGTTTTTGTTTATCTGTTTGAATTTACATTGCAAGCTCTGTTGTCCTGCGGCGGAAAAAAAAATCTCGCAATATGTTCAATTTTACATCTCACTTATCATCTTCTCTATGGTTGTTTTCACCGATGGAATGTCTTCTTTGATTGTAAGAAGGACAACCTCGGCATCAATCTCAAAATAGTGGTGTGCTATCTTGTCACGCATCCGCATGATACTGCCCCATTGCAGCTGTGGATATCGTGGCAACAGCTCACCATTGGATACTTTGTCAAGGTTCTTGACAGCTTCGCCTATGGCAATGAGATTCATACATACTGCATCAAGCAACACCATACCGCTTGGCGAACCCAAGAAGCCATCTATGTCGTTAATGGCAGCAGTACGCTGGCCAATAGTGTCAACAAGCGTCTTTATCTGTTGCAGAGTGTTTAGCGTCAGGTCTCGGTCAAACATAACACCCCTCCTTCTTTATTCTGCTACGAAGCAGGGGGTTCATATTATCACGCATGCGGACTATGTCAACCTTGCAGCCCAATAGCTTCTCCAACTCACATTGCATTTCATCAAGGGTGAACAACGATAGTGCTTTACCGGAATAAAAAATATCCACATCACTATTGTCGGTTTGCTCTCCACGTGCCACAGAACCGAACACGCCAATCTGGTCTATCCCATAGCGAGTTGTAGCATAGGATTTAAACTGCCCCAATGCTGCCAGTATGTCTGCTGTCGTCCTCATGTTTATGATGCTTTTCAAGTTGCAAAGATACGAAATATTTTTAAACCAGCAAAATAAATTATGGTAATTCATGGTCCTTTATGGAAATATTATATGTGCGCCCGGTCGACAAGGTTGGGTGTCGGCCGGACGCAAAGTGTTCTTTGAAATGTTGAGAATGTAGGTCTAAATAGGTTACAATTTGGCCTTGAGGTAGGCGGGCAGCTGGTCGATGCTGACTCGCTCCTGCTGCATGGTGTCGCGGTGGCGCACGGTGACAGCGTTGTCGGTCAGCGTGTCGTTGTCGACGGTGATGCAGAAGGGGGTGCCGATGGCATCCTGACGACGGTAGCGGCGGCCGATGGCGTCCTTCTCGTCGTACTGCACCATCATGTCGGGCATCAGCAGGTGCTGTATCTCGCGGGCCTTTTCGGGCAGGCCGTCTTTCTTCACCAAGGGCAGCACGGCAGCCTTGTAGGGTGCCAGCTTGGCGGGGAGGCTGAGCACCATGCGGGTGCTGCCATCTTCGAGGGTCTCCTCCTTCAGCGAGTGGCTGAAGATGGCCAGGAATGTGCGGTCGACGCCGATGGAGGTCTCGATGACGTAAGGCGTGTAGCTCTCGTTCAGTTCGCTGTCGAAGTACTGCAGTTTCTTGCCGCTGAACTCGCTGTGGCGCGAGAGGTCGAAGTCGGTGCGGCTATGGATGCCCTCCAGCTCTTTGAAGCCGAAGGGGAAGCGGAACTCGATGTCGGTAGCGGCGTTGGCGTAGTGGGCCAGCTTCTCGTGGTCGTGGTAGCGGTAGCAGTCGGCCGGGATACCGAGGGCAAGGTGCCACTGCAGGCGCTCCTCTTTCCAGTGCTTGAACCATTCGAGCTCCGTTCCGGGACGCACGAAGAACTGCATCTCCATCTGCTCGAACTCGCGCATGCGAAAGATGAACTGGCGTGCGACAATCTCGTTGCGGAAAGCTTTGCCTATCTGGGCGATGCCGAAGGGTATCTTCATGCGTCCGCTCTTCTGCACGTTGAGGAAGTTGACGAAGATGCCCTGTGCCGTCTCGGGCCTTAAATATAATGTGTCGCTGTCGTCGATGACTGAGCCCATCTTGGTGGCGAACATCAGATTGAACTGGCGCACGTCGGTCCAGTTGCGGGTGCCGCTGATGGGGCAGACAATCTCCAGGTCGAGGATGAGCTGCTTCAGGCCGTCGAGGTCGTTGCGGTTCATGCAGTCGGCATAGCGTTCGTGAATCTCGTCGATTTTCTTTTGGTGCTCCAGCACACGGGCGTTGGTGGTGACGAACTGCTGGCGGTCGAATGCGTCGCCGAAACGCTTGTGGGCCTTCTCGCACTCCTTCTCAATCTTTTCCTCAATCTTGGCAATATGGTCCTCGATGAGCACGTCGGCGCGGTAGCGTTTCTTGCTGTCCTTGTTGTCGATGAGGGGATCGTTGAAGGCATCCACATGGCCGCTGGCCTTCCAGATGCGGGGATGCATGAAGATGGCACTGTCCAGTCCCACGATGTTCTCGTGCATCTGCACCATGGCCTTCCACCAGTATTGTTTGATATTGTTTTTCAGTTCTACGCCCAGTTGGCCGTAGTCGTAGACTGCGGCGAGGCCGTCGTAGATTTCCGAGCTTGGGAAGATGAATCCGTATTCCTTGGCGTGAGCCACCACTTTCTTGAAGAAATCGTCTTGATTTGCCATTGTTTATATTGTCTCTATTATTATTATTCAAAAATAATTAATATTGCAGTAACGCCTTGATGTCGTCTTTATTGTGTCGTATACTATTATTTTTTTCGCAACACTATGCGGAAGGTGGTGCCTTGGCCGGGGACTGAATATTTTAAAAACAGGCGGCCGCGGTGGTACTGGTTGACGATGCGGCGGGCTAGCGGCAGGCCGAGACCCCAGCCGCGACTCTTAGTGGTGAAACCGCTGTCGAAGATTCTCTTCTGTACTGACGGACTCATGCCACGGCCGGTGTCGGTGACGTCGATGTAGATGTTGCGGGCGTCCTGCGATCCTACGATGGTGATGGTGCCGGCACCCTCCATGGCGTCGATGGCGTTTTTGCACAGGTTTTCAATCACCCACTGGAATAGGTAGCTGTTCAGAGGGGCGATAAACTGCTCGTCCTCGGGGAAGGAGACGATGAATTGCACCTTCCTCGGCGCACGGCTGCGGAGGTAATCGATGGCAGCGCCTACGGCATCGGCTACGTTCTCCTCTTTGAGTTCGGGGACAGAACCAATCTTGGAGAAACGGTGGGTGATGGTCTCCAGACGGTGGATGTCCTTTTCAACCTCAGTGGCATATTCCTCGCTGAATTCCTTGCCGCGCAGGTATTGAGTCCATCCGCTGAGCGAGCTGAGTGGCGTGCCCAACTGGTGGGCGGTTTCCTTGGCCAGGCCCACCCAGATGCGGTTCTGCTCCATGGTGCGCGTGGTGCGGAAGATATAGTATGCCACCAGCAGCAGTACCAGTCCGATGATGAGGTAGAAGAGTGGCACCCAACTCAGCGAGCGCATCAGGGCCGAGTTCTCGTAAAAGACATAGGCATGGCTGTTGTCGGGCAGGGTGATTTGGATGGGGTCGTTGACGGCGGCCATCTTCTCGAGGCGCGGTAGCAGCTTGGCTGGGTTGTTGACCTCGGAGGAGTCGATGTTTCCGATGGCAAGGGCATGTGTGCGGGTGCTGTCGACGATGACGACCGGCACGATGACCGAGTTGTTGGTAATCTCGGCCAGAAATGACCGTGTGAAGCCCATAAGCACATGTCGAAGCTGTGTATAATATAGAGACTCTTTATAGTAGAGTGTCATCGGCATGCCCCAAATGCGGTACTCAAACGGCGGGTTTTTCGAGAATGCTTCCAATAGTTCGCCTTCGAGTTTCTGCCCTGCAAGTTCCTGAGGAACAGTGATGATGGAGTCCTTCGAGGTGGTGATGATGATGGGGGTACGGGCAGAGTCGACGATGTAGTGGACGTAGGCGAGGCTGAAACGGAGGTCGGTGCTCATGTCGGGGTCGTTGAACGACCTCAGTATGTCGGTGTAGAGGCGCATCTTGCGATGCTCGTCGAGAGTAGCTTGCTGGAAGAAGTGTTGCGTCACCTCGGCCATGCGGTTGCGTTGGGCAATAGCGTTGGCCCACAGGCGGATCTTGGCTTCCTCGCTTTCGCGTACCTGTCCGGCGATGTGCTGCACCTGCCATAGGGCGAAAAGCGCCAGAGCGATGGCCAGGGCCATGAGGATGAGTTTCAGCTTCTGTTTCATCTAGTTGTCGGTTTTGAGCGATTGGGCGGGGCTGATGTGCGAAATGTAGGCCGCCGGCAGCAGTAATGCCAACAGGCATACCACGAGGGCTATCACACTGATGACGAGGAAAAGGGTGGGGTCGAGATCGACAGGCACATAGGGCATCGAGTAGCTCTCGGCATCGAGTTTCATTACATGCCAGCGATCCTGTACTAGGCAGAAAGATATCGCGATGGCATCACCGATGAGGATGCCTTCGAGGATGAGTCGCGAGGCTTTGAGGAGGAAAATGCGGCGCACCGAGGCATTGGAGGCACCGAGGGCTTTCAGCAAACCGATGGTGCGGCCTTTTTCAAAAATCATGATGAGCAGTGCCGAGACGATGGCAACGGAACATACAAGGCTCATAATGATGAGAATAAGGGTGATATTGCTGTTCAGTAGGTCGAGCCACGAGAAGAGGGCCGGGTGGGCTTCGACGATGGTTTGCAGCGAGTAGTTGTAGGGCAGCACACCGAGGAGGTCGAAGGCGGTGGCGTCGAGACGGTCGAAGTCGTCGACCAGAATTTCATAGCCGCCTACCATTGTTGAATCCCAGTCGTTTAGCCGCTGCACTTGCCGCAGGTCGCCAATGACATAGAGCTCGTCGAACTCGGTGAGATCGGTGTTATAGATGCCGCTGACGGTGAATGCGCGTGAGCGGTAGGTCTCGCCGCCCCAGAAATAGGTGCGCATCTTGTCGCCCACATGGAGCTGCATGCGTGCTGCTATTGTGCTGGAGATAAGTACGTCGGTAGTGGATTGCGGCAGGCGGCCATCCACAAGGCAGCCCGCGAAGAACGTAGTGTCGTAGTTCGTGCTGAGGCCGCGTAGCATGATGCCATAGATTTGCTCCTGGGTCTTCACCATGCCCCCTTTGGAGGCGAAAAACTGCAGGTGGCGCACGCCTGGGACACCTTTGATATTGTCAATCAGTGCGCTGTCGACGATGACGGGGGTTTCTTGGTAGAGTGGATTGGAGGCGAAGTTGCTCACGGTGAGGTGGCTGCCGAAGCCCACCACTTTTTGGGCAATCTCGCCCTTGAAGCCGCCGAGGATGCTCACGGCCATAATCATTACCACTACACCCAACGCAATGGAGACCACGGCAATAACCGACAGGGGCCCCGAAAAGCCCCCGCCGTCTTTGCTGCGCGGCATAAACCGCCCTGCTATGAATCGTTCGAACTGCATCCAGCCTTACTAGTGATACTAGTCCTACTAGTTCTACCAGAAAAACTAGAAACTCAGTGCTATAGCCACAAAATCCTCGGCCTTGAGCGAAGCGCCGCCGATAAGGCCGCCGTCAATATCGGGGCAGGCGAAGAGCTCCTTGGCGTTGGAGGGCTTGCAGCTGCCACCGTAGAGGATGCTGATTTCGTCGGCCAACTCTTTGCCATATTGGGCGGTGAGCAGCGAGCGGATATGGGTGTGAATCTCCTGAGCCTGCACGGGAGTGGCGGTCTTGCCGGTGCCAATGGCCCACACGGGCTCGTAGGCGATGACCACTTCCTTCATCTGCTCGGCGGTGAGGTGGAAGAGCCCCTCCTCGACCTGACGTTTCACCACGTCGAGCTGACGGCCGGCTTCGCGCTCCTCGAGCACCTCGCCGACACAGACGATGGGCTTTAGACCATGGGCCAGCAGGCGGTCAACTTTGGCGGCAACGGTCTTGTCAGTTTCGCCATAGTAGGCGCGGCGCTCGGAGTGCCCCACGATGCAGTAGTCAATCTCCATGCTCTCAAGCATTTCGGCACTCACCTCGCCGGTGTAGGCTCCCTTCTCTTCAGCGGCAACGTTCTGCGCGCCAACCATGAAATAGGAGTCGTTGGCATAGTCGGTGGTCATTTCCAAATAGGGGAACGGGGGGCAGACAATGAGTTGCGTTTCGCGCGGAAGCTCTTTATTCTCAAGTTGTTCCATGATGCCGTTGATGAGATCGTCAGCCTCGTTGAAGGTGCAGTTCATTTTCCAGTTGCCTGCTACGATATGTTTTCTCATGATTCTAGGTTTTTAAAGTTTAATGATAATATGTAATAACGCACGTGGGTTAATAATATTTTGTCGGGCGAAAAATATTTTCCTCGTTTCAGATTTCACCCCTCTTGAAGGGAGGAAAGAGAGGTGAGAAACATTCCTCCGGCCTACCTTCGACCTACCATCTCCCACTATGGTAGGGGATGGGTAGGGGATGGGTCGGAGATGGGTCGGTGTTGGGTCGGTGTTGGGTCGGTGTTGGGTCGGTGTTGGTCCCTATGAGATGTTGAATATCAGTTGGTTGGAAAAGCTGTTTTTTGATCTCGAAGAAAATTTTTCTCAAAAAAATGAAAATGTTTTGTAAGACGTTTGTTGATAGGGTGTTATGTGTCGTATGTTTGTGTTTGTCGGGATGTCGGCTGGAAATTGGCGTTCTATGATATGTGTTTCGTTTTGGAACGCCGACTTCCAATCGGCAGGAAAGAAATCATCTCTGTGCAAAACTTTTTTTTTATTTATTTTGTAAATATAAAATTATTTACTATTTTTGTAGTTGCGTCTCAATGATGCAGAAAGCAAGTAATTAATTAAATATAAACCACTTAAAAACAAAAATCAAACAATGAAAACCGCTTATAACTTCAACGCAGGTCCTTGCGTCCTGCCGAAAGAGGCCATCGAGTCCACCATCGCCGCTATCCGCGACTTTGACAACACCGGTATCGGCCTTCTTGAAATCTCTCACCGTACTCCCGGTTGGGAGCGCACCATGGAAGAAACCCGCCAGCTGTGGCGTGAGTTGCTGAACATCCCCGCTGAGTACGAGATCCTCTTCCTCGGTGGTGGTGCCAGCACCGGCTTCATGGATGTCCCCGCCAACCTCCTGAACAAGAAGGCTGCTTACCTGCAGACCGGCGTGTGGGCCAAGAAGGCTGCCAAAGAGGCCAAGAACTTCGGCGAGACCGTGATTGTTGCCTCCAGCGAAGACAAGACCTACAGCTACATCCCGAAGGGTTGGACCGTCCCCGCCGACGCCGACTATTTCCACATCACCACCAACAACACCATCTACGGTACCGAGATCCGCAAGGACTTCGCCGCCAACGAGATCAACAACGTGATGCTCGTCGCCGACATGAGCTCCGACATCATGAGCCGTCCCGTCGATGTGAAGAAGTACGGCCTCATCTACGGTGGTGCCCAGAAGAACGTCGGCCCTGCCGGTGTTACCTTCTACATCGTCCGCAAAGATATCCTCGGCAAGATCACCGACCGCCAGTACATGAACCCGCTGCCCACCATGGTGGACTTCCGTACCCACGCCGCTGAAGAGGCCAAGAACATCTCCATGTTCAATACTCCTCCCGTGAGTGCCATCTTCGTCATGCACGAGACCCTGAAGTGGGTTAAGAACACCATCGGCGGTGTTGAGAACATGAACAAGATCAACCTCAAGAAGAGCGCCATGCTCTATGAGGAGATTGACCGCAACAGCATGTTCCGCGGTACTGCCGAGAAGGAAGACCGTTCCATCATGAACCACTGCTGGGTGATGGCTGAGGGTCGCGAGAACCTGCAGGATGCCTTCATGGCCTTCGCCAAGGAGCGCGGCATGGTCGGCATCAAGGGTCACCGCAGCGTGGGTGGCTTCCGTGCCAGCCTCTACAACGCTTGCCCCATCGAGGCTGTCGAGGCTCTCGTCCAGTGCATGCAGGACTTCGAGAAAGCCAACAAGTAAGAGATTAGCAATGGAAATCAGAGATGATGTCAGGGAAGGTTTCGAGAAGAAGCTTCGTAAGGAGCCTACCTGCGTATTTTCCGATGAAATAAAGATTTACAACAAGATGAAAGTTTTAGTTGCTACAGAGAAACCGTTTGCCAAAGTGGCAGTTGACGGTATCAAGAAAATCGTCGAGGAGAACGGCTACCAGTTCGCCCTCCTTGAGAAATACACCGACGTGAACGACCTCTACAAGGCCGTCGAGGATGCTGACGCTCTCATCGTCCGCTCCGACAAGGTGACCAAAGAGGTCATCGACCACGCCAAGAATCTGAAGATTGTCGTCCGCGCCGGTGCCGGTTACGACAACCTCGACCTCGAGGCTTGCACCGCCCGCAAGATCGTCGCCATGAACACCCCCGGCCAGAACAGCAACGCCGTTGCTGAACTCGTCATGGGTATGCTCGTCTATGCCGTCCGTAACTTCTACAACGGCAAAAGCGGCAGCGAGCTCATGGGCAAGAAGCTGGGTATCCTCGCCTTCGGTAACGTGGGACGCAATGTCGCCCGCATCGCCAAGGGCTTCGGTATGGATGTCTATGCCTACGATGCCTTCCTCAACGCTGAGCAGATCAACTCCAGCGCCATTGCCAAGGCTGTTCCCAGCCAGGAGGCTCTGTTCGAGACCTGCGACATCGTCAGTCTGCACATCCCTGCTACCGCCGAGACCAAGCAGAGCATCAACTACGACCTCGTTGGCAAGATGCACAAGGGTGGTATCCTCGTGAACAGCGCCCGCAAGGAAGTCATCGACGAGGCTGGTCTGCTCAAGCTGATGGCCGAGCGCACCGACCTGAAGTACATCACCGACATCATGCCCGATGCCGATGCCGACTTCAAGGCTTTTGAAGGCCGCTACTTCGCCACCCCCAAGAAGATGGGTGCCCAGACCGAAGAGGCCAACATCAACGCCGGTCTCGCCGCCGCCAACCAGATTGCCGATTTCTTCAAGACCGGTAACAAAAAGTTCCAGGTGAATAAATAAAAAATGCGCCTGTGCATTTTCAATCCTGAGCACGACCTTTGCCTGGCCAAAGGTCGTGCTCATTATGTTCCGCCGCGGTCGGCTGTGGAGTTCGCCCACCACGACGCGAACATCATGTCTTTGCTCTACCCCGACGCTGTCTGCTCTTCTGTGTACGGCGTATCGAGGTTCGACCGCGATGTTACCGAGGTCATCCCCTGGGGTTGGGATTCCGTGGTGAAGCACGAACTTTTGAAGCGTGGCATCCCAGCCGAGCTGCTACCATCCGACGAGGAAATCAATACCATCCGCGAGCTGCAGCACCGCTCCACCGTGCTCCCCCTGCAGGAGGACTGCCATGAGGTGCGCTCTATAGAATATATGGAATTATTATTAAAAAGGAGCGAGCACTGGGTCCTCAAGGCGCCTTGGTCGGGGGCGGGTAGGGGACTGCGCTGGGTGCATGGCAGCCTTACCCCCATCGACCGCGACTGGCTGGTGAAGACCGTCGCCAGCCAGCGCTGCGTCATCGCGGAGCCGAACCGAAGAGAGGCCGGCGACCGAAGTGGAGCCAGCCCCTCTTCGCTGGCCGATGTGGCATTGGAATACATGGGTGGTAGTTTTATTGGATATTCGTACTTCAAGACTGGCAGCGGCGTCTACAAGGAAAACGTACTTTGGACCGACACGCAGATAGAAGCTGCCTTCCCTGTCCGTGAGGCCCGCTCCTGCATCGAGCCGTGGCTGGCCGCCAATGTCTGGCCTTGCTACCGTGGGCCGTTGGGTGTCGACCTGATGGTCGACGCAAGGGGGCAGACTTTTGTCTCCGAAATCAACTTCCGTCACACCATGGGCATGGTGGCCCATGAAAAAATCAATCAACAATGACATTTGTAGAAGCATTACTATTGTCTCTGGCACTTTGTGTCGACACTCTGGTGGTCTCTGCCGCCACCGCATTCCGTACTAAAATGACCTACCGCCGCGGGCTCCTCATGGCCTTGATTCTGGGATTTTGCCAGTTTGCCTTCCCGCTGGCGGGTGCCATCATCGGCGACGTGGCCCGCGCCTTCATCGAGGCTGTCGACCACTGGATAGCCTTCGGCTTGCTGGCCTTCATCGGTGGAAAGATGATTCTTGACGGCATCCGTGGCGAGGAAGGGGTGGCTGAGGAAAAGACTCCCGATAGCCACCGTTCGCTGATTTATACCTATTTTTTATTGGGTATTGCCACCAGCATTGATGGTCTGGCCGTCGGCATCGGTTTGGGACTGGACAATCCGCTGGCTACCGTCCTGTGGATTGTCGCCACCATCGGCGTCGTCACCACATTGGTCTCCCTGTTGGGTGTCTACCTCGGCAAGCGCAACATTCCCGTGCCGGAGCGCACGGCCAACATCATCGCCGGCCTTGTCTTGATAGGCCTCGGAGTGAAGATACTGTTGGAGCACCTGATGTAAATGTTTAGGGGCCCGCGGCGCGAAGCGCCGCGGGCCCCTATAGCATTGTAAAGGAATTCTCCTAGGTCTTCATTTTTTTTGATTTTAGTGTCTTTTTATGCGAGAAAAATTTGTGCCGCAATTGATTCTGTTGAAAAAAAATACCGGTATATTTTGTTGATTATTATTGGTTTAGTTTTTTTTCTCTGCGATTTCGTGTGGGTGATAAAAAAAAGTGTATATTTGCATCCGATTTGTGACGTCAAACACAGCTTTCCAGCGGGAAAATGGACTTCAACTGTTGGATGGCTATAAGAAGAGGAGTCCACAAATTAAACACTAAAAAAATCTTTATTTATGAAAAAAATTCTGAAAGCAACCAGTGTGTTTTTTGCAGTGGTTCTTCTGTTTGTCGCTTGTGGTAAAGAGGACGCCATGGTGAATTCTGATACTAAATCAGAATACAAGTACAAATCAAATGAGGTGATGTATTATTCAATGTGGACATTGGATGATGAAAAAGAGCTAAAGATGGAAATGCTTGTTGATGTAGAGAAAGATGTAATATTAGGTTTTTTTGCCAACGGAAAGAAAATAGATGTGCCCAAGGATAAGACGGTTGCAAAATTCCATTATCCAGAGGATGCTTTTGTGTTCTTCGATCGATGTGTTAAAGAAGGCTACGATTGTATTCGTGTGGATAGATTTGATCGTAGCGCCCAAAATTCGTTGACAGGACAACCAGAATCTTACTACACCGTTACCTATGGGAATTATAATGAAAATGGGATTGGGAGGCAATAATGAGAGAACCCAGCCTTGAGTATTTTCAAGATTAATATTTAAAATATCAAAGTTTATGAAAAAAAAATTTCTCATCATTGCTTATCTTTTGATAGGAATGACTGTCGCATTGGCTAATCAGAAGCCTTCCTGCAAAGGGACAGAATCTCCTCTTATTTTGTGTTTAGAAGATAAAGATGATAAAGACAGGGAGATTGATACAATAGCCACAACACTGGATGAATGGTCCCCAGTTCTTCTGGAAAAGGCAAAAGAGGGATGGAAGTTTCAAAGGCTTATCTATCAAGAGGGAAAAGATGTCCTTCTTGTTATTGATAGACCTATATCTAAACCACAGAACAAGTCGTCAGTCTCAAAAAGAAATGTGGATAGTAAATATTATAATCCAGAGCTATTTCCAGATCAGCCTAATTATATAGAAGATGGATACTATGAGTCTCCAGGATTAGGTGTTATGCACATTGTAAATGATAAAGTTGTTGAATGGATTCGAGAGTAGTTGGATTTTTACAACACTAAGGGGCCCGCGGCGCTTCGCGCCGCGGGCCCCAATACATTTATATCATGGCCTTAACCCATTACCGTCGTCACGGTCCATTTTTCTTGGCCCTTCCATTTGCGTTTTATTTTCTTTATAAATGACATGATATTAATATTTTATGTTGATAAATCGGGTATTCTTCCGGAAGCTCCATTGTCGCGTTCTCAGTGCGACATTGTCTCCCTCTCAGTGCGACAAAAAGCCTATTTCATCAATACCACTTTTCGTGCTGGCCGCTCGCCCACTTTCACCATATAAACACCCGCAGTCAATGCCTCATTACGAACGCTGCGGCCTGTCATGTCAAACACTCTTACCTCGTCGGTCGTTCCCTCAACCACAATACGACCATCATAAGAGTAAATACCTATGCTATTATCGTTGATATTCTCAATGCCTGCCGTACTATCCTCGGCGAACTCGGCTTGTATGGTTGTATCTTGCACCACCTCGATGTATCGGTGTGCATTGGTGTCACCATCGTCCCAGCGCACGAAATGGAAACCGCTGCTTGAATTGGCTTGTACCTCTGCTTGATTGTTGATGCATTCAGGGTTGTGGAGTATCTGTACTGTGCCGTGTGTCTGGTTGTTGCTTGTGGCACTAAAGTTATAAGGGAACTCCTCAGCAATGTTGAACTGGCTCCAATGGCTGGCATTTTGATACGCCGGAGCAGCATCGCAAGTCACATGTAGGATAGTGCTTGCTGGAATGTTCGCGAAAGTGCTGTCAAAAGTGGTTGGTGGGTTCTCTCCGCTCATGTAAATATCTGTAATATTAGTGCAGCCTTTTAGAGCATAGTCGCCTATTATGGAGACATTGCTTGGAACGGACAATGACGTTAGACCATTCAGACCACAACACAAATAGGCGGGGATAACCTTAACGTTTTCGCCAATAGTGATACTGTTGATATTTCCGAGATTATAAAAAGCAGGAAGGGAGATTGGTGATATTTCGCCAGCAAAGACACAACTGTCCGCATTGAACGCCACACTGGTCAACCCACTACATCCTTTAAAGGCCCAGTTCCCAATGGATGTAACTCTTTCGGGAATGGAAATAGTGGTCAAACCAAAGCAATTCCAGAAGGAATATGCTCCAATTGAAGTAACGTTACTCCCAATTGTAACAGAAGATAAACCCGCCAAACCATAACACAGATAATTCGGAATGACTTTAACATTTTCGCCAAATGTAAAAGTTGTTATCCCCCCAAGGTTATAAAACGCCGGTTCGTTAGAATTGGAAAAATCTCCTGCAAATGTACAACTGTCAGCATTGAACGAGACGGAAGTTAGTCCACTACAGTAATGGAATGCCTCGTTGCCAATATAAGTGACCGCACTTGGGATGGTGATGGATGATAGACAATGGCAATATGAGAACGCATATTTGCCAATGAATGTTACTGCTTCTGGAATGGTAATTTGTGCAAGGGAACTACAGCAAAAGAATGTGCCTTCACCGATGGAATCTATACCATTGGGAATATTGACCGAGGGCAAACCAGAACAATTAGAGAACGCATGCGAGCCGATGGCCGTAACAGCGTCGGGGATAACGATGGATGTTAGTTCATTGCAAGTAACGAATGCATTATTCCCTATGATAGTAACTGGATATGCTGTACCATTATGGGTAATGCTGTCTGGAATGATGAGATTACCCGAAGGTTTGGCGTAAGTGTTCCAGTTGGTAGTGTTCGGTGGACAAATGCTAATAGATTGATTAGTGCTGTCAAATTTGTAGTATATCCGTTGATTAGACGAAAGGTCGACATATCCATCAAAGTTTTGACAGATGGCCGGAATGGATATCAGTAGAAATGCTATTGGGAAGAAGATTCTTTTCATGTCATTATATTTTTGATGTTGTTTTAACGCCAACTCCTCGAAAATATTGCCATGTCCACAAACAAAAACCGCCACCATTCGGCGGCGGAATAATCAGCGAGTTATTTCCGTTTTGCCGCAGCATGAGGGTTAATTGATAATCATCTTCGAAACTAATATCTTGTCCACTATCACCACATTTCCTTCAATATGGAAAATGATGTTCAGCTGCTTGTTGTGTGTGCGAAGCTGTTTGAAAGACAGCCTGTTCCAGTTTCTCTACAAACTCTTCGACAGAGTGCAGCCTCTCCTTTGGGGTGGCCTGCAACGGCTGACTGTCTCTGTGGATGTCAATATTCCGCAAAGACTTTGACCTTGTGTTTCTTACGTTTACTGTAGTTTCCATATTGGTTGTTGTTTCTGTTTGCAAAGGTACATATATTATTTGGAACAGCCAAATCTTGAATTCCAGTTACAAGTGCAACACTAAGTAGAAAAAAGAGCACCAAAATTTGGTACTCTCAGGTAAAATGACTACTTTTGTGTTGTCAAATGAAAAGATATAATCACCTTACCAAAGAGCAAAGATACACAATTTCTGTGTGTCTGAGAAAAAAATGTCGCTGTCGGAAATCGCAGAATTGATAGATGCCAGTAAATCAATCGTCAGCAGGGAGATAAAAAGGAACTCCAACATGTACCGCCACTATGTCGCAATCGATGCGCAGCAGTTCTCCGAGATGAGAAAAATGATTTCCAGGAGACCAAGGAAACTGTCGAAAGAGGATTGGCAGGACATCGAGCAGTGTCACAAGAGGCATTGGTCGCCGGAGACTATTGTCGGTGTCAGAAGGCGTGAGGGTAAGTCGTGTGTGTCGGTTGAGTGGATTTACCACATTATCCGGCGGGACAAGGAACGCGGAGGAACCCTCTACACCTACCTGCCGCATCACCTCAAGCATCGCAAAAGGCCTGTGAGTTCGCGCATCCCCATCAAGGACCGTGTGAGCATTGACGAGCGCCCTCCCGTGGTGGATGCCAAATCCCGTTTCGGCGACTGGGAACTGGACACCATCGTCGGAAAGGACGGCAAGGGGGCCATCGTCACCATCGTGGAGCGCACCACCAAGAAAATGCTCATGGCAAAGTCCCCGAAGGGAAAGAATGCAAAGGCCGTGGCCAAGGTCATCGTCCAATTGCTCCGGACTTTCGAGCGTCATGTCCTTTCCATCACCACAGACAACGGTACAGAGTTCGCCGAGCACAAGTACATCGCCAAAATGCTGCACATCAAGGTCTATTTCACTCACCCTTACTCCTCGTGGGAAAAAGGTCTTATCGAGAACACCAACAAACTTGTCAGGCAATACATCCCTTCCGGCACTGATTTCTCGACCATTAACGACGGCTTCCTTCTCTTTGTGCAAACCGAACTCAACCTCCGACCTAGAAAACTTTTGGACTTTTCTTCCCCCAAACAAAAATTTTTACTATCTTTGCATAATGGTGTTGCACTTCGATGTTGAATCTATATCCAAACTGGCAAACTTCTGGCAATAATTTTTTTGAAAAATTTTCGTTTTAGCTGTAACATTTCACCCCCTTTGCGCAATTATTTGGTGTAAAGGGACAAGAAAACTGCCATTTGACTGCCAAGGAATATAACAAGGGAGTGCGCCTGTGGGCCGACGATGCGTTGCGTTTCGCCATGCGATGCTGTCCGAGTAGGCCCGACTGTGAGGATGCCGTGCAGGAGGCTTTGGCCGCCCTCTGGAGCCACCGCGACGAGGTGCCGCGTGAGAAAGGCAAGAGCTACCTGCTCAGTTCGGCCTACCGCAGCCTGATGATGGCTTTGCGCCACGGCAAGGTGGTGAGGATGCACGAGGAGCAGTCGACAGTGGAGACCATGCAGCAGCCCGACGAGCGCTTCGACCTCCGCGAGGCCATCGAGCACAGCCTCCAGGCGCTGCCCGAAGTGCAGAGGGCCATCCTCCAGCTCCGCGACGTCGAGGGATACAGTTACGCCGAGATAGGGAAGACCCTCGCGCTCAGCGACTCCCAGGTGCAGGTCTACCTCTTCCGTGCCCGCGTAACAATGAGAAAACAACTGAAACAATTGGGATATGACAACAATAGATAACAACAACTACGAGCTGTGGCTCCTGCGCTATGCCGAAGGCGAACTCACCGCCGCCGAGCGCGAAGCCGTGGAAGCCTGGCTCGCCGACCACCCTGAGGCCGCCGAGGAGCTGGCCCTCTACAGCGAGGCTCCGCGCCTGGAACGCGACGAGAGCGTCCGGTATGTTGCGATGCCATCGCAACAAACAAAGCCCCTCTGGCCGGCTCTCCTTCGCTGGAGCGCCGCTGCCGCTGTCCTCGCCGCCCTAATGGTCCCCGCCCTCCGTATGGGCACCATGGACACCCTCGAAACTCCCGCCCCGCTCCTCGCCGAGGCTGTCGATACTAAGCACCCTAATGTCTCTAAGGACTCTAAGGTCCTTAAAGACTCTATGGACCTTAAGGACTCTAAGATCCCTAAAAACCTTAACTTCTTTGAGAATAAGATAAAAAAGCCCCAGGAAGAATCCATCGCCGCCCTTACAGACAGCCTTGAACCAGAGATTGAACAGACCATCATCGAGGTTAATACTCTGATAGTTTACGAGACCGAACAGGTTAAGGAGGATACATTCTACACCACTGGCCTTATTGCTTATGACCGCTCCGCCGATTGGGGCGATGTACTGCTGGCCGCCAACGATGCCTACCGCGAGAGCCTTAATGAGCGTCCGCTGGGCCGCATGGTCAGCCGTGTACTGCCCGACAGTCGCCAGCTTGAGGAGAACGTGGTGGAACCTCTACGTGAAAAGATTGACAATATTAAAAGTATAATTAAATAAATAATTAATGTTATGAGACACAATCGATTTCTATTGGCATTGGCTGTGATGTCGCTCACAATACCGGTGCAGGCACAGCTTAATCCACTGCCCAAAGATGTGAACACACTCGTCTTTAGGTATAGCAAGGCTATCATTGTTCCCGATACCGTCAACGGCTATGAGGATGCTGTGATGAACAATGGTTCCGGTACCCGTGTCGACGGCGGCTTGATGACCTTCTACATGTGGAATCATCCTGTCCGCATTCATCTGTGTACTGCCACAATCTCCTCTTTTGATGTGGGTAATAGGTCCGAGGTTGCTTTTGAAGGAACGTTCCACTTCCCAGACAAATTTGAGCTTAAAGTCTCCGATGTTTCAAAGGTGACCCTTGCCGACATAGACGATACCGTCAGTGCCAAGCGCATGGACCTTACCCTAAAGGGTGTCGCCAATATCATCGCAAAAAGCAGATTGCAGCCGCATACCTACGACTTCAACCTTGAAGATTTTTCACACATGAAGGTTTTTCTCGTCGAGTGTATAGGCAACCGCGAGGATCGTGACCCGTCAAATGTCAGCAACAACGTTAATGCCATTGTTGATATTCCCTACTTCATCGTTTCCGAAGAACACATGCTGACTTTTACCAAGGACGGAGGTACAGGTGTCGATTCCAACCGCTTTGCGGGCAAACCGGTTGTTTTCAATCGAGAGGAGATAGAAGCTTTCTTTGCCGAGGATGATGACTTCATCGACCGTGAGAAAATGAAGAATTTTTCTTCTGTCACAAAAGAAAAGAGTTTCTCCGGAAACATTAAAGGCAAGTATGACGAAGAGAATATAGACGATGATAATATAGACTTCTACGACTATGACTTTTCCGACCCAGAGGAGGTAACCGAGTTTGTACAGAAAATCAAGGAGAAAATAAATAGAGGCCGTGCTTGGGGTCCCAATCTCGACTTCGCCTGGGGTTTCCACAACTGGGGCAAGGAGCGTATCAACGGCTTTGCCAGCACCGATGATGATGCCTCCGTGCGCACCTCCTTTAACCATATCCTTCTGACCTTCAACTACCCCGTGCTTACCTCCAAGCGAGTGGCACTCTATGCAGGTCTCGGTCTGGAGTGGGACAAGTACAAGTTCACCACCCCCGAGGTCTTCTTCGACCCCGATGCTGCCGCCTTCACCGCCGGCACCGACGCCGACTGCTCCTCGCGCATGCTGACGCGCTACGTCGTCGTGCCGCTCACCCTCCGCGTCGACCTCTGGCACGGCTGGCGCCTCACCCTCTCCGCCCTGCCCGGCATCCACTGGAGCGGC